>JAUMYP010000031.1:0-10133 GCA_030528565.1 Pseudomonadota bacterium
TTCACACGGCAAGGGTCGCAGGTTCGATCCCTGCACTGCCCACCAAAGGAATAAAAACCGGCAATCGCCGGTTTTTTTGTGCCCGAATCTCAACATCTGCTGCAGCGCAGCAGCAAGAATGCTTGCTGATATTTGGCTTTGCATGATGAAATCAGGCATTCAACAATTTTGTGCAGGAAATCGAATGAATCATGCAGCGCGTCCCTGGTTGGCCCACTATCCCGCAGGCATCCCGCACGAAATTGACCCGGACGCCTATGCCTCCATCAATGCCGTGGTTGGCAAAGCCATTGACCGCTTCCGGCACAAGCCCGCTTTTCACAGCATGGGCAAGGAAATCAGCTATGACGAATTCGACCAGCTAAGCCAGCAATTTGCCGCTTATCTGAGCAATGTGCTGGGGCTGAAGAAGGGCGAGCGTGTGGCAGTGATGATGCCCAACTGCCTGCAACAGCCCATTGCCACTTTCGGCATCTTGCGTGCCGGCCTGACCGTCGTGAATGTCAACCCGCTGTACACCGCGCGCGAATTGCAGCATCAACTGCGCGACTCCGGTACTACTGCCATCGTCATCGTCGATAATTTTGGCCACACCCTGGCCGACATCATCGCCAATACCGAAGTCAAGCATGTGGTCACTACCGGACTTGGCGACATGCTGGGTGGCCTCAAGGGCTGGCTGGTCAACTTCGTGGTCAGGCACATCAAAAAAATGGTGCCCGCCTATCACATCGCCGGAGCAGTACGCTTCCGCGATGCGCTGGCCAAAGGCGCGGCAAGCGGTGCATTGCCCAAGCTGGACATTACCGGGCAGGATCTTGCCTTTTTGCAATACACCGGCGGCACCACCGGGGTTGCCAAGGGCGCGATGCTGACCCACCGCAATCTGGTCGCCAATATGTTGCAGGCGCGCGCCTGGATTGGCGAAAACGCCAAGGATGGTGAAGAAATCATCATCACCGCGCTGCCGCTGTATCACATCTTTGCGCTGACCGCGAACGCGCTGACCTTTGTGGAGCTGGGGGCGAAGAACGTCCTCATCACCAATCCGCGCGATATGCCGGGCTTTGTCAAAGAGCTCAAAAAGCACAAATTCACCGCCATCACCGGGGTCAATACCCTGTTCAACGGCCTGCTCAATACACCAGGATTCGAGCAGGTGGATTTTTCTGCACTCAAGCTCTCGCTCGGTGGCGGCATGGCCGTACAGCGCAGTGTGGCCGAACGCTGGAAAAAAGCCACCGGCTGCACGCTGGCTGAAGCCTATGGACTCACCGAAACCTCGCCTGCGGTCTGCATCAATCCGCTGGACCTGGCCGATTACAACGGCGCCATTGGTCTGCCGATTTCTTCCACCCTGGTCTGCATCAAGGATGAGGATGGCAATACCCTGCCGATGGATGGCGAAGCAGTCGGCGAGCTATGCGTCAAGGGCCCGCAGGTAATGCGTGGCTACTGGCAGCGCGAGGACGAAACTGCCAAGGTGATGGATGATGAGGGCTGGCTGCATACCGGCGATATGGCGCGTATCGAACCTACCGGCTATGTGTATATCGTCGATCGCAAGAAAGACATGATTCTGGTCTCCGGCTTCAATGTCTATCCCAACGAAATCGAAGATGTACTTTCCGCCATGCCCGGCATTGCCGAAATTGCTGCCATTGGCGTCCCGGATGAACGCTCCGGGGAAACGGTAAAAGTCTTCATTGTCAAAAAGAACCCGGCGCTGACATTGGTTGATGTCAAACGCTATGCCAAGGAAAACCTGACCGGCTACAAGCGCCCGCACCACATCGAGTTTCTTGATGAGCTGCCAAAAACCAATGTCGGCAAGATTCTGCGCCGTGAACTGCGTGAGCGGGAACTGGCCAAAATCCAGGGCTGATTCCAACGCAAATGGCAGACAGAAATGTCTGCCATTTTTCACAAGCGTTTATTCGCAATCTTTTGAGTCCTGCCAGGAGTGCCAAGCAAAGGGACTGCAAGCTGGTGTTGAGCTTGCGCTCGCAATTCTTCCACAGCCCTCGCCTTCTCTAGCCAGGCGAAACCCAAGCCCCTGAACGACCCCACACCTTACGAGTTCATCTGCAAACAATGGGATTCCCAGCCTGGACATTTTAGAATGGATACGAGCCAGCTGATGGTAGGACTTAACATCCTGATAGGATTGGGAGCCGGTTAAGAATTTGACATCCAGAGTGTTTAAGTAGCGTCTGATTTTTCCCGACACTGGATTAAGAGAGTACTGTCATGTCTGATGTGATTGTCGAGCCATACCTGATGTTGACACCAATAGGTACATTGCGAGCCTATGCCGAAGCTGTCCCGGACAATATCAGTATGCGATTGCAAACACTAATGGCAGAGGCCGATGCTCCGTTGCGCAGTGCTTGGCTGGCAGCCGATGAAGGGAATGAGATGTTTCTTTCAGAAGCTCTGGCCAAAGGTTGGCTCCATGAGGTTTTTCAGCCACTGCGTGCGACTGATGCCAATCTCGATAACTATTTGCCACACGCTATTGCCGGGCTCTCTGGCAGTCGTACAGCGGCATTGGCATCCAATGATGGATTTTGTTTGGCCCGAGTAGGCTACTCGGAGAGCGAAGCTGAGGCACTTTGTGCGGCAGCTGCAGAGTTTGCCGATTTTGTTCAACGGCAACGGCAACGTGGCTGGACTGGTAACGGGCGTGCAGTATCTTTCCATAATGACATCGATATGCTGCTGCCTACCACAACCCTGATTATGTTCTGGGTGGATGGCGTGGGTTATTGGCTGATTATTGGTGATGAACCGTTAATCAACAATATTGCTTTCGTGCAACTGGTTTGGGGGCTGCGGGCAGCCAATGCCAAATTTTCAGCCGTATCAACGGGGGCTTGAAGACTGCGGGCAACCAACGGCAAATATCAGTCTGGCTGGCCAAGATAATGCCGGGCATATGGCTGGACACGCTGACATGGATGCGCTTTTCTGCACAGGAACTGGCGTAAAGCAATATAACAAGCACTGCCCGATGCACAAACAAATTGCGCATACATGGGGGCAAAAAGATATGTCGTACTGTCAGCACAGACAGGGAATAACAAGCTCCTATTCCACTGCCTCACGATGCACGACGATAAGCTGGATGGCGTCGCCGCCGCGCCAGTCGTCCGGGGTCAGGCGATAGGCGATATGTTGGCGGTTTTGTGGCGGGCTGCCGTCCCAGCCGCCGAAATGGATGGCATTGAGCCGCTGCCCGGCGCAGGCCAGGGTGAGTTTCAGGTGTTTCTCGCCCACTACCCGCCAGTCCAGCACCTCAAATACCCCATCGAATAATGGCTCGGGGTAGTGCTGCCCCCAGATGCCGCCGTCGCGCAGCAGGATGGCGGTGGCGATATTGAAATCTCCAGCAGCCAGTTCGCCATCGCTCAGGATGTGCTTTTGCAGGCTTTCATGCGGCAGCAGGACTTGCGCGGCGGCTTCAAAGGCGAGGCTAAAGTCTTGCAGATTTTCTCGCGCAAGGCTTAAGCCTGCGGCCATGGCATGACCGCCAAAGCGGCTGATAAGCCCGGGGTGATGGGCATCCACCCAGGCCAGCGCATCGCGGATATGAAAGCCGCTGATGGAGCGCGCCGAGCCGCGTAGTTCTTCGCTGCCCTCTGCCGCAGGCGCAAAGGCAATCACCGGGCGATGCAGTTTTTCCTTCACATTGGAAGCCACAAGCCCCACCACACCGGGGTGCCAATGCGGCTGGTACAGGCTGATGGCAAGCTGCGCATCCATCTGTCCCAGGTCGGTGCCTGCCAGCAGGCTTTCGGCATCGTGCAGCATCTGTGCCTGTAATTGCCGGCGCTCCTGGTTGATGTCCGAGAGCATCTGCGCCAGTTGCCCGGCCTCGCGCATGTCATTGCTGAGCAGGCAGGCGATGCCGAGGGTCATGTCCTCCAGCCGCCCGGCGGCATTGATACGCGGGGCAACAGCAAAGCCGATATCGGCAGGCGTGAGCATGGCCTGCTGACGCTTGGCAGCATCAATCAGCGCCCGCACACCGGGCTGCGCCCTGCCCTGGCGGATGCGGCGCAAACCGGCAGCCACCAGGGCGCGGTTGGTGGTATCCAGCGGCACTACGTCGGCCACGGTGCCAACCGCCACCAAATCCAGCAGGCTGCCCAAATCTGCCTCACCCGTGGCCTCTCCCTGTTTTCGCAGTTGCGCACGCAAGGCCAGCAGCAGATAAAACGCCACGCCGACACCGGCCAGCGCCTTGCAGGGAAAGCCGCAGCCGGGCTGGTTGGGATTGACGATGGCATCGGCCGCAGGCAGCGCCGGCCCCGGCAGGTGGTGGTCGCAGACGATGACCTGCATGCCGCGGGCGCGGGCGGCGGCCACACCGGCCACGCAGGCGATGCCGGTATCCACGGTGAGGATGAGTTCCGGCGTATCGGCGGCCAGTTCTTCTACCAGGGCAGGACTCAGGCCATAGCCATGCCGCTGGCGGTCGGGCACGGCAAAGCTGAGCTGCCGCGCGCCCAGCATTTTCAGGCCGCGCATCAGCAGCGCGCAGCCGGTCGCGCCATCGCAGTCAAAATCGCCCACCACACGGATATGGGCATCGCGGCGGATGGCCGCATGCAGCAGCGCGACGGCCTCCGCCATGCCCTTCATCAAATCGGGCGATGGCAGTTGCGCCAGCCGGGGCTGGGCGCTGTCCATATCCTGTGCGCCGCGTGCGCCATGCAGGCGGCGCAGCAGCGGCGGCAGTCCGGCCAGACTCTCGCTGTTTTCCGGTAGCGGACGGCGCAGGATGCGAGTATTCATTCGATGCCTGCTTCTGGTTGTGCTTGCGGCCACACCCAGGGCTTGCGCCAAAAGCGCAGAGCCTGCCCGCGCGTGAGATGCAGGCGGCAACCATCTTCACTATCCAGCGCAAGGCTGGCGATTTGCCCTCGTTTGAGTGCTGCCAGTGCGGGCATCAGCCACGCTTCTTGCAAGGCTTTGGCATCGCGCAGGTGGCTGAAATCAAACAGGGCATCGTCCTTGGGAAGGGTAAATTGTGGCGGCATCGGCTGCGCTGTATCGGTGATTTTGGCCAAGGTCATGATGCGGCTATCTTCGGCATATATCGCTGTGTGGCGAGTCGTCAGCGCCTGTTGCGGCAGTACACCGCCGCCCCAGAACCACAGTGCATTGACTGGCGGCAGGCCACGCGCTTGCCGCGCCTGATTCACCGCATGGCCGTGCAGCCGCATCTGTATTTCACCGGCCAGCATCCGCCACTGGCGGGCTTGGGCGCGGGTATCGGTATGCTCGAACACATCATCGCCGAGCGCATCCGCCGGGTCGGCAAACTGCGGCAATGACTCGGCGCTGCTTTCCGCAGGCAAGCGCAACCAGGCCGCGGCGGGCGTGGGCCAGTCAAAAAACAGGCCGTTTTCGGCAAACAGCGGTGTCAGTGTGGCCGCAAGGGCATCAGCCTCGGCCTGCGTCAATTGCAGCGGCTCGCCCACGCCCAGCAGGCGCACACCATTGATATCCACCACCATCCACGCCGGGTCGGCACGCAGCCACAGTGCATCCCCCGCATCTCCGGCCTGTGCCTGGCGCGAGAGTGCAGCCAAAGGCCAAATTGCAGCATCGCCCGGCAGCTTGAAATGCCGCGCCAGTTGCGCCATGCGGCCAGCCGCCACATGGCTGGCATCGCCCTGCCCCAGCCGCTTCATCAGCGCCGCATCCCAACGCTGCGCCCCAAAGACCTTGGCACGCGGCAGCAGAAAGCTGATATGAGGAGGTCTGCGCATGGTTCAGTAATGAAAACGCAATTGCGCGATAAGCAAAGCGTCTTCGCTTACCTTGTAAACCAAACGGTGCTCACCATCAATGCGGCGCGACCAGTAGCCCGCAAGTGCGTGCTTGAGAGACTCCGGCTTGCCTGTGCCTTGATACGGGCTGCGACTGGCTTCCTTGATAAGCCCATTGATGCGTTGAAGCAGTTTTTTATCGGCTTTCTGCCAATAGAGATAGTCATCCCAAGCCTGGGGCGAAAACACCAATTTCACTCAGCCAATTCCCGCTGCACGCCCTCACCGGCCTCCAGAGCAGCGATGGATTCCAGCAAACGCCGGGCATTGCGCGGGCTGCGCAACAGATAGGCGGTTTCTTCCAGCGCCTGATAATCGGTCAGCGAAATCATCACCACCGACTGCTCGCCATTGCGGGTGATGATAAGCGGCTCATGGTCTTCACAGACACGGTTCATGGTGTCGGCGAGCTTGGCTCTTGCGGCGGTGTACGTGATGGCGTCCATGTACATAATTCTGTACATGTTTCAACAAGTTGTCAAACATGAAAAAGCCGCCCTCTCTCCCTTTCGCAGGAGAGAGGGCAAGCCACTCAAACGTACTTTACTTCCAGGATTTCAAACTCGTGGGTGCCGCCCGGGGCTTCCAGGGTGACTTCATCGCCTTCGTGTTTGCCAATCAGGGCGCGGGCGATGGGCGAGGAAATGGCAATCAGGCGTTGCTTGATGTCCGCTTCCAGGTCGCCGACGATTTGATAGGTCACTTCCTGCTCGGTGGTGCTATCAAGCAAGGTCACGGTGGCACCGAATACCACCTTGTCACCAGCGGTGAGCTTGGCCACATCAATAATCTGCGCATGCGAAAGCTCGCCTTCGAGTTGCTTGATGCGGCCTTCGATAAAGCCCTGCTGCTCACGCGCGGCGGCGTATTCGGCGTTTTCTTTCAAATCGCCGTGGGCGCGGGCTTCGGCAATGGCTTCAATCACGGCCGGGCGTTTGACGGATTTGAGCTCTTCCAGCTCGGCACGCAGGCGGGCAGCGCCTGCGGCAGTAATCGGCGGATGGTTCATGCTTGTTGCAGTTCCTTGTGCAGTTCTTGAATCGACCAGACCGGGCCGGTATCGCGGAAATCCAGCGAATGCAGTAGTGCCCGGGCACCGGCGATGGTGGTGGAATAGGTCACGCGCTGTTGCAGGGCTTCGCGGCGGATGGAGAACGAGTCGCTAATCGCCTGTTTGCCCTCGGTGGTATTGACGATATAGGTGATTTCGCCGTTCTTGATGAGGTCAACGATATGCGGGCGGCCTTCAATCACCTTGTTGACCACATCGCATTCAATACCGTTGTCGGCCAGCCACTGGGCCGTGCCACGGGTGGCGACAATCTGGAAGCCGCGCTGGATGAGCTCCCCCGCCACCGGCAGCACGCGCTGCTTGTCCGGGTCGCGCACCGAGATGAACGCCTTGCCCGGCTGCGGCGCGCGGATATTGGCCGCCTCCTCGGCACGCGCAAAAGCCGCGCCAAAGCTGCGCCCCACGCCCATCACTTCACCGGTGGAGCGCATTTCCGGCCCCAGAATCGGGTCCACGCCCTGGAACTTGGCAAACGGGAATATCGCCTCTTTGACCGAGAAATAATCGGGGATGATTTCTTCGGTAGCGCCCTGCGATGCCAGCGTTTGCCCGGCCATGCAGCGTGCGGCGATTTTCGCCAGCGCCTGGCCGGTGGCCTTGGAGACGAACGGCACGGTGCGCGAGGCACGCGGGTTCACTTCCAGAAGATAAATGGTGTGCTTGCCGTCCTCGTCCATCTGGATGGCGAACTGGGTATTCATCAGCCCCACCACGTTCAGGGCTTTGGCAAGCGCACGCACTTGTTCGCGCAGCTCGTCCTGCACTGCGCGCGGCAGCGAATACGGCGGCAGCGAGCAGGAGGAATCACCGGAGTGCACCCCGGCTTCTTCGATATGCTCCATCACCCCGCCAATCAGCACATTGCCGTCCTTGTCGGCGATGATGTCGATATCCACTTCCACGGCATTGTCGAGGAAGCGGTCCAGCAGCACCGGCGAGTCATTGGAGACTTTCACCGCCTCGCGCATATAACGCTCAAGGTCGGCATCGGCATGGACGATTTCCATCGCCCGGCCGCCCAGCACATAGCTGGGGCGCACCACCAGCGGATAGCCGATTTCACGCGCCAGCACCAGGGCTTCTTCGGCGCTGCGCGCGGTGCGGTTGGGCGGCTGTTTCAGCCCCAAATCATCGACCAGTTTCTGGAAGCGTTCGCGGTCTTCGGCCAGGTCAATGGAGTCCGGGCTGGTGCCGATAATCGGCGCGCCATTGGCTTCCAGCGCACGGGCGAGCTTCAGCGGCGTTTGACCGCCGTACTGGACGATGACGCCCCTGGGTTTTTCCAGTTCGATGATTTCCAGCACGTCTTCGAGCGTTAACGGCTCGAAATACAGGCGGTCGGAGGTGTCATAGTCGGTGCTGACCGTTTCCGGGTTGCAGTTGACCATGATGGTTTCATAGCCATCCTCGCGCAGCGCCAGTGCCGCATGCACGCAGCAGTAGTCGAACTCGATGCCCTGGCCGATGCGGTTGGGGCCGCCGCCGAGCACGATGATTTTGTCCTTGTCGCTCGGCGCCGCCTCGCATTCTTCCTCGTAGGTGGAATACATATAGGCGGTGCTGGTGGCGAACTCACCGGCGCAGGAGTCCACGCGCTTGTACACCGGGCGAATGCCGAAGCCACGGCGCAGGGCGCGGATGGCGGCCTCATTGGTATCGCACAGCGCCGCGATGCGGGCATCGGAAAAGCCCATGCGCTTGTAGGCGCGCAAGCTGTCCGCCGAAAGCGCGGCCAGCCCGCCCTGGGCGATGGCCTGCTCGGCGCTGATGATTTCCTCAATCTGGTCAAGGAACCACGGGTCAACGAATGACAACGCGTGGACTTCCTCTACCGTCAGACCTGCGCGGAAGGCATCGGCCAGATAGAACAGGCGCTCGGGGCCTGGCTCTTTCACCTCACGCTTCAGGCGCGCCAGGCCGTCCTCGCTCTGCCAGTCAATGCCGGTCGGGTCAAAGCCGACCTTGCCGGTTTCAAGCCCGCGCAGGGCTTTTTGCATGGACTCCTGAAAGCTGCGCCCCATCGCCATCACCTCGCCTACCGACTTCATCTGCGTGGTCAGGCGTGCGTCGGTCGTCGGGAATTTTTCAAAGGCAAAACGCGGAATCTTGGTGACCACATAGTCAATCGACGGCTCGAAGCTCGCCGGGGTCTGGCCGCCGGTGATATCGTTTTTCAGCTCGTCCAGGGTATAGCCCACCGCCAGCTTGGCGGCGATTTTGGCAATCGGGAAGCCGGTGGCCTTGGACGCCAGCGCCGAGGAGCGCGACACCCGCGGGTTCATTTCAATCACCACCACCCGGCCGGTCCTGGCATTGATACCGAACTGCACATTGGAGCCGCCGGTATCCACGCCGATTTTGCGCAGCACGGCGATGGAGGCATCGCGCAGGCGCTGGTATTCCTTGTCGGTCAGGGTCTGCGCCGGCGCCACGGTAATCGAGTCGCCGGTATGCACGCCCATCGGGTCGAGGTTTTCAATGCTGCACACGATGATGCAGTTATCGGCGCGGTCACGCACCACTTCCATTTCAAACTCTTTCCAGCCCAGCACCGATTCTTCCACCAGAATCTCGTGCACCGGCGAAAGCTCCAGACCGCGCTTGGCGATTTCCTCGAACTCCTCGCGGTTATAGGCGATGCCGCCGCCGGTGCCGCCCAGGGTAAAGCTCGGGCGGATGATGGTCGGATAGCCCACCTTGGCCTGTATTGCCAGCGCCTCCTCAAAGCTGCGCGCCACTTCTGCCTTCGGGCATTCCAGGCCGATGTCTTCCATCGCCACGCGGAACAGCTCGCGGTCCTCGGCCATGCGGATGGCCTCGCGGCTGGCGCCAATCAGCTCCACGCCGTAGTTTTCCAGCACACCGTTATCGGCCAAGTCCAGCGCACAGTTCAGCGCGGTCTGCCCGCCCATGGTCGGCAACAGCGCATCCGGGCGCTCCTTGGCGATGATTTTCTCTACCGAACGCCAGTTGATAGGCTCGATATACACCGCATCGGCCATGTCCGGGTCGGTCATGATGGTGGCGGGATTGGAATTGACCAATACCACGCGATAGCCCTCCTCACGCAGCGCCTTGCAGGCCTGCGCGCCGGAGTAGTCGAACTCACAGGCCTGGCCGATAACAATCGGGCCAGCACCGATGATGAGGATGGTTTTGATGTCGGTACGTTTGGGCATGGCTCAAAAAGTCCGGGATTCGGGACTCGGGACTCGGGACTC
>JAUMYP010000031.1:10143-23808 GCA_030528565.1 Pseudomonadota bacterium
GACTCAATGCCTGATGCAGCCGCAGCAGCATCTGTCCCACCCGGTCACAAGTGAAAAGGGATTCCTGAACTATAGAAGCGGCTTCAGGAAAAAGGTCAATGGAAAGCAGTAACTGTGTTTGCAGCTCGGCACAGGAGCCTTGGGCAATGGAGATAAAGCGAAGATAGTCCCTCAAACTGGCACGCGCATTGCCTTCGGCGATATTCGAGGGAATCGAAACGGCCGAGCGCTGCAGTTGCGCACTCAAGCCATAGCGTTCTTCGCGCGGAAATCTGGCCGTGGCCTGATAGACCTGTTTGGCCAGAAGCATGGCCAATTGCCAGACCTCCAGCTCGCGAAAATGCGAAATACTCAAGCGACCTGCTCCGAGTCCCGAGTCCCGAGTCCCGCATCATCCCCACAAACCGGTCAAACAGGCCGTCCACATCATGCGGGCCGGGGCTGGCTTCGGGGTGTCCCTGGAAAGAAAACGCCGGGGCATCGGTCAGCTCAATGCCCTGATTGGTGCCGTCAAACAATGAACGGTGGGTGGGACGGGCATTGGCGGGCAGCGTAGCCTCGTCAATGCAGAAGCCGTGATTTTGCGCGGTAATCAGCACCCGGCCACTGTCCAGCGACTGCACCGGGTGGTTGCCGCCATGATGGCCGTGCGGCATTTTCATGGTGTTGGCGCCGACCGCCAGCCCCAGCAGCTGGTGTCCCAGGCAAATGCCGTAAACCGGCACGCGGGCGGCAAGCAATTCCTTGATGGCAGCGATGGCGTAATCACAGGGCGCCGGGTCGCCGGGGCCATTGGAGAGAAACACGCCATCGGGCTTGATAGCCAGCACTTCGGCTGCCGGTGTGGTGGCCGGAAACACATGCACCTCGCAGCCGCGGTCGGCCAGCATGCGCAGGATATTGGCCTTCACGCCAAAGTCATAGGCCGCGACCTTGAAGCGTTTGGCAGGCTGGGTGAAGGCATTGGCATCCAAATCCAGCGAGCCTTCTGTCCACACATACGGCTTTTGCGTAGTGACTTCGCGCGCCAGATCCATGCCCTTGAGACCGGGAAACTTGCGCGCCGCTTCAATTGCAGCGGCCTCGTCCACTTCGCCTGCCATGATGGCACCGTTCTGCGCGCCTTTTTCGCGCAGCATGCGGGTCAGCTTGCGGGTATCAATCCCGGCAATCCCCTGGATACCGCGCGCCTGCATCCACTCCGGCAGCGAGATTTCACTGCGCCAGTTGCTGGGACGGCGCGGCACATCGCGCACAATCAAGCCCGCCGACCACACCCTGGCGGCTTCATCATCCTGCGCGGTCATGCCGGTATTGCCGATATGCGGATAGGTCAGTGTCACCAATTGCCGCGCATAGGAGGGGTCGGTGAGGATTTCCTGATAGCCGGTCATGCTGGTGTTGAATACCACTTCGCCCACCGAAAGGCCGGGCGCACCAATGGAAACGCCCCGGAAGACAGTACCGTCTTCGAGCGCGAGAATTGCTGTATCAGTCACGGGCTTCGCCTTGTGTCAGAGCCTGGCCGCCGGAGCTGCCAGAGCAGAAATAGGGTTGCAAAAAACCGCCGAAGTGCGGCTGCAACTTCGGAGGCGTAAGGAATATAGGCGAGGACGGATTCTAGCCGGATTGCCCGGATGAATCCAGCCCCAAAAGGTCACTCACGCTATAAAAACCGGCTGGCTTGTCTGCCAGCCAGGCAGCCGCTTGCAGCGCGCCACGGGCAAAAATATCGCGGTTGCTGGCGCGATGCACCAGCTCAATGCGCTCCCCCGCCCCGGCAAACTGCACCAGATGCTCGCCGACAATATCACCGGCACGAATGGCCGCGTAATGCGGCGTGGCGCCGCCCTTTTGCGCTGCCTGCCCCAGGGTCAGCGCGGTGCCCGAAGGCGCGTCTTTCTTTTGCGTGTGGTGCATCTCGATGATGTCGCAATCCCAGCCCGGCAAGGCGCTGGCAGCCTGCCGCACCAAACGCTGCAACAAGGCCACACCGATACTGAAATTGCTGGCCCAAAGTACGGGAATCTCAGCCGCGGCCTCGCGCAATGCTGCCTGCTGCGTATTGGACAATCCCGTAGTGCCGGACACCAATGCTCTGCCCCGCTTGCGCGCCAATGCCAGCACTTCATCAAAACCGTCGGCCAGACTGAAATCCACCAACACATCAAACGCAGGCACAGCGTCCAGCTCACTGGCCGCAAAAAAAGCCACGCCATCCCTAACGCGCTCGACCGGCTGACGACGCGACACTGCCAAAGGGGCGGCAAAACGCCCGTCTTCGGCCACAAGACGCAACAGCGCCTGCCCCATGCGCCCATAAGCGCCGTGAATCAGCAAAGTCAGTGCTGCTGCCATAACACACCTCAATGCAAGCTGCCGAAATCAGCCGGTCATCCTGTCCCAAAAACTTTTCACGCCGTCCATAAAGGTACTGTGCCGCGGCGAGTGTTTGCGGGCACCTTCGCCCACAAAGGTGGCCTCGAATTTTTCCAGCAGTTCTTTCTGCTCTTTGGTGAGGTTGACCGGGGTTTCGACAATCACCGTGCAGTACAGGTCGCCTTCGCTGCGGCTGCGCACCGACTTCACGCCCTTGCCGCGCAGGCGGAACACTTTGCCGCTTTGCGTTTCGGCAGGAATGCGGATTTCCGCCTCGCCCTTCAGGGTCGGCACGCGCACGCTATCGCCGAGCGCTGCCTGTGAGATGCGGATGGGCACTTCGCAATGCAGGTCATCGCCCTCGCGGGTAAAGATTTCGTGCTTGCGTACATGGATTTCGATATACAAATCACCCGGCGGCGCACCGGCAGGCCCTGCTTCACCTTCGCCGGAGAGGCGGATGCGGTCGCCGCTGTCCACGCCTGCGGGAATGGTGACTTCCAGCACTTTGTCTTTCTGTATGCGGCCATTGCCATGACAGGTCTTGCAGGGCTTGGCGATGGTTTGCCCGCGGCCATCACAATGCGGACAGGTTTGTTGCATGCGGAAGGGGCCGCGCTGCATCACCACCTGACCGTGACCATGGCAATGTCGGCAGGTGTCGAGTTTGCCATCTTCCGAGCCGCTGCCGTTGCAGTCGCCACATTCAACCCGTGTCGGCAGTTCAATGGTTTTCTTGAGCCCGGCCACGGCTTCTTCCAGCCCCAGCTCCAGGTGATAGAGCATGTCCGCGCCGCGCCGCGCGCGCTGCTGTCCGCCCATGCCGCCGCCAAAGATATTGCCGAAGATGTCGCCAAAAATATCGCCCATATCGGCATAGCCAGCCCCGCCGCCGCCCATGCCATGCTCGAAAGCGGCATGGCCGTGCTGGTCATAGGCACGGCGTTTGCTGGCATCAGAAAGCACGTCATAAGCCTCTTTCACTTCCTTGAAAGCGGCTTCTGCGGCGGCCTCGTTGCCGGGATTGCGGTCGGGGTGGTGCTTGGCGGCCGCGCGGCGGTAGGCGGTTTTGAGTTCCGCTTCGCTTGCGCTACGGGCAACGCCCAGCACTTCGTAGTAATCGCGTTTGCTCATGGCTAGCTACTCGTCTCATACAAACGGGCAGGCGTAAAGTCCGCCTGCCCGTGCACCTGACCCGGAAAGAATCAGTCTTTCTTCTCGTCCTTGACTTCGGTGAATTCGGCATCCACCACGTCATCATTGCCCGAAGCTGCGGCGCCTTCGGCAGCGCCGGGCTGTGCGCCTGCCGCGGCTGCGGCAAACAGCGACTGCGCGGCTTCTTCCAGCGCCTTGGCCTTGGCCTCAATCTGCGCCTTGTCATCAGACTTCATCGCCGTTTCCAGGTCGGCAATGGCCGTTTCGGTGCGGCCAATCACATCGCCCGGCACCTTCTCGCCACTGTCCTTGATGGCCTGGCGGCTGGCATGAATCAGGGCATCGGCCTGGTTGCGGGTAGCCACCAGTTCCTGGAACTTCTTGTCTTCCTCGCGATGCGCTTCGGCATCCTGCACCATGCGCTGGATTTCCTCATCCGACAAGCCCGAGCCGGCCTTGATTTCGACCTTCTGCTCCTTGCCGGTCTTCTTGTCCTTGGCGGTGACATGCACGATGCCGTTGGCGTCGATATCAAAGCTCACCTCGATTTGCGGCGTGCCGCGCGGCGCCGGCTCAATGCCGGTCAGGTCAAAGCGCGCCAGCGACTTGTTGTACTGCGCCTGCTCGCGCTCGCCCTGCAACACATGCACGGTCACCGCGGACTGGTTGTCATCGGCGGTGGAGAACACCTGGCTCGCCTTGGTCGGGATGGTGGTGTTCTTCTCGATAATCTTGGTGAACACGCCCCCCAAGGTTTCGATGCCGAGCGATAGCGGCGTCACGTCCAGCAGCAGCACGTCCTTCACGTCACCGGCCAGCACCCCGCCCTGCACTGCGGCGCCAAGCGCCACGGCTTCGTCCGGGTTGACATCCTTGCGCGGCTCCTTGCCAAAGAACTCGGCTACCGCCGCCTGCACCTTGGGCATGCGGGTCTGGCCGCCGACCAGAATCACTTCGGCAATATCGCCCGCCTTGAGGCCGGCATCATTGAGCGCCACTCGGCAGGGTTCGATGGTCTTCTTCACCAGGTCATCCACCAGGGCTTCGAGCTTGGCGCGGGTCAGCTTGATGTTGAGGTGCTTGGGCCCCGAGGCATCAGCCGTGATGTACGGCAGGTTGACATCGGTCTGCTGGCTGGAGGAAAGCTCAATCTTGGCGCGTTCGGCGGCATCCTTCAGGCGTTGCAGTGCCAGCGGGTCCTTGCGCAAGTCCACGCCATCGCTCTTTTGGAATTCTTCCACCAGATAGTCGATGACGCGGGCGTCGAAGTCCTCGCCGCCGAGGAAGGTATCGCCGTTGGTGGCCAGCACTTCAAACTGCTTTTCACCATCAACATCGGCGATTTCAATAATGGACACGTCGAAGGTGCCGCCGCCAAGGTCATACACCACAATCTTGCGGTCGCCGCCATCCTTGTCCAGGCCATAGGCCAGCGCCGCCGCAGTCGGCTCGTTGATGATGCGCTTGACTTCCAGCCCGGCAATGCGACCAGCATCCTTGGTGGCCTGGCGCTGGCTGTCATTGAAATAGGCCGGCACGGTAATCACCGCTTCGGTCACCGTCTCACCCAGGAAGGCTTCGGCGGTCTTCTTCATCTTTTCCAGCACCTGGGCGGAGACTTCCTGCGGCGCCAGCTTGCGGCCTTCGCTGGTTTGCACCCAGGCATCGCCATTGTCATGGCCGATGATGGCGTAAGGCACCAGGTCAAGGTCTTTCTTGACTTCGGCATCGGTGAACTTGCGGCCAATCAGGCGCTTGACCGCAAAGAAGGTGTTTTTCGGATTGGTGACCGCCTGGCGCTTGGCCGAAGCCCCCACCAGCACTTCACCCTCCTTGCTCCAAGCCACAATCGAAGGCGTGGTGCGGTCGCCCTCGGCGTTTTCGATAACACGTGCCTTGCCGCCTTCCATCACTGCCACGCAGGAGTTGGTGGTGCCAAGGTCGATACCAATGATTTTTGCCATTGCTAATTACTCTCTTTGATGATTGGGCGGCCATGCCGCGATGACAGGTATGTGGGGATGCCCAGCGCCGCTTCAAGGGCTGGGCAGGAAAAATCAGGGAGCGACCACCACCATCGCCGGGCGCAACAGGCGCTCGTTCAGCAGATAGCCTTTCTGGAACACCTGCACAATGGCACCGCTGGCAATCCCCTCGGCCGCCATCTGGCTCACCGCGTTATGGTGTTCGGGATTGAAAACATCACCGGCTACCGGCGCAACTTCGACAAAACCGTTCTTGCCGGCCACATCCGCCAATTGCTTCAGGGTCAGCTCAAGCCCGGCGCGCAACGGGTCATCGGCCTTGGCGCTGGCAAGCCCGGCTTCCAGTGCGTCAAACACCGGAATCATCTCCGACAGCAGCTTTTCGTTGGCAAACTTGCGCACCATTTCAATATCACGCGCCAGACGCTTGCGCTGATTTTCAAGGTCGGCGCGCTCCAGCAGCGACTCGGCCCTGAGCTGTTCGATTTCAGCTTTCAACGCCTCAAGCGCGTCCTCTGCGGCCGCTTCCGGCTGCGGGTTTTCATTCGGGTCAATTTCGTTTTCTTGGCTCATTGTGGCCTTTCCATGACGGGCGATGTCCCGGACATAGGGGCAGCGTTTGCGGCTTTCAAGAGCCACGCCCTCATCGCCAGTCGCAGAATTTGCGACAAGCGCGCATTAAGCTATGCAGCATGCTGACCCGACTTGCCATTTCCGATTTCGCCGTAGTGCAACAGGCCGAACTTGCCTTTGACACCGGCATGACTGTCATTTCCGGCGAAACCGGCGCAGGTAAATCGCTGCTGGTCGATGCCCTGGGCTTTTTGTGCGGCCAGCGCGCCGATGCCAGCGTGGTGCGCCACGGTGCCGAGCGCGCCGACCTGACTGCCGAGTTCAGCCTGCACGATACGCCTGCGGCGCGTGACTGGCTGGCCGTGCAGGAAATGGACGAGGACGACGGCCTGTGCCGCCTGCGCCGGGTACTGCGCGCCGATGGCGGCTCCAAAGCCTGGATTAACGGTCGCATGGTCAGTGCCAGCCAGCTGGCCGAACTGGCCGCCCTGCTTCTGGAAATCCACGGCCAGCATGCCCAGCAGGCACTGCTGGCGCGTCCGGCACAACTGGCATTGGTAGACCAGTACGGCGACCATCAAAACCTGCTGGATGAAGTCGCCCAGGCTGCCCGCCACTGGCAGCAGCTCAAGCGCGAGCAGGACACACTCACCGCCCGTGGCGATGTCAGCGAACGTTGCGAATACCTGCGCCATCAACTGGCCGAGCTGGAAGCCGAAACGCTGGAGCCTGATGCCATCGCCACGCTGGAGGCCGAACACCGCCGCCTGGCACATGGCAGCGAGCTTGCCAGCGCACAAAACCAGGCGCTGGCCTGGGTGGCGGAAGGCGATGAATTCAACGCACTCGCCCTGCTGCACCGCGCCCGCCATGCGCTGGCCGATGTCATCGAACATGATGCGCGCCTGGCCGATATCGACGCGATGCTGGAATCGGCCAGCATTGCACTGGACGAGGCCAGCGATGCACTGCGCCGCCTGGGCGATGATGCCGAACTTGACCCGGCGCATTTCGATGCCCTGGATGCACGCCTGCAACGCCTGCATACCCTCGCCCGCAAGCATCGCGTCGGCATGGATGAACTCATCGAAGTCCGTGCCGCCATCACCCGCGAACTGGAACAACTGGAAAATGCCAGTGAGCGCTTGGCCGGGCTGGAGGCTGAAATTGTCAAGGCTGTAGCAGCCTGGCGGAAAGCCGCCGAAAAACTCGGTGCCGCCCGCAGCCGCGCCGCCGCAACACTGGCCAGCGCCGTACTTGCCATCATCCGCGAGCTGGGCATGGGCAAGGCCGACTTCCAGATTCAGCTCATCGCCCAAGACGACAGCCCACCCGACCCGCAGGGCGCAGAACGCGTGGAATTCATGATTGCCGCCAACCCCGGCCAGCCGCCCAAACCGCTGCGCAAGGTGGCGTCCGGCGGCGAACTCTCGCGCATTTCACTGGCCATCGAAGTCGCCAGCCGCGCCGCCGGCGGTGCCGCCACGATGATTTTCGACGAAGTGGATACCGGCATCAGCGGCGCCGTCGCCGAAGTGGTAGGCCAAAAACTGCGCGCCCTGGGGCAGCATGTGCAAGTGATGTGCGTCACCCACCTGCCGCAAGTAGCCGCCCAGGGCCATCAGCAGTGGCGGGTCAGCAAGGCAGGCGATGAAATGGTCACCCTGAGCACCGTCGAACGGCTGGACGCAGCAGGCCGGGTGGAAGAAATCGCCCGGCTACTGGGCGGCGTCAACATCAGCGACGCCGTACGCGAAGCCGCCCGCAGCCTGCTGGAGAGTTGGGAGCAGACCCCAGGGAAACAAGATTAAGGGGTAGATGAGAAGCGCAAAGCAAAAGCCTGACAAGCAAGGTAGCTTGTCGATGCAGGTCCCTGCCCTGTTATTTCTTGCGCACGTACAACACCAGTGCGTGGTCTTCAATCACATAGCCATGCTTGGCGGCGATTTCCTTTTGCAACTGCTCAATCTCGCGGCTTTCAAACTCGATGATTTTGCCGGTATCCAGGTCCACCATATGGTCATGGTGTTCACCCCGGTCGATTTCATACACCGCCTGACCGCCCTCGAAATTGTGCTTGAGTACAAGACCGGCAGCCTCGAACTGGGTCAGCACCCGGTACACCGTAGCCAGGCCGATTTCTTCGTTGTCAGCAATCAACTGGCGATAGATGTCCTCAGCGGTCAGGTGCTGCGGACGGGCGTTTTCCAGAAGGCTCAAGATGCGCACGCGCGGATGGGTCACCTTGAGGCCGGCATTGCGGATATCGTCATTGTCCATTCGGGTATTTCAGTTTTGGTGAAGGTCGGCAGAAAGTTTGCCTGATATGAACGCCAAGTGCAGCCCCTTTGCGCATGATTCTCAATCTTGCCGCAGCATCGGTGTATCATCCCCCGGTCTTTACAGCCCTTGTTTAGCTCATGCGCATCACCGCTTCCAGGCTTGCCATCATTGCTTTCTTTGCCATCACCACTGCCGGTTGCGGCATGCTTTACAAGCAGCCTATCTATCAGGGCACCTTGATTGACCCGGCCAGCGCCGAACAATTGCAGGTAGGCATGAGCCGCCAGCAGGTTGCCAGCATGCTGGGCACGCCGTCGATTGCCGACCCGTTCCACCATAACCGCTGGGATTACACCAGCAGCATCCGCCGTGGACGCGCTGGCAAAACCGAGGTCAAAAACTTTGTCGTGTATTTCGAAAACGACCTGGTGACCCGCTGGGAGGGTGACTATTTCCCAAACCAGGATGCCGAACTCGCCCGCCGCTCGGTACGCGACTTTGGCCCCAACCTGCGCCGCGAACGCAATCAGCGCGGCCGTTGATTGTGATTACAGTCTCTCTGCAAGAGCAACGCTTCCCAACTTAGCCTAAAGCGGCAATATCCTTGCATTTGCTCGCACTTAAAATCACCATCCCCCGCTAACCCATGTATTTTGGAGAACAATGCAGATGCTCAAAAATCCCCCCCCCCCGCTTCCTAAGCACTGTGCTGGTAGCCACCCTTGCCTATAGCTGTATGTTTTATGCACAGACCGCCAACGCTCAGCTATTTGTCCGCGGCGAGGTGGGACGTTACCATGTGAGCAGTCGCGATGGCCTCGGTCACCTGAAGGACAATTCCTTTGTTCTGCGTGGTGGCTACATGTTCACCCCGAACATCGGCGTGGAAGGCCTCTATGGCCGCTACTACAGCAAGAGCTACAAGTTTGCCGGCTTTGACTACAACCATGACCTGGATGGCTACGGCATTGGCGCGGTGGGCAAGGTGCGTTTTGGCGACCAGTCCGCCAATACCGGCTTCTTCGGTATGGGGCGCGTAGGCTATATGTGCTCGAGCGCTCGGACTTCCAGTCGCATCAATATTGATGGTGTACGTATCTACCGCTCACGTACCACCTATGTTCATCAACCATATTTCGGTATCGGTGCAGGTTATGACTTCACCCCGAATATGGGCGTGAGCGTCAACTACGACTACTTCCGTAACGACGAAACCCGTCTGCCAAGCACCGGCGAAAAGCTGCGCTACAGCCATCGCACCCTGGCCGCAGGCTTCGAATACCGCTTCTAATCCAGTTTTACTGTTGCTACAAATCAGACGCTTTAAACGACAAGCCCGAGCAAGAGCAAAGGCTTGTCGTTTTTTTATGAGCAACTGCATAAAACGCCTCTGCTCAACTATCACATATAGACCTACAAAAAACGCATCAGCGGGGTTTGTTCTTCATGGTTTTTGCCGCTTGTGCAGCTTCGGCGCGTTTGCGGCGGCTTTGTTTGGGGTCAGCCAGCAGTGCGCGCAGCAGCTCCAAGCAATCGCCCTCGTGTAACACGGTAGTTTCAGTGACGCGCTTGCCGAACACCGCCATACCGGCCAATGGGAAATCCCGAGCCAGAGTCGATACCGCCAGCCATACCAACGCCCAAACGTTTCAACACACGTGCCCGCACGAGGCAGGCACCCAAGCGCGTCGGCTAGGTGTCAATTTGCAATAGGTTGTTCCCTTCAATTCTGGAAAAAGTGGCTTGTGTCCCAAAGCTGAATGCGGCCTTCGAGTGTTGTAGTAGTCAAGGAATGCAGGCAGCCAGGCGGTACGTTCTTGACTGCTCTGCCAGACGCGACCATAAGCCCATTCGCGCAGGCATGTCTGGATAAATCGTTCAGCCTTGCCATTGGTCTGTGGCCTATAGCAGCGTGTGAAGCTGTGTTTGATACCCAATTCCTTGCATGTCTTGGCAAACAATTTGGAACGATACGCAGAGCCGTTGTCAGTCAACAATCGTTTGATGACTACGCCAAGTGAACGATAGTGTGCAACGGCAGCCCTGAGAAATGCTACGGCTGATTGCTTAGTCTCATCCTCAAGCACCTGCACAAAGCTCACACGGGAATGGTCATCAATGGCCACATGCGCCACTTCCCAACCCGCTCCCCTTGTGTGGTTTCTGCGATTGCCGGTAACGCGATGGCCAACCGCCTTGATACGAGCCAACTTCTTGGTATCCAGGTGCAGCAAATCTCCAGCACGCTCATGCTCATAGCGCTGGACAGGCTCACATGGCTGCAATGCCTTGAGACTGGACAGCCCCATTCGTGCAAGGGCACGGCTAATAGTTGAAATGCTCAATCCCAAATGTTCAGAAATCGTACGCATCGGCATGCGCAGGCGGCGCAACTATTCCATGCGCAACAATACGTCTTGTGTAAGCGCCGTGCGGGTACGCTGTGGCCGTGAGCTAATGTCCAGTAACCCCTGTGTGCCATATAGCTTAAACCTTTGGATCCATTTTCGTGCTGTCTTTTCACTGATTCCGCAACTCACAGCAGCTTACGCAGACCGTAAGTCTTGGCTCTGTTGACAAGCAAGATTCGTCCGTGATAAGTCAATCTGGAATTCTTGTGGCTGTTCATTCAGGAGTATTCCCATGCGTGTCAGATAGTTGATGTTCATCCCACATTCATGCCGGCATCAAGCCGGAAAACAATTTCGCCCAAAGTAATCCAAAAGATGAAATACGATCCCAGAACCCACCTTAGTTTTAACACTAAAAACACAGCATATAGCTCAGAATCACTTAAGTGGTATCACATCGCCTTAGGTGTTTTCATTGCACTTATGGCACATTCAATCATTACAGGAATTTGGGTTCGCTACGAAACAAAAAAACAAATTGAAGAAATGAATGCGGAACTCAAGAAGATGAGTTCTGAGTTAGAACGGGAATTCAATCAATTTCCGACCGAATATTTTAATGCTCCCCTCGCATCTATCCACCCGAAAGACAAAATTTAGGAGCCATCAAGGTTCAAGGGCTTGGGGAAAATGAACGTTGCATGGGAGGAGTACGACTCATTAAAAATGGCAGTGAATGGAAGCAAGTAGGTAGTTGCTGATTATTGTGTAGGGGTGGAGTGCAAATATGGCGCAACTTGCCCCGGAGAGGCAACAATTGTCAACTCTTGACTTTTTGACGGATTATCAGTGCCTTTTGTCTGCAACATTTCATGCTCCGACTTATCCCTCTTGTACGGGTTGTACGGTGGGCCATAGCGGGCAATATGCCGACACTGCTGTTCTTCCAAATCGTAACGTGTCCCCTGTTCGGTAAGGCATGTACACGATGCCGGATGATATTGGCCATCGCCACGAATCCCCGCAGATGAGGACATGCAAATAATCTGCGGATCTGATTCGGCCTGTCGATCATCGAAAACAGGCGCAGAATACGGCAATGCCCGAATGCGGGGCGCATGTTGCTTGAGGTAATCAGCATCATCCGCATATCCCGCCTTCCCACTGTTTCGCGCCGACGGCATGAAATTGGGCGCAATAGCAGATGCTTGCTCAACCGTCTCGGATATCGCTTCTGACGTACCACGGAAGAGCCTGTAACCGATAAATCCGACAATGGCCAACACGACAGCACCGGCCAGCAGCGCACGCTTGACACGGCTCTTCATCACACGCTTGACGGTATGCACCGGCGCAGATTGATACATCCCATAAAGATGCTTGGGGTAAGACCATGTTTCAGTGTCCGCGCCCGAATTATGAAGATTTTTGGTTGAATCAACATTCGGGATAAGCTTGTGCAGTCGGTAAATCTTTGCACTCTCTTTGCCGTCACCACGCTCAAGATGCTCATGCAGGCCGACCAAACGCCTAACATAGGCATCCACGTATTCAGGGCGCTGGGTCGCGAGTACAAGACGGATACTGTAATGACGCATCCGTGACATTGCTCGGACATATTCCGGCTCATCGCCACTACGACGAGTCGGGAAAAAATCCTGACACTCACCCACCACCAAGACCGCGCCTTCAGGCAAATCCTGCCACTTGGTCGGATCAGACCACTTGATATACGGCAGCTTTAAGCCTTCGATGTTGCAGATATAGACCAGCTCTTTCTGCTCAATCGCTTCTTCAATGAACTGACACAGACGCAGGCTTTTACCAGAGCCCGGAACAGCCGTAATCAGGGTAATCGTCGCAAGATCTGAAATATTCGTAGCCATAGGTCATCCCCGCCCTACACGCCGCACGGCGCGGCAGAGCCGCATCCGTGCGCCGCGCAGGGCTTGTCATCACATGAAACGGAAAACATCACCCCACGACGATTACCCTGATTGTCGGCAATACAACCGCTGGAAGCGTGCGTATTGGCAGAGGTGAAAATGCTTCCCTGAAAGGGAGAAGTTAGGGAATAGACAGCGGCGAAATCAACAGGATTGAGCATTGCAAAACAAGCCGAAAACTCAACAAAGTGCAAAATCACACCGACAGGTAGCAAATGTCTACCAGGCAAAGCCGACTGAAGCGCTGAAAGGTCGCAAAAACGACATTGAGAAGAAATGCAGCAGAACATCACTTGCGAGCGCCAACACGCTTGAAAAAGATACTGGAGGCCACAGAAACGGCATAGGCCGACAGCAGAACCGATACCGCATGGTCAATGCCCAATGCACCGAGCCAGATGGCCAAATCAGCCGGTATGCCATTCCAATGTCCCTTCACCCTATTCATGAGTGGCGTGATAACAAACGAATGCGATGCCATCGCAATGCCAAGAAAAGCAAATATCGACAACACCATCTTTCCGGCATACGTAAAAATGAGCCAACGGCCAACTTGGGCAAGCACTGGCGCCAGCCATGCGCCGACAACAGCAGGAAACGCCATACATCACCTTCGAGCAACAATACCAATGCTCCAGAGATACGCCAGAGCAATCACAAACAAACGAATCTGACCGATCGCATGACAAAAGCCGACTGGCCACGCAAAGTTATACGGGCCAATCTGAGGCGGCGCAGGACATGCCGAGCCATAGACCACATGGGAGGCATCAAGCTGGATCGGCTCGTCTGGGTCTTCCCAAATGCTGGCAGGCAACCCCATCTCAAGTCCATCAGCTTCCGCGCCAAACTGCCCAGCAGCATCCAAATCAGCCCCTTTGGTGTTTTCAGTGCCGTAGCGAGTAAGCCATTGCTGATGGGCAATTTGAGCTAAAAGGCATGCCTTTCAAGGTCTTTGCTCTGTCCCCTTAAGCTCCACCAATTCCACACATC
>JAUMYP010000066.1 GCA_030528565.1 Pseudomonadota bacterium
CAGATGACGGTCCAGATAGCCGGTGTCGATTTCGCCATTGAGCACGGCCGGGTGGCGAATCAGGCGCTCAAGAAAGCCGATATTGGATTTGGGGCCTTCGATGTCGCAGGCCGCCAGCGCCGCGCCCAGACGCACCAGCGCCTGCCTGCGATCCTGGCCGTGGACAATCAGCTTGGCAATCATCGGATCGTAGAAAATGGTGACGGTATCGCCTTCGACCACGCCCGAATCAATGCGCACATCCGGCATGAACTCCGGCAGCGTCAGCTGGGTCAGCTTGCCCGAGCCGGGCAGAAAACCGGCTTCCGGGTCTTCGGCATACAGCCGCACTTCGATGGCATGGCCGTGGCTGTAGATACTTTGCTGGCTGCGCGGCAGCTTTTCGCCGGCGGCCACGCGTAGCTGCCATTCCACCAAATCCAGCCCGGTGACCAGTTCGGTGACCGGGTGCTCCACTTGCAGGCGGGTATTGATTTCCATGAAGTAGAACTGCCCGTCCTGGCCGACGATGAACTCCACCGTGCCGGCATTCTGGTAATCAATCGCCCGGCCAGCGGCGACTGCGGCCGCGCCCATCGCCTGACGCAATTCCGGGGTGAGAAACGGTGAAGGCGATTCTTCCAGCACCTTCTGGTAGCGGCGCTGGGCGGAGCATTCGCGCTCGTTCAGGTGGATAACCTGGCCGTGGGCATCGCCAAAAATCTGGATTTCGATATGCCGCGGTTTTTCGATATAACGCTCCAGGAGCACCCGGTCGCGGCCAAAGGCATTGGCGGCCTCGCGCTGGCAGCTTTCCAGATTCGGCAAAAATTCGGCCTGGCTGCGCACGATGCGCATGCCCTTGCCGCCGCCGCCATGCGCGGCCTTAATCATCAGCGGGTAGCCGATGCGGTTGGCCTCCTGCTGCAAGCGGGCAGGGGTCTGGTCTTCGCCGGTATAGCCCGGCACCACCGGCACACCGGCGGCCTGCATCAGCTCCTTGGCGCCGGCCTTGCTGCCCATCTTGCGCATGCTGGCCGCCCTGGGGCCGATGAATATCAGTCCGGCCGCTTCCACCGCATCGGCAAAATCGGCATTTTCCGACAAAAACCCATAGCCGGGGTGGATGGCCTGCGCGCCTGCCTTGCGGGCGACATCCAGAATCACCTCGCTGCGCAGATAGCTTTCCTGCGGGCGCGAGCCGCCAATTGGCCAGGCTTCATCCGCCTGACGCACATGCTGGGCATTGGCATCGGCCTCGGAATACACCGCCACGGTGCGGATGCCAAGACGGCGGGCAGTGCGGATGATGCGGCAGGCGATTTCGCCACGGTTGGCAATCAGGATTTTGTCGAACATGGGCATTCCAGTCAGTGTTGCGTCCAGGCGGCGGGGCGTTTTTCCAGAAAGGCGCTGATGCCCTCCTGGCCTTCGGGCGATACCCGCAGGCGCGCAATCAGCGCGGCATTGTCGGCATCCTGCACTGCGCTGTCGGTATGCGCCAGCACATTCCGCACCAATTGCTTGGCGCTGGCGCTGGCATGCGGGCCGGCCTTCAGCAGCAGGGCGATTTGCTGGTTGATGGCCGCATCCAGTTCCCCGGCTGCGACCACCTGATGCAAAAGCCCAAGACGCAGGGCCTCGGCGGCATCGAAGATTTCTGCCGTGGCGAAATAACGCCGCGCTGCACGGGCGCCGATGGCTTCCACCACGTACGGGGAAATCACCGCAGGCAGCAGCCCCAGCTTGCTTTCGGTCAGGCCGAACTTGGCTTCCGGCACGCCGATGGCGATATCGCAGCAGGCCACCAGCCCGACACCGCCGCCGAATGCCGCGCCATGCACGCGGGCGATGGTCGGCTTGGGCAGCTCGTTCAGGCTGCGCATCAGCGCCGCCAGTGCCAGCGAATCCTCGCGGTTCTGCGCTTCGCTCATCGCGGCCATGTTGCGCATCCAGTTGAGGTCGGCGCCAGCCGAGAATGAAGCGCCTTCGCCTTCCAGTACCACCACACGCACGCTGGCGTCATCGGCAAGCTGCTGCAGGGCAGCGGTCAAATCGGCAATCAGCCCGGCATCAAAGGCATTGTGCAGGGCAGGGCGGCTCAGGCACAGGCGGGCAACCGCGCCTTCGCTCAGCAGTTTCATGGAATGGCTCATGCAGCTTTCTCGGGATGAAACAAGCCGCCATGATAACGGTGCCGGGCGGCGGCTTGATGTATGCGGCGCCAAGAAAAGCAGATTCGGCCAATCTTCTTGCCCCTGCACATGGGCTGCACTTGCGGGTACCGAGAAGATACCGTGAACGGGCTCTCAGGTCCATACCTTTCAAGGTCTTTCCCCCCGCGCCTGTTTGAGCACTCTTGCCGTGGACACATG
>JAUMYP010000032.1 GCA_030528565.1 Pseudomonadota bacterium
TGTCGATGCTAGTCCCGAGTCCCGAGTCCCGATGAGCAAACGCCGTTTTCAGCCGCCCGCGCGCAGTGAGGTTGCCGCAGCGGTATTTGCGCATCCGCTGTATGCGGACTTCCAGGATTTTGCGTCCTGGTTGAGCTCGCCGCAGTGGCCGGATTTGGCCGAGTTGAATGCCGCCCTGCCGGTAGCCGGGCGCAGTTTCGTGGCGCAAGACCGCGCCTTGCTGGAGGACGGCCTGCACTACGAAGTGCGCATTGCCGAGCGCGGGCAAATCGCCACCCGCGAACAGAACTGGCATGACCTGTTCAATGCCCTGGTCTGGTGCCGCTGGCCGCAGTTGAAGCAGGCGCTGAATGCGCAGCAATGCGCGCATATCGCCCATATGGGCGATAAAACCCGCAACCGGGCGCAATATGCGCTGACCCAGTTCGACGAGGCTGGCGTGATTGTGCAGGTGAAATCCGCAGCGCTGCTGGCTGCCTGGAACCGTCATGACTGGACGGGGCTGTTTTTCGAGGCGGCCGAAGCCTGGCGGCGCGGCGATATCCGGCTGGCTGCGGTGATAGGGCATGCGTTGCTGGAGCATGGCCTGCTGCCGGGACAATACATGGTGGGCAAGGCGCTGGTCGTGGCGGGGCAGGGCGATGTACAAACCGTGGTCAGCCGCGTGGCCGATGCGATTGCCCAAGGCCAGGTATTGTGTGACCCGCTGGAATTGCGGCCATTGCCGCTGGCCGGGATTCCCGGCTGGTTTGCCGGGCAGGATGTTGATTTCTACCAAACTGCGCCTTGTTTCCAGCCGCTGCGGCAGGGACGGATATACCCGCCAGCACTTACAATCTGCGCATGAACGAAAAAACCTATCGCGCAGGCCATGTGGCCGTCATCGGCCGCCCCAACGTCGGCAAGTCCACGCTTATCAACGGTCTGGTCGGCACCAAGGTCAGTATCACTTCCGACCGTCCGCAGACCACCCGGCATCGCATGCTCGGCATTGCCAGCTTTGAGGATGGGCAATTGGTGCTGGTGGATACGCCGGGGATACACGGCGCACAGAACAAGGCGATGAGCCGGGTGCTGAACCGCGCCGCACGCGGCGCGCTTGAAGGCGTGGATGCAGCCTTGCTGGTGGTGGAGGCCGGACGCTGGGACGAAGAAGACGAGATGGCGCTGGCGGCGCTGGCGCAGGCGAAAGTCCCGGTGGTGCTGGTGGTCAACAAGACCGACCGGCTGCGCGAGAAGGCCGAGCTTTTGCCGTATCTGGCCGAAGTCGGCAAGGAGCGCGATTTTGTCGCCGTGCATCCGCTATCGGCACTGAAGCGCAAAGGTCTGGATGAGCTGGTGAAAACCGTGCTGCCGCTGCTGCCCGCGCAGCCGCCGCTTTATGACCAGGACGATGTCACCGACCGCAGCATGCGTTTTCTGGCGGCGGAATTCGTGCGCGAGCAGCTGATGCGGCAACTGGGCGCGGAACTGCCCTATGCCACGGCGGTGGAAATCGAACGCTTTGAAGAAGATGGTGGCCTGTTCCGCATTGGCGCGGTCATCTGGGTGGAGCGCGATAGCCAGAAAGCCATCGTCATCGGCAAGGGCGGCACGCGCCTGCGCAAAATCGGCACCAAGGCGCGCGAGCAGATGGAGCGCCTGTTTGAGCGCAAAGTGTTTCTGGAAACCTGGGTGCGGGTGCGCCAGGGCTGGTCGAACGACGAGGCCGCGCTGCGCGCCCTGGGCTACGCCGACTGAGCATGGCCAGGCAGATGTATCCGCCGCTGCCGCTGTGCTCGCCAGGGCGGATATTGCAGTGTTATCCGCCAGAAGAAACTGCGCTATGGCTGAAAAAATGGCAGGCCGTGTTCGGGCGCAATGCAGCCGATATTGATACCGGCAGTTTTCTCTGGCATGTGTTCAGTGCCGGTGGCTATCCGGCGCTGGCGGGCGAGGCGGCCAGCGCGGCGTATCGGCAGCAGCAGGTGGCCGAAACCATCGTGCTTGCCAATGACCGCCGCCATGCCTGCCGGGTCGAAGGCCGTCCCGATACGGTGGAATGGCCGGATTGCTATGTGTTTCCCGCCAATCTGGCCTGGTGCATGGCGCTGACCCATGAAGATGGCTGGTATGGGCCGTATTTTGCCCGTCACCCCCGCCCTGAACCGCTGGATGCGGAAAACCTGCGGCTGTACCGGCAGGCACAGCGCAAGCGTGAGCAAAAGGCATACGCCCGCCGTCAGGGATGGCGCTGATGCGGCTGGAAAGCCCCGCCGCCTTCGTGCTGCATTCACGCCCCTGGCGGGAAACCAGCCTGTTGCTGGAGGTATTTTGCGCCGAGCATGGCCGTCTGGGGCTGGTGGCGCGCGGGGTGATGAGTGCCAGGCGCCATGCGCTGCGCGCGGCCTTGCAGCCCTTGCAGTGCATCCGTCTGGAGGCGCTGGCGCGCGGCGAGCTGGCGACCCTTTGCAGCGCAGAGGCGATAGATGCCGCGCCGCGTCTGGCGGGAGATGCTGCACTGGCCGGCTTTTATCTCAATGAATTGACCCTGCGGCTGGTGCCCCGGCAAGACCCGCTGCCGCTGCTGCATGCAGCCTATGCCCGTACCCGGCAGGATTTGGCTGCGGATATCACGCTTGCCTGGACACTGCGCCGTTATGAGCGCGATTTGCTTGATGCCATCGGCTTTGGCTTTGAATGGGACAGCGACAGCGAAGGCCGTGGGATTGACCCCGGCGCGCGTTATTTTCTTGACCCCGAGCACGGCCTGCGCCGTTTGCGCCAGGAACGCAGTGCACATGAGCGCGGGCAGGCGGCGACCGGCAGTGCGCTGCTGGCGATGGCGGCCGACAGGGAGCCTGATGCGCGGGACTTGCAGAGCCTGCGCCGCCCCATGCGCCAGTTGCTGGCGCATTATCTGGGCAGCCGTGGCCTCAAGTCCTGGGAAATGGCGGCGCAATTGCAGCGCCTGGAGCGCACGGCAAAAACTTGAGTACGGAGCGTTTGTCGCCTGCGCAGGCATGAATCTGGCCGGCGGCGCATTCAGCCTGCCCGCTGCGCGCTGTGCTTGAATGCGGATTGAAGTCAATCAGGAGTCCGATAATGAGCGAACGCAATCCCCTCCCGCTGGCCCTGTCTGCTGCCCTGGTCGCGGCAGGATTGCTGGGCGCCGGGTGGCTGGCAGCCAGCGGCATGGTCAAACTGCGCACCGCCGACCGCTATGTCACGGTGAAAGGCTCGGCAGAAAAAGAAGTCGCCGCCAACCTGCTGGTCTGGCCTTTAAGCCACTCGGTCAGCGGCAATGATTTGGCGGATGTGCAGCGGCAGCTGGATGCCAATACCGCACAAATCCGCAACTTCTTTACCGATGCGGGCTTTGGCGAAGAAGAAATCATCACCGCGCCCCCGCGTCTGGAGGACCGCTGGGTTTGGGCTTATGGTGAAAACCGGCCTGCCGAACGCTTCCGCTATTCCAATAGCGTCACCCTGCGAACCCAGGATGTTGCCAAGGCCCAGCAGGTGTTGCGCCGCAGCGGTGAGCTGGTATCACGCGGCATCCTGCTCAGTGGCAGCAGCGACGGCGAGGGCAATACGCCCGAGTTCAGCTATACCGAGCTCAACAGCATCAAACCGGCGCTGATTGCCGAGGCCACGGCAGAAGCGCGCAAGGCGGCCGAGCAGTTCGCCAAGGATTCCGGTGCCCGCATCGGCGGCATCCGCAGTGCCAACCAGGGTGTCATCACCATCAATGACCGCGACCGTGGCAGCCCGCAGACCAAAACCGTGCGGGTGGTGACGACGGTGGAATATTTCCTCAAGGATTGAGCGTCCTGCTCCCGGGGGATTACCCGGGGCGTTCCGGAAAGCAACAGGCGGGCATGTTTCCATACCCGCCTGTTGTTTTGTGTCCTGGTCTGCTGCCGTTGCCAAGGCAGGGGCAGGAGGCCCAAGGAAAACCCGGAATCAGGTGTTCTGCCCGGGTGTGGACTCTGCCTTGGCAGTGTCGCCATCGGCCAGCATGGCTTCGCTTGCCGCCTCTGCCTGGGGCTGTTCTGCGGCTTCGCCAGATACGGCTTCTGCCACTTCCGCAGTTTCTTCAGCCACCGGGTTGGCATCTGCTGGCGCGGAAGCCGGTGCCGCAGCTTGCGGCGCTGCCGGGCTTGCCGTGGGCTGCGGGCGCGGCGTGTTGGGCATCGCCGCAAACAGCGAGGTGACCGGGCGCTGCGATTCGGCCAGCGAAACCGCGATGGCGGCCGAAAGCGGCAGGGTGGAGATGGGCGCAGCCGTGGGTTTCGGCGTCGGCCGGGGTTCGGTTTCTGCCGTATCCGCACTGCTGGGGGCGCTGGCCGCGCCTGTCTCTGCCGTTGCCGCTTCTGCCAGGGGCTGCGGCGGCACGCTGCTGGTTTCCCCGGCCACCGGGGCTGGCGCGCTTATTTCTTCCCCATCCGCAGGGGCAGGCTGCGTTGCCGGTTTTGCCTGTACGGCCTGGTCACCGGGCTTGGTGGCATCGTCGCTGGCCGGGGCCTGATGGCCGAGGTCGGCAAAATCAAATTCCGGCTGCGTACCCGACATGGGCGTGCTGCCGTCTTCTTCCTCCAGCGCCATATCCATTTGCAGCTCGGTGCTTTCTTCGCTGGCGCCACGGCGGCGGCGGCGGCCGCCACGACGGCCACGACGGCGACGGTTGCCGCCTTCGCCGTTTTCAGCACTGTCAGCTTCGCCATCGTTTTCGGCCAGCACTTCATGCTCGGCGGCAATCGCCTGCTTTTCTTCAGCCTGCTGCGTTGCAGCCGCCAGCGGCGCTGCGGCCTGTACGGCTGCTGCCTGGGGCGCATCGGCCTCCAGGCTGGCGGGCGTGACCGGGGTTTCTTCTGCCGGGGCTACGACGACCGTGACTTCGCGCTCACGGCGTGTACGGCGACGCTGTTCTGTCCCCGCCTGCGCTGGCTGCGCGGCTTCGGCCTTGACCGGGGGTGCTGTGTTCGTCGGCGTGGCGGCGCTGTCTTTGTTTGCCTGGCTGCGTTCGCGGCGCTGCGGCTTGTGGGCATTGCCGTCCTTGCCTTCCTGCTGCTTGCCGCGCGACTCGTTGCGCGCATTGTCCTTCTGCGCCGCCGCTTGCTGCGGCTTGTTGTTGCCGTTGCGCTCCTGACGTTGTTTTTGCGGGTTGTTGCGGCGGTTTTGCGCCTGTTTGCCATTGCGCTCGTCACGGTTTTTTCCAGCCTCGGCAGGCGCCGGAGCTTCTGCCGGTGCACCGGCAAAGAATTGCATCACCCGGGTCAGGAAGCCGGGTTTGGGTTTGGCCGCAGCAGGGCTGGCTGCCGGGGCGGGCACTACGGTTTCGCGCGGGGCGCGCACTGGCGCGGGCTGTACCGGCTTCACCTGCTTGACCGCAGGTTCCTCGGGGATATTGAGGTGCGCGCGGGTCAGGGCATAGGTCGGCAGCTTGCGCGGCGTGCCACGCTGATAGCTGGGGCGTGCGGATTCTTCGCCCAGTTCGTTGGCACGGATACGGGTGACTTCGTAGTGCGGCGAATGCAATTGCTCGTCAGCCACAATCACCACCGGGGCATCATGGCGGCGCTCGATTTCCGCCAGCGCGCGGCGCTTTTCGTTGAGCAGGAAGTTGGCGATTTCCACCGGCGCCTGCACCAGCACTTGCCCGGTATTGTCCTTCATGGCGTGTTCTTCGGCCACGCGCAGGATGGACAGCGAGAGCGATTCCACGCTGCGCATGCGGCCATGGCCTTCACAGCGCGGACAGACAATCTGCGTGGCTTCACCCAAGCTGGGGCGCAGCCGCTGGCGCGACATTTCCATCAGCCCAAACTTGGAAATGCGGCCGGTCTGCACGCGGGCGCGGTCCTGCTTGAGCGCCGCTTGCAGGCGGTTTTCCACTTCGCGCTGGTGCTTGTTGCTGCCCATGTCGATGAAGTCGATGACCACCAGCCCGGCCAGGTCGCGCAGGCGCAGCTGGCGGGCGACTTCTTCGGCTGCTTCCAGATTGGTATTGAAGGCGGTTTCTTCAATATCACCGCCGCGGGTGGCGCGCGCGGAGTTGACGTCGATGGCGGTCAGCGCCTCGGTCTGGTCAATGACCAGCGCGCCGCCGGAAGGCAGGCGCACCTCGCGTTCATAGGCCGACTCGATTTGCGACTCAATCTGGAAGCGGTTGAACAGCGGCACATCATCGCTGTAGTGCTTGAGCTTGCGCAGGTTGTGCGGCATCACCTGCTCGACAAACTCGCGGGCTTCCGTGTACATCTCCGGCGTATCAACGAGAATTTCGCCAATATCCGGGCGCATGTAGTCGCGCAGGGCGCGGATGATGAGGCGCGATTCCTGGTACACCAGAAACGGGGCAGGCCTGGACAGCGCGGCATGGGCAATCGCTTTCCAGACCGAAAGCAGATAGTCCAGGTCCCATTGCAGTTCTTCGGCATCGCGGCCAACACCGGCGGTGCGGATGATGACCCCCATGCCTTCGGGGATGGCCAGCGCATCCATGGCGCGCTTGAGCTCGGCGCGGTCATCGCCCTCGATACGGCGCGATACGCCGCCGGCACTTGGCGAATTGGGCATCAGCACCATGTAGCGGCCAGCCAGCGAGATGAAGGTGGTGAGCGCCGCACCCTTGTTGCCGCGCTCCTCCTTGTCCACCTGTACCAGCACTTCCTGGCCTTCGCGCAGCAACTCCTTGATGCTGGCCTTGTGCGGGTCAACGCCCGCCTGGAAGTGGTCGCGGGAGATTTCCTTCAGCGGCAAAAAGCCGTGGCGCTCGGCGCCGTAATCGACAAAGGCCGCCTCCAGCGAAGGCTCAAGACGGGTAATGCGGCCTTTGTAGATATTGGATTTTTTCTGCTCTTTGGCGGGCTGTTCGATGTCGATGTCGTAGAGATTCTGTCCATCGACGATGGCAACGCGCAGTTCTTCGGCCTGCGTCGCATTGATAAGCATGCGCTTCATTATGGATGGTTCCTTGCGCGCTGGGCACACGGAACGCCGGGCGTTTCGCCTCTGGGTCACCCTGGACAACGGCCGCGCAAGCGCAGGCCGTTGCTGAAGTTTTCCAGCGCTGCAACACCACGGCGGGCCGCGGGAGCGCTCGTTGTCGTTTCTTGTTGGGCCGCTGCCAGCAAGTACCTTGCAGGCAACGACAGGTTGTTCTTTACAGGCACCGCCAAAGCGGTGGCGAGGCGGGCCACTGTGCCCATCCGCTGGCATGACTGTCCCAAGGACAGGGGCTGCGCTTTGTGCGGTGTCCGTCGATTCCGGCTTTCGGCCTGCAAATCCAGCGGATAATCAATGGCTTGCTTCGCCGGGGAAGTGTAACAGAAACTGCATTGGCAGAGGCGGCCAAGCGGATTTGGTGTAAAGTTTTGCCCCGATTTTTAAGGCGCACCTCATGAACGAGAGCCCCAACCGCCCCGCTGCCCGCCTGGTGCAGGTGGCCGATGACCGCGAAGGCCAGCGGCTTGATAATTTCCTGCTGGGACAGCTGAAAACTGCGCCCAAATCGCTGGTTTACAAAATCATCCGCAGCGGGCAGGTGCGGGTGAATGGCGGCCGCGCCAAGCCCGAGCGCAAGCTCTTGGCCGGTGATGAAGTGCGTATCCCGCCAGTCAGCCTTGCTGAAGCGGGCAAACCCGCGGCTGTGCCCAAAGGCTTGCTGGCCGCGCTGGAGGCGGCCATCGTCTTTGAAGATGCACGCCTGATTGCGCTCAACAAGCCCAACGGCCTTGCCAGCCACGGCGGCAGCGGCATCCAGCATGGCGCGATTGAATCCTTGCGGGCACTACGTCCGGGGCAGACGCTGGAGCTGGTGCACCGTCTTGACCGGGACACCTCCGGCCTGCTGCTGGTGGCCAAAAAGCGTTCGGCCCTGCGTGAATTGCAGGCGCTGCTGCGCGAAGAACACGGCGCTGGCATCGAAAAACGCTATATGACCCTGCTGCTGGGACGGATGCCCGATGGCGTGATGACGGTGGAGGCACCATTGCATGTGGGGCTGCGCCAGGGGGGCGAGCGCCATGTGGTCGTCCATAAAAACGGCAAACCGTCCGTCAGCCACTTCCGGGTGCTGGAGCGCATTGCCGGGATGAGCCTGTGCGAGGTGAAAATCGACACCGGCCGCACCCACCAGATTCGCGTCCATGCCCAGCATCTGGGGCATCCGGTGGCTGGCGATGACAAATACGGTGATGAAGCCGCCAATAAAAAGCTGCGTGAAACCGCCGGCCTAAAACGCCTGTTCCTGCATGCGGCCAGCCTCAAGTTCAGCCTTGAACATGGCCGCGCCCATTACCACCTGGACGCCCCGCTGGCGGATGACTTGCGCAGCACATTGGATAGGCTCGGCTGATTCAGCTGGAGGTTGCTGCCGCCTTTTCCTGGATGAATGCCAGGAGGGCGGCGAGGCCATTGCTGCGGGTCGGCGAGAGGTGTTTGGCAAGGCCGATGGCGGCGATATAGTCCGGTGTGGTGGCAAGGATTTCCGCTGCCGGACGGCCGGAATACACGCGCAGGGCCAGGTAAATCAGCCCGGAGACAATCGCCGAGTCGCTGATGGCATGAAAATCCAGCCGTGTGTTATCGCCCCTGGCGACAATCCAGACATTGGACTGGCAACCATGCAGGCGGTAGTCATCGGTTTTCCATTCGGCAGGCAAGTCCGGCAGCTTGCGCCCCAAGTCAATCAGATATTGATAACGCTCTGACCAGTCGGCAAACAGGGCAAACTCCTCGGCAATGGCGGCCTGGGCTTGTGCGGCGCTGGCTTCAATGGGGAAGGGCGATGTTGTGTTCATGATGTGGCGTGATGGGGGCGTGGCACCAGTGCCAAGGTTCGTAGCAGATGCCGTGCGGGTTGTTACGCGGGTAGCTGAGGTGGAAATCAAACTGGGCGGCGTTGTCACATAGCCAGGCAAAGGCCGGGGTATGCTCGAAACTTTCTTCTGCGGCCGGCTCGCCCGGCGTGCTGATATCCAGTGCCCGCCCGGTGTGGTGCTCGGAAAATCCGGGGGCGGCATTGACCTGCAAAATGGCATCAACAGCAAGACCGCAGGCGCGTTTGCGCTGGAAAATGCCGAGCTGATAGTCATGGCTGCGATAACCGGAAACTGCTTCCAGTGTGATGCCGTCCTGTCGCGCGGCGGCCTGCATCCGTTGCCAGGCGCGTGCGCTAGCAGGCGCTAGCCACAGCGGGCGGCGGTAGCGGTCAAATCCGGCAAGCTGTAGCCAGTCAGGCTCGGCCATCCGTTCAAGGCCACTAGCGCGGGCATAGTTGTCGGCATCCAGCCCCAATTGCGCCAGACGTTTTTCCAGTGCATGAAACGGCAAGGGCTGGGGCGGACGCACGATGCGCTGCAAGGCTTTGCGCAAGGGAGGCAAAGTGATTTTTTGCCTGAAGCCGGGCGTAAGCGGGGGGATAGGGCGGGTTTGTCCTTGGGCATCCAGACAGGCAAGATAAAGACCGTCAGTTTTGCGGCGAACCAGCCAGGCGGTCCCGGCAAGCTGGCGCGCAACTGCATTGCTGCGTGCACGCAGCAGCCAGGCGGGCCAGAGTTCCAGCTCGGCAAAGTTCAAAAGTACCCGTGGCCGGAGGGCGGACATCGCTTACCGCGCAGCACCGGGCTGTACCAGCGTACCGATGTTTTCGCCCTGCAAGATACGCAAAATCACGCCGGGCTCATCCATATCGAAAATGCGCATCGGCAATTGTGCATCGCGGCTCAGCGCAAAGGCAGCGGTGTCCATCACCTGCAGATTGCGGCTGATGATTTCGTCATAGCCCAGGCTGTCAAAGCGCACGGCATCGGCGTGTTTTTTCGGGTCTTTGTCATACACGCCATCGACCTTGGTGGCCTTGAGCAAAAGGTCTGCACCGATTTCGATGGCGCGCAGCGCAGCACCCGAGTCGGTGGTGAAGAACGGGCTGCCCACACCTGCGGCAAAAATGGTGATGCGGCCTTTTTCAAGATGGCGTATGGCGCGGCGGCGGATGTAGTCCTCGCAGACATCATTGATTTTGATAGCGCTCATCACCCGTGCCTGGGCACCGAGTTTTTCCAGCGCATCCTGCATCGCCAGGGCATTGATGACCGTGGCCAGCATGCCCATATGGTCGCCAGTAACCCGGTCCATGCCGCCTGCGGCAAGCCCGGCACCTCGAAAGATATTGCCGCCACCAATCACCAGCGCGACCTGGGCGCCAGCTGCCTGGGCTTCGACCACTTCTGTTGCCAGCCGGTGCAAGACCTTGGGGTCGATGCCGTAATCCTCATCGCCCATCAATGCCTCGCCAGAGAGTTTCAGAAGGACACGGCGATAGGCAAGCTGGGACATGACGGCTCCGGACAAGAAAGGGGGGGAGGCTTATTCTACTGCGCAGCGCGTGTGCTGCCGAGTGTCTGCGCCATTGATCAAGTCATCAATCAGGAGGACATCCATGGCAGTAAAGCGCTTGCAGGGATTTGGCTTGCAGTCGCATCAGCGCAATCGGGTAAAAGTGCTGTCCTTTGAGGGGGGCATCGAAAACAAAATCATCATGATGCGACGGAGGGTCAGCATGATCGTCGGGTAATCTGCAGACGGAAATCGTTACCGATATTTCATTGGGTACGCTATCGAGAAATACATCGCAAATACACGTCATTACAGTTGCCGCCATGCATAAAAGTAACAAACCCCGTTCAAGTGAACGGGGTTTTGTCAGCGGCTTGAGGCGTTGTTACCAGCCCATGTGGTGACCGCCGTTAATGTCGAGATTGCAGCCGGTAATCCAGCCGGCCTTTTCATCGGCGAGAAAGCCTACGCCATAGGCGATTTCCTCGGGGGTGCCGAGGCGGCCGGTGGGGATGTCGGCGACAATCTTGGCGCGTACTTCTTCGGGCACCGCCATCACCATGTCGGTGGCGATATAGCCGGGTGAGATGGTGTTGACGGTGATGCCGTTCTTGGCATTTTCGCGCGCCAGCGAAATGGTGAAGCCATGCATGCCGGCCTTGGCCGCAGCATAGTTGGCCTGGCCGTACTGGCCTTTCAGGCCGTTGATGGAGCTGATCTGGATGATGCGCCCCCACTTGCGCTCGCGCATGCCTTCAATCACCTGGCGGGTGACGTTGAAGCAGGAATTAAGATTGGTATCAATGACATCGCGCCATTGCGAGCCTTTCATCTTGTGGAAGGTGCCGTCGCGGGTGATGCCGGCGTTGTTGATCAGGATTTCCACCGGCCCCAGTTTGGCTTCCACTTCCTTGACCATGGCTGCGGCTTGCTCCTCGGAGGTGACATCGCCCTTGACCAGGGTAATGTCATAGCCCTCGGCCTGCATTTTTTCTGCCCAGGCACGGGCTTTTTCTTCATTGCGGTAATTGGTGGCGACTTTGTGCCCCATATCGGCCAGTTGCTTGATGATGGCCGTGCCGATGCCGCCGGTGCCGCCGGTAACCAGTGCTACGCGTGATGTCATGTAATCCCCATTGAGTGGTTGTTGATGTGGCAGGCCGATTCTAGGCCGGATTTGTGAAAACCATGTTGTGCAGCGCAGAAGGGTGGGCGGGAATATGGCCAGGCTCAAAATTTGCCAGAGCCAGCGACAGGAATTGCTGCGGATTGGCCGCAGCAGTCACTGCCCGGGCAGGCTGTCCCAGGGCTTGCCAGACCAGACGCAATGCAGGCAGGGCATGGTCCGCATCCAGCGGCAGGGCGGCCAGGGACTTGCTGAGTTTGCGACCGTGCTCATCCAGCAGCAGTGGCAGGTGCAGATAGCGGGGAGTGGGCAGCCCCAGCGCCTTTTGCAGCAGGATTTGCCGTGCGGTGGAATCGGCAAGGTCGGCGCCGCGCACCACTTCGGTGATGCCTTGTGCGGCATCGTCCACCACCACGGCCAGCTGATAGGCCCAGTGTCCATCGGCGCGCTTGAGCACAAAATCGCCCACTTCCATGTCCACCCGCTGTGACTGGGCGCCGAGGATTTCGTCATGGAAATCCATCTTGCAGCCTGGGGGGACGCGAAAGCGAAACGCAGGCCGGGGGCGCTGGGTATGAGCAAGGCAATGGCGGTGCAGGCCGCCGCTAGCGGCAAGGTCATTGCGGCTGCAATGGCATTCAAAGGCGAGGCCACGCGCCAGCAGGCTGTCCAGTGCCGCCTGGTATAGCGCACCACGCGCGGACTGGCGAACCACTTCGCCATCCCACTCCAGGCCAAAGCGGCGCAAGCTGTCAAGCTGTGACTCGGCGGCACCGGGGAGTTCACGGTCACGGTCCACATTTTCAATGCGTACCCACCATTCCCCGCCTTGGGCTTTGGCATGCAGATAGCTGCCGAGCGCGGCCAGCAGCGAGCCCAGATGCAGTGCGCCGGTCGGGGAGGGCGCAAAACGGCCACGCACGGGCTTTGGGGGATTCATTGGCATCATCACATTGATTTCAGCGGCAATCATCCATATTTTCTCGGCTACCCAACTCCATATGTGAATCAGGCAAATGTTGAATCGTATTTTCTTGTTTTTGGCGACCAACCTGGCAGTGCTGTTGCTGCTGGGCATCGTGATGTTCGTGCTGCAGGTGGTGTTTGGCGTGCGGCTGGGCAATAACGGCGCATTGCTGGTGATGGCGATGCTGTTTGGCTTTGGCGGCTCGTTCGTATCGCTGCTCATGTCCAAGTGGATGGCCAAGCGCGCTACCGGGGCGATGGTGATTGCCGAGCCGCGCAATGAAATGGAGCGCTGGCTCGTGACGACCGTGCAGCGTCAGGCGCAGGCGGCCGGTATCGGCATGCCGGAAGTGGCCATTTACGATGCACCGGAAATCAATGCTTTCGCCACCGGTGCCAACCGTAATCATGCTTTGGTGGCCGTATCCACCGGCCTTTTGCGTGGCATGAGCCGTGACGAAGCCGAAGCCGTGCTCGGGCATGAAGTGGCGCATGTGGCCAATGGCGACATGGTGACCATGGCGCTGCTGCAAGGGGTGCTCAATACCTTTGTGATTGTGCTGGCGCGTGTGCTGGGACGGGCGATTGACGGCTATCTCTCCGGAGGCCGTAACGAAGGCCCGGGCTTGGCCTACTTTGCCATCGTCATCGTGCTGGACATGGTGTTTGGTCTTTTTGCCAGCATGATTGCCATGTGGTTCTCACGTCGCCGTGAATTCCGTGCCGATATTGGTGGCGCCACGCTTGCCGGGCGTGAAAAAATGATTGCTGCGCTGGAGCGGCTGAAGCAAAACCATGGTACCAACACCCTGCCGCAGCAAGTGGCGGCATTTGGCATCAGTGGTGCGCTGGGGCATGGCCTGAAAAAGCTGATGATGAGCCACCCACCGCTGGATGCGCGTATTGAAGCACTGCGCCATGCACAGCTGGATGGCAGGCGCGCTGTTGCGGCGGCTTGATGCAAAACGCCATAGACTTTAGAGATAAACCCCATCCGCTCTGGATGGGGTTTGCTTTTGCACCTGTGCAAAAAATGCGCAGATAGCCTGCCACAGCACTGTGGCAGCGATGCCGGTTCTCTGCCAGTGTCTTGCGTTACAGCCGCGCCAGCTCTTTGCATGAAGGAAAATTCACCTCGTCCCTATCTTGCGCAGCCCTGTCTTGAGTGGGGTATCCAGGTTGCTCTGTTGGGCAGCTTTGCTCGCTGCCCATGAAAACCATAAACCCCAGTCATGCCGGGGTTTTATCAGTTTCTGGCAAAAGAAAGCCCGCCAAATTGGCGGGCTTTGTTGTTGCTATCGCTACAGATGCGGCAATCAGGCAAGGCCAGCTTGCTTCATCACTTCGGCGGCGTAGTCCTCGACCACTTTTTCGATGCCTTCGCCGACCACCAGGCGCTGGAAGCCGATGACTTCGGCACCGGCGGCCTTCAGCACCGCTTCAACGGTCTTGTCGGTATCCAGCACATACGGCTGGCCGTACAGGCTGACTTCGTTGACGATTTTGGCAATCTTGCCGGAGATGATTTTTTCCAGGATGTCGGCGGGCTTGGCCTTGTCCTTCTCGCTCATCTTGGCAAGTTCGATTTCCTTTTCCTTGGCAACAAAGTCGGCCGGCACGTCGGACTGCTTGTTGTAGGGCGGGTTCATCGCCGCCACGTGCATGGCCAGGCCGCGCGCCAGTTCAGCATCGCCGCCCTTGAGCTCCACCAGCACGCCGATTTTGCCGCCGTGGATGTAGGCCGCCACATTGTTGGCGGTGTCCACGCGTGCCAGGCGACGCACCTGCACGTTTTCGCCCACTTTGGCAATCACCGCAGCGCGGGCTTCTTCCACGGTTTCGCCGGAGGCGAGCTTGGCGGCCTTCAGGGTTTCCACGTCGGCGGCATTGGCAGCCAGCGCCGCTTCGGCGACGGCATTGGAGAAGCCCAGGAAGTTTTCGTCCTTGGCCACAAAGTCGGTTTCGGAGTTGACTTCCACCAGCACCGCCTTGCCGCCGTTCTGGGCGGAGGCAATGCGGCCTTCAGCGGCGACGCGGTCAGCCTTCTTGTCCGCCTTGGCAAGACCGGACTTGCGCAGCCATTCGGCAGCGGCGTCGATATCGCCATTGTTTTCGGTCAGTGCCTTTTTGCATTCCATCATGCCGGCGCCGGTGCGCTCACGCAGTTCTTTGACCAGGGAGGCAGTAATTTCAGCCATTGTCATTCCTCAATTGTGTTCAATAGCAGTGCCTGCGCCAAACGCGCATCGCATCTGCCGGGGTAAAGGGGGAGGCTGCCATGCACGGGGCATGGCGGCGATGCAAGGCTTATTCGGCAGCCGGCGCTTCTTCGGCGGCAGCGGCGAAGTCTTCTTCGCTCACCACGGCTGCATTCGGGGCGGCAGCCTTGCCTTCAAGCACGGCGTCGGCGGCGGCGCGGGCATACAGCTGCACGGCGCGGATGGCGTCGTCGTTGCCGGGGATGGCGTAATCGACCAGGTTCGGGTCGTAGTTGGTATCCACCACGGCAATCACCGGGATGCCCAGGGTCTTGGCTTCCTTGATGGCGATGTCTTCATGGCCGATGTCGATGACGAACAGCGCATCCGGCAGGCGGCTCATGTCCTTGATGCCGCCGAGCGAGGCTTCCAACTTTTCGCGCTCACGGCGCAGACCCAGCACTTCGTGCTTGACCAGTTTCTGGAAAGTGCCATCGGTTTCGGCCGCTTCCAGTTCTTTCAGGCGGGCGACCGACTTCTTGATGGTGGCAAAGTTGGTCAGCGTGCCGCCCAGCCAACGCTGGGTCATGAACGGCATGCCGCAGCGTTCGGCTTCTTCTTTCACCGCTTCACGGGCGCTGCGCTTGGTGCCGACAAACAGCACCACGCCTTTCTTTTGCGCAACCTTGGAGATGAAGTTCATCGCGTCATTGAACAGCGGAACGGTCTTTTCCAGGTTGATGATGTGGATCTTGCCGCGGGCGCCAAAGATGTACGGCCCCATCTTGGGGTTCCAGTAACGGGTTTGGTGACCAAAGTGGACGCCGGCTTCCAGCATCTGGCGCATGGTGATCTGGGGCATTTTGATTTCCTCATGGATATGGAACACCTGCCCAAAAAATGGCGGGTTTCAAGTGTTCCGGGGTTAGGCCTCCCTGCTGCCTCCGCGACAGATTCTGGCAAGCCAGAACACCCCGGCGCGGGTCACAACAGCAGGTGTGAATTTGCCGGTGACGCCCGGCAGGGCGAGCCGCCGTGGCGGCAGCGAGCGATTATAGCGAGGTCAGCTCATGCTGTCATGGCGATGACAGAAATGAAGAACCCCGCAGGGATGGGCTGCGGGGTGGCACTGTATTGCTTGGCTGTACTTATCGGGCGTAAACCCGGCCGTTCTGTACTCTTACGGAGCTGCCGTGGTGGATGCCGTGGATTTCATTTTGCGATACCACGATTTCGCGGCCATTATCCATGCGGACATATACGTTGTAGCGCGAGCCGGTGGTGCGTTCCTGGATGGCATTGCCAACAATGGCGCCGCCAGCGGCACCTGCGGCAGCGGCGACATTGCGACGGCGCTGGCTATCGGTATTGTCCTTGGCGATTTCACGTGCTGCCACGGCGCCGACAATGCCGCCAATCACGGCACCTGTACCCGCAGGAATATGGCTATTGCCGTCAACTACTTCAATCCGGGTCACGGTGCCGCAGTTATTGCAGCCGTAATGACTGCCATAGCCGTTGTTGTAGCTGCTGTTATAGCCACTGTTGCCGTAATGGTTGCCCGCAGGCGAGCTGACGCAGGCAGAGAGGGTGAAAGCGGACAGGGCAAGTGCAGTCAGGCCAAGTGGACGGATATTCATGGGTTCAATCTCCTCAAGGTTGCAGGCGGCTGCCTGAGCTGATGCTGTGGCCCGGGGGCTGAATCAAGCATCAATTTATCCGGATCAGGCCAATATCTGTCAGTGCGTGTTCATGCTTGGCTTGCATTGGTTTTGGGCTGTCGCTGTGATGATAGGAAGACAAGGATATGCAAGGATAAGTATGTATAATGCTTGCATACCTCATCCAGAGCCCTCGCCAATGGAAGTCACCGTAGCCGAACGTGGACAAATCACCCTGCCCAAAGCGGTGCGTGATGCCTTGGGGCTGACCAAGGGCAGCACCTTGAAGGTGGAGCTGGATGGTGGCCGTATCGTGCTGCGCAAGCATGTGGATGATGTGCTTTCGCGTGCCCGTGGGCGCTTCCGGCTGGATGGTTTTGCCGATAGTGCTGCGGCCAGCCGCGCGGTGCGCGGCAAGGGCGGGGCGGCGTGATTGCCATTGATTCGGGCGTGCTGCTTGACCTTCTGACCGATGGTGAGCACGCCGATGCTGCGGAAGCCGTGCTGCGCCGGGCGCTGGCGCAAGGCGCGGTGGTGATTGGCGAGGTGGCGCTGGCGGAAGTCTGCAGTGCCTTGCAAGATGGCGATGAGGCGCTTGCCGTGCTGGAAGAAATCGGCATCCGCTATCTGCCGCTGGAAGCCAAGTCCGCGCTGCGTGCCGGAGAGATGCAGCGCCGTTATCGCCAGCGTGGTGGCGAGGGCGACAGGGCTGTCCCGGAATTTTTGATTGGCGCCCATGCATTGATGCAATGCGACGGGCTGATTACCCACGATGCTGTTTTTTACCGTGACTGGTTCAAAGGCTTGAAACTCATCACGCCCTGAACCATTTTCCCTTTTACCCATCCCCTCAGGAGAATTTCGATGCTTGCCAGCTATCGCCAACACGTCGAAGAACGCGCTGCTCTCGGCATTCCACCGCTGCCGCTGAGCGCGCAGCAAACCGCAGAACTCATTGAACTCATCAAGAACCCGCCCGCTGGCGAGGGCGAATATCTGGTTGAGCTGCTCAGCCAGCGTGTTCCGGCCGGGGTGGACGATGCCGCCAAGGTCAAGGCCAGCTATCTGGCGGCAGTGGCCTTTGGCAAGGAAGTCACCCCGCTGATTAGCCGCAAGCACGCGGTGGAGCTGCTTGGCACCATGCTCGGCGGCTACAACATCCACCCGCTGGTGGAACTGCTGGATGATGCCGAACTGGGCGCCACCGCTGCCGAAGCACTGAAGCACACCCTGCTGATGTTTGATGCCTTCCACGATGTCAAGGCCAAGGCCGATGCCGGTAATGCCCATGCCAGGGCAGTGATGCAGAGCTGGGCCGATGGCGAATGGTTCACCAGCCGCGAAGGCGTGCCCGAGTCGCTGACCATCACCGTGTTCAAGGTGCCGGGGGAAACCAATACCGATGACCTTTCACCAGCGCCGGATGCCACCACCCGTCCGGATATCCCGATGCACGCGCTGGCGATGCTGAAAAACAAGCGCCCTGACGCACCGTTTGTGCCGGAAGAAGACGGCAAGCGCGGCCCGATTGAAGTGATTCAAAAACTCAAGGAAAAAGGCCATCTGGTGGCCTATGTCGGCGATGTGGTCGGCACCGGCTCCAGCCGCAAATCGGCCACCAATAGCGTGCTGTGGTGGACAGGCGAGGACATCCCGTTCATCCCCAACAAGCGGTTTGGCGGCGTTTGCCTGGGCGGCAAGATTGCGCCGATTTTCTACAACACCATGGAAGATGCCGGCGCGCTGCCGCTGGAAATCGACGTCTCGGAAATGAATCTGGGCGATGTCATCGAGCTGAAAATCGACCATGCCAGCGGCAAGGTCACGGCTTTCAAGGATGGCAAGCAGATTGCCGAGAGCGTGTTGAAGTCTGATGTGCTGCTCGATGAAGTGCGCGCTGGTGGCCGTATTCCACTCATCATCGGGCGTGGCCTGACCGCCAAGGCGCGCGAGGCGCTGGGCCTTGAGCCGTCCACCCTGTTCCGCCTGCCGCAGAACCCGGCCGACAGCGGCAAGGGTTTTACCCTGGCGCAGAAGATGGTCGGCCGCGCCTGCGGCCTGCCGGAAGGCCAGGGCATCCGCCCGGGCACCTATTGCGAACCGAAGATGACCTCGGTGGGCTCGCAGGACACCACCGGGCCGATGACCCGCGATGAGCTGAAAGACCTGGCCTGCCTGGGCTTCTCGGCAGACCTGGTGATGCAGTCGTTCTGCCACACCGCGGCCTATCCCAAGCCGGTGGATGTCAAGACCCATCACACCCTGCCGGAGTTCATCTCCACCCGTGGCGGCATCTCGCTGCGCCCCGGCGATGGCGTGATTCATAGCTGGCTGAACCGCATGCTGCTGCCCGATACCGTCGGCACCGGCGGCGACAGCCACACCCGCTTCCCGGTTGGCATTTCCTTCCCGGCAGGCTCGGGGCTGGTGGCGTTTGCCGCAGCTACCGGGGTGATGCCGCTGGACATGCCCGAATCCGTGCTGGTGCGCTTTACCGGCAAGATGCAGCCGGGCGTGACCCTGCGCGACCTGGTACACGCCATCCCGCTGTATGCCATCAAGCAGGGGCTGCTGACGGTGGAGAAGAAGGGCAAGAAAAACGTGTTCTCCGGCCGCATCCTGGAAATCGAAGGGCTGCCGCATCTGAAGGTGGAGCAGGCTTTCGAGCTGGCCGACGCTTCGGCCGAGCGTTCGGCGGCCGGCTGCACGGTGAAGCTCGACAAGGCGCCCATCATCGAATACCTCACCAGCAATATCACCCTGCTGCGCTGGATGATTGCCGAAGGCTATGAAGATGCCCGTTCCTTGCAGCGCCGTATCGAGAAGATGGAAGCCTGGCTTGCCGACCCGCAATTGCTGGAAGCCGATGCCGATGCCGAATACGCCGCGGTCATTGAAATCAATCTTGATGAAATCATCGAGCCGATTGTCTGCTGCCCGAACGACCCGGACGATGCCAAGACCCTGTCGGAAGTGGCCGGTGCGGCCATCGACGAAGTGTTCATCGGCTCGTGCATGACCAATATCGGCCACTTCCGCGCCGCCGCCAAACTGCTGGAAGGCAAGCGTGATATCCCGACCCGCCTGTGGGTGGCGCCGCCGACCAAGATGGATGCTTCCGAGCTCACCAAGGAAGGCCATTACGGCACCTTCGGCACCGCTGGGGCGCGCATGGAAATGCCCGGCTGCTCGCTGTGCATGGGCAACCAGGCGCAGGTGCGCGAGGGCGCTACGGTGATGAGCACCAGCACCCGCAACTTCCCCAACCGCCTCGGCCGCAATACCAATGTGTATCTGGGTTCGGCTGAACTGGCCGCCATCTGCTCGCGCCTGGGACGCATCCCGACGCGCGAGGAGTATCTGGCCGATATGCAGGTCATCGACGGCAAGGGCGAGGAAATCTATCGCTATATGAACTTTGACCAGATTCCTGAGTATCAGGAAATCGCCGCAACCGTCGCTGCCTGATTCAAGGCCGGACAAAACACAAGGGGCATCGCAAGATGCCCTTTGTTTTTGCAACACCCAAATCCACCCATCCCCTTGGTTGGGATGCGCTTTGCGTTACAATGGCGCGCTTCCCAAGCCCCGGAACCATTATGCTCCGCATCCTTGCTGAAGCACTCACCTACGACGATGTGTCCCTGGTCCCCGCCCATTCCACTGTCCTGCCCAAGGACGTTTCGCTGGCGGCCAAACTCACCAATAACCTGCATCTGAAACTGCCGTTTGTTTCCGCGGCAATGGATACCGTCACCGATGCGCGGCTGGCCATCGCCATGGCGCAGCTTGGCGGTATCGGCATCCTGCACAAGAACATGAGCCTGGAAGAGCAGGCCGCGAGCGTTGCCCGCGTCAAGAATTTCGAGTCCGGCATCATCCGTGAGCCGTTGACCGTCACCCCGCAAACCAGCATTGGCGAAGTATTGAAGCTGACCCGCACGCGCAATATCAGCGGCGTGCCGGTAGTGGACGAGGGCGGGCAATTGGTCGGCATTGTCACGGGCCGCGACATGCGCTTTGAAAAGAAGCTGGACGACCCGGTCTACAACATCATGACCCGCAAGGACAAGCTGATTACCGTCAAGGAAGGCGCCAGCGATGCCGAGGTGCTGGAGCTGTTCCACAAATACCGCATCGAGAAGGTGCTGGTAGTGAATGACGACTTCGCCCTGCGCGGCCTCATCACCGTCAAGGACATCCAGAAAAAACGCGACAATCCCAATGCCGCTTATGACGCCGATGAGCAATTGCTGGTGGGCGCGGCGGTGGGCGTGGGCGGCGATACCGAAGCGCGCATCGAGGCACTGGTGGAGGCGCAGGTGGATGTCATCATCGTCGATACCGCGCATGGGCACTCGCAGGGCGTACTCGACCGCGTCGCCTGGGCGAAGAAAAACTACCCGAACCTGCAAGTCATTGGCGGCAATATCGTCACCGGCGATGCCGCGCTGGCGCTGATGGACGCCGGTGCCGATGCGGTCAAGGTCGGCGTGGGCCCCGGCAGTATCTGCACCACCCGCATCGTCGCCGGTGTTGGTGTGCCGCAGGTCAGCGCCATCTCGATGGTGGCCGATGCGCTGCAAGACCGCATCCCGCTGATTGCCGATGGCGGCATCCGCTATTCCGGCGACCTCGGCAAGGCGCTGGCTGCCGGGGCTTCCACCATCATGATTGGCGGCCTGTTTGCCGGTACCGAGGAATCCCCCGGCGAAACCGAACTGTTCCAGGGGCGCAGCTACAAGAGCTATCGCGGTATGGGTAGCCTCGGCGCAATGGAAAAGGGCAGCAAGGACCGCTACTTCCAGGACAGCGCCGATGCCGACAAACTGGTGCCCGAGGGCATCGAAGGCCGCGTGCCGTACCGTGGCTCGCTGGGCGCGGTAGTGCACCAGCTCGCTGGCGGCCTGCGTGCCACCATGGGCTATGTCGGTTGCAGCACGATTGAAGAAATGCGCAAAAAACCGCAATTCGTCAAAATCAGCGCCGCCAGCCAGCGCGAGGCGCATGTGCACGATGTGCAGATGACCAAGGAGCCGCCGAACTATCGCGCCGGTTGAGTATGCCCCTTGCGTCACTCCTGCTCCTGTTTTCGCCGATGCTGTTGCTGGCGGCACAGCATTGCGTTTTTCGCTGTGCGTGAAGTCGTAGCGGTGGGTGTCAACCCACCGTTTTTGTATTTGCAATAGAGGTGTTTATGGAAATTATCGGATTGTTTGGAAAAGCGAATTGTGGAAAAACAAATACCCTAAATCGAGTCATTGATGAACTGCTTACTTTGGGAGCTAAAGTGATTAGCTCTAATCCACCAAATACTTCTAGAGATTTGGCTATTCAAGATAGGAATGTCTGCATGGAATTTCGGGGGAAAAAAGTATGTGTCGCAACAGGTGGGGATGAGGGTGCTGCGCTCAAGGATAACTGTGAGTTTTTTGCAAATAACAAAGCGGATATTGTTATCTCAGCTACCAGGACAAAAGGTGGAACATGTAAAGAGCTGGTGGATTTTGCGACTTCAGTAAATGGGAAAAATAATGTTTTTTGGGTGGAAAAATTGCGCCCGTATCATCCGAATTTTCACCTTGATGGGGAAAATATTAATGATGGAAATAAAGCAAAAGTCTATGATGATATGAATTATGAAATTCATAGTTCATTGAATGAAATGGATAAGATGATGATTTTGAGAAGACTATTTATTTTGATTTAATGTACTGAAAGTAGTTAAGGTTATTTATGTCCCACGACAAAATCCTCATCCTCGACTTCGGTTCGCAAGTCACCCAGCTCATCGCCCGCCGCATCCGCGAAGCGCATGTGTATTGCGAAGTGCACCCTTGCGACGTGAGCAGCGACTGGCTGCGCGACTACGCCGCCGATGGGCGGCTCAAGGGCATCATCCTCTCCGGCAGCCATGCCAGCGTGTATGAAGTGGATGACCGCGCGCCCGACGCCGCCTTTGAACTCGGCATTCCGGTGCTCGGCATCTGCTACGGCATGCAGACCATGGCGCAGCAGCTCGGCGGGCAGGTCGAGGGCAGCCACACCCGTGAATTCGGCTATGCCGAAGTGCGCGCCCACGGCCATACCGCACTGCTCAAGGACATCCAGGACTTCCACACCCCCGAAGGCCACGGCATGCTGAAAGTGTGGATGAGCCACGGCGACAAGGTGACCGCCTTGCCCGAGGGCTTCAAGGTCATGGCCAGCACGCCCAGTTGCCCGATTGCCGGCATGGCCGACGAGGCGCGGCGCTTCTACGGCGTGCAGTTCCACCCGGAAGTGACCCACACCGTGCAGG
>JAUMYP010000033.1:0-21261 GCA_030528565.1 Pseudomonadota bacterium
TGCCGGACGATTTGCTGGGTGCGATTTTCAGCACCTTTTGTATTGGCAAGTGACAGCTTGGCAAAGAAAAAACGGCAAAAACGCCAAAATTTTATTTAACTGAGAATCACTATCAACTAAAAATTATCAGGGCGCGTAAACTATCCGGCGGAGTAGGGCGCGTGTTGCGCTTTCTTGACTTCAATCAAACATGTACCTGAACACGCACACAACAATGCGCGGTGCATTGAGGACTTTGCAATGACTACTGAAACCAAGGGCTACTACAACGACAAGGTGGTACTCCAGTTTGCACTGGCAACAGTGCTCTGGGGCGTTGTCGGCATGTTTGTCGGTGTATTCATCGCGGCGCAGCTTTACTGGCCGACGCTGACGGACGGTATCGAATGGCTGCAATACGGGCGTTTGCGCCCGCTGCATACCAATGCAGTGATTTTCGCCTTTGGCGGCTCGGCATTGTTTGCAACCAGCCTGTGGTGCGTGCAGCGCACCAGCCATGTGCGCTTGCTCTCTGACAAGCTGGCAGCGTTCGTGTTCTGGGGCTGGCAGCTCATCATTGTCGCTGCGGCCATCACCCTGCCGCTGGGGCTGACCCAGGGCAAGGAATACGCCGAGCTGATCTGGCCGATTGACATTGCCATCGCCGTGGTCTGGGTGGCCTATGCCGTGCTGTTCTTCGGCACCATCGCCATCCGCAAGGTCAAGCATATTTATGTGGCCAACTGGTTCTATGGCGGCTTCATCATCGCCGTGGCGCTGCTGCATATCGTCAACAGCCTTGCCATCCCCACCGGGGCTACGCAGTCGTATTCGGTGTACTCCGGTGCGGTGGATGCTATGGTGCAGTGGTGGTACGGCCATAACGCAGTGGGCTTCTTCCTGACCGCCGGCTTCCTCGGCATGATGTATTACTTCGTACCCAAGGTGGCCGGGCGTCCGGTGTTCTCCTACCGGCTGTCGATCGTGCACTTCTGGGCGCTGATTTCCATCTATATGTGGGCAGGCCCGCACCATCTGCAGTACACCGCGCTGCCAGACTGGGCGCAGTCGCTGGGCATGGTGTTCTCGCTGATTCTGCTGGCGCCGTCCTGGGGTGGCGCGATCAATGGCGTGATGACGCTTTCCGGTGCCTGGCACAAGCTGCGTACCGACCCCATCCTGAAGTTCCTGATTGTTTCGCTCAGCTTCTACATGATGTCCACCTTTGAAGGGCCGATGATGTCCATCAAGACGGTGAACTCGCTCTCGCACTATACCGACTGGACCATCGGCCACGTGCATGCCGGTGCGCTGGGCTGGGTGGCGATGATTTCGCTGGGCTCCATTTATGCGGTGATTCCGTGGGCCACGCAGCAAAAGAGCATGTTCTCGGTCAAGGCCATCGACCTGCACTTCTGGCTGCACACCATCGGCGTGGTGCTGTATATCGCCTCGATGTGGATTGCCGGGGTGATGCAGGGCCTGATGTGGCGTGCCACCAATGCCGATGGCACCCTGACCTACAGCTTTGTGGAAGCCCTCAACGCGACCTATCCGTACTACCTGATTCGCCTGCTGGGTGGTGTGCTGGTGGTAAGTGGTATGGGCGTGATGGTGTGGAACGTCGTCAAGACCATGCAGGGTGCCAAGAACCTGGCGCCGGTCCCGGTGTTGCCACCGGATGCTTCCGAAGCCCGTGCCTGAGGATCTGAATCATGAGCAATGACAATAACAACACGGGTTTTTCCCACGAGAAAATCGAGAAAAACGTCACCCTGATGGCGATTCTCGTGACCATCGCCGTGTCCTTCGGCGGTCTGGCGCAGATTGTGCCGATGATGTTCCAGGCCGAGACGGTCAAGCCGATTGCCGGTCTCAAGCCCTATCCGGCGCTGGAACTGGCCGGGCGCGATGTTTACATCCGCGAGGGCTGCTATAACTGCCACTCGCAGATGGTGCGTACATTGCGCTTTGAAACCGAACGCTATGGTCATTACTCGCTGGCGGGTGAATCGGTCTACGACCATCCGTTCCAGTGGGGCTCCAAACGTACCGGGCCGGATCTGGCCCGTGTGGGCGGACGTTACTCTGATGACTGGCATCGCGTCCATCTGGAAGACCCGCGTGCGGTGGTGCCAGAGTCGAATATGCCGGCCTTCCCGTGGCTGAAAACCGGCACCATCAATGCGGCGCAATTGCAGGCCAATATGCGTGGCTTGAAGAAGCTGGGTGTGCCGTATACCGATGAGGAAATCAGTGCCGCAGCTGAAGCGGTGAATGGCAAGACCGAAATGGATGCCGTCGTGGCCTATCTGCAGGGACTGGGCAGAGCAGCACCGAAGGGAGGCTGAGATGGTTTCAGGCATCGTGACTGCCATTTTGCTGGTGCTTTTCATCGTCGGCTGGATTTGGGCGTGGAGCCCCAAACGCCAACAAGCGTTTGCAGCCGCAGCCCGGCTCCCACTGGATGATCAAGAACCTGTCGCCGACCAGGCTGGCGACCGCAATCAGGAGCAATCGTCGTGAACGACTGGACCTCTTCCATTACCAGCGGCTGGTCTATCTGGATCATTGCCCTGGTGCTTATCAATGTTGTGGGCTGTATCTGGCTGCTGCTGGATAACTCCAAGCGTCGTCCAGGCGATCCGGCGCCGGAGGAAACCAGCCACGTTTGGGACGGCGATTTGACCGAGTACAACAAGCCGATGCCCAAGTGGTGGATCAATATGTTCTGGTTGACCATCGTGTTTGCCGCTGGTTATCTCATTTACTATCCGGGTTTTGGCGCCTTTGCCGGTGTCAGCAAATGGACTTCCGCTTCGGAAATGCGCGAAAACCAAAGGATTGAAAACGAAAAACTGGAAGCGGCTTTTGCGCCGTATGCGGGCAAGCCCATTGATGTATTGGCGGCAGATGCAGGGGCGGTCAAGATTGGTCGCGGCATCTTCAACAATACTTGTGCGGTTTGCCACGGCACCACTGCCAAGGGTGCGGTAGGCTACCCCGACCTGACCGATCAGGTCTGGAACTGGGGTGGCAAGCCTGAAGACATCCTGACCACCATCCAGCAAGGCCGTCAGGGCGTGATGGCGCCGTGGGGCGATGTGCTCAAGGGCACTGGTGGTGAGCAAGCAGTCGAGTACGTGGTGGCGTATGTGCGCTCCTTGTCGCAGCCGGGCGTCAGCATCCAGAACGACTTCATGGCCAGCCAGGGCAAGAAGCTGTATGACGGTGTATGCGTGGCCTGCCACGGTGCTGAAGGCAAGGGCGACCAAAACCTGGGTGCGCCTGACCTGACCGATAGTTCCTGGCTGTATGGCAACAGCACCGAGGCGCTGCGCAAGACCATCAGTGAAGGCCGTCACGGGGTGATGCCGGCGCACCTGGAGCTGCTGGGTGATACCCGTACCCGTCTGGTTGGTGCCTATGTCTGGTCGCTGTCGCATGGAAGTGGCAATATGGCCGCAACGCCAGCGACGACCAGCCAGCAATGACCGGTTTTACCGATCCCAAATTCGATCATCCGCCCCGACCGCTGGCCCAGCGGCTCGGGGCAATTCTTTGGCCCAGCTTTTTCGCAGCCTGTGTGGCGACGATGGTGTTCTTTGCCTTTGTCGATCCCATCGCATTGCGTGACATGACCTTTCCTGGCCTGCCAATCAGCCGCGTGACCGGCTATAGCATCGGCTTCTTCATGTTCTGGCTGGCCACTGCCTCCTCCAGCTTGTTTACCTGGATTCTGCTAAGACCAGCCAGCCGCTTCAATCGCGCGCTTCCGCCAGAGTAAGGCCGAAACACCATGAGCAAGAAAATCCCGCTGGATGTCGTTGACGATGCCAGCAACTCCTATTACGTCAGCGAACGCAAGATTTATGCCCGCGAAGTAAGCGGCAGGCTCAACCGGCTGCGTCGTCTGGCAGTGTGGGTACTGCTGGGCATGTACTACATATTCCCGTGGATTAATTGGGATGGCCGGCAGTCGGTACTGTTTGACCTGCCAGCGCGCAAGTTTTATGTATTCGGGCTGACCTTCTGGCCGCAGGACTTCATCTTCCTGGCGCTGCTGTTGGTGATGGCCGGTTTTGCGCTGTTCTTTTTCACCGCACTGGCCGGTCGCCTGTGGTGTGGCTATGCCTGTCCGCAAACGGTGTGGACGGAAATCTTCATGTGGATGGAAAACGCCATCGAAGGCGATCGCGGCAAACGCATGAAGCTGGACAAAATGCCCTGGAACCGGGAAAAAATCCTGAAAAAAGCGGGCAAGCACACGGTTTGGGTGCTGTTTGCACTGTGGACGGGGCTGACTTTTGTCGGCTTTTTTACCCCGATTCGTGACCTGATTGCACGGATGCCACTGCTCGCCCCGGGTTGGCAATGGGGCGCATGGGAAACCTTCTGGGTGTTTTTCTATGCACTGGCGACCTGGGGCTTTGCCGGTTTCATGCGCGAGCAGGTGTGCAAATACATGTGCCCGTATGCACGCTTCCAGAGCGCGATGTTTGACCGTAATACCCTCATCATTGCTTACGACCCGATGCGTGGTGAGCCGCGCGGGCCGCGCAAACGCGGTTTGGGCAGCGTGCTGGAGCGCGGCCGTGGCCTTATTGACAAAATTTCCGCATACGAATTTGTGTTCCGCGCTTCCGGTCATGCAGTCGCCCGGGATGCGGCAGACCAGGCGCGTGGTCATGAGGGCATGAGCGAGCAGCGCGAGCCCGAGCCGCTGCCCAAGTTCCCGGCAGAAGAACTTGGCGACTGTATTGATTGCACCATCTGTGTGCAGGTCTGTCCTACCGGCATTGATATCCGCAACGGCTTGCAATATGAATGCATCGCCTGTGGCGCCTGTATTGATGCCTGCGATGAGGTCATGGACAAGCTGGGCTATCCGCGTGGCCTGATCCGTTATTCCACGCAGAACGCCATCGACAACAAGCCCACCCATATCCTGCGGCCGCGTGTGATTTTCTATGGATTGCTGCTAGGTGGCGTATTTGCAGCCTGGGTGTTTGGCGTATTGAACCGCACACCGCTGATTGTCGAGGCACTGCGGGATCGCAACGCCATGTATCGTGTAGTGGAAAATGGCGAGCTGGAAAATGCCTATACCTTGCGTGTAGTCAACAAGGAAGTTCGGGCGCATGAATACGTGATTACGGTCAGTGCCGGAAATGGTATTTATCTGCCGGGCAACACCATGAGGGTCAAGGCAGAGCCTGAAGAAGTGCTGAGTTTGCCGATAGTGCTGCGCTCGCCAAGCGAGTTGCGTGGCAGAAACCCGGTGAGCTTCGAGGTCAAGACAGAAGACGGTACTATTAGCCAGAGCGTTGAAAGCAACTTCTTTGGACAGATGCAATGAGTGAAAGACAAGAAAAAACCCGCCGTGAACCCATGCTGTGGTTGGTGGTAGGGTTGCCGCTGGGAGTGATCGTGGCAAGTTTCATCACCCTGTACCTGGCTATTACTTCCGGTGATGTAGCCGAATCGCGCGATGAAGTGCAGCGGCTTGGCCGGGTACTGCAAGAAACCGACCTGGGGCCTGATGAGCAGGCCAAAGCCTTGGGGCTGACGGCGCTGGTGCGCGAGCGTGATGGCCGGGTGGAGGTCGTGCCGATGGCAGGCCGCTGGCAGCGGCAGAACCCGCTGCGCTTGCTGGCCGAACACCCCATCGACAGCAGCAAGGACCGCAGCCTGGAAATGAGTCCGCAGCCGGGCGGCTCCTGGCTGTCGTCCACCGCTTTTGAGGACGAGCGTCAAAATGACTGGAAGTTTTCCTTAAGCGATACCGACGGTAGTTGGCGGCTGCGCGGACGGATGCCCAAAGACCAGCTTTCTGCCGTGTTGACGCCCGCAGTGGCAGCGCCTTGAGGCGGATGACGCGCCCCTTTGGATAGCGGCAGATGGATACCGTCAGCCCGGCGCGATGCCGCTTCATCGACGCGGTATTTTTCGAACGCGACGATTACAGCCGTGCCGATTTCGAGCAGCTTTCCAGTCCGGCTGAATTGCATTACCTGCTGCGCAAGCATAACTGGGATGGCGACAACCGCTTGCTGCAATGGTTGGCGGAAAGCCCGCTATGCAGCGAGGCGACGGCGCTGGAAATGTTCTGGCTGGCACAGCCGCAGGATTATCAGCGGCATGCCCTGGGCAAAAAACTCAAGTCAGCCTGCGATGCACAGATTTTTGAGCTTATCCAGACCCTGATGGCGCGTTACTGCCAGGGCTTGTATACACGTACCGCGCTGCATTTCGACCCAGGCCCGCATCTGCGCGAGGCCGTTGTCATTCCTGCCAGCCTGTATCAGCCCAGCAGCGGTGAAACCCCGTATCTGTACTGGGAAGCGGACGAAGTGGCGAACCTGTTTGGCGAGGCTCTGGCAAGTGCCTTGCAGCGCGCCAATCGCATGGAGCTTTACAACATCGGCGCATTACTGCCGGTTGATACGCTGCTCAGCCACTTTGAAGCCCTGCTTGCCCATCCCGAATGTGAGCGTGGCATCGCGCAAATGCTGTTCTGGCGCTTGCAGCGGCGTTATCCGCTGGCACTGGATACGCTGTTCCGGGCGGACTTTATCCGCCGCTGGCAGGCCGGTGCCTGGGCTGGAGAGGCGATTGCCTATGAGCCGCTGGCCGATGGCGTGGTGCCTCCGCCCAGGCCGCCGCAAGTGGCCTGGGAAATCCCGTCACAGATGAAGCAGGCGGTATGAACGGTCGGGCAGGTCATGCCGAACGGGCAACTTCCGGCTCGGGGCGCTGCTTTCATTGCAGTGAGCCATTGCCGGGCGATGCGCCCAGTATCGAGATGGCGGGCGAGCTGCGCGGATTTTGCTGCGATGGCTGCCGGGCTGCTGCTGAATGGATTGGCGCGGCGCATCTGGAGGATTACTACCGTTTGCGCAGTGACGCGCCCGAGCGCGTTGGCAATGCGCCGATAGACTGCCGTATTTGGGACCGGGCGGATGTCGTTGCCGGTCATGTGCGGCAGGCAGAAGACGGTAGCTGCGAAATCACCGTGCTCACCGACGGCATGCGTTGCGCGGCCTGTGCCTGGCTGATTGACAAGGCGTTGCGGCGCGAGCCGGGCGTGGCTGAAATCACCGCCAATGCGGTGACCGGGCGGGTGCGCATCCGCTGGCAGCCGGGCAAAGTTCTGCTCTCCAGGCTGTTGCAGCGTATGAGCGCGCTGGGCTACCGCCCCTACCTTGCCACCGGGCTGGCGCGCGAGGAAGCCCGCAGGCGCGAGCGCAACCGCTGGATTCTGCGTATCGGCATTGCCGGGCTGGGGGCGATGCAGGCGATGATGTTTGCCGAGGCGCTGTACCTGGATACTGCGCGGGAAATGCCTGCGGCCACCCGCGATTTTTTCCGCTGGATTACCGCACTGGTATCGGCGCCGGTGGTGTTCTATGCCGGCTGGCCGTTTCTGGAAGGCATGCTGCGCGAGCTGCGCATGCGCCGCCTGGGCATGGATACCCTGATTGCCTCTTCCAGCCTGCTGGCCTGGGGAGCCAGCGTCTACCAAACCGCCGTGCATGGCTATCACGTCTGGTTCGACGCGGCGGTGATGTTCGTATTCCTGCTGCTGGCGGCGCGCATGATTGAACAGGGCGCACGCAAGGCTGCCAGCGCGCAGGTGGATGCCCTGGCGCGGGCAAGGCCGATGCTGGCAACGCGCGAAAGCCCGGACGATGCCACCGGGCGCGAACAGCTGCCACTGGCGCAAATCGCGGTGGGCGATATCGTGCGCATCGCGCCGGGTGAAGCCGCACCAGCCGACGGTGTGCTGCTGGATGAGGCGGCCGGTTTCGACGAGGCGTTGCTTTCGGGCGAATCCACCCCGGTACGCAAACAGCCGGGTGACTTCATCTATGCCGGCAGCCTGTGCGTGGATACCCCGGCGCGGGTTCAGGTACAGCAAGTTGGCGCACAAACGCGGCTGTCAGAACTGGCGCGGCTGGTGGAACAGGCGCAGGCGGCGCGTCCACGGCTGGCCGAAGTGGCTGATGCCATCGCCCACCGTTTTGTGGCAACGCTGCTGCTTGCAGCCATCGCGGTGTACTTGTTCTGGCGCTGGCATGACCCGGGCCGGGCATTTGAAGTCACCCTGGCGGTGCTGGTGGTGAGCTGCCCCTGCGCGCTGTCGCTGGCGATTCCTTCGGCGTTGGCGGCTGCCCATGGCGCACTATCAAAAATCGGCGTGCTGGCGGTGCGTGATGAAGCCCTCGACCGTCTGGCAGCGGTCGATGCCCTGGTGTTCGACAAGACCGGCACGCTTACCGATGGCGAGCCACGTATTGCCGCCGTGGAGGTGCTGCACGGCCTTGACCAAGCACAGGCCTGGCGGGTTGCCGCCGCGCTGGAGCAGGATAGCCGTCACCCGCTGGCGCGCGCCTTTGCCGCGAAAGCGCCGCAGGACTTGCCCAGGGCGCGTGATGTACGGCAATCGCCAGGGCTGGGTATCGAGGGCATGGTCGAAGGCCGGCACTGGCGGCTGGGACAGGCCGGTTTTGCCGCCCGGTCGGTGCCCGACCAGGGACATGCGGTTTGGCTGGGCGATGGCGAGCAGGGCTTTGCCCGCTTTGTGCTTGCCGAAACCCCAAGACATGATGCCGCAGCGGCGGTAGAAACACTGAAAGACCTGGGTATTGACGTTGAGCTTGCCAGCGGCGATGGCGAAGCGGCGGTGACCAGGCTGGCCGCAGAAGTCGGCATCTCCCGGCATGCCGCACGGCAAACGCCGGAAGACAAGCTCGCCCGTGTGCGCAGCCTGCAAGCGCAGGGCAGACAAGTGGCGATGGTCGGCGACGGCATCAATGATGCGCCGGTGCTGGCCGGTGCCGATGTTTCGCTGGCGATGGGCGAAGGCGCAGCACTGGCGCAGCGCGCTGCAGACCTGGTCATCACCGCCCGCAGCCTTGCGCGCATCCCGCAGGCGGTTGTCATTGCCCGCCGCAGCCGCACCATCATCAGGCAGAACCTCGCCTGGGCCAGTCTCTACAATGTCATCGCCCTGCCACTGGCTGCTACCGGCCATGTCACCCCGTGGATGGCCGCCCTGGGCATGGCGCTGTCATCGCTCTTGGTGACCGGCAACGCCCTGCGACTTGTGAGAACCCCGCAATGAACATCCTGCTTGCGCTTATCCCCATCAGCCTGATGCTGATAGCCGTGGCCGTGGCGGCCTTTGTCTGGGCAGTCAAGCGTGGCCAGTACGAAGACCTGGACACCCCGGCGCTGGACATCCTGCGCGAAGACCCGAACGAGCGCATCGCCCGCGAGCGCGAAGCGGCACAGGCAGCGGAACAGCAGCGCGATGCCGGTTGACTGGCTGGTGCTGGGTTCGGCCTGGATTACCGGGCTGTTGGGCGGCGTGCATTGCGCGGCGATGTGCGGCGGCATCGCCACCGGCTTTGGTGTCAGCGCCAAACGCAAGGGGCTATCTGATGCCGTCTGGGTAAATCTTGCCCGCGTTTTGGGCTATGTGCTGGCGGGCGCGATTGCCGGTGGCGTGGGGGGCGGCATTCTTGCTGTCGCACGCCTGCCCTGGCTGGCCAGCGGCGCGCGCATGCTGGTTGGTGGCGTACTGATTGTGGCCGCTTTGCGGCTGCTGCTGCCCGCTGCCCGACTCGCCTTTCTTGCCCGTCCCGGGCAGCGCGCCTGGCAATTGCTGCAACCCTTGCAGCAGCGTTTTTCGCCTGCCAATACCCCCGGCAAACGCTTCATGCTGGGCATGCTCTGGGGCTGGCTGCCTTGTGGCCTTAGCACCACCCTGCTGGCAGCCGCCTGGCTACAGGCATCGGCCTGGCATGGTGGCATGACCATGCTGGCCTTTGGCCTTGGCACCTTGCCGCTGATGGTGCCGCTGACCTGGTCGGGCGCACGCATGATGCGCTGGTTGCAGCAGCGTCACTGGCGGGTATTGATGGGAACATTGGTCTTGCTCGCCGGTGCGCTGACCCTGGCTGCACCGTGGCTGATGCAAGTGCCTGCCCTGCACGGCTTTTTGAGTGCCATGGGCTGCCGCAGCATGTGAGCGCACTGCTGGCATAATGCGCGGCATGGAAAATGTCATCGCCGTAGATCTTCCCGGCTTGCGCCGCAGTTGCAAACAGTGCTCGTTGCAGCAACTGTGCCTGGCCGGTGGCGGTATAAGCGGTGAAGAGATGAACCGGCTGGATGACATCATCCGTAGCCGCAAGCCGGTACCCGGTGGCGGATATCTGTTCCGCATGGGCGATGCGATGGGGGCGGTATTCGTGGTTCGTGATGGCGCGGTCAAGACTGTTACCTATAGCGAAAACGGCGATGAGCAAGTACTGGGCTTTCATCTGCCCGGCGAGCTGATTGGCCTGGACGCGCTCGCCAGTGGCCAGCATCGCTGTGATGCGGTGGCGCTGGCCTCGACCAGCCTTTGCGAAGTACCGTTTGACCGGCTTTCCGGTATTGCCGCACAGATTCCCGGCCTGCAAGCACAACTGATGCGGGTGATCGGCATGAGTCTGGATCGTGACCAGGACCATAAGGAGATTCTGGTGCGCAGGCAGGCCAATGAGCGTATTGCGCTATTCCTGCATGGGCTTTCCGAGCGCCTGAAAACCATTGGCCGTGACCCGCTGCGGATACGGCTGCCGATGAGCCGCATTGATATCGCCAACTATCTTGGACTGGCGCTGGAAACGGTCAGCCGCGGCTTTACCCGGCTGGAAGAAGATGGCCTGATTCATGTGCGTGGCCGCCAGGTGGAGCTGATTGAGGCTGGAGCCTTGGCGCGTCTTGCGCACGGCATGGAAGGCGAGGTGTTGCCTAAAAAGCGTCGCGAAATGTGAACAGTATCGCGGTTTTTGAGGTAAATGACAGTGCCACCTTGTCGCATCTAAGTGGCTGGCACACAATGCAGTAGGCTCGCTTGACAAACTGACAGGGATAAAGTGTTGGGCTGCGGGTTTGGGAATGGCCAGTTCACTTTGTTTCGGGGAAACCGTATATGCCGCAAAAGATACAGGGTTGGGTGCGAGGTGCGTTATTGGGCACCTTGCTGAGTGTTGTTACTGCTTGTGGCGGTAGTGGTGGCGAGCAGGCGGATGAAGCAAAAACTGCGGTGTTGCCCGCAGAACAACCCGCAATATCGTCGGAAGTCTCCGCCATGAGTGCGGGAGAATTGCAAAATGCAGCTGCCCAGGCGGTTTCTGAGCAGCGCCTGTATGCTCCGGCGGGCAATAACGCCATGGAGTATTACCTGGCATTGCGGGATAAAGGCGGCAATGGCGATGCTGCTGTAGCCAGCGCACTGGCAGACTTGCAGCCCTACGCCCTGATTGCGGCTGAGCAGGCTATTACTCGCGATGATATTGCCGAGGCCAAGCGCCTGTACGCTCTGCTTGAGAAAACCGATCCCAATGCTCCGGCACTACCCCGGCTGAAGACCGGTATCGCCGATGCCGAAAATCTGACCGCGCAACGCCAGCAGAATGCACAGCCGGATGAGGCACGTCGCCAGGAGCTGGAAAAAAAGCGCCAGGAAGAACAGCAGCGCATGCAGCAGCAGGCTGCACAGCAGTTGGCGGCGCAGCGCGCTGAAGAGCGCCGCCTGGAAGAGCTTCGCGCCGCCGAAGAGCAGCAGCGCCAGCAAGCCAGTGCGCGTGAAGCAGAAGAACGCCGCCAGGCCGAGCAACGTGCAGCCGCCCAGCGTCAGGCAGCCGCCGCGGCCGCGACCCAGCAACAGCAGCAGACAGCGCCTTCACCGGCACCTGCGCCTGCACCTGCACCGGTCAAACGCAATACCGAACTGCGCGCCATCAGTGCGCCGCAACCGCGTTACCCGGCCGAGGCCCTGCGCAGTGGCCTATCGGGTTCGGTACAGGTGGAATTTACCGTAGGCACCAATGGCGCTGTCACTTCTGCCCGTGTAGTCAATGCCAACCCGCCGCGCGTGTTCAACAACGAAGTGCTCAATACCGTGCGTCGCTGGCGTTTCCAGCCCATTGACGAGCCAGTGACGACCCGTCGTACTTTTAACTTCAATTCCGAGCAGTAACTCATGCACGTCGAATCGAAAGGCAATTCCGAGCGCTGAGCCGCATCTATTGTCAGGCGCTTGCGATCTGAATCAGGGCGCGGACGTGAAACCGGCAGAGAGGCATTTGCTGCCTTCATGTGATGCATGGAAGCCCACTATCGCGGCAACTGATTGCGCTATCTGGGCCTGTGTTGGTAGCAGGGAGGTAAGCAGCTGTATCCCGCGGCATGTTCGAACTGTGCGTCATTACGGGCTCGGGAGTTGCGGTAGGGTTAAATAGTTGTTTGAGTGACCAAAATTTTGTAAGATTCATCACACTTTGCATTTCTCGGGTAGCTGGGAACTTTGAAGTGTCGGCGCAATACCAGTTGGTTGCTGCGTTGGCGTTGTTGTATAGGGGGTAGGGTTTGCAAAAAATTGCGGGATCTTTTCGTTTACCTTATCGTCAGAATTTCCAGTGCCAGAAGTTTGTCCTGGTCGGGTTTTGAGTGGCCACAGTCATGTTCCAAAAAACAACCTCTTCCGACAAATTGCGCTTTTCACGCCTTTATCTTGCGCTTTCCATTGGTCTTGTTGCAGCGCCTTCGGCAAATGCACAATTCCGGGATGTTGCAGCAGAAGTGCCGTTGGGCAGTGCCATAGGTCGCCAAGGTGTCCAGGAGGTTGATCGCATCCAGGTCAGTGTGGAGCGCGATAGCCTGCCGGCAGATGGTCAGACGCCTGCCAAGCTGAAGATTGAGCTTTTCAATGTTGAAGGCCAGCGCGTGCAGGGTGATACCGTTGTCACCCTGCAGGCTTCCAATGGGCGCTTTCAGCTTCCTGGTGCCAATAGCGATGAATTTGGACTGATTACCGGCGATATCGACAGCGTTACCCCTGGTTTCCAAATCAACGCGAAAGATGGCGTGGCTGATGTCTGGTTGCTGGCTCCGGTTGAGCCGCAGCAGGTAGAAGTACAGGTTATTGCCGGGGGTTCGGTTGCGCGTGGCGCAATCACCTTTGTACCCGAGCTGCGCGACATGCTGGCGGTGGGTATTGTCGAAGGCATCATCAGCTTTGATCGCAAGTTTGTTCAGCCGGCTCGTCCGGATGATGGTTTTGAGGAACGCATCAATAGCTGGTCGCGCAGCAGCGGGGATGGCAAGCGTCATGCGGCGCTGCGTACCGCTTTCTTCTTGAAAGGCAAGGTCAAAGGTGATGCGCTGCTCACCATGGCCTATGACAGCGATAAGCCCAATCGCGATCGTTTGTTCCGTGACCTGGATCCCGAACGCTGGTATCCGGTGTATGGCGATGCTTCGATAACAGGCTTTGAAGCGCGCAGCAATTCCCGCCTTTATTTGCGTCTGGACAAAGACCGTCATTACCTGATGTATGGTGATATCACCACTGGTGATGGCTTCAGTCAGCGTGCAGGGCAAGGGAATGTTGCCAGCACGCAAGTGCGTGATTTGGGGCAATACAACCGTGGTTTGACCGGTGTTCGCGCCCACCTGGAAAACGACAACGGCTACCTGGATGTTTTTGCCTCTGATGACAACCTTCGTCAGGTGGTCGAAGAATTCCCCGGTCGTGGCCTGTCCGGCCCCTACACAGTCAGCAATAGCAGCCGTGCCGTGCTGGGCAGTGAGCGCATTGAGCTGGTAGTGCGTGACCGGCATGCACCATCGCGCATTGTTTCGGTCAAGCAACTGGCGCGCTTCACTGACTACAGCTTTGAGCCGTTCAGTGGGCGGATTCTGTTCAATTTGCCGGTGCCCTCCGTTGATGAAGCACTGAACCCGGTCTCGGTTCGCATCACTTATGAGATTGATCAGGGGGGCAAAACCTTCTGGGTCTACGGGGTCAACGGTCAATATCGTCTGGGAACTGCCTTTGATGTGGGCGGCGGCTATGTCAAGGACGAAAACCCATTGGCACCGTTCCAGATGGGGAGCGTCAATGCTACGTGGAATATGGGTGAGCGTACTTGGCTGCGCGGCGAATATGCCCGTACCCGTAGTGCAATCAACTCGGCAGGCGGCAATATTTATACGCTGCACGCCCAGCCTGGCCAGCAACAGGTAGAGGGCGATGCCTGGCGTGCCGAATTTGGTCATGCCGGGCAGCAATTCAGCTTGTTGGCCTGGTATGGCGAAAGCGATGCCAACTTCAACAATCCTGCATCTTCCTACTTGGGCGGCCGTCGCCAGGCTGGCTTGGATGCAGGCTGGCTGCTGGGCAAACCGACTGCGGAGAGTACGCCAGCTTGGCGTATTTTCTCGCGTGCCAACTGGATTGAAGACAAATACAGCAGCTCAGAGCGTACCCAGGCGCAGCTTGGCCTGGGCTATCAGCCCAATAGCAAGCTCTCGTTGGAAATTGGCGCCAACCATGTCAGTGAGCATGCGGGTAATGGCTTGGGCAATGGCCTTTCCATACCAGGCAATTTGACCGCACCTTTTGGTGTGGGTGTGGTTTCACCCGGTTTTGGTGGGGGCTTCTATGGCGACTCCTCCATCGCACTTAATCCCTATACCGGGCAAAACATGTACAACACCGGTGGCGGCTGGAGCAGTGGCTACGGTAGCTGGGTAGGCAATGGGCTTGCTGGTGTGCCGGTGGAATACACTGCTTTGCGTTTGGGGCTGACCTATCGCCCCACCGAGCGTTTTGAGCTCAACGCCGAAGCAGAACAAAATCTGAGCAATAACGAACACCGTCGTGCTGCGCTGGGTGCAGGCTTCCGTGTGCATGAAAAGACCCGCCTGTACGGACGCTACGAATGGAATACCGGGCTTAGCAGTGTGGCCACCAGCGAGGGTGTACTTGACCCACTGACCGGCAAGCGTACGCCCAGCCCCTATGAAACCAATGCTTTCGTATTGGGGCTAGACAGTGAGTACATGGAAGGGGGCACGGTATTTAGCGAATACCGTATGTATGATGCCTTCAGCGCCCGTCAGGCACAGTGGGCCAGCGGTCTGCGCAATCTCTGGCATATCAGTGAAAATCTGAGCGTTCAAACCGGTTTTGAGCGTTTGCAGATTCTTGATGGCAATGGCAATTCGGCTACGGCAGCCAGCGTTTCGGCAGAGTGGCGCCCCGACGAGCTGTGGCTGGTTAATGGTCGCGTGGAGTGGCGGCGTACGCAAAACAACGGCTTCCCCGGCTACGGTACCGGCCATGGCACGGGTACGGGAGCAGGCACTGGCAGCACCTGGCAAATTGGCGATTATGACAGCTGGCTTTCTACAGCCACGGTGGCGCGCAAATTGAGTCGTGACTGGACCGTACTGGCGCGCAACTACTACCTGCTCAACAAATACGGCAGCGGTCGCAAGGACAGCTACGAAAACCGCTTCCAGGCGGGCTTTGCTTACCGCGATACCGATACCAACCGTCTCAATGTGCTGGGCAAGTACGAATACTGGACGCGCCGCGACACCCTGCCCAATGATAACTGGAACAATCCTTCGGGCAGCCTGCTTGAGCTTTCCAATAGCTACGACAAACACATCATCAGCATTCATGCCGACTGGCATCCAAGCCGTACCTGGTGGGTTAGCGGTCGTGTGGCGGGCAAGCAGCAGACCAATTATTTCAAAGAGGGCCCCAGCCGCTATAACGCCTATATGGTCGGCGCGCGCCTGACTCATGACATCAGCGAGCGTTGGGATGTAAGCCTGATGAGCTATGGCATGTGGAGTCCTGGCAGTGCCACCCAATATGCCTTGGGTGCGGAAGTGGGCTATTTGATTACTTCCAATCTCTGGCTGTCTGCAGGCTATAACGTGCGCGGCTTCCGTGCCGACGATTTGGCCTCCGGCGAATACACCAACCAGGGTGCATATTTGCGCCTGCGCTTCAAGTTCGACGAAAACCTGTTTAATCGTGGCAAGCCCGCAATCAATCCTGCCCTGCCGCGCTGAGGAAAAACCATGAACAGCAATACTCAAGCACAATTGCATAACCACACCCTGGCAGGCGTCTTGGGCGCGGCCGTATTGGCGCTGGCATTCATCACCAGCCCGCTTATGGCACAAGAACTCAATGCTGCCAAAGACCGTATCAGCGGCCATGCCATCCGTGCTGATCATGCCGCTTATGAACAACTGCAAGGCCGTATCAAGGCGCTGAACGACAGCGGTATCCGTGTCGATGACTACCATCTGTCCAAAGCGCAATGCTGGCTGGATACCAGCTTCCACGAATACACCCGCAATGATCGTGGTGGCTATCCGCAGGCTGCATTGTCTGAGTCCGCCCGTATCGTTGTTGCACTGGAAGGCAAGCAAAACCCGGGTATGGAAACCCCGCTGGTCAACAATGCGCAGCGCCTGCGCGAAGATCTTTGGGATAAATTCAATGGCCTGAAAACGCATGCTGGTTTCTCCTGTGCAGCACAAGCCACTGCCTGTGGTGAAGTAGAGCTGGTGCATGCTGGCAATGAAATCCACGATGGCGGCTGGCGACATGCCAAGCCCTATATCCAGATTGCCGAAGATTGGCTGAAAAAGGCTGAAGAGCGTGCGGCTGCCTGCTTGCCGCCGCCTGCTCCCCCGGCACCTGCTGTGCCTGCACCGGCACCGACCACTGAGCGCTTTGATATCGCTGCCGATGCCCTGTTCCGCTTTAACCAGGGCACTCTCGCTGGGTTGTTGCCGCAAGGCAAGGCGCGTTTGGACGAACTGGCTGCTCGCCTCAGCAGCGCCTATGTTTCGGTCAATAGCATTCGCCTGATTGGCCATACCGACCGCCTGGGTGGCGTGGCATACAACCAGCGCCTGTCTGAACAGCGTGCCCAAACCGTCAAGCAATATCTGCAGGGCCGGGGTGTGAGTGCGCCAATCGAGGCCTTCGGTGTAGGTGAAAGCCAGCCGGGCGGACAAACCAGCCACTGTCAGGGTGAGCGCGCAACGCCCGCACTGACCGCCTGTTTGCAGCCTGACCGCCGTGTTAGTGTGGAAGTTGTAGGTGTCAGGCGCACGCCGTAACGGATAAAGGGGCTGCAGATAATACGTGTCTGCATGTGACACCCGGCGACAAAGTTGCCGGGTAAAGAAACAAAAAGAGATTGAAGTTCATGTACGCATTGCTCAAAACCTTCCGCAAACTGGCAATGGCAATTGCTCCCAGCAGTGAGGCTGTGAAAAAGCAAGGCTCACTGGCTGCGCTTGTCTTGGTGATGGCGCTTGCTGCCCCGCAGCTGCATGCGCAGGTCAACAAGTTAACGGCAACTGTCAAATATGACGGTACGCCGGGTTTTGACGCTATCGATAGTGCAGGTTACGACAGCAGCGCGACCAACAATCGAGTGCGTACTCATGATTTGTTCGGGTACGAAGTCGGCATTTCCACCAATGCTTCTGGTGCTGACAGCAATATTCGCATCAAGGCCAAGCTGCCCGATGCCAGCAAAGCGCGGTGGCGCAATGTTCCAGCTGCTTGTAATGCTGGCAGTCAGGTTTCCTCTGACCGCACCGAGCTGACCTGTGTCATCGCCGCGATTGGCGCGGACACGGCGCGCAATGTGATCTTCGATGGCGTGGTGGCCGGCACCGCCCCGAACGGCGCCAAAATTGAGCCGACATTCACCCTGGAATCCAATGGCAATGGCACAACTGTGCTCAATCCGGCTCCTTTGCCTGCAGGCCAATCGCGTGAACTCACCGTCAGTGCCGCGCCGTTCTATGACGTGGTGGTGCAGATGAGCCATGACGGCAACCCGAATGCCTTTGGCATGCGGCTTGCCAATGGCCCTGCTGGGGAGGATGGCGTTTTCCACAAGCCATTGGTCGGCTTGGTGGCGCGCCACCCCAATGGCTGGGGCAACAAGGGGGTCGAGCAGCTGAGTGATGTGCCCGGCAAGCAGCCGGTGATCAGGGTGGATTTCAGTGGCTATCCGTCTGGCACCCTTTTGGACAATTGGCACAATGGCACAGCCCCGCATGGTGTGCCAGCAGCTACTGGCGGATTTGCCCAAGGTTGTGGTAGCCCCTACATGGGAAGTCCAAGCGCCGAGTCTGGTGGCGCTTTCAATATGTACAAGCGCGTCAATGACAGGGGTGAGCCGTTGGCGCCCGGTGCCCTTTATTACGCCAATACCGTCGCCAACGGCGGCACTTGTCATATCCAAAGCTATGCTGGAACTGAAGTTGCTATCCGCTTGGAAGGAGTCGATACCACTCTGTCGCGCCATATCAGCAAGGTCGGTGGTGGTTCTGACGTGCCGGCAGCGGAATGGTGGGTGGCCAATAAGGGGTTGGTACTGTGGACACCAGTCAATACCACCAATTATCCCGCTGATACATTGATACCGCACAAAATCAAGTTGCTGGGCTATACCGGCAAGTCGATCAGCGATCAGGACATTCTCGGCAACCGTACCGACAACGATGAGGCGACGCATAACGTCATCAACACGTTGGGCGGAAAAGTCAGCAAGGCGTACTCACCTGATTCCAAGATCGAAGGCGGTGGCTCCGATCGTTTGGATCCGCCTTATGGCACAGTGAGGGATCCCAGCTGGACAAGCGACCAGATCGTCAGCTATCTGGCCATGGGGCAGTCGGTCAGTGCGCGTGTGATATACAGCACCAGCGAGGCCTTTGCCCCGCATCGGAACGTGTTCACGTGCGAGATCATCGACCGTACCGCCTTTGATATTCAACTCGGAGCAGGTACCGCTGAGCGCCCGGTTTTCAAGGTGGGGACTGTGAAGCGTGGCACCGAAGGCGGCTCTGAGCCCACCATTCGCTATGGCAGCCGTAATGCGGGCCCGTACTTCTCTGATACGTCGTCTTCGAATAGCCCCTACTCAGATGGCAGTCCGACGGGCTCCAGCTATGACGATGACGATTGCGATCATGCCGGAATCACTTGGCATACCACGCCGGAGGCGGCAGAGGCTGCAGGCGGCTTGGTCTATGTACGTGCAGATTACGACATGATCCCGCCGGGTGCTGTGCGCTATGTGTATGTGCGCGGCCTGATTCTGCGCGATAAGTGGGCAGCCAGTATCGCTGTCAATAACGGCACCCAGGATACGCGCAGCGCCGGGCAGCCGATTTACAACCCGCTGACCCACGATCCGGATGTGCTTAACAAGCGCGTCATCATTCGCAACCGCGCCAAGGGCTATAACCCGGATCCGAAGGCTAGCCATATCAACAACGCCAGGCCGCGCGATCACCTGGAAGTGATCCCGAGCAAGACGCAATCGAGCGTCAAAAAGACGGTCAAACGTGGCACCCAAGATTTGAAAGACAACGATGATGTTGGGTTGGGCGATGAGCTGACTTATACGCTCAAACCGCGCTACCACACCGACTATCCGCGGATTCAGGGTACTTACGTCGTCGAGGATCGTCTGCCGCCGCACCTGGAGTTTGTTGCCGGCAGTGAAGCGGTCAGCGGCTTGCAACCCAATGTCAATGTGGCCTTTACACACGGCCCAGATCCGGTAAATGCCGGTTTCACCATCCTCAAATGGGTATTTACCGGCAGTGGCGTGAAAGCGGCCTTGGGGGCTGCCAACCCGTTGGCTGATTTCGCCACCATTACCTTCAATGCCCGGGTGAGCATCTCGGCGCCGGATGGTGCGGTGCTGCGCAACAACGTGCTGGCTGGTGATGAAGTCAATGACTATGGCCCCAAATGCAGCTTCAATGCCACGGTGCCGAGGTATCAGCAAATGGTGGGCGGCAGCGCCACCGACTGCGACAAGGCCAGCAATGTTCAGCTCAAGGTCAAAGTGTTGAGCTCCTATGCGGTGGAAAAAACCGCCTCCCCGGCAGTGATCCGCCCCGGTGACAGCTTCAAATACACCATTGCTTACCAAGCCGGCAGTGTGCCTGCCGTAGCTCCGGGTATTCCGCACTGGATTGATGTCCTGCCTTATAGCGGAGACGGTAGCCGTGGTCGTTCTCCTGCCACCAGCATTGCCAATGTTGGTGCCTATAAATTGCAGGCGGTGACCAATCTGAGCACTACGGCAGACCCGGGCATGCAGATTTATCTCACCAAGGATGCTCCGGCCAGTATTTCCGGTGACCCGCGTGATTCCGGCAACAGCTTGGCTGATGGCTCGGTGAACCCTGCACGTTGGTGTCTCATGGGCAGCTGTGCCTTCCCGATTGCTGAAACCACCGCCATCCGCATTGCTCCGGGTGTTAATACCATGCCGGTCGGTGTTCAGTACAAGGTCGAAATGACCTTGACGACGGATGCCAGCAAGGTTGATCCGGCTGACTACTATGCCAATAGCGTCACTGGTCACCCACCGGCCAGCACTCTCAACTTGCACCTTGTCAGCAGCTTGGGCAATGTAGGCGTCAAGGTGATTTCCAACAGCCTGTCTGGCAAGGTGTACTGGAAGCAGACGGTTGCCGGTGTTGAGCAAGCGGGTGAGTACCCGATTGCCAACAACGAAGTGAAGCTGGTGGGCTGTGCTGCAGGTCCTGACGGCGTGGTGAACACGACGGCAGCGGCTTCGGGTCCCTTGGCGTGCTCGGGTGACGACGTTGCCCACGAGCAGACGGTACAGACCAGTGGTACGGGTGAGTACAGCTTTGCGAACATTCCGCGTGGCCGTTACCACGTGAACCAGACGAGCGATGCAGCGCTGGACCCCTACCTGAATGGTGTGACGACGGCGGGTACGGACGCTGGTGGCACGGCGACGGCAGAAGGTACGGTGCCGAGCCAAATCAGGAATGTGCTGTTTGACAGCGCGACCTCGATTGCGGCGACGGGCTACAACTTTGGTGAACGCGCCAATGTTGAAGCGAAGAACGACGACCTGGGCGAAGTGACGGCCGGTATTGCGAGCACGACGACGAAGAGCGTGGTGAACGACGACAACGGCAGTGGCCGTGACCAAGCCAATGGCGTAGATGCCGTGGCGGGTGGCAGTACCCCGAACGTGACGGTGACGCCGGACCTGACGAATGCGAGTGTGCCTGTGCCTGCTGGGTTCACGCTGAACACGGATGGCACGATTACGGTGGCCTCGACGGTGGGGCCAGATACCTACCAATATCCGTACACCATCTGTCTGACGCCAGCGACCACGCCGACGACGTGTCACAGCGCGGTGGCGACCATTGTGGTGAAGGCGCCTGCGGTGCACAGCCTGTCTGGCAAGGTGTACTGGAAGCAGACGGTTGCCGGTGTTGAGCAGGCGGGTGAACACCCGATTGCCAACAACGAAGTGAAGCTGGTGGGGTGTGCTGCAGGTCCTGACGGCGTGGTGAACACGACGGCAGCGGCTTCGGGTCCCT
>JAUMYP010000033.1:21361-22078 GCA_030528565.1 Pseudomonadota bacterium
TGCGGCGACGGGCTACAACTTTGGTGAACGCGCCAATGTTGAAGCGAAGAACGACAATATGGGTGAGCACAACTACAGTGCGACGAACCCGATCGTGACGCCGTCGGTGGTTGCCGACAACAACGGCAATGGTGGTGACACGGCGAACGGCCAGCCTGCGGTGATTGGCACGAACGTGACGCTGGAGCTGGGCACGCCGTCGAGCCCTGCGCTGACGATGGACCCGGCTACGGGGATCATCACTGTGGCGCCGGGTACGGCACCGGGCACGTACACGTTCCCGTACACGATCTGTCTGTTGCCTGCGACGACGCCTGCGACCTGTGACACTGCGACCGCGACGGTGGTGGTGAAGGCGAAGGCGGATGTGCGCCTGAGCAAGACGGTGGACAACGCGAGTGCGTCTGTGGGCGAGGAAGTGACGTTCACGATTACGGTGGTGAACGACGGCCCGTCGACTGCGGAAGCGGTGACGGTGACGGAGCAACTGCCGAGCGGTTACAGCTTCGTGAGCGCAATGCCGAGCGAGGGTACCTACACTGCGCCGACGTGGACGGTGGGCAACCTGGCCAATGGAGCGAGTGCGACGCTGACGCTGAAGGCGACGGTGAACGCTTCGGGTGACTATGCGAACACCGCGACGGTGAACAGCACGACGACCCCGGGCGATGACCCGAGCAACAACAGCGGCACGGCGACGGTGACGCCGACGGCGAA
>JAUMYP010000067.1 GCA_030528565.1 Pseudomonadota bacterium
GCCACTTGCAGGCACAATATGCGCTGCAAGCCGCCCGGGGCGGGAGTGAATGGAAATGAGTGTGGATTTTTACCGTTTTGATGTCATCGTGATTGGCGGCGGTCATGCCGGTACCGAGGCGGCGCTGGCCGCAGCGCGGGCAGGCAGCCGCACGTTGCTTTTGACTCACAGCATCGAAACCGTCGGCGCGATGAGCTGCAACCCGGCCATTGGCGGCATTGGCAAGGGACATCTGGTCAAGGAAATCGACGCGCTTGGCGGAGTGATGGCGCGCGCTGCCGATGCGGCGGGTATCCAGTGGCGCACCCTCAATGCCAGCAAAGGGCCGGCGGTGCGCGCGACCCGCGCCCAGGCCGACCGCAGCCTGTACCGCGCCTTCATCCGTCGCGCGGTGGAATCGCAGCCGAACCTGACGGTATTCCAGGCCGGGGTGGACGATATCGTCATCGAGAACGATGCGGTGCAGGCGGTCATTACCCAGACCGGGCTGACGTTTTACGCCCCGGCGGTGATTTTGACCGCAGGCACCTTCCTCGCTGGCAAGGTGCATATCGGCCAGACCCAGTACGCCGCCGGGCGCATGGGCGACCCGCCTTCCACGGCGCTGGCGCACAAGCTGCGTGAAGGCCGTTTTGTGGTGGACCGGCTGAAAACCGGCACGCCGCCACGCATCGATGGCCGCACCCTGGATTATTCGCAGATGAGCCCGCAGCCGGGCGATACGCCGCGCCCGGTGTTTTCCTTCATGGGCAGCCATGCCGACCATCCGCCGCAGGTGAATTGCTGGATTACCCATACCAGCGAGCGTACCCACGACATCATCCGCGCGGCACTGCACCGCAGCCCGCTGTATTCCGGGCAGATTGAGGGTATCGGCCCGCGTTATTGCCCGTCGATTGAAGACAAGGTAGTGCGCTTTGCAGAAAAGCCCAGCCACCAGATTTTTGTCGAGCCCGAAGGGCTGGATGTGGCGGAAATCTATCCCAATGGCATCAGCACCTCACTGCCGTTCGATGTGCAATTGGCACTGGTGCGCTCCATTACCGGCTTTGAAAACGCGCATATCACCCGTCCCGGTTACGCCATCGAGTACGACTTTTTCGACCCGCGCGGGCTGAAAGCCACGCTGGAAACCAAGGCCGTATCCGGGCTGTTTTTTGCCGGACAAATCAATGGCACCACCGGCTACGAGGAGGCCGCCGCGCAAGGGCTGCTGGCCGGTATCAATGCCGCCCGGCAAGTGCAGGGCAAGGACGGCTGGAGCCCGCGCCGTGACGAGGCGTATCTGGGCGTGATGGTCGATGACCTCATCACCCAGGGCACGCTGGAGCCGTATCGGATGTTTACCAGCCGCGCCGAATACCGCCTGCAATTGCGCGAGGATAATGCCGATGCACGCCTGACCCCGGTGGGGCGCGAGTTGGGGCTGGTGGATGATGCCCGCTGGGCCGCCTTCAGCGCCAAGCGTGAAGCGGTGGAAGCCGAAACGGCGCGCCTCAAGGCGCTTTGGGCAGCTCCCAATAACCTGCTGGGGCAGGCATTGGTACGCGATATCGGTCTGGAAGTCAGCCGCGAAACTTCGGCCATGGACCTGTTGCGCCGCCCGGAACTGGATTATGTCCGGCTGATGCAGGCCGAGGGCATCGGCCCCGGCGTTGCGGATGCCAAGGTTGCCGAGCAAGTGGAAATCGAAGCCAAGTATTCCGGCTATCTGGAGCGCCAGCGCGAGGAAATCGCCCGCGCACGCCGCAACGAAGAAACCGCGATTCCGGCAGGTTTTGACTACGCAGCAGTGCGCGGCCTGTCGGCAGAAGTGCTGCAAAAGCTGCAACGGGTGCAGCCGGAAACCATCGGCCAGGCGCAGCGCATCCCCGGCGTGACCCCAGCCGCGATTTCATTGCTTCTGGTACATCTGACCCGCGCCCGCCGCAGCCAGGCCGCTTGATAGCCGCCTGCATGAGCGCCTGTACTCGCCGTTTCACTTTCTGCCAGGCAACTGGCAGGAACGGTTATTGCTTTGCAACTATGTCATTGCTCATGGTTTGCGGCACTTGATGGTGGAAATACGCAATGACCAGATTGCAACAGTCGAAGGCCAGCACGCATGGGCGGAAAAGCTGCATTCGGTACTGGATAGTGCCGGATTTTGGGATACGAGATGATTTAACAAAGGGTCTTAGGAAGTTAAGCCACTTCAATGGTGAGCTAAGCTTCTGTAA
>JAUMYP010000034.1 GCA_030528565.1 Pseudomonadota bacterium
CGGGGTAGCGTTCATGCAATAAAACTCCGAAAAGGAAAGGGCGGCGCTTGCTGCGCTTGGGGATGGATATTGGATTTACGTGCAGTTTGCCAGAGCCAGAGAAGTACTGCACGGTATGATGGCAAATACGGACGAGTAGAAGCTCGAATGAGACAAAATTTCGTTTTTGCACGACAAAACCCGCAGCAGATAGCTGCGGGAGCGCATGCTTGAGACTGGGTGAAAAGCTTAGAAAGCTTGCTGGGACAGGCTTTTAGGTCAGCAGCAGTTGCTGGATGACTTCAGTCAGCTGTGCTTCGGTAAACGGTTTGACGATATACGCCTTGGCTCCCTGACGAACTCCCCAGATTTTGTCGGTTTCCTGGTCTTTGGTGGTGACCAGCACAATCGGGATGTGAGCGGTTTCTGGCGCGCGGGCAATCGAGCGCGTTGCTTGAAAGCCGTTGAGGTTGGGCATGACCACATCCATCAGGATAAGGTCGGGCAGCTCGGCTTTGGCTTTTTCAACGCCGGCAGCACCATCTTCTGCGGTCAGGCATTCATGGCCGAGTTTCTCCACGATGCGGCTGATACCAGTCAATTGGGTAGGTGAGTCATCAACGACAAGAATACGAGCCATAAGTGTTTTTTCCCCTCAGGATGAACGGATTTTAACCGCTTGTGTGCGCTGCGGGAATGGGGCGGCGGATGAGCGTCAGAATTTGACCACTGTACGGCCAAGCGAATGGCCCGCCAGCATCCTGTCAAACACCTGCGGCAAGCCATCCAGGGTGACTTCCCGGGTGCAGATGGCAGTGAGATTGTCCGGCTTCCATTGGCTTGAGAGCTTTTCCCAAACCCGTTCCCGAATCTCGCGGGCAGTGCCTGCCGAAGCCACGCCCAGCAACGAAACTCCGCGGATGATGAATGGCATCACCGTGGCAGGCAGCTCGGCACTGGCAGCCAGTCCGGCGCTGGCGACATTGCCATAAGGCACAGTCTGCGCCAGCAGGCTGGCCAGCATGCCGCCGCCGACATTGTCCAGCGCGCCGCCAAAACGAGCCGATAGCATCGCTGCCTGGGTATCCAGTACCTCGCGCCCCAGTATTTGCGCTGCGCCCAGTGATTTCAGATAGTCATGCTGGTCAGCCTTGCCGCTGATGGCATGCACTTCATAACCGGCCTTGCTGAAAATACTGAGCGCAAGCGAGCCGACACCGCCAGTGGCGCCAGTCACAGCGACAGGCCCCAGTGCCGGATGCTGGCGGTTTTCTTCCATGCGCAGCAGGGCGAGCGCGGCAGTAAAGCCAGCCGTGCCCAGAATCATCGCCTCGCGCAGCGACAGTCCGGCAGGCAGGGGGATGAGCGATTCCGACTCCAGCCGCGCATATTCGGCATAACCGCCATCGCGGGTTTCCGACAGGCCACAGCCGGTGACCAGCACCGCATCGCCTTCACGGAAACGGGCATCGCGGCTTTGTAGCACATGCCCGGCCACATCAATGCCGCCCACCAGCGGGAAGCGGCGCAGGATTTTGCCCTTACCAGTACCTGCCAATGCATCCTTGTAATTGACCGATGAATAAGCGGCTTTGATGATGACTTCGCCTGGCGAGAGCTCATCCAGCCGCAGGGTTTCGATGCCGCTGCGATAGCCAGTCTCGTTGTTATGGATACGGAAAGCCTGGAAATATTCGGGGATTGCCATGGATATCTTCCAAAAAGTCAGAGCGCCAGTTCCTGGCGGCGCTCGGCCACCAGGCGGCTGGGGAGTTGCGTATCGAAGCGGCGCATCCATGCCCAGAGGGCGCCGATGTCCTCGCCCTGCCAGACATTTTCACGCTGCCTAGCGGGCAAGAAGCCTTCAGCGACCATGCGCTCCATCATCTGCATCAGCGGCTGCCAGAAGTCCGGTGTGCCCAAAAACGCGCAGGGTTTGCTATTGATGCCGAGCTGTTGCCAGGTGAGCATCTCGAACATTTCATCCAGCGTGCCAAAGCCACCGGGCAGCGCCACGAAGGCATCGCCCAGTTCGAACATGCGCATTTTGCGCTGGTGCATGGTGGCCACCACTTCCAGCCGGGTCAGCCCGGGATGCGCGGCCTCCCAGTCCACCAATTGCTGCGGAATAATGCCAATCACTTCACCGCCCGCAGCCAGCGCCGCATCGGCAGCGATGCCCATCAAGCCGACCCGGCCACCGCCGTAAACCAGACGCAAGCTGCTGCGGGCCACATGGGCGCCAAATGCGGCAGCCAGTTGTGCATATTCAGGGCGATTACCGGGCTTGGAGCCACAATAAAGACAGATGTTTTGCATGAAAGCTCGGGAGGTGGCCTTGTACACAAGGCACCAAGAATAGCGGTAGCAGACCCTTGCCGGACAGGTTTTTAGCGGATTTCCATCAATCCGTCGGCACGGAAATGCACCCGGCCAGGGTCAACATTGAGGAATTGGCGAAGGTTCTGTCCTGCCAGTTGTCGCAACTGTGCCTGCACTTGCCGGTTTGGGCTTTGCTTCAACTCGTGACGGGTAAGCGCCACCAGCATGCCCAGGGTCACCAATTGTTCGTGGCTGTATTGGCGGTCGGCATTGGACATGTCGGCAAAGCCGGGAAATTCCGCCAGCACATGGCGCATTTGCTGTGCAGCCAGCTTGAATTGCGCATCGGGATAATCCACATCGCGATAGGCCATCCAGGAGCCGACAAGATACGCCGCCAGTGCGCTGCCCATGTCATTGGCCGGTACCCCCAACTGCTGTGCCATTTGCGGCCAGTGGTCATACAATCGCTGCATTTTGCGACGTGCCTCGGCGCGTTCGGTGGCCGGATAACGCGTGGCCATTTCATCCAGCCCACGGCCGCCACGGGCGGGGGTAAAGCGGGTATTGACACTGGCTGTATTGGTATCGGGGCTAGCCGGACGTGCAGGGGGATTGGCTCTGCGGGTTTCTGTCTTCGACGGGCTGCTGCTTTTGAGGACAGCCCGGCTGAGTAAATAATTGCCCGCGCCAACTGACAGGCTCATGCCGGTGTCACTACTCATCCAGTATGCCGGAGCCATTGCCGGGGTGAAAAACAGCCCGCCAGCAAGCAACAGGGCGGGCAGTAGAGGGGCTCTGCGCATCACACAACTCCTTGGGCTGGAAGATAACAGCATGATAGACAGGCCACTGGTTGTACGCAAAACGGCATGGAGTATGTCCGTTTTGGGCGATAGCTGTGGACACGGTTGAGGCATAAAAACAAAACCCGGCATTAGCCGGGTTTTGTCGAGGTTGTGCAGTTAGTTGGCCTTGTGGATGGCGCGCTTGTCCACGGCCATGGCGGCATCGTGCACGGCTTCGGAGAGGCTCGGGTGAGCGTGGCAGATGCGCGCGAGGTCGTCGGCACTGCCTTTGAACTCCATCGAAATCACGCCTTCATGCACCAACTCGGAGACGTTCGGGCCGACCAGGTGCATGCCCAGGATGCGGTCGGTTTCGGCATCGGCCAGCACTTTGACAAAGCCAACCGGCTCGGCCATTGCCACGGCGCGGCCGACGGCGGCAAACGGGAAGCTGCCAGCCTTGTAGGCCACGCCTTCGGCCTTGAGCTGTTCTTCGGTCTTGCCGACCCAGGCCAGTTCCGGCTCGGTGTAAATCACCCACGGAATGGTGTCGAAATTGACATGGCCGGGCAGGCCGGCGATGAGTTCGGCCACGGCGATGCCTTCTTCAAAGCCCTTGTGGGCGAGCATCGGGCCGCGCACGCAGTCACCGATGGCCCAGACGCCGTCAACGCCGGTATGGCAGTGTTCGTCCACTTCAATCTGGCCGCGCTCGTTGAGCCTGACGCCGGTGCCTTCGGCCAGCACGCCGGTGCTTGCGGCGCGACGGCCGACGGCGACCAGCAGCTTGTCCACGGTGAGGCTTTGCTCGCCGTTGGCATCGCTATAGGTCAGTACCACTTCATCGCCCTTGACTTCGGCCTTGGAGAGCTTGGCACCCAGGCGGATATCAAGACCCTGCTTCTTGAATTCGCGGGCGGAGACTTTGCTGACTTCTTTGTCGGCCGCGGCAAGGAAGTCCGGCGAGGCTTCGAGGATGGTGACTTCGGCGCCCAGGCGGTTCCAGACGCTGCCAAGCTCCAGGCCAATCACACCGGCGCCAATCACGCCCAGGCGCTTGGGTACTTCGGTAAAGTCCAGCGCACCGGCGTTATCGACGATGTGCTTGCCATCGAACTTGGCGAACGGCAGCTCAATGGATTCGGAGCCGACCGCCAGAATCACATTGGTGCCCTTGAGCACGACTTCGGAGCCATCGTGCTGCTTGACCTTGACTTCGTTGCCCGGCTGCAATTGGCCAAAGCCGTAGAAGGCGGTGATTTTGTTGGCCTTGAACAGCTGCGCGATGCCGCCGGTGAACTGCTTCACGATTTTGTCCTTGCGGCCAATCATGGTGCCGACATCTATCTTGGCATTGTCAAAGCTGATGCCGTGCTGGTCGAAGATATGCCCCATGTTCCAGTATTGGCGGCTGGAATCGAGCAGCGCCTTGGAGGGGATGCAGCCCACGCGCAGGCAGGTGCCGCCCAGCGCCGGCTGGCCATCCTTGCCCAGCGCCGCGTCGATGCAGGCGGTTTTGAGGCCAAGCTGGGCGGCGCGGATAGCAGCGTGATAGCCCGCAGGGCCGCCGCCGATGACGATGACATCGAAGTTTTGTTTCTCGCTCATGTTGGAAATCCTTGCAATCACTTAAGCCAAACCCCGCGCAGGGCGCGGGGTTCGCGGGTTCAGAATTACATGCCAAGCAGCATGCGGCTGGGGTTTTCCAGCTGGTTCTTGATGTCCACCAGGAACAGCACCGCGTCCTTGCCGTCGATGATGCGGTGGTCATAGCTGAGTGCGATATACATCATCGGCGCAGCCACGACCTGGCCGTTTTCGACGATGGCGCGCTCCTTGATGGCGTGCATGCCGAGGATGGCCGATTGCGGCGGGTTGACAATCGGGGTGGAGAACAGCGAGCCGAAGGTGCCGCCATTGGTGATGGTGAAGGTGCCGCCCTGCAGGTCTTCGAGCTTCAGGCCGCCCTCACGCGCCTGTTTGGCGAAGGTGGCGATGCCGTCTTCGATTTCGGCAAAGTTCATGCGCTCGACATTGCGCAGCACCGGGGTCACCAGTCCCTTGTCGGTGGACACGGCCACCGAGATGTCGGCATAGCCGTGGTAGATGATGTCATCGCCATCCACCGAGGCATTGATGATGGGGTGGCGTTGCAGGGCGTTGGCAGCGGCCTTGGCGAAGAAGCTCATGAAGCCGAGCTTGGTGCCATAGGTCTTGACGAAGTCGTCCTGCATGGCCTTGCGCATTTTCATCACCTGCGAGAGGTTGACTTCGTTGAACGAGGTCAGCATGGCGATGGAGTTCTTCGATTCCATCAGGCGCTCGGCAATGCGCTTGCGCATGCGTGTCATCGGCACGCGCTCTTCCGGGCGGGCGCCGCCGCCAATACCGGCGGTCTTGCCGCTGGCGTAGTGGATAAGGTCTTCCTTGGTGACTGCGCCACGGCGGCCGGTGCCTTGTACTTCAGCCGGGTTGATGCCCCGGGTTTCGGCGGTGAAGCGCGCGCCGGGCGGCAGTTGCGAGGTGGCGCTGGCAGTGACTTGCGGTGCAGGAGCTGCGGCAGCCGGAGCCGCAGCCTTCGGCGCTTCGGCGGCGGCCGGTGCCGGTGCGGCGGCCACGGCGCCTTCTTCAATCACCGCAATCACCTGCTGGCTGACCACGGTGGCGCCGGTGTCGAACTTGATTTCCTTCAGCACGCCGTCGGCGGGGGCGGGGACTTCCAGCACGACCTTGTCGGTTTCGAGGTCTACCAGATTTTCATCGCGGCGGACGGCATCGCCGACCTTCTTGTGCCAGGTGGCGATAACAGCGTCGGAGACGGATTCGGGAAGAACCGGGACTTTGATTTCGGTGGCCATGAGCTTTTCCGATTGAGATTTGAGCGTGAAGGGTGAAGGTTAGTCGTTGTCCGACTCGGTATTGGGTGGGTTGACCAGGGCGTCGGCAATCAGCTTTTGCTGCTCAACCACATGGTCGTTGAAATGCCCGGCTGCGGGCGAGGGCGAGCGTGCCCGGCCTGCATAGGACAGGGATTGGTGCTTGGCAAGGCAGGCGCGCAGATGGTGCTGAATCTGGAACCAGGCGCCCTGGTTCTGCGGCTCTTCCTGACACCAGATGACATCCTGCGCCTGCGGGTATTTGCCAAGTTCATTGGCCAGTTGCTGCCGCGGGAACGGATACAGTTGCTCGATACGAATCAGGGCAACATCGTTCTGGCCGCGTTTTTCGGCATCTTCCAGGAGGTCGTAATAGACCTTGCCCGAGCACAGCACCACGCGCTTGACATTCTTGGCATCGGCGCGGGTATCGGCAATCAGGTGCTGGAATTCGCCATTGGCCAGCTCGTTCAAATCGCTGATGGCCAGCTTGTGGCGCAGCAGCGACTTGGGCGTCATCACCACCAGCGGCTTGCGGGTCTTCATGTGCATCTGGCGGCGAATCATGTGGAAGGCTTGCGCCGGGGTGGTCGGCACGCATACCTGGATATTGCCCTGCGCGCACAGTTGCAGGAAGCGTTCCAGGCGCGCGGAGCTGTGTTCCGGCCCCTGGCCTTCGTAGCCGTGCGGCAGGAACAGCGCCAGATTGGAGAGCCGCCCCCACTTGGCTTCGCCGGAGGTCAGGAACTGGTCAATCACCACCTGGGCGCCGTTGGCAAAGTCGCCGAACTGCGCTTCCCAGATGCACAGGGTGTCGGGGTCGGTGGTGGAATAGCCGTATTCGTAAGCCATCACGGCTTCTTCGCTGAGCAGCGAGTCGATGATGATGGCGTCTTCAGGGTTCTTGACCAGTGCTTGCAGCGGCAGGTAGTCGCGGTCGGTTTTCTGGTCATGCAGCACTGCATGGCGGTGGAAGAAGGTGCCGCGTCCGGAGTCCTGGCCGACCAGGCGCAGGCGGTAGCCCTCATCCAGCAGCGTGGCATAGGCAAGGTTTTCGGCAAAGCCCCAGTCACCCGGCTGCTCGCCTGCGGCCATCTTGCGGCGGTCATCGTAAATCTTGGCAACGCGCGGGTGCAGGGTCAGGTCTTGGGGCAGGGTGGTGATGGCCTTGGCCAGCGTGTCCAGCCTGGCGCGGTCAACGCCGGTGCTGAAGGCATCGCTGGGCTTGCCTGCCATCAGCCTGCTCCAGTCAATGGCATTCGGGTCGGCCTCGGGCTTGACCAGCTCGGCGGTGACCTCACCGGCATCGAGCTTGTCGCGGTAGGCATCGGCGTAAGCCCTGGGTTCGCCCTCGCCCAGCACGCCCTCGGCCACCAGCGCATTGCCGTACAGCTCGCGGGTGGTCTTCATCGCGCGGATTTTCTGGTACATCAGCGGCTGCGTCGCGGCCGGTTCATCAGCCTCGTTATGGCCGTTGCGGCGGTAGCAGATAAGGTCGATGACCACATCCTTGCCAAAACGCTGGCGGAAATCGAAGGCAAGCTCGGCGCAGAATGCCACCGCTTCGGGGTTGTCGCCATTCACGTGCAGGATGGGCGCGGCCACCATCTTGGCCACATCGGTGCAGTACAGCGTGGAGCGCGCGTCCTGGCGCTCGCTGGTGGTAAAGCCCACTTGGTTGTTGATGACCACATGCACGGTGCCGCCCACGGCAAAGCCACGCGCCTGCGACATCTGGAACAGTTCCATGCCCACGCCCTGACCGGCAAAGGCAGCATCGCCATGCAGAAGCACAGGCAGCACGGTTTGGCGGGCGCTATCGCCACGGCGCAGCTGGCGCGAGCGCACCGAGCCTGCGACCACCGGGTTGACGATTTCCAGATGCGAGGGGTTGAAGGCCAGCGCCAGGTGCATCGGGCCTCCCGGGGTGGCGACATCGGCGGAGAAGCCCATGTGATACTTCACATCGCCGGTATGGGCGCGGTCGCCGTGATGGTGCTCGAACTTGCCTTCAAATTCGTCAAACAGCACGCGCGGCGGCTTGCCAAGGGTATTGACCAGCACATTCAGGCGGCCACGGTGCGCCATGCCGATGACGGTTTCCTTCACGCCGGCCTGGCCTGCATGCTGAATCAGCGTATCAAGCAGCGGAATCAGCGAGTCGCCGCCTTCCAGCGAAAAACGCTTCTGGCCGACGTATTTGGTGCCGAGGTAACGCTCCAGCCCTTCAGCGGCGGTCAGGCGCTCCAGGATGCGCTTTTTCTGCTCGGCGCTGCGGCCAAACTTGCCAGCGGCCGCTTCCAGGCGCTGGTACATGAAACGGCGCTGCTCGACATCGGGGATATGCATGAATTCCGCGCCAATCGGGCCGGTATAGGTGGCCTTCAGGGTGGCGAGCAGTTCGGAGAGCTTCATGCGCTCGCGTCCGGCTACGCCGCCGGTGGAAAACTCGCTGCCCAGGTCGGCATCGGAAAGGTGGTGGAAAGCCAGCGTCAGGTCGGGGGCATCCGGATGAACCCACATCTGTAGCGGGTCAACGTCGGCGGCCAGATGGCCGCGGGAGCGATAGGCAGTAATCAGGCGGCCGACATTGCGCTCGCGCTCATCACCCGTACCGCCACTGCTTACTACGCCGCGGGCAGCGGTACGACCTGCAGCGGCCACCGCTTCGGCAATGACCGAATGCGGCACGTCGCCAGCTTCGCGCCCCTTGAGCTCATCAAAATAGGCCTTCCACTTCGGCTCGATGCTGTCGGGGTTGGCCAGATATTGTTCGTAAAGGTCTTCGATATAGGCCGCATTGGCACCAAGTTGGGAAGACTGTGCAAACTTCTTCAGGAGGCTGCTCGCCATTTCAGGATTACGCTCGCGCTATGCCGGTGGCCGTAACTGCATGATTTTCCGGTAGTTTTTGGCATCCCGGAAAATCAGGCTGAATGGCCGGTTAGAGGGGAGTGGGATTATAGCCCTGACATCTGGCTGTTGCATCCGCAAAACGCGCAAACAGGCTCTTGGCCCGCTGCCAGGAGATTTCAGTTGGGGGTGAACTGGATGGGCACGCTAACCCGGCCAACGGTGGGCTGGCCGTTTTCCGTGGCAGGCTGAAAGCGCCAGCGGCGCACGGCTTCAGTGGCGGCGCGGTCAAGCTCGCGCGAGCCGCTGCTGCGAATCAGGCTGACCGAGGTTGGCACGCCATCAGGGCCGACATCGACCTGAAGCTGCACAACACCGCCGATGCCATTGCGCAGCGCATTGCGCGGATAGCGTGGCGCAGGCTGGCGGATGGGAACCGGCGGGGTACTGGCGCTGCTGCGCTGCTGGGTTTGCTGCACAGGCGGCGGTGCAGGCTGGCTTGTGGCTGACGGCTCAATAGCGGGTTGTTGCGGACGCGCCGCTTGCAGCGGCGGAGGCGGCAGCAGGCTGCCAGTTTGTGCGCCTTCGGCCGGGCTTTGCGGCGTCGGCAGCGGCTCAAACACCTTGACCTGCCCGGCATCCTGTTCATCTGCGCCAACCGCAGGCGGCGCGGTATAGAAAACCTTTTCCTTTTCGATGCTCCATACCAGCAGGAACAGCAGCCCGCCAAGCACGACGGCGGCAGGCAGAACCCAGGGCAGCCAGCGTGGCCAGCGCCTGCCCTGGCCGGGGCTTGGGGTAGGGGGCGGAAGCGGGGACGGTGCGGACATGTCTCACAACGTATGGGCAGCTTGGTTGCGCGCATTGTGGCATTGTTGATGTGAGTAATGCGGCAAAAGCGCATAAAGCGGCGATAATAGCCGCCCCCTGAATTGATGGAATGGCCTTCGATGCTTGATGTGCAACTGCTCCGCAATGACCCCGAAACCGTCCGCCAAGGGCTGGCGCGCCGTGGCGTAAATCTGGATGTGGCCGCGTTCCAGACGCTGGAAGCCGAGCGCAAGGCCATTCAAATCCGTACCCAGGAGCTGCAAAACCTGCGCAATACCCGCAGCAAGGCGATTGGCCAGGCCAAGGCCAGGGGCGAAGATGTCGCCCCGCTGATGGCCGAGGTGGCGGGCTTTGGCGAAGAACTGAAGGTGAGCGAAGCGCGGCTTGATGCCATCCGCAGCGAAATGGAAGCCCTGATGCAGGGCTTGCCGAACCTGCCGGATGCCTCGGTGCCCGAGGGGGTGGACGAGGCCGGCAATGTCGAGCAATCGCGCTGGGGTGAGTCGCGCAACTTCGACTTTGCAGTGAAAGACCATGTCGAACTGGGCGCACGCCACGGCTGGCTGGATGCCGAAACCGCCGCCAAGCTCTCCGGCGCCCGCTTTACCGTGCTGCGCGGGCAGCTGGCACGGCTGCACCGGGCGCTGGCGCAATTCATGCTGGACCTGCACACCAGCGAACACGGCTATGAAGAAACCAATGTGCCGGTCATCGTCAATGCCGAGAGCCTGGTCGGCACCGGGCAATTGCCGAAATTCGAGGAGGACATGTTCGCCACTGCACTTGGCGAGCACCGCCGCTATCTCATTTCCACCTCGGAAATCGCGCTGACCAATATCGTCCGCGACGAAATCCTCGACGCTGCACGCCTGCCGTTGCGCATGACCGCCGATTCGCTGTGTTTCCGTTCCGAGGCGGGCAGTGGTGGCCGCGATGTGCGCGGCATGATTCGCCAGCACCAGTTTGAAAAAGTCGAGCTGGTGTCCATCTGCAAGCCTGAAGACAGCGATGCCGAGCTTGAGCGCATGACCCGCTGCGCCGAAACCGTGCTGGAGAAATTGGGACTTCCGTACCGGCGCATGCTGCTGTGCGCTGGCGATATGGGCTTCTCCGCCCGCAAGACCTATGACCTGGAAGTCTGGCTGCCTTCGCAAAACACCTACCGCGAGATTTCTTCCTGCTCCAACTGTGGCGACTTCCAGGCGCGGCGCATGCAGGCGCGCTTCCGCGCTGAAAGCGGCAAGCCGGAACTGGTGCACACCCTGAACGGCTCCGGCACCGCCGTGGGCCGTGCACTGATTGCGGTGATGGAGAACTATCAAAACGCCGATGGCTCCATCACCGTGCCCGAAGTGCTGCGCCCATACATGGGCGGTGCGGAACGGCTTGCCTGATGCCAGACTTCAACGACCTGCATTACTTCGCACTGGTTGTTGACCACGGCGGCTATGCAGCCGCCGAGCGCGCACTGGGCATTCCCCGTTCGCGGCTGTCGCGGCGCATCACCCAGCTGGAAGAAACCCTGGGGGTGCGCCTGTTGCAACGCTCTACCCGCAGCTTTGCCGTTACCGAAGTCGGCCAGAACGTCTATCGCCATGCGCTGGTTATGCGCGAAGCCGCACAGGCCGCGCATGAGGCAGTGGCGCAACTGAGCAGCACCCCGCGTGGCCTGGTGCGGGTGAGTGTGCCGGTGACGCTGGCGCAGGAAGTCATGCCCGATGTACTGCCCGCATTTTTGGCGTGCCACCCTGAGGTACGCCTGCAAATACATGTGAGCAACCGCCGTGTGGACCTGATTCAGGAGGGCTTTGATGTCGCCCTGCGGGTGCGCAGCAAACTCGATGATGATGGCAGCCTGGTGATGCGCAGCTTCGGCCATGACCAGTTGCTGCTGGTGGCAAGTCCGGATTATCTGCGCCAACATGGCCGCCCGCAAAACCCCGAAGACCTGGGAGAGCACCTTATCCTCAGCATGTTCGAGGATGAAGCCCGGCAATACTGGGAACTGCATGGCCCGGCTGGCGAAGTGCGCCGCCTGAACCTGCAACCCCGGCTGGCCGCCTTCGATTTCCAGATGCTGCGGGCGATGGTCAAGCAGGGCATCGGCATCACCATGCTGCCGGAAATGAGCTGTGCCGAAGCGGTGAAAAACGGCGAGCTGGAAGTCATCCTGCCGCAATGGAAACTGCCGCAGGGCATCATCCACGCCGTATTCCCCAGCCGCCGCGGCATGCTGCCTGCGGTGCGCGCCTTTATCGACCACCTGGCTGAAGTTTTACCGCAAAAACTTGCGAAAAAACGTTGCGGGCCTGACTGCGACGGCCAAGACGTGGCACAATAGCGCCCCTGCCAGCACACAGAGGCAGTCAAACCCGATACGGAAGCGTGGCCGAGTGGTTGAAGGCACCGGTCTTGAAAACAGTTGTAGGAGGTGTGGCAGAGTGGTCGATTGCACCGGTCTTGAAAACCGGCAACGGGCAACCGTTCGTGAGTTCGAATCTCACCGCCTCCGCCAATAAAAACAAGCACTTAGTGTAGTTCAACAAACGCGCGAGGGCTTGTGAAGGCGATGAAGAAAGCCCCGCATGTCGGGGCTTTCTTTTTTGTAGTGAATTTCGCCCCGTAAGCAGATGGTAAGCGCGGGCTGCGAGCCGCAGGTGAGCCTATGCCTAGCCGAGCGAAGCGTCTTAAGCTACTTGGCTACGACAAAGACCTCCGTAAAGGTAGATGATGCTTACAGATTTCAGAAATTCGGTTCTTGCAGGCGATTGCAGAGAAGTATTGAGGCGGTTGCCCGAAGCGTGCATAACCACATGCATCACCGATCCGCCGTACAACTACGAATTCATCGGCCACAAGTGGGACGACAGCGAGATAACACGGCGGAAGGAGCGCGTTGCGTCAAAAGACAGCAAGACGCTTGTGAAGAATATCCCTTACGGCAGCGGTCTCGCTGGCGGGGTTCGTAACGCTGCGTGGTACAGAAAGAACCGCAAAAACATCCTCGACTATGAAGAATGGTGCTTCGAGTGGGGGCAGGAGCTTTTTCGAGTCTGCAAACCGGGCGCAACGGTTGCGGTCTTCAATAGCACTCGAACAGTTGCTCATGTTCAAGTCGCGCTAGAGCGCGCAGGGTTCTATAGCCGGGACATTGTTGTCTATCGCCGCTCCAGCGGAATCCCGAAAGGCGTCAATATCAGCAAGCAGCTCCAAAAGAACGGTTTTGAAGGTGCAGATGACTGGCAGGGATGGCATAGCTGCTTGCGCAACGAGTGGGAGGCAATCTGCGTCCTACAGAAACCCCTGACCGACAACTACGTCAAGACATTCATGGAGTTTGGAACTGGTCTGTTCTATACCGCTAGGCTTGATGGAGGGTTTCAGTCAAACATCCTTGAAAACATCGAACGCGGGCCATCAGAGGACTTCAATGTGCACTGCACCGTGAAGCCGCTGCCACTCATGGACAAGCTCGTCAAGATGTTTGTGCCCAAGCAGGAAGGCGCACTGCTGCTTGACCCCTTCGCCGGCTCAGGCACGACTCTGCTCGCCGCAAAAAATAATGGCATTGATTATGTAGGGATAGAGATTGAGGAAAAATATCTGGACATAATCAATGGGCGACTAAATTCTTCTACCGCTCGACAAGAAACTTTGATGCTCGATCTTTGAGGTACGACTCCATATCAAACCCGCTGATCTGCTGGATGAACTGGAAGGACTGCCGCCCTGTCAGCACCTTCCAGGTGCCGATATGGCATGCCTGAATTGCTGCGGGGAGATTGTCCTCACGGAGTATGAGGAATACAGGCTCGTAGCCGTGCTCTCGCAGCAATGGCCCATAAGATTTGAATTTCTTTAGCGTCCCAGAATCGCCAGAGCCGATCCGATATTTTGTATCAATTGCGTAATTCCCCACAATCAGATCGCAAGGCTCGTCGCCTCCAATCTTGAAAGCCGGTTTACAGATCGGCAAACCTCTGCACGCCTCTATAACTAAGAGTTGCCAGCAGAACCCCAGTTCTCGCCCCCAGTATTGGCGATTCTCTCGTTTGAGGGCTGGAGGTATGCCAAAGGCATCCATCAACAAATCGTGGTCGTCGTTTTCTTCGTTATAGACTTTGCCAACGAACGAGCCTTGATACGTCTTTAATACGGCATCCAAGCGATCAAAATCTGACATCGAGCAACATCCCATCCCTAAAAGATGAGATCGTAACTCGATTCAAGAGTGCATGACAGTCGCTTGAGGTTTACGTAGCGCTTATGCCTCGTGCCTGTCGCCGACCTAACCACAAGCGCGCCAATCGGTTAGCGGGCAAGCCCGAATAACTGTGTGTTTGGCGTTCCTTGCTCGCTGGCATGCGCGCCGCTACAGGCCGCGCAACGGTGCCGCCAGTACCCTAGCGGCGGCAGTGTGGTGATCGTCGCCCCAGCCGCCCGCTACGCTCGCGCAGCCCTATATGACGACAACACCGCCAAGCGGCGGTGTTGAAGGCTAGGTCGCACGGGGCAGGAGTGACCCCGTTCCTAGCTGAGTCCGTTTGATTAACGTCCAACGGTTCCCGATGGGACGGCGCAGCTTCTCCGGGACTGCGCGCCACTGCATCGCTGACGACGAGAAGGGCGGTGCAGGGTTTTTCAGATACCGTCGTCGTCTTGCCTGTTCCTGCATCCTTGCCGGTTCGGTTGCGGCGTACAGAGACGCAAGCGCAACACGTCCTCAGACCAAAAGAGCTGACCACACCGCATGCACTTCCGCCAGCCGACATAGCGCACCACGCGCGGCGGCTTGTGGTCAGCATCAAGCACAGGTTCGCGCCGCGCTCCGTCGTCCTGCGGCCACATGCGCGGCTCTACGAAGCCTTGGAAATTTGGCTTCACCGTAGCAAGCCCCATCCAGCAGATCCAGTGCGAGCGGTGCCGTCGCTTAGCCACTTCAAAACACAGTGCCGCACTACATTGCCATCGACCGGGCACATGCGACCGTCAGCAATGGCAGCGTCGAACGCCTGCGCAAGCCATTCGCGCATTTCGTCGCCAGCACCGCGCGAGCGTTCCAGCTTGCGCAACCGTGCCAGCATGCCCCGCGTGTCGGCCATGTGGTTACTCCCGCAACTCGCGCAGCGCCTCGCCCAGCTTGAAAGCGCGGAGCAGGTTCAGCGCGTCGCTGGTCTCGCGGGCTGCATGCGCCTCAATTCGGCGCTGATGAATCTGTTGCAGGTCGTCGGGCGTTACCGTGTGCTTGACGGGCGCGTTCTCGCGCGGGTCGGTGTGCAGGTTCTTCATTGCAGAGTTCCTTTCATAGGGCCAATTGCCTGCAACAGTCGTGCGGCTTGCCAGCGCACAGCAGGATCGTCGCAATTCAGAATGGCGGCGTAGCAGGTATCGACAATCAGCTTGAGGTCAGCGCGACCTTGTGGCGTGTCGATGAGGGGCGCGGGCTTCGGTTGCAGCCAGCCTCCGGGCGTGAAGTTGTAGGTCATTGTTTTTCCTCCAGCGCGATAAGGCGCGCTTCCAGTTCATCAACGGCACGGATGCCAGCTACCGACTGGATGCAGTCGATCAGCAGCTTTCCGGTTTCCGGGTCAATCGCGCCTTCCGCTACTGACGCGAGCACTTGGTTTGCCTGCTGGTGCAGCGGCGCATCCGGGGTCAGTTCAAATGTCACCTTTTCAGCGCGGGCACGAAGCGGAGGGGAAAGCCTCTGCAAGACCATATTGGCGGCTTGCATATCGCCTTGAAGTGCAGCGTCCATAACCACACGAGCCACCGCACTACCGTCCTTCGCAAACTCGTCCGCAATGACGTTCTTCTTGTTGCGTGAGTCAACTGGACGACCTTTCGGGTTGCCACTCTGGCCGGGCTGCCAGCCCTTGGGCGGCTTGTTAGGTTGCGGGGTGAAACCACGCATCCATCCAGGCTGAACAATCTCTGTCATTTGATTACTTCCTGTTGATTGCAGATATCAGCAGCGTTACTCGCCGAACTTGAGGGCGGCAAGTGCCTTGTCATTGCCTTGACGAAGCTCATTCACCTTTGCCCAAGATGCGCCCATCGCTTTTTCGATTTGATCCACAACGAGCGCGCCAGCTTTTTCAATGTGTGCTTTGGCTCCACGAATCACCTTCAGACGTGCCGATGCCTGCGGGTTCATCCGCTCGTGCCACATGCGGGTGTAGGTTTTCTGGAAGTCAGCGGTGAGGCCGGACAGGTACGGAGGCGCACCGAGTACGCTGCTGCATGTGGTCATATCCCCAGCGTCGATGGCCTCTTGAATGAACTTGTGGCGTTCCTCTGTTGGCATGTCCTTGACGAACTTGCGCACCTCGCCCGCGATACCCACAGCAGCGCGAGATTCAAGCGGTTGACTCAGTTCTTCCTCGAATTTGGCAATCTGCTTATCCATCGTGGATACCAGTCCATCAAACTTTTTCAGTAAGCGCTGTTGATGGCGCCCTGCTGTCTCGGATACGGCTAGCACTTGCTGTCCCTCTGTCCAAGCCTGATTTTTCTTTGCTGCATCTCGCCCGTCGTGCAGCTTGCCCAGAGTGATATAGCAGTCGTCCAGCGCTTCAATGGCTGGTGCGATATAGGGCATGGTCGAATCATCAAAGCCGTCCAGCGCTTTCAGCGTTTCGGCGTGAAGGGTCGGGGTTACTCGTGCATCAATTGGCGTGGGCATGGTGAAAACTCCTTGATAAAAGGCGCGTTTTGTTACGCATGGCATACACGCTAGGAAATTATCAATAGGTCACGCAAGCAAAAACAAAATAAATACAGTAGGTTGTAGTTCTAGAACAAACGAGGAACAGGTAATTCAGCGTTATTTGTTCCTTGCTTCCGGTGTTGTCGCTTGCATCCAAAAAGTCGTTGCCGAGTCTCGGAGATGCGTCTTAGCGTTGCCCCATCTACAACCCGTACAGGAGCAACGACATGGAAACCAAGACCTACACGAAACGCATAAATGCCCGCCGCGCTGGTGTTGCCGCAGGGGTGCCTGCTGAACTGGTGGAAATCACCGTGCATAAGAACGGCGACGAAGTGCGCTTCGGTTGGAAAGCGAAGCAGCCGCCCGCAAGCGCTGTGCAGGGTGCGGCCAATACCCCAGCGGCGACCGCTACCGAAAGCGAGCCTGTAGCCCCCGCCTTCGCCGTGCAGGGGGTGACCACAAACAAGGCGAAGAAAGCAGCCGCGCCCAAGGTGCAGCAAGAGGAGCGCAACGGGGTCAAGCGCCCGCGTGCTGGTGGTCTGTGTGCTGCTGTCTGGGCGTGGCTGGACGCGAACCCGACAGCAACGATCAAGGATGCGAAGGCTGCCGCCACTGACCATAGCTGGAATGAGAACAACGTCGCCTGCGAGTTCTACGCCTGGCGCAAGTTCAATGGCTTGTCACGGACTACAGCAGCAAAAAATGACCACGCCGCGTAACACACCAAAACTGGGCGCAATTGAAAAAAACGGCTTTGGTATGTTGAACAGAAGCCGTTTTGGTTTGCTGTGTTGCCCTAAGGGAGTTACACAGCAACACGCCAAAAAGCGTGTTTGCATGTGTTCCCTTCCTTGCTGTGGTAACACACCAATAACACATCAAAAACACAGCAACACACCAAAGCCATTTAGACCTATTGGGGCAGCTCCATCGGTCGTAGAAACTGCCTCGCGCCACCCTGGCCACCTGTGGTTAATTTTTCATCCAGCAGACGGTTATCAGACTTGAGGCGTGACACGGCGGCACGCAATCTGCTTTGCGAACCAACCAGTTTCATGTGAATGAGATCGTTCTGGCTATACTTCTTGCCTTGCAGGTATTCTTCGCGCAGGAACTGAAAGACTTTTTCTGCATCGCGGTCAATGACCGCCCCCGTGCCTTCGGTCACTGCAACTGCATCGAACCTTTCAAACACATATCCACGCCGTTTTAGATAGACGAGAGGCTGTGGGGCGTACCATGTCATCTTTGCTCGTGCAAGCACGAACCCGGAATCGTCATCTGTTAGCTCGTCGCCGGCTGCTTCCGTCCATGCCTCGTGGTCAAGCCGCTGAAGTACATGCACCATGCGCGCCCCATCCGCCAACGCACTGCCGCCGCGCCCGCTGTACTGGTCTAGCGACGCATCCCGCGCGTTTGCCTTGCCTGTGTGATGAACATAAAGCACAGCGCACCGCAATTCATTCTTGATACGACGAGCAGCATCAATCAGCCCTTGCTCAGAATCGTTAATTCGGCTTTCGCCAACACCGAATGAAACCATCGGGTCAATGATGATTAGCGACGGATGCACTTCGGAGGCGCTGACAATGAAGCGGTCAAGGATCTTGCTCGGTGCCACCACATCCTTTTCCACTGTGGTGAGTTTGAACCCCTTGCCCGAAACATCGGTGATATTTACTTCGTCGCGCACCTGCCTTTCTTCCGCTTGCGTCAGGTTTAATTGCTGGCACATGTGGCGCAAGCGTGCTATCAGAGTTTCTCGGCTGTCCTCTGCTGTGAGAATGATGACCGGGCCGGGATTCAGCACACGGTGGCCGAACAGATCGCGCCCAAGCACGATATGGATGACTTGAAACAGTAGAAGCGTCGTCTTGCCCGTGCCTCCCGGTGCGACGAATACGCCAACATCTTCGTGGAACCAATCTTCTACAATGGCAGGCTGCGCGGCGCGTGCATTCCACCATTCTTCAGTTGATATGGGCGTGCCAAGTTTGAATAACTCAGATTGTGCTCGCTGTGCCCTGCGCTCTATTTCATCAAGAAAACTGCTGGCAAAGCCTACGTTATCCTTCCAGAAGAACCCAAGGCTTTCGGGAGTGCTAGGCGGTTGTACGGGCGCTGGGGCGACGTTTGTGTGGTTGCCGCCGTTACCCCATTGGCCTGTATGTTGCGTGGCCTGTGCGCCGTTTTGTTGCCACAGGGTTTCATCTTGTATGACCTGCGGCGGCTGTCCTACAGTGTGTTCGTTCATCACTGTTGTTTCCTCATTAAAAGCCAGCCTGACCCGCTGGCTTTTTTCTTGACGTAGTTACGAGGGGCTTGCCAGCGAGGGTGCGGGGTGGGCACGTTGCGCGGCTGCATTGGTTTTGTGGGGCTGTGAACGTCAAACAGCTTGTTTGGCGTTCGGCGCGTAGGCGCTGGTACTGCTGAAAGATTGACACTCCAGCCACTCGAAAATCTTGGAGCGTAGATAACGGATGGGCGCGGACTTGGTGCGTCCGAGCTTTACGAACTCTGGGCCTTTGCCCTTCGTGCGCCAGATTTCGAGGGTGTTGGGCTTGATGCCGAGCAGTGCGGCAGCTTCTTCGTTTGTCAGCAGGTCGGGGCTGAGCGCTGAAAGTGTGGTCATGGCAAGTAGTCCTCAGACTGCCCACCGCGCCACAAATGAAAGTGGGCAGTCGGTGAGCGATCAAGCCTGTTTCCAGACTTTGATGCCCGCCGCTGCCCATGCAGCTTCTCGCCAGTTCAACCCGACCAAGGTCGGAACAGCATCACGCTTGAACTGGGATGCGAGTTAGTTGGCACTACCCTAACACAGCTTTACGCGGCAATGTTGGATAAATTAACCCGTTGATTCTTATAAACATTTGTTCAATTCCGCTGCCTGCTGCTCGATCCAATCGGATATGCGTTGCGTTTCAGGCTTGAGATATTGCAGGTGCGAAGTCTCAAGGTAGTGGCGCGCTGTCACGCCCTTGGGAACGTGGTTCGTCAGCAATTCGACCTTGTGCAAGTCGATGCCTACCGATGCCACGCCGATAGTCGTGAAGGTGCGGCGCAGGTCGTGCGGCGTGATCTTCGTGTCGGCTACCTCGCTGACTTTCTTCATCGTGTCGCGCGGGTCTTTGATGTGCCCAGCCTTGCCCCAGGACGAGAACACGAACGGGCTACCCTTGACGCGCTGGCGAGTGGTCAGTAACTGCACCGCCTGCGTGGATAGCGGTAGCCATACGGGGTTGCTGTTCTTCGGGTCGGGGATGTGAATCCAGCCTTCCTCAAGATTGACCCGATCCCATGTCAGTTCGCTGCATTCCCCGATCCGAAGGCCGGTCATCATGAGTAGCATCACAAGGTCAATGCTTGCCAGTGTGTCACGGTTGTATGCCTGCTCGCGCGCCTTGGTGAGGAATGACCACACCGCGCCGACCTTGCTATCCGGCACGCGGCTAGTGCGCGGCTTGAGCGGTGCCCACTTCTTGTAGAGCACATCAACGGGGTTGTCCGTCAGCACGGGCGACCCGTCCGGCTCGCGGTATTCGCGGATGGCGTAATTGAACAAGGCACGAAGCACAGCGAAGGCCTGATTCGCTTGCGCTGGTGCAGGGGCGTTACCTCTCAGACCGTGATTCTTGATTTCGTTGAAACGCCTCGTGACCATCTCGCGGGAGATGTCCTTGAGCGGCTTCTTGAGCCATGCCTCAAAGGTATGCCTTTCAAGGTCTTTGCTCTGTCCCCTTAAGCTCCACCAATTCCACACATCT
>JAUMYP010000035.1:0-2672 GCA_030528565.1 Pseudomonadota bacterium
AAAAGATGTATTGCAGCTTGGCTTCCAGCTCCCCCCGGGCAGCTACGCCACCACCATACTGCATGAGCTGCTGGTGTAAACACCGGGGTAAACAGCCCTCGTAAGCAAACCATTACCGTGAATATCAAGCGTATCGGCCGTCCAACGCCATTGGCAGTGTTGCAGTCAAGGCACTTGTCATCAAGATGTGAACTGCATCGCAAAATTATGCGCTAGAATAGCTCCGCTATACGCCGCCAAGGCTGCTTTATCTGCAGGCTGGCGCCCTGAATTGCTCAATTGGGATTTGAATATGAACAAGATTTATCGCTTGGTGTGGAATCGCGAAACCGGCACCATGGTGGTGGCCTCGGAGCTGGCCAAGAGTGATAGTGCTGGCGTGGTTGTCACCCGCCGCCCGGGTAGGAGTCGCTTGGCGCTGCTTGCCATGGCCGTGATGATGGCCTTGCCAATGGGCAGCGCTTGGGCTGCGGATTATGTCTGCGTAGACCCGGCTACCGGTCAACCCATGCCGCCGAGCAGCGTGCCCGGTCCGGGCAGTGAAGTGGCCTGTGGTGAGGGCGCTGTCGCTGCAGGACGCGATTCCATTGCTATTGGTACTGGCGCCAAAACGGCAGGCGCCGCTCAAAGTGCCATTGCCATCGGCACCAATGCCACAGTAACACAGCAAAATTCATTTGCCTTTGGCACTAATACCCAAGCCACCGGTACCAATTCCCTGGCGGTGGGCAATGCCGCCAAAGCAAGCGGCCAATCATCCGCCGCTTTCGGTGACGGCGCCAATGCCTCGGGGGGCTGGACGACTGCCGTCGGTGTGGCGACAGCTGCCAGCGCCGCAGGCGCTTCTGCTTTCGGGCATGCGGCCAAAGCCAACGGCGAGCACAGCACGGCCATTGGCAGCAAAGCCGAAGCCCAAGGAAAGACCAGCGTTTCTTTGGGGTATGACGCGGGCGTTGTGAACCCCACCATAGCCAATACTGCCCAATTGGAAAATACGGTGAATATTGGCAATAGTGCCGGTAAAAGCACAACCAGCAATATCCATGGCATTGCCATTGGTGCCGAGGCCGGACAGCGCGTCAGCACGGCAGTAAACGGTGGGCAAAATATCGCGATTGGTCGAAAAGCCGGTCAAGATGTGACCGGCAATACCAATGTGGCGCTTTCTTCCGAAGCAGGGCAGCATGTCAGCGGCCATGACAACTTTGCCGCCATGTTGCGCGCCGGTCAGTATGTGACCGGCAACAACAATATCGCCATTGGCAAGGAAGCTGGTAGCGGCACAGCAGCAGCCAAAATGACGGCTTCCGATACCATCGCTCTGGGCTATCAAACTAAAGCAACCCAGAACAAGGCCATTGCTCTGGGCGGAAAAACCGAAGCCCTGGCAATAGGTGCCGTTGTGATCGGCGGCTGGGGCAATCCGGCAGAAGCTCTGGGCAACCGGGCAACCATCAGCAAGGCGCCGTATTCGGTGGTCTTGGGCACGGCAGCGCAGGCCAATGAATTCAGTGACAGCGCTGTGGTCATCGGCAATCAGGCAGAAGCCAGAGGCGCCTCAAATTCCAGCACTGCTAAAGACAGCGTCACCATCGGTTATCGCAGTCTCGTCACCACCGCCAGCAATATCGCCATTGGCTCCAACGCCAAGGCCGATGGCAAATCGCAAGCTACCGCCATTGGCAACTACGCCAATGCCAAAGGCTATCAATCCATTGCCCTGGGCTCCCTGAGCTATGCCGACAGCAATGCCGGCAGTGGCTTGGCATTGGGACGTGAAGCCCGCGTGACCACTGGCAATGCCGTTGCCCTGGGCTCTCTGGCGCGGGCAGAGCGTATCGCGCGTGCAGACGAGGCAGGTACAGATGCGGCTGCCACCTTGGCCAATGGCAAGGTCTATGCCAATGCCGCAGCCTCGCAGGCGGCCAAGGATGCCGTATCTGCAACCGTGCAACGCGATGAAAATGCGCCGACTACTGTGGCATTGGGCGCAGTCTCCGTCGGTTATGACTATACCGATACCAACGGCAAACGCCACCACGCCACCCGTCAAATCACCCATGTCGCAGCAGGTACTGAAAATTCAGATGCGGTCAACGTCGCCCAATTGAAAGCCGTGGCTGAAGTGGCAGAAAAGCCGCTGACCTTTGCTGGCGATGTGGGTACCAATGTCACCCGCAAGCTGGGTGAAACCGTAAACCTGACCGGCGGCATGGACGATGAGTCGAAGCTGACCGATGACAATATCGGCGTGGTCGCCAACGGCAGCGATACCCTTGAAATCAAGCTGGCGAAGGATTTGACAGATCTGTCCAGTGCCGAGTTCGAGGATGCTGATGGCAACCTGACCATTGTGGATGGTAATGGCATCAGCATTTCTCCGGCCGACCCGAGCAAGGCAATGGTGAGCCTGACCAGCGCCGGCCTGAACAACGGTGGCAATCAAATCACCAATGTAGCCAGCGGCGGTGATGTCGATACCAATGCCGCCAATATCGGTGACGTGAAGGCCGCTGCCGCCAAGGCCACCACCAAGGTGGATGCCGGTGACAATATCGAAGTTGCCACCACCACGAATACCGACGGCAGCACGACCTATACCGTGGCCACCAAGAAAGATGTGGCTTTCGACAAGGTGACCGTCGGTGGCGTCACCATCGATAAGAACACCA
>JAUMYP010000035.1:2772-20054 GCA_030528565.1 Pseudomonadota bacterium
AAGAAGGATGTGGCTTTCGACAAGGTGACCGTCGGTGGCGTCACCATCGATAAGAACACCAACAAGGTAAGCGGTCTGGCGGCAGGGGAACTCAGCGCCACCAGCACCGATGCCGTGAATGGCAGCCAGTTGCATGCCACCAACCAGGATGTGGCCACCAACAAAACCAACATCCAGGCCAATGCCGACAACATTGCCAAGGGTATTAATGTCGGTGGCACCACAGGCAGCAACCAGTACGCCCTGGGCGACACCATCAATATCAAGGGTGACAGCAATATCAGCAGCACCACCGTGGCCGGTGGCGTCCAGCTGGCGCTGGCCCCGGTATTGAATGTCGGTCCGGCCACGGGGGGCAAGCCCGTCAAAATTGACGGCAATGCCGGTACCGTGAGCGGCTTGAGCAATACCACCTTTGACCCGGCCAATATCACCAGCGGTCAGGCCGCCACCGAAGACCAACTCAAAGCGGTGAACGACAAGGCTGTGGCCGCCAAAACCAAGGTGACCGAAGGCGACAACATCAGCGTGACCGAAACGGTGGACGCAGCCACCGGTGCCAGCACTTACACCGTGGCCACCAAGAAGGATGTGGCTTTCGACAAGGTGACCGTCGGTGGCGTCACCATCGATAAGAGCACCAACAAGATCAGTGGTCTGGCAGCGGGTGTTGCCGACACGGATGCGGTCAACATGAGCCAGCTCAATGCAGTTAAAACTCTGGTCAATGCCGGCTGGACGGTGACAGATGCCGCTGGCAACAAGGCCAATATCGGTCCCAATGGCGTGGTCACCTTCAGCAGTGCCGACAGCAATATCAGTGTGAAGCAAAATGGTACTGATCAGGACGGTAAGGTGGAAATCGCCTTGAGCCGTGACTTGGATGTGGACAGTGTGACCGCAGGCGGCAACAAGCTGGATGCCAATGGCCTCACGATTGCCGGTGGTCCGACCATCAGTGCAGGTGGCATTGACATGGGCGGCAAGAAGATCAGCAATCTGGGTGATGGCACCGAAGACGGTGATGCCGTCAACCTGGGGCAGCTGAGGGACTATGTCGGCGAGCAAACTGCCAAGGTCAAGACCCACTATTACAGTGTCAATGACGGTGGCAGCAAGGGTAGCAACTACGACAACGACGGTGCCACCGCCAGTGGTGCAATTGCTGCCGGTGTCGATACCACGGCAACGGCTGAAAATGCCGTGGCAATGGGCAAGGGGGCTGCCGCCAGCCATGCCGGTAGCGTGGCACTGGGCGCTGGCGCCAAGACTGAGGCTGTGGATAACACGGGTACCTTCATGCTCAATGGTGGTACGGCTGCTGGTGTGAATGCAGTTGCCGTGGTTTCCGTGGGTAGCAAGGGCAATGAGCGCCGTATCGTCAATGTTGCCGCTGGCCGCTTGAGTGCTGACTCTACCGATGCGGTGAACGGCTCACAGCTTTTTGCGGTGGGTACGGCGGTCAATAACCTTGGCAATGCCACGGCATTGGCTTTGGGTGGAAATACGACCTATACCCCGGGTGGCGGCTTGAGTGTCAACCTGACCGTTGGGGGCAATACCTATACCACCGTGCAGGATGCGCTGAATGCCGTTTCCGGTGGTGGCAGTGGTGCCACCAAGGTGGTGGCCGGTACCAATACCCAGGTTACCCAGAATGGCGATACCTATACCGTCAGTGTGGTGGATAAGCCAGTGGTAGATGGCAAAGCTACTTTCAATGGCGGCATCGAAGTGGCCGGCGGTCAGAGCGTCAACATGGGTGGTAATGTCATCAGCAATGTCGGTGCCGGTGTGGCCGCTACCGATGCGGTGAATGTCGGCCAGTTGAACGGTGCCATTGCTGGCGCCAATGCCTATACCGATAACCGCTTCAACCAACTTGCCAATGACATGTGGCAGCTTGACCGTGGCTACCGTGGCGCGACTGCCTCGGCGATGGCGATGGCTGGCCTGCCGCAGGCCTATCTGCCGGGCAAGAGCATGTTCTCGGCAGCGGTGGGTGGCTATCGCGGTGAATATGGCTTGGCCTTTGGTCTTTCCGGCATCACCGATAACGGCAAGTGGGTTTACAAGGCACAAGCCAGTGGCAATACCGCCCGCGACTGGGGCTTCTCTGCCGGTGTCGGTGTGCAGTGGTAATAATGAGGATGACTTCCATGAAGAAAAAAAGCGTATTTTCCTGCGCAATCGTTGCCAGCACCCTGCTGCTCGGTGCATGTAGCACCCATGTCAGCCGCGGAATTTCTGCCGAAGGTATGGCAGATGAGGTGGTTTTTCCCGATATCAGCCGGGCATATGAAAAGGACGGGACTTTTCCCCGCCTGGATGATGTGCGTCTGGCTCAGGTTGGGATGAACAAGGGGCAGCTGTACGAGCTGCTGGGGGCACCACACTTTGCCGAGGGCTTCTATCGGGTTCGGGAGTGGGACTATCTGTTCCACTTCCGTACCGATGCAGGTGTAAAGACCTGTCAGTTCAAGATTTTGTTCAATCGTGATTACATCAGCAGCAGCCAGCACTGGCAGCCTGCTGATTGTGCTGACTTGCTCAAGGAGCCTGCAGCTGTCGCAGCTGTTGTGGCACCGGCGGCTCCAGCGGCAGCGCCGCGTACGCTGATTGAGGCTGACGGGTTATTTACATTTGCCCGCGCGGGTATCGAAGACTTGTCGGCTGAAGGGCAGCAGCGCCTGCAGAGGCTGGCGACGGAGCTTAAATCCAATCCCAACTTGCGCAGTGTAGATGTGCTGGCTTATACCGATGAGATTGGTAGCCCCCAGCAAAATGTGGTTTTGGCACAGCGTCGTGCAGAAAGCGTGCGTAGCTACCTGCTGAAACAGGGAGTTCCGGCAGGCATGGTGCGTGCGCTTGGCATGGGTTCTGTGGATCCTGTCGTGCAATGTGATTCTCGTACCAGTCGTGAAGTACGTATCCGTTGCCTGGCGCCGAATCGTCGTGTCGAGGTTCGCGCATATACAAACTGATATGCTGGAAGCCCCCAGAAAATGCTGGGGGCTTTTTTAATGTCGGTAAATTGACCTTCACGTTTGGAGAAGTAACGTCATGAAGTATCGTAGTCTTGCACTTGCATTGCTTGCCCTGTTGCCATTGACTGGCATGGCCCAACAGCGTGGGGCTGCTGCGCCCCAGGCTCAGGCTCAAGTGCAGCAAGATATTGATCCCAACACCATACTGACGGGTGCGCTACATGTTGCTGATTTAATTGATAATGGCCGTGCTGCAGAGGTATGGGAAGGTGCTTCGATAGCAGCCAAGAGCACGGTTACCCGCGATACTTTCGTTAATCAGCTACGGATGGCGCGTGCCTCACTGGGGCAACCGCAGTCGCGCGTATGGCTATCGGTGGTACGCCAACAAATTAACCCTGCGCAAGGAGAGACAGAACCGCTTCCCGGTGTTTATGTCAGTGTGCGCTTTGCGACACGCTTCTCTTCAGGGAAAACCTTGGTAGAACTGATAAGTTTTCGCATGGATGACAATACGACTTGGCGAGTAGCTGGTTACTCTATCCAATAACAAACCTTATTCGCCAAAAGCCAAAGGCTGCCCCACGGCATGCTATTTACCGTTGGGGCAGCTTTTCGCATAGGTAAGCAAGATTTGGGCTTGGGAAAGACTACTGGATAAGCAGAGCGGCTACTATTAGTTTTCTTCTCGCAACTGCATTGCGCGGGTGTGTTGAAAGGCTGTGATGGCATCGGCGTAGTATTGCAGCGGGATGCGCAGATGCAGCAGGCAGTCCAGTTGCAGTTCCTGGCTCAGGATTTCGGCCTGGTGCTGTTTGGCGATGCGCAGGGCATCGCTCAGGTGCGGATAGTCGCAGCGTAGCCACAGGGTGCGGGTGACATCTTTTTCCAGTGTTTGGGCCGCGGCAAGTGCAGCGGCTGCCGCGCCCTTGTAGGCGGCAATCAGGCCGGGTACGCCCAGCAGGGTGCCGCCAAAGTAGCGCACCACTACGACGAGTACATCGCTGAGGCCAGCCGAATCAATCTGCCCCAGAATCGGGCGGCCGGCGCTGCCGGAAGGCTCGCCATCATCATTGGCGCGAAACTGGCTGCCATCTGCGCCCAGGCGATAGGCATAACACCAGTGGCAGGCTTTGGGATGCGCCTGGCGCAATGTATCCAGATGTTTGCGTAGCGTCTCCGTGCTTGTCACCGGATAGGCGTAACCGATAAAGCGGCTGCCGCGGTCTTTGACTTCACCGCTGGCAGGCGCTTCAATGCTGCGGTAACGGGTAACCGGCTCGGACATCAGCGGAAGCCTTCGCGCTGCAAAAAATCGGCCAATTCTTCGGCAAATAGCCGGTAGCCCTGGGCATTGGCATGGATTTGGTCGGATTTGAGGTTTTTGTCGCTCAGGATTTGCGACCAGCCATCTTCCATCAACGGCACCTGATGCTGCTTGGCCAGCGCCTGATAAAGCGGGCTATCGGAGAGGCTGCCAAACAATGCGCCAACACTGAGCTGCGGCACGGCAATCAGCACCACCGGGATGTTTTCGGCCTGCACGGTGGTGATGATTTGGCTGATATTGGCGCGGGTGTTTGCTTCTGGCAGGCGGCGCAGAAAATCATTGCCGCCGATGCTGACCAATACCAAATCTGGTTTTTGCTTGAGCAGCTCGGGCAGGCGTGCCAGTGCCTGTGCCGAGGTATCACCGGAAACACCGCCATTGATGACCTGCCAGCCGGTCAGTTTGGCCAGTTGTGCCGGATAGGCGCCAGACTCGCTGGCACCGGCGCCGGCCGTGAGTGAGTCCCCCAGCGCCAGCACGGTTGCTGAAGCTGGCAGGGGTTGCGACCGGGGTTTGCCGCCGCTGCAGGCAGCCAGCAGCAACAGGCTTGCAGCAAGTGCAAAGAAATGGGCAAACAAGCGGGGTCGGTTCATCATCACTGGATTAGGGGCTTCAAGTCGTCGGGGATTTCAGTATCGGGATGGCGGCGCATGAACTTTTTAAGCTCACGGCGTGCCTTGCGGATATGCCCCTGTTCGATAAGTTCGCGAATACGGGCAAATTCCATCTCGCCGGGCAGGATGCGAGTACCGGCGAGTGTGATGCTATCCAATGATTCGGAGGTATCGGCAGCAACAGGCGCTGCGCGTTCCATCATTGCTGCCGCTGCAGGTGCTGGTGGGGCAGGGGGGGGCGGAGGTGCGGGCGGGGGCGCTTCCATGACTTTGGCATGCCCCAGTGCAGGTTCTGCTATCGTCACTGCGGGCTTGCTCACTTGGCTCTCCAGCGATTTTTTCGCTGTACTTTTTGCCGCCTGGCTGGCTGCTTCGGCAGTGATGGCCTGAGGCGCTGGCAGGGCTGCCGGGATGGGCGGAATTGCCGCTGGCGCTGCCGGGGCGGGCGATGGTTTTGCCGCAACTGGCAGGCCGGTCGCAGGCGTCATTTCGCGTGTGGTGTGTGGCTTAGCTGTGGCTTCCGGGGCTGCGCTCTCAGCGCGGGAGGACAGGGCGGCCACTGGCAGTTCTGCGCTCATGTCCGCCTCGCTGATGGCCGTTTGTGAGGGTGTATCTTGCGGATTCAGCACCGGGTGTACCCGCCAGATAACGCCGACCACCAGCGCCAGCGATGCCGCCAGCGCCAGTGGCGGCAACCAGCGGCGTGGCTTTGCCTGCGGGGTAGTCGCCTGGGTATGTTGCGCCTTGGCGGCCATCGCCAGAATCCTGGCATCCAGCGCAGCGGAGGGTTCGGCGCGCGGGGCGATGCGGGCGAGCTTGTCGGCCAGTGCGCGTTCTTCGGCGGTCAGATGTCTCTGGCTCATGGCTTCAACCTCGCTCGCAGTTTGTCCATGGCATAGCGCAGCCGGGACTTCACCGTTTCCCGGCCCTGGCCTGTCACTTCGCCAATTTCCTCCAGGGTCATTTCCTGCTCCAGCCGCAGCAGCAGTACGGTGCGCTGCTCATCGGGCAGTGCCTCCAGCGCCAGTTGCAGGCGGCGGCGCTCTTCAAACTCGGAAAGCTCACGCTCGGGTGTATGTTCATCGCGCAGGCTGGCGATACGCGCATCGGCGTCTTCCGGCGCTGCCGGGCGGTGCTTCTGGGCACGCCAGTAATCGTTCAGCCGGTTATGGGCGATACGGTACAGCCAGGCATGGAATGGCGCATCCGGCTTCCAGCCAAGACGCGCACTGATGATTTTCTGCCAGATATCCTGAAACAGTTCCTCGGCCAATGGTTCATGACGCAAATGCCGCAGCAAAAAACGGTATAGCGGCAGGCGGTGACGCGCATAGAGCGTGGCAAATGCGGCCTTATCGCCTGCGGCATAGGCCAGCATTAATTGCTGGTCATCCGGGTTTGCATCTTGGGCGGCGGGGTTATCCATGCGCCATAGTCTAAAGCCAGCCGCCCCGGCAGGGCGGGAAATCCGGATATTGGCCGGGGCGCAGGCTACGCGCATTATTCGCCGTCTATCAGACGTTCGGCTTTGCCAATCATGTCCACAAACGTAGCGCGCTCGGCATCGGCGATTTGCCGGTTGCGTTTGACAAGGCGGGCAATGTCGGCAAACGGCATGCCGATACGCTCGCCGCCGCGCAATGCATCGGCAAAGGCCGCTGCCGCCGCTGCCAGATTCATGGCGTCACTGGCGCGCTGCACATGCGGCTCAATACGCACTTCGCGCAACTGGCTTTGGCTTTGCTCCGGCAGCTTGTAGCGCAGGCTGACGCTGGCAAGCTCATTGCCAGCAGCGCGAGCAGTGCCGGGTTGCTGATAACGCAGCGCGGGCAGTTGCGTGCCAGTGCTGCCGACGCGGGCGATTTCATACAGCGCCGTGACCTGATGCCCGGCACCGACATCGCCGGCATCCACCCGGTCGTTCTGGAAATCCTCATCACGAAGCAGGCGGTTTTCATAGCCAATCAGGCGGTATTCGGCTACCACGGCGGGATTGAATTCCACTTGCAGCTTTACATCCCGGGCAATAGTCAAGAGCGTGCTGCGCATGTTTTTCACCAGCACCCGGTGCGCTTCCTCCAGGTTATCCAGATAGCTGTAATTGCCATCACCGACATCGGCCAGACGCTCGGCCAAATGCTCGTTGTAATTGCCGCTGCCAACACCCAGCGTGGTCAGCGCAATGCCATGCTTGCGCTGGTCGGCCACCAGCGTTTCCAGCGCCGCCTGATTGACCGTACCGACATTGAAATCGCCATCGGTGGCCAGCAATACCCGGTTCACGCCGCCGCGGATAAAGTGCTTGCGGGCTTGTTCATAGGCCATCTGAATCCCGGCGCTGCCGTGGGTGCTGCCGCTGGCGTGCAACTGCTTGAGTGCGTTGTAAATGGTGCGCGACTGGTTGCCTGGAGTCGGCGCCAGATGCAGCCCGGCAGTGCCCGCATAAGTCACGATGCTGATGCGGTCCTGGGCACGCAGCTGCGGCAGCATCTGGCAAATCGCCTGACGCACCAGCGGCAGCTTGTCGGCGCTGGCCATGGAGCCGGAGGTGTCTACCAGAAACACCAGATTGGCAGCAGGCATTTGCGTTGGCTCATAGCCGGTCATGGCGATGCGCAGCAATTGCCGTTGAGCATTCCAGGGGCTTTGCGCAAGCTCGGTTTCCAGCCGCAATGGCTCGCTGCGGCTGCGTGGCCTGGCAAGGCCGTAATCGAAGTAATTGATGAATTCCTCGGCGCGCACGGCATCGGCCGGCGGACGCTGCTGCTGGTTCAGCATGCGGCGCACATTGGTAAAACTGCCGGTATCCACATCTACCGAGAAGGTCGAAAGCGGGTTTTCCCGCGCGCGTTTGACCGGATTGTCATCGTAATGCGCATAACGCTCGGTATTGGTCGGCTGCAAACGCTCGGGCGGGCGAACAACAGGAAGGCCGGGGCGAGCGATCGCCACACTGGCGGCACTTGGCTCGCTGCGTACCGAAGGCGCTGAGGGTGGAGCAGGCGGCGGCGCATAGGCCGGTGCTGCAACCTCGTGCTTGGTCATTACCTTGCCCGAAATCCTGCCAGAGCTATGCAAACGCGTGCCGCTGACCGTTATATGCTCCAGAGAAGCAAGCTGCTCACCCAACGCTGCGCAGTCCAGCGCATCAGCCGGAGCCGGACGATAAGCGTATGCCGCAGGAAAAACCGCCAGTCCCACGGCCATTGACAGTGCAGAAAACGATAAAGAAGAAACACGCAACATGGCAGACTCCGTTTGAGGGTATGCCATGACAAACGGCTAATATCCAGAAATGGGGTTAACGACTCAAGTGATGCCAGACACATTGGCCCATGGCGCGTACCCAATTCGACGCAAAAGCCTTGGAAAGCACACCCATGACTTCGCATAATTTCTATTATGTCAAACAATGGCGAGATTCACATCTATTTGATATACATACATTTTCCAAGCGTCAAAACCCATATAACTTCGCATAACAGAAAAGCCCCGGTAATCCGGGGCTTTGCTTTGCGTCAAGCGGCAGCTTGTTGCATCAACTGCACAGATGGCCGCTCAAGCTGGGATACGCGCCAGAATACACCCGGGGGGCGCTTTCAGGAATTGGTTGCGTTATTTTTTGTTCGCGCGGCTTCGCGGGCGCTGCGCAATGCGTCAAGTTTTTCCTTGAGCTTGATTTCCAGGCCGCGCGACACCGGCTGGTAATACACGCGCTCGCCCATGGCATCGGGAAAGCCGGTTTGCTCAAGCGCCACGCCGCCTTCGGTATCGTGGTCGTACTGGTAATCCTTGCCGTACCCCAGTTCCTTCATTAGCCGGGTCGGGGCATTGCGGATATGCATCGGCACTTCCTGGCTGCCGTATTCGCGCACATCGCGCAGCGCGGCTTTCCAGGCCATGTAGGCGGCATTGGATTTTGCGCAGCTGGCCAGGTAAATCACCACCTGTGCCAATGCCAGTTCGCCCTCGGGGCTGCCAAGCCGGTCGTAGGCATCCCAGGCTTCGGTGGCCATCGCCAGCGCCCGCGGGTCGGCAAGGCCAATGTCTTCCACCGCCATGCGGGTCAGGCGGCGGGCGAGATAAACCGGGTCGCAGCCGCCATCAATCATGCGTGCGAACCAGTACAGTGCGGCATCGGGGTTGGAGCTGCGCACTGACTTATGCAGGGCGCTGATTTGGTCGTAAAAGGCATCGCCGCCCTTGTCGAAGCGGCGGCTGCGGTCGGCCAGCACCTGTTCAAGCAGCGTATCGCCGACGATGCCCTCAGAGGCCAGCTCTGCGGCGATTTCAAGCAAGGTCAGGGCGCGGCGCACATCGCCATCGGCAGCCGTGGCAATGGCCTGTACGTGGTTATCGGCAATCACTACGCCCTGCCCGCCCAGGCCGCGTTCGCCGTCTTGCAGCGCACGCCGCAGGGCGCGCTCGATTTCTGCCGCTGAAACCGCCTCCAGCACATGCACACGACAGCGCGAGAGCAAGGCGGAATTAAGCTCGAACGAGGGATTTTCGGTGGTGGCGCCGACAAACAGCACGCTGCCCTGTTCGATATATGGCAAAAAGGCATCTTGCTGCACTTTGTTGAAGCGGTGCACTTCGTCCACGAACAGCACGGTGCGCTGCCCGGCCTGAAAGCGGCGCTCGGCTTCGGCGAGCACCTTGCGCACTTCCGGCAGGCCGGACATCACCGCGGAAATCGCCACGAATTCGGCTTTGGCATACTGCGCCAGCAGCAATGCCAGCGTGGTCTTTCCGCAGCCGGGCGGCCCCCAGAGAATCATCGAATGCAGATGCCCGCTTTCCACCGCGCGGCGCAGGGCGCTGCCGGAGGCCAGAAGGCGCGGCTGGCCGACCATTTCATCCAGCGCACGCGGGCGCATGCGCTCGGCCAGCGGCGAGAGGCGATGGTCGCTGCCAGCCAGCAAGTCGCTCTGGGGACTGCGCTGCTTCATGCCGCCTGCTTACTGGCCAATCACGTCCACACCCTTGGGCGGCGTGAAGCGGAAGGTATTGCCGGGCAGGCGGCTATTGCGTTTCCAGGTGCCAAAACGCATTACCGTGCGCTGCCCCAGGGCATCGCTGATTTCCACCTGTGCCAGGCCACGCTGGTTGAAGCCCAGCCGGGCTTTCTCAAAGCCCGAATCTGCCCGCTGCTTCGGGGTCAGCGACAACCATTCCATGCCTTCGGTGCTGCCCTCCTCGGCCACGTCAAAATCACGCTCGAGCCTGGCGGGGTCAATCAATGCGCTCAGTGGACTGGATTCTTCTTCGGCACCCTGCGGGCGGCGGCTGACCTGCTGCAAGTCCGGCTCGTAAATCCAGACAGTCTGGCCGTCGGCCACAATCAGCTGCTGATAGGGACGCACATATTGCCAGCGGAACAGGTTGGGCGCGGACATCGACACCTTGCCCGCCGAGGACTCTTTCAGCCCGCCCTTGCTGTCATACACCTCTTGCAGAAAGCCGCCGTCCAGCGTGCGCAGGCCGTGGCTGAAGGCATTGAGCGCATCCCGCGCCCCGGCCAATGCCGGGCCACTGGCGAACATAAGGGCGATAGCGAGAAGGGAAACAGGCTTTTTCATGGCAGCGACTCCGGTGAAGGGGCATCAGTCTGCGACAGGCAGGATGAATGGGGAGTTGAGGCAGGTGAGTTCAATCCCGGGGCGGCGGCGGCGCCAGCACGGTGCGGTTGCCGTTATGTTCTGATGCGGAAACCACCCCTGCCGCCTCCATCGCTTCCACCAGCCGGGCAGAACGGTTATAGCCAATCCGCAGCCGTTGCTGTACGAAGGAGATGGAGACGCGGCGGGTTTCAGTCACCAGCTTTACCGCCTCGTCAAACAGCGGGTCGGATTCGTCCCCGGCCGACTGCGGCGACTCCGGCAGGCCGGTCGCGCCCACGGTGCTGCCATCGTGCAGGGTTTGCACTTCTTCCAGCACGCCTTCGATGTAGTCCGGCTCCCCTGCCCCGGCCTTGAGATGCTCGACCACGCGATGCACTTCATCATCACTGACGAAGGCGCCGTGTACGCGCTCGGGCATTGAAGTCCCCGGTGGCATATACAGCATGTCGCCATGTCCCAGCAGGGTTTCCGCGCCGGACTGGTCGAGGATGGTGCGGCTGTCGATTTTGCTGGACACCTGAAAAGCAATACGGGTGGGGATATTGGCCTTGATAAGCCCGGTGATGACATCCACCGAAGGACGCTGGGTGGCCAGAATCAGGTGCATCCCGGCGGCACGCGCCTTCTGCGCCAGGCGGGCAATCAATTCTTCCACCTTCTTGCCGACAATCATCATCATGTCGGCAAATTCGTCGATGAACACCACGATATAGGGTAGCGGCTCCAGCGGCTGCGGCGCTTCATCGGGGGCGCCGCTGGGACGGAACAGCGGGTCGAGAATCGGCTGTCCGGCATCGGCGGCGTCTTTGACCTTTTTGTTGAAGCCGGCCAAGTTACGCACGCCGACCGCGCTCATCAGCTTGTAGCGGCGTTCCATTTCCGCCACGCACCAGCGCAGGCCGTTGGCGGCCTCTTTCATGTCGGTCACCACCGGCGCCAGCAGATGCGGGATGCCCTGATACACCGAAAGCTCCAGCATCTTCGGGTCAATCATCAGCATGCGGACTTCTTTCGGGCTGGCCTTGAACAGCAGCGACAGCACCATGGCATTGACCGCCACCGACTTGCCCGAGCCGGTGGTACCGGCCACCAGCAAATGCGGCATGCGCGCAAGGTCGGCCACCGTGGGACGCCCGGCAATGTCCTTGCCCAGCGCCAGGGTCAACGGGCTTGCGGATTTGTCGTATTCGCGCGAGCGCAACAGCTCGGAGAGATAAATCATCTCGCGGCTGGTATTGGGGATTTCAAGGCCGATGACCGACTTGCCCGGAATCACGTCCACCACGCGCACCGATTTGACGCTGAGGCCGCGGGCAATGTCCTTGTCCAGCGAGGAAATCTGGCTGACCTTGACCCCCGGCGCCGGTTCTATCTCAAAGCGGGTAATCACCGGCCCCGGATATGCCCCCACTACCTGGGTGTCGATGCGGAAGTCCTTGAGCTTGAACTCGATTTGCCGGCTCAAGGCTTCCAGGGTTTTCTCGTCATAGCCCTTGGGCTGCGGCTTGGGGTCATCCAGCAATGCCAGCGGCGGCAGCTCGCCCGGCACGCCGCCGGTAAACAGCGGGATTTGCTGGTCGCGCTTGGCGCGCTCGCTCTTTTCCACCACCGGCGCCGGGGCAGGCTCGATATGTACCGGCTCACGGCGGGCGCGACGCTGGCTATCTTCGCGCCGCGCCTCGCTGCGCTCTTCTTTCAGGCTGCGCGCTTCCTTCCATTCACTGGCCTGTTGCTGGCCGCGCCGCAAACGCTCGGGCAGTTTCAATACTTGCGCGCCAATCCAGTCCATCAGCGCAAACCAGGACAGCCCGGTTGCCAGGGTGATGGCAATCATCCACAAACTCACCAGGAACAAATTGCTGCCCAAGGGGCCAAACAGGGTGTGCAGCGAATTGCCGACCAAAAGTCCCAGAAAGCCCCCTGCCCCGCCCGAAAAGTGTTCAACTGCGCCGATGCGCAGTTGCAAAAGTCCAACCGTGGCGATGAAAAAGGTGAAGATGCCCACCAGTCGCAGCGCCGGCCCCAGGTCGGCATCGCCATCACCGTCGGCATCCATCCTGAACAGCGCAATCCAGGCCACGATGCCCAACAACGGTGGCAGCAGGAAAGCCGCATAACCACACAGGCTGATGAGCGCATCGGCAAGCCAGGCACCGGCATGGCCGCCGACATTGTTCAATGCCCCGGTCACGCTGCCGGAACGGGAAAAGCCGGGGTCATCCGGTGAATAGGTCAGCAAGGTGGCCAGCAGATAAAGCAGCAAGGGCGCGATGGCAATCATCAGCAAGTCGCGCAGCATTTTCTGCCTGCGGGCAGCGGGGACTGGCGCCGCTTTTTCAGTCTTGCCGGTTCTGGATGCCTTGCGGCGGCGAGGTTCTGGGGCTTCTTGTTCCACCGTGGGGCTTTACCTGAATAAAGTTTCGTAATGTATTGATTGCCAATGATTTATGACTTTGTTGTGCATTGCAAGCTGGCAAGGCTTGCAATTCCAGCACAGTGACCGCATTTGCAATGCTACGGCGCTACACTTGCGGCCTCATTCCCTTAGCTTCCGACTGCGAAATTATAGCCACCATGTCCAGTTCTGCCCCTCAACATCACCGTCTTATCATCCTCGGCTCAGGCCCTGCCGGCTGGACCGCAGCCGTGTATGCCGCCCGCGCCAACCTCAAACCCGTGGTCATCACCGGCATGGCTATTGGCGGCCAGCTGATGACCACCACCGAAGTGGACAACTGGCCGGGCGATGCCCACGGCCTGATGGGACCGGCCTTGATGGAACGCATGCAGGCGCATGCCGAACGCTTCGATACCCAGGTGGTGATTGACCAAATCCATACCGCCGACCTGTCGCAGCGCCCGTTCCGGCTGATTGGCGATGCGGCTGAATACAGCTGCGATGCACTGATTATCGCCACCGGCGCCACCGCCAAATACCTGGGACTGGAAAGCGAGGAGCACTTCAAGGGCCGCGGCGTATCCGCCTGCGCCACCTGCGATGGCTTCTTCTACCGTGAAAAAGAAGTCGCCGTCATCGGTGGCGGCAACACCGCCGTGGAAGAAGCCCTGTACCTGTCGAACCTCGCCAGCAAGGTCTATCTGGTACACCGCCGCGACACCCTGCGCGCGGAAAAAATCATGCAGGACAAACTGTTTGCCAAGGTCGAAGCCGGCAAAATCGTGCCTATCTGGCATCACCAGGTCGATGAAGTGCTGGGCGATGAAGCCGGTGTCACCGGCCTGCGGCTGAAATCCACCCAGGATGGCTCAACCCGGCAAATCGCCGTGCACGGCATGTTCGTCGCCATCGGCCACCATCCCAATACGCAGATTTTTGATGGCCAGCTAGCCATGAATCATGGCTACCTCACCATTAAATCCGGCCTGGAAGGCATGGCCACCATGACCTCGGTGGAAGGCGTATTCGCCGCCGGTGACGTGGCCGACCAGCACTATCGCCAGGCCATCACCAGCGCCGGTTTTGGCTGCATGGCGGCGCTGGATGCCGAACGCTGGCTGGAAGCACAAGGCTGAAGCCATGCCGGTGCTTGAAGGCGGCTGCCTGTGTGGCGCACTGCGCTATCAGTTGCAGCCGCCCTGGCTGGATGCCGGTTTCGGCCACTGCCGCCTGTGCCAGCGCGCCAGCGGCGCTCCCGTGATGGCCTGGGGCAGCATTGATGAAACCCGGTTTGCCTATACCCGTGGAAAACCCGCGCGCTTTGCCTCCAGCGCGCAGGCTACCCGCGAATTCTGCCCGCAGTGTGGCACGGCGCTGACCTTCCGCAGCGCCCGGCAACCGGGGCTTGTCGATTTCACCCTGGCAAGCCTCGACCACCCCGAACACATCACCCCGCAGTACCACATCTGGACAAGCCGCCAACTGCCCTGGCTGATGCTGGCCGATACCCTGCCCCGTCATTGTCATGATGAGTAATGCAGCGTTTAAAGAACAGATAACAGTTGCTGGCTGGCGCATTGCATTGGCAAAACTGATTGCAGACAGATGACATAAACTGCCGGGCGTTCCGCCCCGAAAGCAGCCCCGCCTCTCCATGAGAGAAAAACGCCAGCGCCAACTTGCCCGGATGAAAGCCATCGCGCTGGCTTGTTTGTTGCTGTCCGTAGCCTTGCTCGTCGCTGCGCATCTCAACGCACGCACTGGCATCTGGGCCTGGGTCGGTGCCTTTGCCGAAGCCGCCACCATCGGTGCGCTGGCCGACTGGTTTGCAGTGGTGGCCTTGTTCCGGCATCCGCTGGGCTTGCCGATACCGCATACCGCCATCATTCCGCGCAAAAAGGCGCGATTGGCCAATGCCCTGGGCGATTTTCTGGTCAACAATTTTCTTTCCCGTGAGCAGTTGCTGGCGCGGCTGGATGCCTGGAATCCGGCGCTGCAACTGGGGCGCTTCATGGATGCGCCTGCAAGCGTCGAGGCGCTGGCACGGCAGATGCAAACCTGGCTTGCCGATGCCTTGAAGGCACTGGATTCTCCAGCCTTCGAGCAGGAAGCCATCACCCTGGTACAGCAGCAATTGCATAACTGGGATGCAAGCAAGACTGCTGCACGGCTGATACATCTATTGAGTGCGGGCGAGCATCATCAACGGGTATTGAATGCCGCGCTGCGGGAAATTTCAGGCTGGCTGGACAAACCCGCCGTGCGCTCCTTCATCAGTGAAAAGCTGGTGGAAATGGCGCGGCGCGAATATCCCAAGCTGATTCGTCTGGCCGATGCTTTCAACTACACCGAAGAACTGGGGGTGAAGCTGGCGGAAAAACTCGCCGTGGCACTGATGGATGAAATGCAAACGGTGCTGAACACCCCTGAGCATCCACTGCGGCAGCGTTATGCCGAAGAAACCCGGCAACTCCTGCAACGGCTGGAAGATGACGCGGATTTTCGTGCCCGCGTCGGTACCTGGAAAGACACATGGCTACAAAGCCCGGAGCTGGGCGACTACAGCCGCCAGCTGTGGCAAAGGCTATGGCAATGGCTGCATCAGGACTTGGCCAGTGAACACTCGCGCTGCATGGACTATTTGCGCCAGCAGGCCGCGCGTCTTGGCGCACGGCTACGCCAGGACGCACTCTGGCAAGCAACAGCCAATGCGCAAATCCGTATCGCCGCCGAGCATCTGGCCGGACAAATCCGCGAAGTGGCGCCTGCCTATATCCGCCAGACCGTCCATGCCTGGGACAGTGAAAAAATGAGCCGCGAAATCGAGCTTTCCGTAGGGCGCGACCTGCAATTCATCCGCCTGAACGGCACACTGATTGGCGGCCTGGCCGGGCTGGCACTGCATGGATTATTGCGCCTGCTATGATTCGTATCCCCTGGCTTGAAGAACTGCCCGGTGAGCGATTTCCGCCGGTAGAAACCGCACTTGTCCAGCCCAATGGCCTGCTCTGCGCCGGTGGTGACCTGTCTGTCCAGCGCCTGCTTGCTGCTTACCGGCAAGGGATTTTTCCGTGGTTTTCCGAAGGCGAGCCGATTCTCTGGTGGTCGCCTGCGCCGCGCATGGTATTCCTGACCGGGCAATTCCGGCTCGCCTCGCGTTTCCGCCGCAGCCTGAAGCGAAGCCCCTGGCAGGTGCGCGCCGACACTACCTTTGCCGAAGTCATCCAGCACTGCGCCAGCATCCCGCGTGCGGGACAAGACGACACCTGGATTACTGCCGAAATACAGAGCGCCTATCAACACCTGCATGCGCTGGGGCATGCCCATTCGATAGAGGTGTTTGAAGATGAGGCGCTTGTCGGTGGCCTGTATGGCGTAATGATTGGCCGGATGTTTTTCGCCGAATCAATGTTCTCGCGCCTCTCCGGCGGCTCCAAGGCGGCACTGGCGGCGCTTGCACGATTCTTGCATCAGCATGATTGCCCGCTGATTGACGCCCAGGTGGAGAACCCGCATTTGCTGAGCCTGGGCGGCCTGCGCATGGCGCGCCCTGCCTTTATGGCGGCGCTGGCCGAATACACCGCCCTGCCCGGCCCCAGCGGTCATTGGCGGGATATTTTCAAACCGTATCCGGCCAGCCTTCTGGCTTGACAAGCAGCGCAAGAAAAAGCATGGCATAATTGCGCGCTTTCGCCGCGCGGCGGCTTATCACTATCTCAGTTTTCTATGGCAAAAGACGATGTCATCGAGTTCGAGGGCACCATCAGCGAAACCCTCCCCAACACCATGTTCCGGGTCAAACTCGAAAACGGCCACGAAATCATCGCCCACATCTCCGGGCGCATGCGCAAGAACTATATCCGCATCCTGACTGGTGACCGGGTCAAGGTGGAAATGACCCCGTATGACCTCAGCAAGGGGCGGATTACCTACCGCCATCGCTAAGCAGCCAGAGCCTGCCGATGCGTTTTCAGCGGAAGTGAAACCAGACCCCATGCGCTACTACCATAACCCGCGCTGCTCGAAATCCCGTCAGGCATTGGCGCTGCTGCATGAACGCGGCATTGAACCGGAGCTGGTGGCCTATCTGGACACTCCGCCGGATGCCTGCGCCTTGCGCAAGCTGCTGGACAAACTGGGCATGACACCCCGCCAATTGCTGCGCACAGGTGAAGACGCCTACAAAGCACATGGCCTGGACAACCCCGCACTGGATGATGAAGCCATCATCGCCGCGATGCTGGAAAGCCCCATCCTGATTGAGCGCCCGATTTTTGAAACCAGCGACCAGGCTGTTGTAGGCCGCCCACCCGAGCGCGTACTGGACAT
>JAUMYP010000007.1:0-48355 GCA_030528565.1 Pseudomonadota bacterium
AGTGCCATCTGCCTAATCAATGCTTTTTCCTTTCTTTTGACCCAAATCCCGGCTTTTAGCGCACTTCCATAACCCCTGGCCTCTGGCTTTTATCACCTGCTCTTTAACCCTTTACCCCTGGAGTCAATGCCATGCTCTCAATGAAAAACATCTCCAAAGTATTCCGCACCGAAATGGTGGAAACCCATGCCCTGCGCGGGCTGGACTTGCAGGTCGATGAAGGCGAGTTCGTCGCCGTCACCGGGCCTTCGGGTTCGGGCAAGACCACGTTTCTCAATATCGCCGGGCTTCTGGAAACCTTTAGCGACGGCGAATACGTGCTCGATGGCGAGAACGTGCGCGGCCTGTCCGACGATGCCCGCTCGCGGCTGCGCAACCGCAAAATCGGTTTCATCTTTCAGGGCTTCAACCTGATTCCCGACCTCAACCTGTTCGACAACGTCGATGTGCCGCTGCGCTATCGCGGCCTGCCCTCAAGCGAGCGCAAAAAGCGCATCGAAAAGGCGCTGGCCAATGTGGGACTTGCCTCGCGCATGCGTCATTACCCGTCCGAGCTCTCCGGCGGCCAGCAGCAGCGCGTGGCGATTGCCCGGGCGCTGGCCGGTGAGCCGCGCCTGCTGCTCGCCGACGAGCCGACCGGCAACCTGGATTCGCAGATGGCGCGCGGGGTGATGGAGCTGCTGGAGGACATCAACCGCCAGGGCACCACCATCGTCATGGTCACCCACGATGCGGAACTGGCCGCCCGCGCCCAGCGCAATGTGCATATCGTCGATGGCATCGCCAACGACCTGCAACGCGGTTGAGGAGGCGCCATGCTCGCCTATTACCTGAAACTTGCCCGGGTGAGTTTGCGGCGCAACCGCGCGCTCACCGTGTTGATGGTTCTCACCATTGCCGTGGGCATCGGCGCCACCATGACCACGCTCACCGTGTTCCGTACGCTCTCGGGCAACCCCATCCCGGACAAGAGCGAGCGCCTGTTCCGCGTGCAGCTGGACATGTATCCGCAGGACTCGCAGGACATCGAGCCGCCCAATGATGTCTCGCGCTTTGATGCCGAAGCCCTGCTGGCCGAAGGCCGCGCCAAGCGCCAGGTCATCACCGCCTCGAGTGGTACGGTGATTGCGGGCGGCGAAGGCGGCGAGCCGATGCTGACCAGCACCCGCAGCGCCAGTGCCGATTTCTTCCCGATGTTCAATGTGCCGCTGCGCTACGGCCAGCCCTGGCAGGCCAGCGAAGACGCCGCTGCCGCGCGGGTAGCCGTCATCACCGACGAGCTCAACGAAAAACTGTTTGCCGGCGGCAACTCGGTCGGCAAGGAACTGCGCATCAATGACACCGCCTTCCGCATCGTCGGCGTGATGGCGCCGTGGCGGCCCACGCCACGTTTCTATGACAACAATGTTTCCGCGTTCAGCAAGCCGGAGCTGGCCATCGTGCCCTATCACACCGCACGCGCGCTGGGATGGGGCGCTGGCGGCAACATGAACTGCTTTGCCATGTACGAAGGCGCACACACCGACCTCAACGCCCCCTGCGCCTGGCTGCAATACTGGGTGGAGCTTGAATCAGCCGATAAGGCCGGAGATTTCAGGCGCTATCTGCAGAACTACTCGGCCAAGCAAAAAGACACCGGACGTTTTTCCCGCCCGCCCAATGTGCGCCTGCGCGATGTCATGGCCTGGCTGGATTACACCCGGGTCGTGCCCGCCGATATCAAGCTGCAACTATGGCTGGCGCTGGGTTTTCTGGCGGTGTGTCTGGTGAACGTGGTCGGGCTGATGCTGGCCAAGTTCCTGCGCCGCAGCGGTGAAATCGGCGTGCGCCGCGCGCTCGGCGCCAGCCGCTGGCAAATCTTTCTGCAATTGCTGGTGGAAGGTGGCCTGATTGGCCTCATCGGCGGCGTGGCCGGGCTGTTGCTTGCCTTCCTCGGCCTGTGGGGCGTGCGCCAGCAGCCCAGCGCCTATGCCGAGCTTGCGCAGATGAACCTGCCGATGCTGCTGACCACCTTCGTCATCGCCGTGGCCGCCAGCCTCCTGGCTGCACTGCTGCCCGCCTGGCGCGCGATGCATATCCCGCCCGCCATCCAGTTGAAACTCCAGTGAGGCTCTCATGTTGAACCTGCGCCCGATTCTTTCCGCCCTGCGCCAGCACAAATCCGCCGCCGGCATCCTGCTGCTGGAAATCGCGCTGACCTGCGCCATCCTCTGCAATGCCCTGTTCCTCATCCAGCGCCGCTTCCAGGCCCTCCAGGTGGTCAGCGGCGTGGACGAGGCGCATCTGGTCAATATCCGCCTCACCGGCATTGGCCGCAATCACAATGCCCTGGCACAGACCCGGACTGACCTTGCCGCATTGCGCGCCCTGCCGGGGGTGGTCGAGGCCAGCCAGATTTCGCAACTGCCGATGGTCAATAACTCCTGGAACAGCGGCGTGTCCGCCAGCCCCGGCGATAACGTCACCTACCACAATGCCACTATGTATCTGGGCGGCGAGCGCGTCTGGCACACCCTGGGCAGCGCCCTGCTGGCCGGACGCGATTTTGCCAGCGAAGAATTCATCGATGTGCCGGACGAGGCTGCGATGAATGAGGTACTGGGGAAGATTCGCAGCATCATCATCACCCGTTCGCTGGCCGACAAGCTCTATCCGGGCGAGAGCGCCGTCGGCAAACCGCTGTACTTCGACACCCAGCCCATCACCATCGTCGGCGTCATCGACAACCTGCTGCGCCCCAGCCATGAGGCGCGCGGCCCGCAGCGACAATACGACGCCATGCTGCTGCCGATGCGCCTGCCCTATACCCTGGTCGGCAACTACCTGCTGCGGCTTGAACCCGGCCACTCGCCCGAGGTCGCGCTGAAAGCCGCCGGCGATACGCTGAAGCAACTGGAGCCGCGCCGCATCCTGATTGCGCAGCAAACCTTTGCCGAAATCCGCCATGACTATTTTGCCGAAGACCGCGCCATGATTTGGCTGCTTGGCATCGTTGCCGTGGTGCTGCTCGCCGTCACCGCCTTCGGCATCGTGGGTCTTGCCAGTTTCTGGGTGCAGCAGCGCACCCGGCAAATCGGCATCCGCCGCGCGCTTGGCGCCACCCGTGGCGACATCCTGCGCTATTTCCAGAGCGAGAACTTCCTCATCGTCAGCGGCGGCATCGTGCTCGGCCTGCTGCTGGCCTTCGGCCTCAACCAGTTCTTGATGGCCAAGTACGAACTGCCGCGCCTGCCCTGGCAAACCCTGCCCATCGCCGCCGTGGTGCTGTGGCTGCTTGGCCAAATCGCCGTCCTCGCCCCCGCCCTGCGCGCTGCTGCTATCCCTCCGGCGATTGCCACCCGAAGTGTGTGATTACAAAGGCAATGCCAAATGCAGCTTGATGGCATCTTCAACCGCCTGCATATCCGCCTTGGAAACTGCACCAAGGCGGCTTTTCAAACGCTGTTTGTCCGCCGCCATGATTTGGTCGGCCATCGCCTTGCTGCGCTGCCCACCAACAGTGACCCATGCCTCACCGGGATAAAGCCGTGCCGTATTGCTGGTCAGCGGTATGACCACCACCCGTGCCAGATTCCGATTGGCCGCATCATTACTAACGATGATGGCCGGGCGGCGCTTGCGGATTTCACTGCCAACAGCGGGGTCAAACTCTACCCACCAGATTTCACCACGAACCATTGTCCGCATCCCCAGCCAGTGCATTGCACCATGCCTTGGCTTCTGCCTCACGCGCCTGGTCTGCCGCCATTGCAGCATAACCTTTATCCAGTGCGGCATCGGTGACATGCGGACGCAGCAAGTCTTCAATGAACTGGCTCATGCGGCGCTTGCCTACCCGCCGGTAGAGCCCTTCGTAAACCGCCTCATCCAAAGTAATGGTCATTCGCTTGTGCATGATGCACCCCTAATACGCTTTATACGCATAGCGTATCACTCATGCCCCCGACCAGGCCTGAAGAAGCCCGTCAAGTGGCCTTGCTGTAACCTGCTCCCATCCATCACTGCTGCCCTGCTTGAATCTTCCCATGCTCCCCATCGGCAAACGCATCGACACCATCATCCAGCAGGCGCTCGCCGCGCCGCTGAAAGCCGCAGGTTTCAAGAAACAGGCGCGCGTGTTCCGCCGCCAGCGCGACGATGGCGCGGTGGAAGTCATCGACATACAAGGCGGCAAGTACAACACGGGCAGCCAAGGCGAGTTCACCGTCAACCTGGGGCTGTACCTGCCACAAATCGCGGCCATGCTGGATGCGCCGCTGCTCGAAAAACCGCAGGAATACCAATGCCATTTCCGCCAGCGCATCGGTGCGCTGCTGCCGGAAAAGCAGGAAGACTTCTGGTGGCCAATGAACACGGCGGCCAGTGACGAAACCCTGGCCGACGCCTTGCAACAGGCAGTACTGGAGTACGCCCTGCCCTGGTTTGCCGCCTTCGCGCCCGAGGCTTTCAAGGCCGCCGACGCCGATTTCGGGCGCCTCCCCGGTGGCGCGCCAATGCCGCTTGACCCGCTGCATGCCGCCAGTTTTTACCTGCTTCTGGGCGAGCGCGACAAGGCGCGTGAACGGCTCAATATCGGCCTTGAATACCGCAAATCGCTCGCCCCGCAGATTCATGCACTGGCCGCCGCGCATGGGCTGGTGCTGGAACAGGAGCCACAACCATGACAGCTATCAGCAGTAACAAAATCGCCAGCGCCCTGCACAAGCGCCTGTGGCCGCATTTGCAGGCCTTGGGCTTTCAGTACCACATCGGTCGCAGCTATTACCGTCTCGCTGACGGGCAGGTGTGGTATGCCGCCAGCCGCGCGCTGAACGCGCATTTGCAACATATCGGGCGGCCGAGCGCCGATAGCGCCTTTGATTGTGTGGCTGGCATTTACCATTTCGATGCCGATGAGCAGGCCATCGTCGAGCACTATTTGCAGGCGCGGGAGCCTTATTGGGGCACGCAATATCTGATGAATGTGCAATGCGATGCCGCGCCGAGCCAGGCCGGCGGCGGGCGCAGAAAGGATATGAGCCTCTGGCGCGTTGTGGCCGACGGCAGCAACCTTGATGCGGTGATGGATGATTTTGAAGCCGCCTTCGTGCAGCAAGTCCTGCCGTTCTGGACACGCATGAGCAGTGATGCAAACGCTGCCGCCGCGCGGCGCTACAACGCAGAAAAGCGTGCGCAGGCCGCAGAATTTCGTGAGCACTATTTTGATGCCCTAGGCAGCGGCAAAACCAAGGAAGCCGAGGAATGCCTGCGTTACTGGCTGCTGCGCGATGCCTGCGATTATGTCGCCTACTGGGACGCCCACGGTGGCGACCCGCTGCGCAAACCCCAAGGAGAGAAATCATGACCGATGCCATCCAACGCAAGGCCGCCGAAGCCATCGCCACCCAGGCCGAACGCACTGCCGCGCGCGGCAAAGCCGACCTGCCCTTGCCCAAGGGCGAAGGCTGGGTCATGTCCAGCGGCATGATGCCGCGCCCCATCCATACCGGGCGCCTGCGCGAAGCCGAGCAACTCTACGCCCAGGCCGTGGCTGTGTACCCGCAGGGCTTCTGGATGTACCAGCGTGCGTTGCTGTTGATGGAGCTGGGCGATTTTGATGAGGCCATTGGCAGCTTCGAGGCCTGCGCCGCGCAGGGCGACTACCTCTCGCTGGCCGAGCTGCAACCGGTGCTCTCGCAATGCCGCCTGCTGCAACAAGGCCAGGGCCCGAAGTCGGAAGACGACACACTGGACTGGCTCAAGCAGCAAATGATGCAAAGCATGGCGCAGTTCAACCCGAGCCTTGCCAGTGAAATGGAGCAGGCCTTTGCCATGGCGGCAAGGCTCGGCGCTGCGGACGGAGACGACACATGCTGCGATGAGCAGGACAACGCCGCCAGACGCGAACCTTTGAGCGAGGCGCAAAGCAGGCGCATCTGCGAATTTGCCGAAGATTTTGCCTGGGCGCTGGTCGATGGCGATTACGCCCGCGCGTATGCCATGCTGCTGCCGGAATTGCAGGACGAAACCACCCTGAATGACTTGCAGAAAGAGTACGAGGCGATGGTGTCTTATGCCGAAACGCCCATCAACCGCGTACACGCCCTGCCGCCGCACAATGACCTGCCCGACATGCCAGCTGCGATGCTGGCCTGGGTGATGGTGAGCATCGACAGTGACGACATTGCCGAGGCCCTCACCCTGGACATCTGCCAGCTTGACGACGATACCCTGCGCATCGGCGCGCTGGAATGGGGGCGACCCTGAGTGTGTTCGGCAGGCGAACATGCCCGCCCTACCTCTTAGCTAATGCCCTGCCAAGCGCATAACCCGCCCTTGCCAACCACCCGCCTATCGACTGAATCCATGCCCCGCATTCTCATCATCGACGACAACCCGGCGGTCGCCACGGCGCTGACGTTGCTGTTTTCACTGAACGATATTGACGCCATCAGCGCCAAGTCCCCGGCCGAGGGGCTGGCGCGGCTGGGGCGCGGCGATATTGACCTGGTGATTGCCGACATGAACTTCGAGGCCGACACCACCAGTGGCGAGGAGGGCGAGCAGCTGTTTCACGACATCCGCGCGCGCTGGCCGGACATGCCGGTGATTTTGCTCACCGCCTGGACGCAGCTTGAGCGCGCGGTATCGCTGGTCAAGGCGGGTGCCGCCGACTACCTGGGCAAGCCCTGGGACGATGACAAGCTGCTGACCTGTGTGCGCAACCTGCTGGAGCTGGCCGACACCCGCAAGGCGCTCAGCGAAGCCACGCAACGCCAGCGGCAACGCCGGCAGGCACTGGCCGGGCAGCATGATTTGTGCGGCTTTATCTATGCCGATGCCGCCAGCGAAGAAGTGCTGAGCCTGGCCTGCCGGGTGGCGGCCTCGCCACTGTCGGTGCTCATCACCGGCCCCAACGGCAGCGGCAAGGAAAAAATCGCCGAAATCCTGCACGTCAATTCTGCCGTTGCGCGCGGGCCGTTTGTGGCAGTCAACTGCGGCGCGCTACCGGCGGATTTGGTCGAGGGCGAATTGTTCGGCGCCGAGGCAGGCGCCTATACCGGCGCACAGCGCGCCCGCGCAGGCAAATTCGAGGCCGCCGACGGCGGCACGCTGTTTCTGGATGAAATCGGCACCTTGCCGCTGGCCGGGCAAACCAAGCTGCTGCGGGTGCTGGAAACCGGGCGCTTCAGCCGCCTGGGCAGCCAGCGCGAACAATCGGTCAAGGTACGCATCATCGCCGCCACCAATGCCGACCTGCCGACGATGATTGCACGCGGCGAGTTCCGCCAGGACTTGTATTACCGCCTGAATGCCATCGAGCTGGCGCTACCGCCGCTGGCTGCGCGCCGCGATGACATCCTGCCGCTGGCGCGGCATTTTCTGGGGGGCGAAAAACAGCTCTCGGCCGATGCCGAGCAGGCGCTGCTGGCGCATGACTGGCCGGGCAATGTGCGCGAATTGCGCAATGTGATGCAGCGCGCCGCCCTGCTGGCCTGCGGCGATGAAATCCCGGCCAGCGCGCTGGGGCTTGCCAGCCACGGCGCACCGCCAGAGAGCAGCCATGAGCCTACCCAAAGCGAAATCGAGGCGGCGCTGCGCCGCCATCGCGGCGTGGTGGCACAGGCCGCCGCTGAGCTGGGGCTTTCACGGCAGGCGCTGTACCGGCGCATGGACAAATTCGGCATCGCGCGCTAGTCATGTTCTTTTCCCTGCGACTGCGCCTCACCCTCTTGCTGGCCGCCTATGGCACGGCATTGATGCTCTCGCTGGCACTTGGCCTGCGCTACGGCTGGCCGCTATACGCCCTGCTGGCCGTCAGTGCATTCTGGCTGCTGCTGCTTGGCCTGCACCTCAACCACCAGCAAAGCCGGGCACTGGCGATGTACCGCGCCCTGGCCGGAACCGTGGACAGCTACCGCGATGGCGATTTCAGTTTTTCGCTGGTATGGCCGCAGCGCGATGAGCTGGGCATGCTGGTGGCCGCGCACAACCGTCTGGGCGATACCCTGCGCGCGCAGCGCAACCGCCTGCAACAACGTGAATTGCTGCTCGATACCGTGGTGCAAAACTCGCCACAGGCGATGTTGCTGGTCGATGGCCATGGCCGCGTGGTGCTCGGCAACCTGGCTGCCCGGCGCCTGCTGGGCGAAGGCCGGCGGCTGGAAGGGCATAGCCTGCCCGCCTTGCTGGCGCATCGCCCCGAAGCCATGCAACAGGCATTCAGCCATCAGGGCGATGCCTTGTTTGCCGTTGGCAGCGAGGATGACGAAGACATTTATCACCTCTCGCGCCGCCCGTTGCGCCTTAATGGCCGTCCGCATGAATTGCTGCTGCTGCGCCAGCTCACCGCCGAACTGCGCCGGCAAGAAGTCGCCACCTGGAAAAAGGTCATCCGCGTCATCAGCCATGAACTCAACAATTCGCTGGCGCCGATTGCCTCGCTGGCGCATTCGGGTGCGGAGCTGCTGTGCCGCCAGCACTATGAGCAGTTGCCGCTGGCGCTTGCCACCATCGAGGAGCGCGCCCGTCATCTGGAAGGCTTCATCCGCGATTACGCGCGCTTTGCCAAGCTACCCGCGCCCCGGCTGGAGCCTATCCGCTGGGACGCTTTTCTGGGCGCGCTGCAACAGCAGATGGATTTCCAGTGGGACGGGGCGCATGGCGATGCCCAGTTCCGCGCCGACCGTGCGCAACTGGAGCAAGCCCTGCTCAATCTCATCAAGAATGCACACGAATCCGGCAGTGCCGCACCCGAAGTGCAATTGCGGCTGCGCCGCCAGCCACAAGGCTGGCGCATCGACATCCTTGACCGCGGCGCCGGCATGAACGAGGCCGTGCTGGCGCAGGCGCTGCTGCCGTTCTATTCCACCAAGCGCCACGGCACCGGCCTTGGGCTGGCGCTCTGCCGCGAAATCATCGAATCCCACGGCGGCCATATCAGCCTGGCCAACCGCGAAGGCGGCGGCCTTGGCGTCAGCCTGATGCTGCCGGATTGATTAGCCCCTGCACATGGGCTGCACTTGCGGGTACCAAGAAGGGACATTGAACAGGCTCTCACAGCGTCCGCAAGAACTCGGTAATGGCCTCAATCTCGCTGCGATGCAAATCCAGTGGCTGCAACAGCGGGTCAGGCTTGGGGAAGGTCGGGTCGTTCTGCTGCCGGGCATTGGGGCGCGGACGCGGCATCCCGGCGTTGTACATATTCATCACGCCGCGCAGGTCATGGAACAGGCCGTTGTGCATCCACGGCCCGGTTTTGCCGACGTTGCGCAGCGAGGGCGTGCGGAACTTGCCGCTGTCCTCCGGGTTGCCGGTCACTTCATAACGCCCCAAATCCTGCCGGGCGCGGCCATGAAAATGCAGCCCGAGGTTGTGGAACTGGTTATCGGTCAGCGCCGCACCAAAGTGGCAGTTCATGCAGCGCGCGCGGGTGCGGAACAGATGCAGCCCCCAGAGCTGCTGGTCATTGAGCGCGCTATGCCGGCCTTCCAGAAAGCGGTCAAAGCGGTTGAAACGCGGCAGCAAGCTGCGCTGGAAGGCTGCCAGCGCATAGGCCATCCGCTGCGGGGTAATCTGCGCATCGCCAAACACTTGCGCAAAAGCGGCATCGTAATCCCCCGCCTGCTGCAGGCGTCTGGCCGCATCTTCCGGGGTGAAGGCCATTTCCCTGGCATCGGCAATCGGATGCAGCGCCTGTGCTTCCAGCGTGGCCGCGCGGCCATCCCAGAACAGCGGCTCGGCAAAGGCACTCATCGCCACGCTGATGGCATTGCGCCGCCCGGTCTGCCGGTCATGCCCGAACGACACGCTGCGGCCATCGCTCCAGCCCAACTGCCGGTCATGGCAGTTGGCGCAGGCAATCTGCCCGGATACCGACAGCCTGGGGTCATCAAACAACCGGGCGCCCAGCGCGATTTTTTCCGGCGTGCCGGGGTTGTCGTCCGGCTCCGGCGCCTTGCGGGGTAGTGGCGCCATTTCCTGCCAGTTCACACCAGGGTCAATATGCGGCGCAGGCCATTGCGTGATGGGCTGCTGGTACACCCGGCGCAGACACTCAAAGTCGCCACGCGGCGCACTTGCCCTGATGCGCTCAAGGCAAGTTTCCAGCGAAGTCTCCGGCGCCTGCGCTGCGGTTGGTGATAAGCCCAGCAGTCCCAGCAGCGCAAAGCCCAGCCATGCCGCATTGGCAAGTTTCAGCTTCATGCCCGCATCATGACATCACCGCAACGGGGCGCCATCAGAACTTCACCCCCAACTCCAACCAATAATTGCGGCCGGGCTCATAAACGTAATGACTGCCGGACACCGCAATCGGGTTAGCGCGGTTGAGCAGGTTCATCGCCTCCACCCGGATATACGGCCGGAACTGGCTGCCGGTGGGAATCTGGTATTGCAAGGTGGCATCCCAAGTAAAGCTGCGCGGCAGCAGCTCGCGGTCATACACGCGAATGATCTGGTTGCCGTGCACTTCGCGCGGCAGTTCAACAAGGCGCTGATAGCCGGAGCGATAGCGCAGGAAATTGCTGAGCATCAGGCCGCTGTCACCAAACCGGGTCTGGGTCGCCAAACGCATCGTCCACGGCCGGTTGAAATCACGCGCCGGAATCTCCTCGATTCGCATTAATTCGCCGCGATAGCGGACGGTCGTGCCGAGGAAGCCATCGCCCAGCGTGGTTTCGTAATCGCTGCGTCCAGTGGTGCTGTAATTGCGCTGCACCCGGGTCCTATCCACTGCCAGCATCGCCGTGGTGCTGGCCATACCCCACTGCCAGGGCTGGCGGTTGCTGACCGACAGGGTCAGGGTGCGGGCATTGGAGCGGCCGGCATTGACATAGGTATAGGCCAGACGATCCAGCCCCGGCTCATTCAGAAGTTGGCGCATTACTTCATCACGGTTGCGCCGCTCCACGGCCTTGAAGTTGATGTCCAGCCCCGCCCAGGCCTGGTTGATGCCAAGTGCCAGCTCATCGCTGTAAGGCACGTCGATATCGCGGAAATGCCCCTTGCCAAGCGGCGTTTTCTCCAGCTGCCAGATCAACGCATCGGCGCCGGTATTCTTGCGTTTGTACTCGACATTCAAGGCCTCGCGCCCTTCGCGCAGCTTGTAGGCAAACAGGTTGCGGCCGTAATAGCGGTTGAGACCGCCGGTCAGCAGCGTGCGGGCATCGCCGAACACGTCCCAGGAGGCAGCAAGACGCGGCGCCAGCGTCCATTGCTTGCTCAGGCTGTCATGGTCAAGCCGCAGACCGGCGCGCACGCTCCAGTTGCCCCAGCGGATATCGTCTTCGGCATACAGCGAAACGTTATCGGCCTCGGCCTTGAAATAACCGGCGCGGTAGATGTCGTACACCGTCATGTATTGACCCCGCCCCTTGAATTGCGGCACGGCGCCCAGCGAGCAGGCGACGTTATCGACCACGCCATTGGCATCGGTGCAGCTCGTGGTGGCCGCGCCCTTGGTATAGGCATGGTGGTCATGCAGGCGGTGATAGCTGCCGCTGCGCTGCGCGGCGGAGAAACCAAATTGCAAGTGATGGCGGGTATTGCCAAGCGCGAAGGGTTCGCGCTCGATGTCCAGTGAATACTCGGTGTTGCGGCTGGTCTGGTCAACACTGCCCCAGTTGCCCTCCAAGCTTTGCTTGCCCCCGGGAGTTCCCCAGTTCTTGTCGGCCGAGAAGACCCAGGTTTTCCAGGTGTCCACGCCACGGCTGTCGCGCGAGCTGTCCAGCTGCGACAGGCTGAGCTTTTGGTTGATCCGCCATACCGGGCCACTGCGCCGGGCACTGAAACGGGTGGCATAGCCGCCACGGGACAGGTCGAACCAGGAATTGCGGGTATTCTTGATGAAATACGCCTCGTCACTCGGCGCGTAATTGAGCGAGAAGTCAAGATTCCACAGCGAGCCGATATCCCAGTCCGCACGCAGGCTGTACTGGGTGTTTTCGCGGGTATTGGTCTTGATGGTTTCATCGCCGTTCGGGACATAGCCCGAGGCATAGCCGCGCAGCGGGATTTCCGAGCGCAACCGGGAGACACTGGCAATCAGGCCAAGGCCATTGGCAAAGCGGTTTTCCAGCGTCAGCGCGTATTTTTGCTTGTCATACACCGGCTGGCTGCCCTGGTCGCTGGAGAGCTCGAATTTGGCCAACTCTGAATCGGCGATATGGTATTCGTTCCAAACCGAGCGGCTGGCTCGCCAACTGAATTTGCCGGAGAAACCATCGCTCGCCTTGCGGGTTGTCACATCGACCACGCCACCGTTGAAGCCGCCAAAGCGCGCCGGGACATTACTGTCATAGACGGTAAGGTTGCCAATCAGGTCAGTATCCAGCGCCATGCCCTGGGCATCGCTGGGCGGATCGCTGAAGTGTTGCGGATTGTCGTTTTTCGGGTCCAGGTCATTACTGAAGGAAACCCCGTCGATACGGAAGTTGTTCTGGTAAAACAGCCCGCCATTGATGCTGATATCCGCCGGGCGGATTTCCCCCATGTTCGCCGAGGTTTGAGCTCTCTCGGAAAACTGCACGCTGGGGTTGATGCGCAGCAATGTACTGATATCGCCATTGCCCTTGGCCTGCGACTGTACATATTGCTCGTCAATACTGATGCCTTCCTGATACGGAAACAGACGCTGGCCAATCACGTCAATGGTCGGCATCAGCAGCGGCTTGTCCTTGGACTTCTTCTGGTTTGCAACTTCGTCCTGTTTTTGCTCGGGCAGCCCCTGCTGTGCAACCGCAAGGGCAGGCGCAAACAGCGCCATGGAAATGGCAACAGCCAATACGCTTTTCATCAAATACTCCGCAAGTAAGGATGTCTGGCTGGCTGGGCCCAAAAGCGTGGCTGGCTGACAAATCGGCGCGATTTTACGTCGCCTTCACATTCATCACAAGTTGACTGCTGCCAGCAATCAACCGGGCAGGTGATGGACTTCGATGTAGTCGCCCAGCGCTTCTGTCAGGATGCAAATGGGTACTAGACGACCTCTAGTGGTGTAATGGCGGCCATTACCAATCGGTGTAGTGGTGGATTTTTCGTCAAAGCGTTGCAGATTGGTAGTGAACCAGTCTCGTACTCTGGGCATGGGCAGGATGAATAGCTTTTTTATTTCAATGAAATAATAGAAGACGTAGTTCGCGCGAGTATACAAAAAGCAGCCCGGTGTACCGCGCTCGGCATTGCTGATGGTTTCAAAGAAAAAGTTGCCGGTGTGGTGGTATCGGTCTGCTTTGATTTCAATCATGCTCTGGCTGCCACAGGAGAGCTGAACCAGCAGGTCAACATCCCATGCCTGATAATCCGGATCGGCTTCGACATTCTCGACCCGGACAACCCGGCTTTTTCCCAGCGCACTTCTTTGATAAAGCCATTGCGTAATTTCCTTGCTGGCACGGCTGGCAATATCCAGTGTCTCGTGCATGCTGTATTGCTTGTAGGTCATGGCGGTCAACCTTGTGAATACGCAGGGTAGGGATGAGCTTTCCATTTGCGATATTACAATGCGCCAGTCGTTAACTTGAGAGTGTGCCGCATGTGTGGAATTGTCGGAGCCGTTGCCGCCCGTGATGTCGTGCCGTTGCTGGTGGAAGGCCTGAGGCGCCTGGAATACCGGGGCTATGATTCCGCAGGTGTGGCGGTACTGGCAGAAGGACACATCCAGCGGGTGCGCCGCACCGGGCGTGTTGCCGAAATGGCTGCTGCCGCACAGGCCGAAGGCTTGCAGGCACAACTGGGCATCGGTCATACCCGCTGGGCGACCCACGGCGGCGTGACCGAGGCCAATGCCCATCCGCATGTCAGCGATGGCATTGCCGTGGTGCATAACGGCATCATCGAAAACCACGAAACCTGGCGCGCGTTCCTGCGCGATAAGGGCTATGCGTTTGATTCGCAGACCGACACGGAAGTCATCGCCCATCTGATTCACCACCACCAGCGGCAGGGCGCCACCTTGCTACAGGCGGTGCAGCAGGCCACACGGGTACTGGAAGGCGCCTATGCCATTGCCGTGATTGACCGCCAGCAGCCTGACTGCATGGTGGTGGCGCGCATGGGCTGTCCGCTGCTGATTGGCGTGGGCGAGGGTGAGAACTTCATCGCCTCGGATGTCTCGGCGGTTTTGCAGGCCACCCGGCAGGTGATATTTCTGGAAGAAGGCGATACGGCGCAGCTTGGCTGCGAGCAGGTGGCGATTTTCGATGCCCAGGGACAGCCAGTTGAGCGCAGCCTGCACACCTCGGATGTCTCGCTGGCCTCGCTGGAGCTGGGGCCTTACAGCCACTTCATGCAGAAGGAAATCCATGAGCAGCCTTCTGCACTGGCCGACACCATTGAGGGCATTTCTGACCTGGCTGCCTTTGATGCGCAGCTTTTTGGTGCAGAAAACCATGATTTTTCGCAGGTTGAATCGGTGCAGATTCTGGCCTGCGGTACCAGCTTCTATGCCGGTCTTGTGGCGCGCTACTGGATTGAGTCGCTGGCTGGCATCCCCTGTGCGGTGGATATCGCCAGCGAATATCGCTACCGCGATGTGGTGACCAACCCCAGGCAACTGGTGGTGACCATTTCGCAGTCCGGTGAAACGCTGGACACCATGGAGGCGCTCAAATACGCCAAGGCGCAAGGCCAGACGCTGACGCTGTCCATTTGCAATGTGCCCGAAAGCGCCATCCCGCGCGCCAGTCGCTGGCTGTTCTACACCCGCGCTGGCGCGGAAATTGGCGTGGCATCGACCAAAGCCTTCACCACCCAGTTGGTGGCGTTGTTCGTGCTGGCCGGTACCCTGGCCAAACTGCGCGGACGGCTGGATACCAGGCACGAGGCCGAGTTGCTCGATGCGTTGCGCCACCTGCCCGGCAGCGTACAGCACGCGCTCAATCTGGAGCCGCAAATCAAGGCCTGGAGCGAGAAGTTCACCGCCAAGCAGCACGCGCTGTTCCTGGGGCGCGGCGTACATTACCCGATTGCCCTGGAAGGCGCGCTCAAGCTCAAGGAAATCTCCTATATCCACGCCGAAGGCTACCCCGCCGGTGAACTCAAGCACGGCCCGCTGGCGCTGGTGGACAGTGAAATGCCGGTGGTGGTGATTGCTCCGAACGACCGTCTGCTGGAAAAGGTCAAGGCCAATATCCAGGAAGTGCGCGCCCGCGGCGGCGAGATGTTCGTGTTTGCCGATGCCGACAGCCAGTTTGGCGAAGAGGACGGCGTACATGTCATCCGCACCCCGCGCCATGCCGGGCTGCTCTCGCCGATTGTCCATGCTATCCCGGTACAGCTTCTGGCCTACCACACTGCTCTGGCGCGCGGCACCGATGTGGACAAGCCCCGTAATCTTGCCAAGAGCGTGACGGTGGAGTAATCCGATGCAAGCAAGTCAGCCTGCCACAAAGCGCAATACGCTTAAAACGGTAGCCCTGATTGGCGCGTTCAGTTGCCTTGTCATGCTGACCTTGTTCATCTGGATCGGTTTGGTCGTGCTGTTGGATCGCCTGGGCTATGCCGTGTCAGTGGCTCAGGTTGGTGTCTGGGTTTTGGCGACGATTGTCGCGCTAGTGATGTGGCCGCTTACAGTCAGAGGCATGTATCGCTACCAGTGGAATCACCGGAATCACCCATTGCACGAGCCACTGCCCCCCTTGGGCTCGACCCCTTTGCCGGAAGTCCCGCCCATAGCTATGGCATTGCCACAGCGTGCCAAGCGCGTCGTGGTGCTGCTGTTGGGCGCGCTATCGCTGTTTTTTCTTTGTGGCAGCCAAAATGTGATTGTGTCTGTAAATAGCTTCCTCGACAGATTTTCATCGCGCTCATCGTCTTTCATGGTATTGCTGCAGTTGGTCGCATTTGTGTTGATGTCCGCCCTGCTCGTGCTGGTACTTTGGTGGACTGACCGCAAGCTGCAAGGCATGCAGCCAGACACTCACCAATACCAGAGTGCGCGGCTGCAACAATCCTGGTACGCCAGCGCTGTGATTGCCTGGGTGATGTGCCTGTTGTTTGGACAGATTATTAGTGTTGTGCTTTTAAGCAAGCTCTGAGAGAAAGCAGGCTCATGATGTGAATGGGGCTGCAAGGCACGCGTGCATCCCTTAACCTTGCGCCATGAAAAAGACCCTGACGGAGCACTTGTTGCGCGGCCTGTATTCGGCTGTGCTGTATGCTTTGGTGCCAGTCACGATTTATCACCTGATTTGGCGCGGCTTTCGGCAGAGTGCCTATTTCCAGCGTTGGGGTGAGCGTTATGGCCGTTATGGCGATGCGCCGGCCATGCCCACACCGCTGTGGGTGCATGCGGTTTCCGTGGGCGAGGTGGCTGCTGCTGCGCCACTCATCAACGCATTGCTGAAGCGCCACCCGCAGCGGCGCATGGTGGTGACCTGCATTACGCCGACAGGTTCCGAACGTATCCGCGCGTTATGGGGCGAGCAGGTCGTGCATGTGTATCTGCCCTATGACTTGCCGGGTGCGGTCGGGCGGTTTTTGCGGCATTTTCAGCCAGAAGTGGCGCTGATTATGGAAACCGAGTTGTGGCCCAACCTGCTGTTTGGCTGCCGCGACCACGGCGTGCCGGTGCATATCGTCAATGCCCGGCTATCGGCGCGCTCGCTGCGCGGCTACCGGGTGCTGGCGCCGCTGGTGTCACGGGCGCTGGTCACGGTGCGGCGGGTGTGTGCGCAAAGCCGGGATGATGCGGCGCGTTTCATCAAACTGGGTGCGCGTGCTGAGTGCGTGGCCGAAACCGGCAATCTCAAGTTTGATGTCACCCCGCGCGAAGATGCCGGAAGTTTTGCAGCCAGCTTCCGGCAACACGCAGGCAGGCGCATGATTTGGGTGGCCGCCAGTAGCCATCCGGATGAGGAGCTGGCCATTATCAATACCCATCAGCGCCTGCGGCAGCGATGGCCGGATTTACTGCTGGTCTGGGCGCCGCGCCATCCCGAACGGTTTGCGCCGGTGATTGAGCTGGTGCGCAGTCATGGCAAGCGGGTGAGCAGCCGCCAGCGGCAGCAGTGGCCGGATGCGCGTGATGCGGTGTTCGTGGTCGATACCCTGGGCGAGCTGCCGCTGTTCTTCGAAGTGGCCGATGTCGCCTTTGTGGGCGGCAGCTTGCAGGAGGTCGGCGGCCATAACTTGCTGGAGCCAGCCAGCGCCGGGGTGCCGATGGTGACCGGGCCGCATCTGTTCAATTTTGCTGAAATTTCGGCCAGTTTGATTGAAATCGGTGCGCTGCGGATTGCCGAAGATGCCGATGCGCTGGCGCCTGCACTGGCTGCCTGGCTGCAAGATGACAAGGCGCGCGAGGCGGCCGGTCAAGCCGCCAAGGCGCTGGTGGCGGCCGGGCGGGGCGCACTTGCCAGAACGCTGGCGGCGCTGGGCTTGTAATCAGAGATGCGCAATGCTGCCGCGATAGCCGATGGCTTCGGCCAGATGGGCGCGCTCAATTTGTGCGCAGTCGCCCAGGTCGGCAATCGTGCGTGCCACGCGCAGGATGCGATGCAGGGCGCGTGCGGAGAGTTGCAGTTTTTCAGCGGCCATTTCCAGCATTTTCTGCCCGGCAGCGGGCAATGCGCAGTCGCGCAGCAGCTCTTGCTGGCTGAGCAGGGCATTGGGCTTGCCCGCACGCGCCAGTTGCCGCTGCCTTGCGGCCATCACCCGTAGCCGTACGGCGGCACTGCTCTCGCCCGGCGGTGCTGCGGCAGCCAATGTGGCCGGTGGCAGGCGCGGCACGCTGACATGCAGGTCAATGCGGTCGAGCAAGGGGCCGGAAATGCGGGCGCGGTAGCGGGCGATGCTTTCCGGTGCGCAGCGGCAGCGCCCGGAATCATCGCCAGCCCAGCCGCAGGGACAGGGATTCATCGCCGCAATCAACTGGAAGCATGCCGGAAACTCGCATTGCCTTGCCGCGCGCGATACCGTGATGCTGCCCGATTCCAGCGGCTGGCGCAGCACTTCCAGCGCGCTGCGGCTCCATTCGGGCAATTCGTCCAGAAACAACACGCCGTGATGCGCCAGAGAAATTTCGCCGGGGCGCGGGCTGGTGCCGCCGCCTGCCAGCGCCACGGCGCTGGCGGTGTGATGCGGGCTGCGGAATGGCCGCTGCTGCCAGTGTGCCGGGTTGAAGCCGTGGCTGGAAATGGACTGGATGGCGGCGCTTTCCAGTGCGTCGCGCTCATCCATCGGCGGCAGGATACCCGGCAGGCGTGAGGCCAGCAGGGTTTTGCCGCAGCCGGGGCTGCCGGTCAGCAGCAGGTGATGTTGCCCGGCAGCGGCGACTTCCAGCGCCCGCCGTGCCTGTGCCTGACCGCGCACATCGGCAAGGTCGGGGATGGTGGCGGGGGCGAGGGATGGCGATTTTTCAGCCTCTGGCAGCGCCGCGCCGCCACGCAATGCTGCAAACACCTGCAACAAGGTGCGTGCGCAGCGGATATCGGCCTTGGGGGCGAGGGCGGCTTCAGCACCATCGCCTGCGGCCAGTACCAGGGTTCTGCCGCTATCGGCCACCGCGAGTGCGGCAGGCAGCACCGCGCCGGTGGCGCGCAGTTCGCCACTTAGCCCCAGCTCGCCAATGAACTCGCAATCCGCCAGTGCCTGCTGCGGAATCTGGCCGCTGGCGGCCAAAATGCCGAGCGCAATCGGCAGGTCAAAACCGCCGCCGTCCTTGCGCAAGTCGGCCGGTGCCAGATTGACCGTAACCCGGCCAGCGGGAAACTCCAGTTGCGCATTGATGATGGCCGCACGCACTCGCTCGCGCGCTTCGCGTACCGCAGCTTCGGGCAGGCCGACAATCGACATCGTGGGCAGTCCGCCACCGCAGTGCACTTCTACCATCACCGGACAGGCGTGCACGCCAACCCGCGCCCGGCTCATCACTCGTGCCAGTCCCATTGCTCGCTCCTTGTAAACGAACGGCTGTTATCGCCGTAACGATAAGGAACCCTTGAAGCCGCCCAATACCTGCTTGTCAGCCATGTCTCAAGCGCATCCGGGCCTGAAGTGCAACGGCCACACCGGAGAAGCGCCGGGTCTGGCATCGACAGACAACGCCAGAAGGACGCTGCCCGGAGCCGCCTGAGAATCAGTGCCGGGCGGCGGCGTTACGCGCTTCCAGCTCGGCAACGGTTTTTTCCAGTGCTTCGAGCTTTTCGCGGGTTTTCAAAAGCACCGCGCGCTGCACTTCAAATTCTTCGCGGGTCACCAGGTCCAGCTTGGACAGCCCGGCTTGCAGTACGGTTTTGAAGTTCTCCTGCAATTCCGCGCGGCTCTCGTGCAGTCCCGCAGGCAGCAGGCTGCCCAGGCGGCGGGCAAGGTCATCAAGTTGGGCCAGGTCAATCATGGCAGGTTCCTTATGTTGGGCTTGTTGCCAGCATGGTGCATGCCGCGCTGCTCAGCCATCAGTGGGGTAGAAAGAAGGTTGGGAAAAATGCTAGCAGGCCGGGGCGGAAAATTTCAGCCGGGTGTGTCAGAGTAAGCCCCGGAAAACAGGAGTCGCGCAATGAAAATGGTGATGGCCATCATCAAACCCTTCAAACTGGACGATGTCCGCGAGGCGCTGGCCGATGCCGGTGTAACCGGCCTGACAGTCATCGAGGTCAAAGGTTTTGGCCGGCAGAAAGGCCATACCGAACTGTATCGCGGCGCCGAATATGTGGTGGACTTTCTGCCCAAGCTGAAGATTGAAGTGGCCGTGGTGGATGAGCAGGTGGATGCGGTGGTCGAGGCCATCATGCAGTCAGCGGGTACTGGCAAGATTGGCGATGGCAAGATTTTTGTCTGGGATTTGGAGCGTGCAGTACGCATCCGTACCGGCGAAATGGATGCCGATGCCTTGTAATTGCAGCGTCAAAGCGGGTTGAGGCTGTCCGCCAAACCAGACTTTGCATAAAGCCCGTGTGCTATCGGGAATATGGCATGCTTGCGCTGGTTTGCAACGCGAGGTTGTCATGTCCATTTCCAGCATAGAAACCCGTGCCGAGCCTGTGGCGCTTCCCCGCCCGGTCAGGCAATTCATCGTGCTCCTTGCCATGCTGCAAGGCTTGCTACTGTATATCGCCGGATACGGTCGTGGCGCCGGCTGGTGGCCGTTCTCCGGGCTGGATGGCTGTGTGTACTGGTACACCCTGGTGTTGTCGGTGCCAACCGTGATGCTGCTCAGTGTGCGGCGGCTGGATGAGCGCCGCTTCTGGTGGCAGGCTGCAGGCGTGGCCGTGGTGTTTGCACTCTTGGCTGCCTGGGCAGGCTGGAGTGTTACGGGCAATGTAGGGATTACCCTCCATAAGGTGTTATGGCCGTTCAGCTTGGCAACGGCTGCGGCGCTGTTTGTGGCGCTGCCGTATTTGCAGAGCAGCCTGCGCTATGGCCGCTGGAATGCACGCTACCCAGACTTGTTCGAGCTGGCCTGGCAGAACGGTCTGACGCTGGCGCTGATGTTGCTGTTCATCGGCATTTGCTGGTTGCTGCTGTATCTGTGGGGTGGGCTGTTCGAACTTATCGGCATTGAATTTTTTGCCGAGCTGTTCCGTGAAAAGCCTTTTGTCTATCTGGCTACCGGGCTGATGGCCGGGCTTGGCATCCTGATTGGCCGCAGCCAGCAGCGCCCAGTGCAAATTGCCCGGCGGGTGCTGCTCGCCATCTTTACCGGTTTGTTGCCACTGGTGGCGCTGATTGCCCTGCTGTTTGTGCTGAGCCTGCCATTGACCGGACTGGAGCCGCTGTGGAATACCCGTTCGGCCGCCTTGATTCTGATGAGCCTGGTCGCGGTGATGGTGCTGTTTGTCAACGCCGTGTATCAGGATGGCCAGGGGGTGGTTCCCTACCCGCGTTGGCTGCGTTGGCTGGTGAATGCGGGCATCCTGACCCTGCCCTTGTTTTCCGGCCTGGCACTGTATGCATTGATGCTGCGCATTGGCCAATATGGCTGGACGCTGGAGCGCATTGCCGGAATGGTGGCTGCGGTGATTCTGGCCTGTCATGCGCTGGGCTATGCCATCGCCGTATTGTGGCCTGGGGCATGGCTTTCTGGCATCCGCCGGGTGAATGTGGCGGTATCGCTGTTGGCCATCGTGCTGGCCGTGCTGTTCAACTCACCAGTGCTTGACCCGCATCGCATCTCTGTGAACAGCCAGCTTGCCCGGCTGGCCGCAGGCAAGGTGGAGAGCAAAGACTTCGACCTTAGGCATTTGCGTTTTTACAGTGGCCGGCAGGGCTGGCTGGCCGCGCAAGCCTTGCAGAAAGAGGCCGAAGCGCGGGGGGATACCGAGTTTGCAAAACGCATTGCCGAGGCCTTGCAATACTTAAGCCACTATCAAGCCAATAATGGCCCCAAGGTTGAGATGCTGAAAGATGTCGCCGCCTTGCGCGAGGTCATCCATTTGGCCGCTGGCAGCCCGGCTCCGGCCGATGACTGGTGGACGTATTTGCTGAGTGATAATTACCTGACCGGATGCAAGCAAATCGACAGCGATTGTGTGCTGTTGATACGTGATTTTGACCAGGACGGCCAGGCTGACCATCTGCTGTGTGATGTTTTGGCCAAAAGGGCAGAGCTGCTGAGCTGCCAACTGTTTTCGCATCATGGCGGAAGCTGGCACCGTGAAGGGGAGCTATCGTTTTGGGAGGAACACCAAAATGGAAACAAAAAAGCCCTGTCAGATGCCCTGCGTCGTGGCGAAATCACGCTTTACCAGCCACGCTGGCCGATGATTGGCATCAATGGCCAGCGCTCCAGGGTTTTCGGCAAAAATGCGGACGCCTTCAAAGAAATGGAGCCGTGATTTTCACGGCGGGTGAAACGAAAAAGCGCAGGCCAGACCTGCGCTTTTCGCTTTCGTACTTCGCAATTTTGTCGCGTGTGCTTATTTCTTCAATGCCGCGGCCACAAATGGCGGCAGCTGCTGTGCGCCCGCATGGATTTCGGCGCTGTAATAGCGCGTGTCGAAGCCCTTGGCCGCAGCATCCTGTTTGCGGAATGCAAAATCGGCATCGGCGGCTTTGCGCGCCATGGTTACGCTCCACCAGCCGGTCGGGTAGCAGGGCTGTGGGAACGGCAGGGTCTGGAATGACTGGAAACCGGCCTTGCGCATTTCATCGCGCATCTGCTTGATAAGGTCAAGCAGCACCAGCGGCGATTCGCTTTGCTGCACCAGAATGCCGTCGGGTTTGAGCGCGCGTGCGCAATCGGCAAAGAACGCGGCATTGAACAGCCCTTCTGCCGGGCCGACCGGGTCGGTGGAATCGACAATCACGATATCGACGCTGCCTTCCGGGCAGTTCTTCATATAGGCCAGACCATCATCGAACAGGATTTCGGCGCGCGGGTCGGCATTGGATTCGCACAGCTCGGGGAAGTATTTTTCCGCCATGCGCGTGACTTGCTCGTCGATATCGCACTGGGTGACTTTTTCAACGCCCGGGTGCTTCAGCACTTCGCGCAGCGTGCCGCAGTCGCCACCGCCGATAATCACCACGCGCTTGGGAGCGGCGTGGGTGAACAGCACCGGGTGGGCAATCATCTCGTGATAGAGGAAATTGTCGCGCGCAGTCAGCATCATCGCACCGTCAATCAGCATCAGATTGCCCCAGTCGGTCGATTCGTAAATCTCGATTTTCTGGAACGGCGATTGCACCTCGTCCAGCTTGCGGGTGATGCGATAGCCGATGGATGAGCCGGCCGGCTCAAAGTTTTCGTACAGCCATTCCTGCTGGGACATGGGGTGTTCTCGTATGGATGGGTGGGCGCGAATTGTAGCGTTTGCCGCTGAACATGCATGCAAACATGGCGTGATGCAGATGGCATGAAATATCGCTGTTATTGTGGAGGCCCGGATTTTGAGCGGAAATGCCATGATGGAGTTTTATCCACAAGTCAAAACCGTGCATGTGCATCTGGTGATGCTCTCGGGCTTGCTGTTTTTTATCCGCGGCGGTGCGGCGGCACTCTGGGATGCAAACTGGCCGCGTCATGTGTTGCTGCGCTACGCCAGCTACAGCATTGATAGCTGTTTGCTGGCGGCGGCTGTCATGTTGCTGGTGGCCTTGCATCGCTCCGGTGCGGTGGCTGCGGGCTTTTTTGCCAATGGCTGGCTTGTAGTGAAGTTGTTGCTGCTGGTGTTGTACGTCGTGCTTGGCATCTTTGCCATGCGCGCCAAATTCAAGCGTATAGGCCGGGTGACCTGTTACATGGCGGCACTGCTGGTGTTTGCCTTTATGTACACAGTGGCTCGACTGCACCATCCGCTGGGTGTGCTGCTGTATTTGTAATATGCGTTTCGGGCAGTTCAATCACAAAACGTGCGCCGCCGCCTTCGCGGTCTTCGTAGAACAGCTGGCCGCCTGCGGTGGCGATGATTTGTCGCGCCAGTGCCAGGCCAAGGCCGGATGAGAGGCCATTGGCCGGGTCGTCTTCGGAAAGCCGGGTGAAGGGTTTGAACAGTTCGCGTTGCCGCGCTGCGGGGATGCCCGGGCCGCGGTCTTGCACCACCAGTTGCCAGAAGCCGGAGGCGCCGGCGCGCACCCATAGCTCCAGCTCGCCACCGCTGGCGGCGTATTTGCTGGCATTGGTCACCAGGTTTTCCGCGACCTGGCGCAGCACCTTCGGCGCGATGGCCACCATGGCGGCCTGCTCCGGCAGGCGGGTGCTGACAGCAATGCCACGGGCTTCCAGTTGCAGGGCATAGCGCCCAAGCAGCCAGTCCACGACTTCATGCAGTGATGCCTGCTGTTGCTGCGTTGTGTCCGGGGGCCGGGATTGCGATTCCAGATAGCTCTTGATGTAGCCCAGTGCGTCCAGTGTGGCTTCGTGGATGATTTTTTGATAGCGCGCCTTGCGCTCGGCCCCCACACCGGGAAGCATCAGCATTTCACTGGCAAACAGGACGCTGGTCAGCGGGTTTTTCAAATCGTGTGCGACCAGGTTGACCAGGTTCTGGCGTTCCGTGGCTACCCGCTCCAGCCGGTCACGGGTCAGCTTCAATACCAGATGCGCATTGACGCGGGCGAGCAGTTCTTCGGCCAGGAAAGGCTTGGTGACGTAATCCACCACGCCGCTTTCAAAGGCGCGCAACAGCAGTTCCTGGTCTTGGGCGGCGGTGAGAAAAATGGCCGGGATGGCGGCCAGCTTCGGGTCCTGCCGGATTTGCTGCAACAGCTCAAAACCGTCCATGCCCGGCATCATCATGTCCAGCAGAATCAAATCCGGGGGATGCGCAAGACATCCGGCCAGGGCATCCTCACCACGGGTTGCGCTGCTGACCTCATGCCCCTGGCGCTCCAGTAGCCGGGTGACCACCCGCAGGCTGGCCGGCTGGTCGTCAACCAGAAGAATGCGGCCTGTGGTAGTGGTGAGGTTGGGCAAACAGACCTCGTGGGGAAGGGCAACCGTTGCTGGCGCAGATTATAGGCATGCGGCTGCCGATGTCATTGCTTTGGCTTTGTTTTTCCGCCCCCGGAAACTTCACTAAGAGCCTGTTCAAGGTCTCTTCTTGGCATCCGTTGCTTCGCAAAGGCGGCAGATGCAAGGCGCAAAGCGCAGGCGGGCTGGTGGCCCGGCGAGCATTTGCAACAGCGCAGATGCCGCCTTTGCGGTGCAACCCATTGGGCAAGGCAGCCCATGCACAGGGGCTTTGTTGCACACCTTGCCAAGACAGCCAGTCTTGGCGGCGGCGTGCGTCTTGCCCCTGCACATGGGATGCACTTGCGGGTACCGAGAAGAGACCTTGAACAGGCTCTAAAATCCGCAGTCATGTGCTTGAGTCGTTTTTCCTTGCTGATGAGAACTGCGTGCCATTGGCTGGCAGGTGTGTTGCTGGTCGCACAGCCGTTGTATGCGCAAGCCCCGCCGCAGCCGCTGGATTTTGCCGCTGCGCGCAGCCTGATGCAGCAGCAGGCGCCGAAACTGGCAGCCAGCGAGGCAGCACTGGAGAGCCGTCGCCTGCAAGCGCAGGCACTGCGCAATCTGGGCGCGCCCAGCGTCCATCTGTCGTTGCAGGCAGGCCGTTATCACCTGCATTCGGAACTGGATACCGGCAGCCTGCAACAGGGGATTGCCGATGGCCTCGGCGGCGCGCTGCCGATAGCTCCGCCGCTGGTGCCGCGCTTGCCTGGGGCGCTGGAGGTCGAGCGCGAAAAAAACTTTCATGGCCGCAGTCTGACGGCCATCTGGCCGTTGTACACCGGCGGCCTGCTACAGGCGGCCAAGGCGCTTTCGGCGGCAAAACGCGATGAGGCGCAGGCCGATGTCCGGCACACGGCGGCGGAGCTGGACAGTCTGCTGGTGCAGCGTTATTTCGGCGTGCAACTGGCGCGGCAGGCGGCGGCCTTGCGCGCCGAAGCCTTGCGCGCCATTGCCGGGCATGACCATGCCGCACAGCGGATGATGGAAGAAGGGCTGATTGCCAGGGTAGAGCGCCTGCAAGCGCAAGTGGCGCTGGAGTCGGCCCGGCGCGAGGCATTGAAAGCGCAAAGCGATGCGGAGCTGGCCGAGATGGCGCTGCAACGGCTGTTGCAGCAAGAGCAGCCACTGCAACTTGCGACGCCATTGTTTGTCGATACCCGACCCCTGCCGCCGCTGGCCGAGTTTCAGGCATTGGCTGCCGCGCATCATCCCGGCCTGGAAAAAGCCAATGCACTGGCGGCGCAGGCCGAGCAGTTGCGTGCAGTTTCGGCTTCACGGCTGAAGCCGGTGGTGGCGCTTTATGGCAGCCGCCAACTGCAAAGCGGCAGCCGTGCCAACTGGGTGCTGGGAGTGCAGGCCAGCTGGACGCTGTTTTCGCCGATAGACCGGCGGCAGATGCTGGCTGCGAACCAGCAGCGGCTATTGCAGGCGGAATACAGCCAGCATGAGGCGCGTGAAAACATCGCGCTTTGGGTGGAGAAAAACTGGCGTAGCGTGGAGGATGCCCGGCAGCAGTATCTGGCCAGCCTGCCTGCGGTGAGCCTGGCCGAAGAAGTGGCGCGGCTGCATCAGGCCGGATTGCGCGAAGGCAGCAGTACCGCCAGCGAATTGATGGATGCGCAGACCCAGTTGAGCAAAGCACGAACCGAAAGCGCACGCATTGCGCATGACTATGTACTGGCGCTGGCGGCCTTGCTGGAAAGCGCCGGGGTGCCGGAGCAATTCCTGCATTACGCACAACGAGCCGATGTGCGCATCGCCCATGAATAACCGGAGACTGTAATGACGGCTGCATCCGCCCCTTCTTCTTCCCGCCGTCGGCGGGTGATTGTCGCTGCGCTGCTGTTGCTGGGCATCCTCGGCTATGGCCTCTGGCGCAGTACAAAACCTGAAATCGTGATTCTGCAAGGGCAGATGGAAGCCGAGGAAATCGACATCGCGCCGAAAATCAGCGGCCGGGTGGCCGAGGTGCTGGTGCAGGAGGGGCAGCAGGTCAGCCCCGGAACGCCGCTGCTGCGTATCGACAGCCCGGAGCTGGAAGCCAAATTGGCACAGGCCGAGGCGGCGCATGGTGCCGCGCTTGCCGTGGCGGAAAAAGCCGAACACGGCGCGCGTCCGCAGGAAGTGGAAATGGCGCGCGCCAATGCACGGCGGGCTCAAGCCGCAGCCGAGCTTGCGCAAAAAAGCTGGCAGCGGGTGGCAAGGCTGGCCGATGAAGGGCTGCTTTCGGCACAAAAACGCGATGAGGCGCTGGCCAATTATCAGGCTGCGCGTGACCAGGCGCAGGCCGCACAGGCACAGTATTCGATGGCGCGCGCAGGCAGCCGCAGCGAAGACCGCAAAGCCGCCAATGCACAGGCGGCGCAGGTGGCGGCGGTGGTGCGTGAGGCAGAAGTGGCGCGCGCCGAATCGCAGTTGCAAAGCCCGGTGGCTGGGCAGGTGGCCAAGGTGCTGGCCAGGCGTGGCGAAATCAACCCGCAGGGCGTACCGGCGGTGACGGTGGTGGACCTGTCGCAGCAGTGGCTGGTGCTCCATGTGCGTGAAACGCAGCTGTCGCAGTTTGCCATTGGCGCGCATTTTTATGGCCGGATTCCGGCGCTGCCCGAGCAGGGCAAGCTGCGTTTTACCGTTTTTCAAAGCCAGGTGCTGCCGGATTTTGCTACCTGGCGCGCAACCCGCAGCGACCGCGGCTTTGATGTGCGCAGCTTTGAAATCAAGGCGCGCCCGGATGCGCCCATCCCCGGCATGCGTCCTGGCATGAGCGTCCTGGTTGAGCTTTGAGATGTCGGCTGCCGCGCCCGGATTGCTAGCGGTTTTCCGCCGTGCGGCGGCGCTGGAAGCACGGCAGCTGCGGCAGCGCCCGCGCGAGTGGGCGATGTTTTCCTGGCTGCCGGCGCTGATATTGCTGCTGGTGATGTGGATGTTTTCTGCCGGACTGCCTGGCCCGATGCCGCTGGCGGTGCTGGATTTGGATGGCAGCCTGCTTTCAAGACAGCTACTGCGGATGCTGGATGAAAGCCCGGGGCTTGCGGTAAGCCAGCAGCCCCTGGATGCGGCAGAAGCCGAGGTGCAGATAAAAAGCGGCGCGGTTGCGGCGCTGCTGGTGATTCCGGCGGATTTCTCCCGCAATCTCAAGCGCGGCAAGGACAGTGAGCTGGAGCTTTTGCATAACGCGCAATGGAATGCCTATTCCGGCCTGTTGCAACGCGATGTGCGCATGGCAAGCGCCACGCTTTCTGCCGGGATTGAGCTGCGCACCCGGGAGAAATTGGGGCAAAGTCCGGCCACGGCGCGTGCCCGCTTCAATCCCTTGCAAAGCCGGATGTACAGCCTGTTCAATACCGCTGGCAATTACCGGCAGTTTCTGGGCAACAGCCTGATGCCCGCCTTGCTGTTCATCCTGGCGATGACTGCCGGTGCCTGGAGCCTTGGCCGCAAATTGCGTGATGCCAGTCTGGGCGAGTGGTGGCAGGCCAGTGGTGCGGTAGCCGGTCACTCCGGCCAGCGCCTTGCCGCCATTGGCGGCTGCCTGTTGTGGCCGTGGCTGGGATTGTCGGCCAATGCCCTGCTGGCGCTTGGGCTGATGGCCAGCAGCGTGGATGCAGTGCTTTCCAGCTGGCTATGGCTGGCTGCACTGCTGCTGGCCTTTGTCAGCCTGTCGCTGCTGCTTGGGGCGCTGCTGGCATTGCTGACCCTGTCTTTGCGCATGGCGTTGTCGATGACCGGCTTTATCACCGCGCCCGCCTATGCTTTCTCAGGCGTGGTCTTTCCGCTGCTGGCGATGCCCGAAGGCGCGCGGCTATGGGCCAATGCCCTGCCGCTGACGCATTATTTGCACGCCCAGGTGCGGCTGCTGGAGATGCAGGCAGGCGGGGCGGATGTGCTGCCGGTCTTGCTGGTTTTCATCACGTTCATCGCGGTGTTGCTGTGGCTGGCGGGGCTGCTGCTTGGCCGTGCGCTGCGCCTGCCGCAGCGTTGGGGGGCACGATGATGCACGGTTTTTTTTCCAGCTTTGTCCATACCCTGAAAACGGCGCTGACCGACAAGGGCGTGCTGCTGCTATGGCTGATTGCGCCGCTGCTGTATGGCTTCTTTTACCCCTGGCCGTACCAGCGCGAACGGGTAGAGCAAGTGCCGGTGGCGGTGGTGGACATGGATAACAGCAGCCTGTCGCGGCAAATCATCCGTTATGCGGCGGCCAGCCCGGAGCTACAGGTGAGCGTGCTGCCATCGGAGTCCGCAGCCCGCGCTGCACTGGCACAGCGGCGCATCGAGGGCTATGCCCTGATTCCAGCAAGCCTCAAGCGTGATGTCAGCCGCGGGCGGCCTGTGGAAATCGCCCTCATCGGCAATGGCAGCTATTTCATGTTGAACAAGAGCGCTCTCTTGGGGCTGGCGACTGCGGTGGCGACCGTGTCGGCGGGCATTGAAATCCGCCAGTTGCGTGCGCTGGGCTTGTCCGAGGACAAGGCGCAGGCCTTGCGCGAGCCGGTCAAGCTGCACGCTGCGGCGCTGTTTAACCGTCATCAGGGCTATGGCAGCTCGCTGGTGCCCGCAGTGGCGGTGCTGATTCTGCAACAAACCCTGCTGATGGCGGCGGGCATGTGGGTGGCCGGGCAGCGCGAGCGTGGCGAGCGCCATATGCCTGCAAGCATCTGGGCTGCCCGCATCAGTGCATTGGCGCTACCCAATACGTTGATAGGCCTGTTCTATTTTGGCTGGCTGTTTGCATTTCAGGGCTATGCCCATGGCGGCAATCTGGCCGGTGCGGTTTTGCTGTTGCCGGTTTTCAGCCTGGCGGTCGCCGCTATCGGCTGTCTTTTTGGCCTGTGGCTGGCCGAGCGTGAAGCGGTGATACAGGTGCTGCTGGTCACTGCCTTGCCGCTGTTTTTTCTCAGCGGTTATTCCTGGCCAGCCACGGCGTTGCCGGAAGTCTTGCAATGGCTGCGCTGGCTGACGCCTTCCACCCCGGCAATTCATGCCAGTGTGGCGCTCAACCAGATGGGCGCTACGCTGGCCATGGTGGCACCGCTGCTGGGCGTGCTGGTTATTCAGGGGCTGCTGGCATTTGTGCTGCTGTGCTTGAGCACCCGGCGCGGACGTTAGAGCCTGCGCCACTGGCCGGGCTGCAAATCGCCCAGATGGTATTGCCCCATCGCCACCCGCACCAGCCGCAGGGTGGGCAGGCCAACGGCGGCGGTCATGCGCCGCACCTGGCGGTTGCGGCCTTCACGCAGGGTGATTTCCAGCCAGGCATCGGGCACGGTTTTGCGAAAGCGTACCGGCGGGGTGCGCGGCCAAAGCTGCGGCGGGTCAATCTGGCGCACGCGCGCGGGCAGGGTCAGGCCGTCTTTCAGCAGCACGCCGCGTTGCAGCGCGCCGAGCTTTTCCGCATCGGGTACGCCTTCCACCTGCACCCAATAGGTTTTCGGCGCCTTGTGGCGCGGGTCGGTGAGGCGGTGCGCCAGCGCGCCGTCATCGGTCAAGAGCAGCAAGCCTTCGGAGTCATAGTCCAGCCGGCCTGCGGCATACACGCGCGGCGGTAGCCTAAAAGCCGCCAGGGTTGCCCTTGGCGGCTGGCTTTGGTCAGTGAACTGGCACAGCACATTGAAGGGTTTGTTGAGGGCAACCAGCACGGCGCAGGTCAGGGTTTGACAAAGCGCAGGGTCATGCGGTCGCTTTCGCCGATGGCGCGGTATTTTTCCGCATCCGCTGCCTCATGCCGGGCAACCGGCAGCAGTGTCCACACGCCATTGGGGTGGTTGGCGCTGTCCGCCGGGTTGGCGTTGACTTCGCTCTTGGCATCCAGCCGGAAACCGGCGCGGGTGGCGTATTCAATCACCAGCGCCTCGGTGAGATAGCCGGATTTTTTCATCGCCTCAAGGTCGGTGCCGGGCTTGGCGCGGTGGTCCACCACACCCAGCACGCCGCCGGGCTTCAATACCTCAAAAAATGCCTTGAAATAGGCTTCGGCCGTGCCTGCCGCCACCCAGTTATGCACATTGCGGAAGGTCAGTACCGCATCGGCAGAGCCAGCTTCACCCAGCACCGGGTTGCGTGGCTCATAGCTGTGCCAGTGCGGCTGGCCAAAATGCACCGGGTCTTGCGCCATTTTGGCTTGCAGCTCGCTATGCAGGCGCTGGTAGGGGCTTTCAGCGCGCACCTTGGGCAGTGCGCCGATATAGCGGCCAGCGCGCAGATAGGGGGCGAGGATTTCGCTGTACCAGCCGCCCGCCGGGCTGATTTCAATCACGGTTTGCGTTGGGCTGATGCCGAAGAATTGCAGGGTTTGCTGCGGGTGCCGGTACACATCACGGGCGCGGTTTTGCGCGCTTCTGGCCGGGCTGGCCAATGCGGCAGCGAGTGCGGCCTCATGGGCCCCGGCATGGTTTGCAGCCAGCGGCGCGGCGGTTTTTTCAGATGCCGTGCTGCATGCGGCCAGCAGGGCGGCAGCCAGCAGGGCGAGGCTCAGGTTTTTCATGCGATTTACCTTGATAACAAAATGTGCAGGCTTTTTACCCGTCATTGCCGTAGGGTGCAATCAATGAGGTGCAGGCCTGCGCCAGTTACGCCACAGGCGGCCAGCAGCAGGCCGAGTGTCAGCGCAGGGATAGAGCGAGATACGGACATGGCAAGCCCCGGTACGGAACCCGATGGATGTTAACCGAGCCAGGATGCCTGCGGGAAACCCGGCGCTTGGGGCGTGCTATTGCCCTGCAAGGCTGGCCGCCTGCTTGCGTGCTGCCAATGTCTCCAGCAGCGCGGTGAGCCGGTCAAGCTGCGCGGCATACTGCGGTCGTCCTGCTGGGGTATAGACATCCAGCCGGATTTCATAGCCGGGGCTAATCCAGGACAGCATGGTTTCCACGCTGCCCGAGCCGCTGGGGAAAGTCATTTCGCGCACCTTGTAGCGGTCGCTGCCGGGGTGTTTTTCATAGCCACTGGCATCAATCGTGACCCGGCCACGCAGCGGGCGCGAATAATCCCATTCGTAGGCCATCAGATAGAAGCCTTCGCAACGATACAGCGAACGGCTGCCATTCAAGCCACCTGCGCGCAGTTCACGCCCCGAAGGCATACTGAGTGCCAGCGTGCAGCCCTCGTCCAGCAGCGGTTGCCGGGTCAGCGGCGTGGGCAGTTGGGCCGCATCCGTGAGTCTGGAGATTTCGGCCATAGGCGCTGGCATGGTTTGCAAGGCTTCCTGCAAGCCCGCCAGCATGACATCGAAAGCAGGAACGCGCTCGGGCAGGGCTTTGTCATCGGCCTGCGTCGCCATGCTGGCTTGCTTGCGCTGTTGCAGGGTAGGCAGGCCACGCGCGGCCATCATTGCATCCCTTCGTGCTTGATGGCGATAGGCCTGTACCTGCTGCTTCTGATAAGGCGTGCCATCGCGCTCCATCTGCTGCAAGCTGGCCTCGTCCGGCGGATTGCTGAAATCGACAATCACGGCCTGCGCCATTGCGGCGGCGGGCAACAGGGCAAGCATCAGGGCGGCAAGCGGCTTCATGGTGTGCACTCCATCTGGTTGCAATCGGTTGCGATGGTGGACGGGGATGCCGGAAGTTTCAAGAAACAGCGGGGCAGAAAAACAACAGCCTGCCATTTCTGGCAGGCTGTGGGTGTGATTGCCGGATGCGTGCGGTTTACAGCGCAGCCAGCGCCGCGTTCAGGGTGGCGCTGGGGCGCATCGCGGCATCGGTCTTGGCGGTGTCGGGGCGGTAGTAGCCGCCGATATCCACGCTCTGGCCTTGCACGGCGATGAGTTCGGCCACGATTTTCTCGGCGTTCTCGTCCAGTGCCTTGGCGAGCTTGGCAAAACGCGCCCTGAGTTCGGCATCAGCATCCTGTGCGGCCAGCGCATCGGCCCAGTATTTGGCGAGCCAGAAGTGGCTGCCGCGGTTGTCGATGCCGCCCAGCTTGCGGGTCGGGGACTTGTCGTTGTCGAGGAACTGGCCATTGGCCACGTCCAGCGCATCGGCCAGCACCTGGGCGCGGGCATTGCCGGTGGTATTGGCCAGATGCTCCAGCGAGGCCTGCAAGGCGAGGAACTCACCCAGCGAATCCCAGCGCAGATAGTTCTCGGCCTGGAATTGCTGCACATGCTTGGGCGCGGAGCCACCGGCGCCGGTCTCGAACAGGCCGCCACCGGCCATCAGCGGCACGATGGAGAGCATCTTGGCGCTGGTGCCCAGCTCCATAATCGGGAACAGGTCGGTCAGATAATCGCGCAGCACATTGCCGGTGGCGGAGATGGTGTCCTCGCCCTTGCGGATGCGTGCGAGCGAGTGCTGCATGGCGGCCACCGGCGAGAGGATGCGGATATCCAGCCCGGCAGTGTCATGGTCGGCCAGATAGCGTTTGACCTTGGCGATGATTTCGCGGTCGTGGGCGCGGTTTTCGTCCAGCCAGAACACCACCGGCGTATTGGACAGGCGGGCGCGGTTGACGGCGAGCTTGACCCAGTCGGCAATCGGCGCGTCCTTGGTCTGGCACATGCGGAAGATGTCGCCTGCGCGCACTTCCTGCTCCATCCACACCTTGCCGTTGTCGTCGGTGACGCGCACCGTGCCATCGTGCGGGATGCGGAAGGTCTTGTCGTGGCTGCCGTATTCCTCGGCCTTTTGTGCCATGAGGCCCACATTCGGCACGCTGCCCATACTGGCCGGGTCGAACGCGCCATGGGCCTTGCAGTCGTCAATCACCGCCTGATAGATGCCGGCATAGCAGCGGTCGGGAATCACCGCCTTGGCATCCTGCAACTGCCCTTGGGCATTCCACATCCGCCCGGAGTCACGAATCATCGCCGGCATCGAGGCATCAACAATCACATCGCTTGGCACATGCAGATTGGTGATGCCCTTGTCGGAATTGACCATCGCCAGCGCCGGGTTTTCGGCATAAATCTCGGCAATGGTGGCCTCCAGCGTGGCGCGCTCGGCTTCGCTGACTTCACCCATGCGCGCGTACAAATCACCAATGCCGTTGTCCGGTTCAAAGCCGATGCGGGCGAGCAGCTCGCCGTGCTTTTCAAACAACTTCTTGTAATAGCGCCGCACCACGATGCCGAACATGATGGGGTCGCTGACCTTCATCATGGTGGCTTTCAGGTGCAGCGAGAACAGCGTGCCGCGCGCCTTGGCATCGGCAATTTCGGCATCGACAAAGGCCGCCAGCTTGCCCGCATCCATCACTGCCGAGTCCAGCACCTCGCCCGGCAGCAGCTTGACCTTGGACTTGAGCACGATATCCGAGCCGTCCTTGCCGAGCAGCTCAATCTGCACCTTGCCATCATGGTCGAAGGTCACCGACTGCTCGCTGCCGTAGAAATCGCCTGCATCCATATGCGCCACATGCGCCTGGCTGTCGGCGCTCCAGGCGCCCATGCGGTGCGGATGCTTCTTGGCGTAATTCTTGACCGAAGCCGGTGCGCGGCGGTCGGAATTGCCCTCGCGCAGCACCGGGTTTACGGCGCTGCCCTTGACCCGGTCATAGCGCGCCTTGATGTCTTTTTCGGATTCGGTTGCCGCCGTTTCCGGGTAATCGGGCAGGTCAAAGCCCTGCTTCTGCAATTCGGCAATCGCCGCCTTCAATTGCGGCTCGGAGGCGCTGATGTTGGGCAGCTTGATGATATTGGCTTCCGGGCGCTTGGCCAGCTCGCCAAGTTCCGCCAAATCATCCCCCACTTTCTTGTCACCCAAACGCTCCGGAAACTGCGCCAGAATCCGCGCAGCCAGCGAAATATCGCGGGTTTCCACCGCCACCCCGGCGCTCTGCGCAAACGCCTGCACGATGGGCAGGAAGGAATGCGTGGCAAGCAGCGGTGCTTCATCGGTCAGGGTGTAGAGAATCTTCGGCGTATCGCTCATGAAAGGCTCGCTTGGTGGTGGAAGAGTCGGAGAATTGTACGCCGCTGCAATATTGCAACCAGCGTGTACGGCTGGAAAAAAGTGGATATTGGCACTGCCCGCCACGGATGGCAGGCATCTGATTCCTGTTTATTTTGTATTCATAAATATTTATGCTCGCACGGGTTGCGAGAAGGAGTTTGAGTGCTTGTGCAGCATGCCATGACGGAGGAAAACGCAATGTCTTGGGGGGCTTTGCCGCCAGGGCCAATGCTGCGTTGCCATCTGCGTGTGCAGCCATTGCGTCCACTGGCAAACATTGATTACCCCGGCTCAATGCTTCGGGGCGCTTTTGGTCATGCCCTGCGTCGTTTGGCCTGTCGCTGTAAAACGGAGCGGCATGCGGATGACTGTGTGTATGCACGGATTTTCGAGGCTGAAGGTCTGGGTGGTCACTGTGGAGCAAACCGTGTTTCCCCGCCGTTTGTCATTACTCCGCCACTCACCCGGGCATCCGAACGCGAAGGCTTCAATTTTTCCATGACCCTGATGGGCGCTGCGCGCGAGCACTTTCATTGGGTGGCAGAAGCTTGGGAGTTGGCCGGACAAACCGGTCTGGGGGCTGGCAAGGTCAAGTGTCTGGTGTTGTTTGAGGGTATGGAGCAGAACCCGGAGCGGGTGTTGCCTGCCCGCTGGCTGGAGCTGCATACCACCAGCCCATTGTTCCTGAAAAAACAGGGGCACTGTGTGCCGCCGGAAAGCCTTGAATTGAGCGATGTGCTGGCCGCATTGCAGCGGAGGCTGGAAATCACCTCAAGGCTGTACCTGACTCCGCCGACATTGCCCGACTGGGAGACGTGGCATCAAGCCTGTGCGCGGCTTGAAATGGAAACTCTATTGCGTGTGGCTCGCTACCAGCGTTATTCCAACCGGCAAAGGCAGTATGTGCCGGTTGAAGGTCTCCAGGGCGTCATTCGTATTTCCGGCTTGATCCCGGACACGTTGCTGAATGCTTTTGCCCTGGGGCAATGGCTGCATATCGGCGGCAAAACCTCGTTGGGGATGGGCGCCTACTGCGTCCATACCCCGCATCACTTACGCAGCGCACTGACCCCGTGCGTATTCCCGTAATCAACGTTAAGGAAAGATAAGCGTCATGCTGGATTTGAAAAAGCCCAAAGAAACCATACTTCACTATCGAATCACCACACCGATGTTTCTGGGCGGCGCAGAACCCAAAGAGGTTGACGCCACGCAGTTTCGCAATGCCTCCTACAAGGGCGCTCTGCGTTTCTGGTGGCGCGCCACGCAATGGGGCTGTTTTTTGCGCGAGGCCCAGGGCGATGTGGCACAGGCCCTGAGAAACCTGCATCACAAGGAAGGCGCGCTGTTTGGCAAGGCCAGTGATGGCAATGACTCCCGGCAAAGCGCCGTGTGCGTTCAGTCCACGCTCAACAGCCCGCCGTGCAACAAAAAAGAGCTCGATACGCAGCTGGAAGGCATCGGCTACCTGCTGGGGCTGGGGCTTTACCACTTCAGGGACAAAATCCTGCGCGACTACCTGCCCCCATCCTCGCTGCAAGTCACTCTGCAATATGCACCTGACCTTGACGCGCAAGACAAGGTCAGCATCGAGCGCGCCGCCATTGCGCTGGGCCTGTTTGGCGGCCTGGGCAGCCGCTCGCGCAAGGGGTTGGGCTCGCTGTCCATCCAGTGCCTGCAACCGGCTCAGGGAGAAAAACAGGAGTTTGGAACATGCGATGCCATCGAGGACTTCATCGGCACGCTGGACTTTTCCGCACCGGCATCGCCCCTGCCACCCTTCACGGCCTTCAGCCAGGCCTGCCGCATCGACATCAGCGCCGAGGGCAAAGATGCCATCAAGACGCTCAAAGCAGTGGGTGATGAAATGCAGCTATACCGGGGTTACGGTCGACGCAATGACAGAAGTGGGCAGCATGAAGTCAATGGAAAACCTGCACGGCAAAACTTCAAGGCCGACCATGATGAAGTGTTGAAGGCGGCACAAGCAGGCGGTGCCCCCAAAGCGCTTCCCATGCGTGGTGTTTTTGGCCTGCCACACAACTACTTTTTTTCTTCTAATGGCGCAAAGATGGATATCGCTCCCGAGGGGGGAGGGCGTCGTGCTTCTCCCTTGTTCATTCATGTCCATGCATTGGAGGACGGCTTTGTCGCCATTCAAACCTTGCTCCCAGCAATGTTCTTGCACAGCAGTATTGCCGTAGAAGCCAAGCCCGGTAAAGGCCGCGTACAAAAAATTGCCTCACTCAGAACCAACTACACCATCATCCACAATTATCTGGATGGCTTCAAAAATGACCCTGCCTTCAAGGAGCTTCGCCGTCATGGTTGATACCGACAATACGCAAATCTTTCAGTTCACGCTGGGGCCGGTACAGGGCTTTGTGGCACAGGCGCGTCGTACCCGTGATTTCTGGGCGGGCTCGTTCATCCTCTCCTGGCTTTCCAGCGTTGCGATTGCCGCCATCCAGCGCCAAGGGGGCGAAGTGCTATTCCCCGTGCCGGATAAAAACTATCTGGAATACCTCTACGTCAAACACCGTGACAATTCCAATAAGGACGCCTCAAAATCCAAGTTTCCGCAGCAGGGCAGCATCCCCAACCGCTTCCGAGCCGCCACGGCAAAAGTGCCGCTGGGTTTCGAGCCCGAGCGTGTCGGCAAAGCCGTGCAAGATGCTTGGAAGGCACTGGCTGATGCCGTATGGGAACAAGATTTCAAGGCGGTTTCCCGGCAAGAAACCAAAAAGATTTGGAACCGACAGGTCGCCAATTTCTGGGAAATCTCCTGGGTTCTGAGCGATAAAGCAACATCCGGCAACCTGCTTGACCGCCGCAAGAACTGGCGCAATACCGTGCCACCGCAAGAGCCCGGCCATAAATGCATGATGATGGACGGCTGGCAGGAGCTTTCCGGTGTTGCTGAAACCAATCTCAGCGAGGTGGACAAGTTCTGGAACGGGCTGCGTCAGTCGGGCAGCCCTGGCATTGCCACCGATCTGCGTAAGGGCGAGCGCCTGTGTGCGATGGCCTTTATCAAGCGCCGCTTCTCGCGCTGTTTCGATACTATCAGCGTGCTTTTGCCCGGCCCTGCTGCCGATGCCATACCCAACGCCCAACCAGGTAAACCCGGCTACATCCCCAGCCATGTTCATGGCTGGAAATTGCCGCATGCCGTGCCTTCAGTTTCCTTCCTGGCCGCCGCGCCTTGGCTGGCCGAGGTCATCCGCAATGCGCCGGCAGAGGTTTTTGAAGATTTTTACATCGCTGCCCGTGAGCTGACAGGTCTGAATGAAAAAGACCATGTAGGCACCGATAGCGCATTCAGTATTGATATTCGTTGTGTCAGCGAAGCGGTAACGGAACGCCGTGCCAATCGCCTTCAGCGCCTTTGGGCGGGCTTGGACGGGCAGGTGTATTTCCCGTCAGCCTTGGAAAACCCGCGTATTTTTGGCGCAGACATGCAGCCCCAGGCACGCAAGGTGCTGCAGCAATTGCACAAGCTGCGCAATGCCGCCAAGCAAAAAGACCTGCCTTCGCCCTATTACGCCATCCTGCTGATGGATGGCGACCAGTTGGGCAAGCACATGGGTGATGAGGACAAGCAAAACCCCATCAGCCAAGCGCTCAATGCCTTCACCCGGGCCGTGGGCGACATCGTGCGCGCGCACAACGGCTTTCTCATCTACGCCGGTGGCGATGATGTGCTGGCCTTGTTGCCGCTGGAAGACGCCCTGCCTGCCGCTGCTGCATTGCAGGCCATGTACCGTGACCTGTTTGCGCAACACAGCCCCAAGGGCAAGCCTATTGACTCCACCCTCTCCGGCGCCATCGAATACGTACATATCCGCACCCCGCTGACCCGGGTGCTGCAGGATGCTCACAAGTTGCTGGACGATATTGCCAAGGAAAAAACCGGCCGCAATGCCATCGCCGTGCGTGTATGGAAGCCTTCTGGCCTTGCCCTGCAATGGGCCATGCCGTGGGAGAAGGCGCTGGATGCCAATGGCGATGTGCAAATCGCACGGCTTGCCCGTGACTTTGCCCAACAAGCCGTCGCGGCCGATGGTGAGCGCTTCTCCAACAAGTTCTTCTTCCGCATGCAGCAAATCCTGGAGCGTTTTGGCGAGGCCAACGAGGTAAGTGAGGCCACCCTGCAAAAACTTTTGCTGGCCGAATATCTGCACTCCTGGGGTGGGCTGGACAAACGCACCGGGCTGGATAGCGGAAGCCTGAAAAAGCAGCTTGAGCAGTTGCTGGCGCAATGCCACCAGTGGCGGCGTGAGGAGGCTGGTAGCGAGGCGGTGCCTGACAAGAAATCTCCCTTCAATCCCGAGGCCGCACTCCTGGTGCGTTTCCTCGCCCAAAAAGGTCTGGACAAGGAATAAGCCATGCTGGTTTGTAACTTCACCCCGTTTGATACCTGGTTTTTTCGCGAATCGCGCCCGCATGGCAGTATCGGCAGCAACGAGCTGGGCAGTGTTTTCCCCCCGCCGGTGCGCACCCTGGCTGGCGCATTGCGTACCTTGATTGGCGATACTTGGCACCAGCGCCACGGCAGCGATTGGCGCAGCTTTAATGAACAAAGCCCATTGGCCGATATCATCGGCTTTGGCGATAACCTGAGATCGCTGCGCCTGCAAGGCCCGTTCATTGCCCTGGATGAAAAGCGCCTTTATCCGGCGCCCGCCAACCTGATGTGCAAACAGCAGGGCGATACCAAACACTATTTTTTGCTGGAGCTGGGTACGCCAATGCAGTGTGACTTGGGCAGGGTGCATCTGCCGCAGTTTCCCGCCAAGGTCGATGGCTTGGACGAGCTGGCCGGTAGCGCCCCGGTAGAAAACGCCTGGCTTACCCATGCCGGTATGCAGGCCGTGCTGGAAGGCAAAGCCCCCAAACATGACCAGGTCATCGAAAGCCACCAGTTGTTCAAACCGGAGCCGCGCCTTGGTATCGGCCGCGACAACAGTAGCCGTGCAGTGCAGGAAGGTCTGCTCTACCAGACCTGCCATTTGCGCCTGCAATCGGGCGTCAGCATCCAGCTGTGCCTGCATGGACTGAAAGACGAAACCCTGCTGCCCGAACGCAGTGTTATCCGCTTGGGCGGTGAAGGCCGTCAGGCTGCACTGCAAGTCAGCCGCCAGAACCAGATGGAATTGCCACAAGCCAACGCCACATCCAAGAGCTGTGCCGTGCTGTATGCGCTGACCCCCATGCCTTGCGTCGACGGCCTGCCAGCGGGGATTCCGCAAGGCTTCCAAGCGGTCAAGCACAACGAAACCGATGTTTGGGAAGGCTGCCTCAACGACCAGTCCTTGCGCATTCTTGCCGTGGCCTGCCCGCGCGTGCTGCGTGAAGGCGGCTGGGATTTGGCCACCCATAAAGCTCGTCCGGTGCAAAGCCTGCTGGCGCCCGGCAGCGTGCTGTATGTGGAAAGTACCGACGGCAGCCCGCTCAAAATCGACAAATTGACCACCGCCGATGCCGATGCCACCGGCCGCAGCCAGTTCCTGGCAGGCGTTCTGAAGCCCTCTTGCCAATATCCATGACCGACAAGGAAACCATCATGTCCAATCAATCCGCATTGCTGTTGCTCACTACCGAAACCGCCCTGCATGCCGGTACGGGTCAATCTGTTTCCGGCATTGACCTGCCCATCCAGCGTGAAGTCCACACCGGCTGGCCCTGTGTCTATGGCTCCTCCGTCAAGGGGGCATTGCGCGCCCATGCTTTCCACCATGAAACCGGCAAAGACCACGCTGTGGAATTGTTTGGCCCCGAACTCGGCCGTACCTTGGGCGAAGGAGAAGCCCATGCCGGTGCCTTGCTGGTAGGCGATGCCCTGCTGCTGGCTTTGCCGGTACGCTCCCTGCAAAGCGCCTTCAAATGGGTCACTTGCCCGCAAGCTGTCGAGCGTTTCTTCAAGCACGCCGAACGTCTTGGCCTGCAAATAAGTGCAGTGGACGTTTCTGTCCCGGACAAAAACACTGCATTCGGCAATGGCGACGCCACGCTGTTCCTGCAAGAGTTCCGCTTTGAACAAACCGGCAACGAAGCCATCAATACGCTGGCGCAAACACTTGCGCAAATGAGTGGTGGCGCTCTGCAACAAGAGGCATTGCAACAGCAATTGGTCATCGTCCACGACGATATCTTTACTTTCTTGAGCCAAAATGCCACCGCCGTCAATGCCCATATCGCCATTGATGCACAAACCAAAACCGTCAAAGACGGCGCACTCTGGTACGAAGAAACCCTGCCGCCGGAAACCATCCTCTATGTGCCGCTGACCGCCACCGCATCCCGCAAGCGTGGCAGCAACAAAAGCACTGCCGAAGTGCTGGCATGTTTTGAAACCCTGCTGCCTGTCGGCAAAAACTGGCTGCAACTGGGTGGTAACGAAACCACCGGCATGGGCTGGTGCCGCGTGGGCATCAACAAGGCACGGCAAGCCTGAGGAGCCACATCATGACCATCCAAAACCTGCCCACCATGGATCAAGAGCGCGCCCGTTTTGCACTGGAACAGATTGAACTCATCCGCAATAAAGACGCCACCATCCGAGCTGAAGTATGCCGCTATATCAACGGCCTGCCGGCACTTATCCATATGAACGGCCTGGGACAGGCCATGGCTTTTTACCGCAGTAAAAGCAAGGGAGATGACAAAAAAGAAACCTCTCATAAGGCCATCTACGACCTCCTTGGCCTTTGGTTGTGCGGCAAGGACAGTAAAGGCCGCATTTTCAGCGGCAACAACGACCTACTGGCTGCTATCACCCAGTCCGACATGCAGCATTACATGGCTGCCCAGAACGAGGCGCAGGCGGTGCTGGAATGGCTGAAGAAGTTTGCCGTGGCTCTGCTCGCAACCGAGGAGGCAAAACATGAGTAAACACCTGCCGCTATACCAAGGTGCCGACCTCAAAGCTGCACAAGGCCAACATTACGGCCTGCGGTTCGAGCGCTTTTTTGATGCCTATAAAGGTGACTATTCGGATACCGACACCAAGGAACGCAAAAACTGGCTGAATCAGTTTTGCAACAAGAGTATTGGCAATAGTCAGGCCTTGCAGGCCAAAGCCCTGCAACTGCGGCAATTGGTGGAATCCCGCAGCGGTGAGGCGCGCATCTATCACTGCGCAGGCAACTTTGTCACCGGCCTTGGCAACCCGCACCCGCTGGAAAACGGCTTCCTTTGGCACCCCACCCTCGGCACCCCCTATCTGCCTGGCAGTGCCGTCAAGGGGCTGGTGCGTTCGGTGATTGAAACCGCTTTTCAAGGCGATGCAGAAGACCGAAAAGCCCTGCTCAAACGCTGGTTTGGCACCGCGGAAAAAGGCGATGTTGCCGAACACAGCGGCAGCTTCATCTTCATGGATGCCCTGCCGGTGGAAACCTGCCGCCTGCATGTGGAAGTCATGACCCCACACATGGGCAAGTGGTATGAAAAAGGCGGGAAAAACCCACTGGCTGCCGATACCCAGCCCGGTGATTGGCATGCCCCCGTGCCAGTGACCTACCTGACCACCCGCGATATCAAACTGCAATTTGCCATCCTGCCACGCCCTGGCGCAGGCGATAGCGCCACCTTGCAACAGGAGCTGCAAGACCTTTGGCAAGCACTCGACCACGGCCTGAAATACCTGGGCGCAGGCGCCAAGACTGCCATCGGCTTTGGCATCATGCTGCACGAAACTGAAGATGCCAAATTGGCAGAAAGCAAGCTGCAAAAATACAAGGCGGATGAACTGGAAAAACAAAAAGAGCAACAACGCCAGGCTCAAATGCAAAGCCTGAGCCCGGCCATGCAAGAAATCACTATCATCGAAGGACAGTGGCAAGCTCGCTATCAAAAATTGCGGGGTAAAAAAGAAGCCCTCAATGGCACCATTCATAATCAGGCACGTGCACTGGCAAAAAAAGCTCATGAATCTATTGAATGGAGTGCAGAAGAAAAGCAGGCCGTGGCACGTCTCATTGAAGAATGGATTCCCAAGCTGGTCAATAATCTGAATGTCAAGGACATGAGTAAACAACTGAAATTGGGAACTCTTAAAGGAAGCTGAGCCTTGTGGCCGCTTCTTGCTACGAAGCCGGGGTGCAATATTGCAACCCCGGTATCGCAGACAGGACACCACATACTACATACCCAATCCATATCGACAACCGATTATGCAAACCCAAGAGCAACTCCAGCCCCACCAATACGCCAAGCGCATTCTGGTCGTAGTCAGCGGCATGTCTCCGCAAATTCTGACCGAAACCCTGTATGCACTGACCCAGCGCCAGCAGCCGCCTTTTGTACCTACTGAAATCCATCTTGTCAGCACCGCCAGCGGCGCTCGTCATGCTCGCCTTACTCTGCTCGAAGGTGATGCCCAGTTTGATTGCCTGTGCAATGACTACGGCTTGGAACCGGCCATTTTCACGGCAGCCAATATTCATATCATCTGCGACGCCCAGGGTAATCCCCTGGACGACATCCGTACTCCGGCAGACAACGAAGCTGCTGCCGACTTCATTACCGGCTTCATTCGCGAACAGACCGCCAACCCGGAAAGTGCCGTGCATGTCTCGATGGCTGGCGGACGCAAGACCATGGGCTATTACGCTGGCTATGGACTTTCCCTGTATGGCCGTCCGCAAGACCGCCTCTCACATGTACTGGTTTCCGAAGGCTTTGAGGGGCATCGCGACTTTTACTACCCCACGCCTGCAAGCAAAACCATCTATCGCGAAGGCAAGCCTGCCCTTGATGCTCGTGAGGCAGAAGTGGATTTGGCGGAAATCCCGTTTGTGCGCATGCGCGAAGAATTGCCGGAAAAAGTACTTCAAGCAAACCCCTTGTTAAGCGGAAAGCATGGGTTTGCCGATACCGTTCGCGCTGCCGAGGAGGCTCGCCAGCCGCAGCATATTGTGCTTGACATGGAAAATATGCAGTTCACTTGTAATGAAAAATCCTTGAGGTTGCCTGCTGTAAGTTTATTATTTCTATGTTGGCTTGCTCATCGGCAGAAAATGGGGGAAGAGCAGTTGTCCTATGGCAAGCAAAAAGAAGACTTCGAAAAAGAAAGGGAGTCCTTTGAGGAATTTTGTAAAAAGTTTGAAAGGCTTGATCAATATATCGCATCCCAAAAAAATGAAAATCAGAAATCCTGGCTTTGCGATATAGACAGGACAAAAAAGGCATTGAAAAGCAAGTCTTTTGATCGAAACGATATTCAGATAAGAAAAAATCGTCTTGAAAAAGATATGGCTAGGTTGCTTGGCAAACAGGTTGCCGAGAAAATGGCTCCGAAAAACGTAGGAAAATATGGGGAGGCGAGTCTCTCCATAGTTGACTTTGAAGAAAACTACACAGTAATCCCGCTGCAAGATTGACCTTGCTGGCCCCTTGAATCAGGAAAAATAATGACCACACTAATCAGCCTTCTTGGAAAAAGCCAGCTTGATTCAAAAAGCGGCTATCGCCCGGCCAACTATCGGCTTCCTGACGGCAGCATTCATCCATCCCCCTACTTTGGAATGGCACTGGCAAAGAATATCAAAGCTGACAAGCTGGTTCTTGTCGGCACCAGTGGCAGCATGTGGGATGTGTTTTTTGACCACCAGGGTAGTGATGATGAAGCTCTGCTGTCCCTGGTCGATGCGGTCAGGGACAGCAAAGTGACAGCGGAAATGCTTGCCATCCATCGCGAATACCTCAGCCAGAAGCTGGGCATGGAGGTCAAGTGCCTGATTATCCCGCATGCCCGCAATCAGGATGAACAGGTGCTTGTTTTGACAGAACTTGCCAAAGTGGTGAAATCCGGTGAAAAAGTCATTCTGGATGTTACCCATGGCTTCCGTCATCTTCCGATGCTGGCATTGGTGGCTGCACGTTATCTTGCCCATGTTAAAAAAGTGACGGTGCAGGATGTTTATTACGGCGCACTGGAAATGACCGACACAAATACCGGAGAAACACCAGTGCTGAATCTTGGCGGCATGCTTAAAATGCTCGACTGGGTAGAGGCGCTGGCAGCCTATGAAAACAGCGGTGACTATGGGGTGTTCGCTCCATTGTTTGCAGCAGATGGCATGCCTGAGCAGCAAGCAAGACTGCTTTCAAAGGCGGCTTTTTTTGAGCGCACCAACAACCCGGAAAACGCCAAGCAAAGTCTTACCGGTGCCATAAAAGATGTCCAGGGACATTCCGGCATTCTGGGGAGGCTCTTTAGCCACCATTTGAATGAAAATATCGGATGGTTCAGAAAAGGCCAGCGCCCGGAATGGGAGCTGGCTCTGGCGGATCGCTATCTGGAGCGCAAAGACTATTTGCGCGCAATCACCTATATGTTCGAAAGCTATATTTCACATTCGGTGCGGCAAGATGGCAGCAATGCCATCAATGACTTTGAATGTCGTGAAAAAGCGCTCGGTAGAATCAGGGAAAGCGACAATCAGGAATTCAGACTGCTTTCCAATTTGCGCAATGCCATGGCTCATGGTGTTCGCCATAGAGACAAAAGCACAGAAAAGCTTTTGGGTGATGAAGACTGCCTGGACAAGGAGTTGAAAAAATTGCGAAAGGTGCTTTTCAAGCATTAGGCTTTCCCGGGCGAGCCCTGCCTTTGGTGAGGTTGAATTGGCAGGGGGAATGGTAGTTTCCGATTTTCCTGACTTGGCAGGAAAATCGGAAAGACTGGCGCAGCCCGAGTAAACTAAGTCAGCATATTTAATACATAGCGAGTGCTGCGCCCGGCATGGGTTTTTTCCAGGATGCCGCGCTCTACCAGGTCATTGATATCGCGCAGGGCAGTATCTGCTGAGCATTTTGCAAGCGCTGCCCATTTGCGATTGGTCAGGTGGCTGTCCAGACCTTCAAGCAGTTTGCCCAGTACTTTGGCTTGCCTTGGATTGAGTGGTTGTGTGCCCCATTGCTGCCAAAAGCGGGCACGGCCAAGGCCGGCATTGACCGTGATATGTGCTTGCTCAATGGCGCACTGCAATGCTTGCAAGAACCATTGCAGCCAGGCGGTGACATCCATCGTGCCTTTTTGGGTGTGTTCGAGTATTTGGTAGTAGCTTTTGCGCTCGCGCTGAATCTGCGCCGACAGGCTGTAAAAGCGCTGCGGGCTGCCATCGGCGCGTGCCAGCAGCAAATCTCCAATGGCACGGGCAATGCGGCCATTGCCATCATCGAACGGGTGCAGCGTGACAAACCACAGATGTGCCAGTGCGGCCTTTATCAGTGCTGGCTCTGGTGTTTTTGCATTCATCCAGCCGAGAAACTGCTGCATCTGTGCGTGCAAATACCGGGCGGGTGGAGCTTCAAAATGCACTTTTTGCCGCCCGTATGCACCAGAAACCACTTGCATTGGGCCATTGGCATCATCGCGCCACTGGGCTACCCGGATTTTGTTGAGCCCGGAATAGCCGGTAGGAAATAGCGCCGCATGCCAGCCCATGAGTCGAGCTTCATCCAGTGGCGCTGTACAGTTGCTGGTGGCATCCAGCACCATGCTGACCAAGCCGTCCACATGCCGGTCTGTTGGGGCAAGGGCGCCAATATCCACGCCCAGGCGGCGGGCGATGCTAGAGCGGACGGAGTCTGCCTGCAGCAGTTCACCTTCGATTTCACTGGTTTTCATGGTCTCCTGGGTTAGCGCGGTGAGCGTGGCCTCATCGCGCAAGGCAAGCCCGGCATCGGCCAAACGCCCGATTAGCAAGCCTTGCGCCTGACTCACTTCAGCCAATGGCGTTGCCAGTGCCGCCAGGTCATAGCGCCAGTTGGGCCAGTCTTCGGCTTGCCAGATATAGTTGTAATCGCCGCGTTTCATGCGGTGATTGTCTGACTTATTCACCGCATGAGCAAATCCGGGCGTAAGCGCCTGCTGAAGCCCTGCCTGTGCTTTGTGGCTATGGCTTTTGCAAGGCAGTGGGTATTGGGTGAAAGCCTTGCAACTTCTGCATGAGAGGCAATCCCAAATTAACAATGCCTTGGTCATCGGCAATCTGTCCGGCAACATAGATTGGGCTGTCTTGCCGTAGCCGATACATCACGATATTTTGAGCCGAGGCTTTGGCTTCGTGGCGGAGTTGTTGAAGCAACTTTGCAGCACTTTCAGCATTGCCCTGATGCAGATAGAGCGATTCCAGCAACATCTGCGCCTGCTTGCGAATCAGGCGATGCACTCGCTGCCCCAATCTGCTGCCCTTGATGTCGTAACTTAGAAAATACCAGCCTGGCTGCATGGCGGAGTCTCCTCAATTTGCTGTAAATGCCGGCTAAAAAGCCGGGCATAGCGGCGCAGTCTGCGTTGGATGATGGCCATGTTTTTCTGCCAGAGCCGATAGAAGATTTCCCGCCCTTGTTTGCCTATCATGCAACCGCCATTGGCGGTTGAAAAATGCCGCAAGTCCAAATGGTTTTGCTGAAACTGTTGTACCACCCAAAGTTCCAGGGCTGGGCGCAAGGGTTCCATCAAGTCACAGGCCAGCGATTGTCGCCCGGGAGTCAGCAGGTGATAAAAGCCCAGCCAAGGGTCAAGTCCATGTGCCAGACATTGGCGTACGGCTTCATGATGCGCCAGCGTTGCACTCAATGAGAGCAACGCATTGACCGGGTCTGGAGGTGGCCTGCGTTCACGGCGAATAAAGCCAAGCTCGGGGCTTAGCTGCTGCTTCCAATGGCTGAACATGGCGCGCTGGGCAATGCCTTCGTGTCCGCGAAGAACATCCAGGCTCTGTGCATTGGCAGCGGCATGCCATTGCTTGCGCAAAGTCTGATGCAGCTCTTCATCGGCATGATTTTGGGTGCAGTGGATGGATAGCAAAATCTTGTGCAGTACCAGGCGCCTGGAAAGATTGAAAGCCAGCCCTGGCTCAGTGCTGATACGGTATTGAGCTACACGGCGTTGCGCCTGACGCAAATGGTTGGCATGGATGGCAAAAGAATGCTCGCTATAGCGTTGGTTGAGCACGATGAAATCAATACCAAAGCGCTGGCATTGCCCTATCAGTTTGGTGTCGATATTCACCCCATGCTGGCAAATGATTCTCCCAATTCGGCGCATCGGCAGCGAGCGTGTGGGCAATTCCTTGTGCCGGATAATCAAACACTCCCCCTCATAGGTCAGCGAAAAACCTTTGCGGTCAAGTATCAGGTCTGCCATGTGTCACTCCATGTAGTGAATGCCATCGGTGGCCACACAGGCCGGAGCCAGCGCCCAATCGTTTTCGGGGGGATATACTTGGGCAAGCAGCAGACTATCGCAATCTGGATTCAGATATTCCGCAAGTTCACTGCAAAGTGTGAGTGCTTCTTTTTCGCTTATGTCGCAAACAAAGAAAGACGCTTGCCAATAGGGCGTAATGCGGCGCAGCCTGTTCAGCACCGGCAGTCTGCATGCATTGCTATGGATGTCATAGCCGATAATGTGCATATGCTTCTCCCAAGCACTTGCAAGTTTGTTGTGTCTGACAGGAAGCATGCCGTATTTAACGCCTGTAGTTCAGATTGCAATATTGCAAAAACAGCGCGGAGGAGCCGGGCTGTTTTCAGTAACTCATGACTGTCTTTTGAGCCTTCCGGTCTCTGCCCATTCTTGTACAACCTCTCTGAACGCCTCCGGGGCGGGTCTTGAAATCTCACTTATTTTGTACATGACATCGGCATCTTTGGGCGCTCTTGTCTTGCTGTCACCAAGTGTCGCGGTTTTCGCTTCAATGACAAGAAGGCGATTCTTGCAGGACAACAAAATAACAGACTCGTTATGGGTTTACTTGTTTTTTATGATGGCTCCATGCTGCAGCCATCCAGCTTATGGATATCATGCACTTTCCACTGGGTTCACTCCTCAAGCCAGTCGCCAGAGAGATAAATTGCCCATTTGCCATCTTTGAAAGTGATTATGGATGTATTGTTTCCAGTCTTTTGATAAGTCAGTATGGTATCCATTTCAGGATGGGGGAAACAAATGCCTTATCAAAGCAGATTGGGTATTTAATGGTTGCAATATTGCAAAGTGATGATGGGATGGTGCTTTTGTCAGAATGCAGATCCGCTGGCGCTGGGTGGTATTGCTTATGGCCTTTACAAGTGGCTGGATGATTGA
>JAUMYP010000007.1:48455-82957 GCA_030528565.1 Pseudomonadota bacterium
TCCGCTGGCGCTGGGTGGTATTGCTTATGGCCTTTACAAGTGGCTGGATGATTGAGGGGGAAGTAACGCAATATTGCAAAGCCTTTATCGAATCCATGACGCTTCATAATCACTTTATCCAAACAGGAGAACATCATGAGCAACGAGAATAAAGCAAATATGGTAGGGGCAGCGGGTGGTGCAACTGGTGTGGCAGGCTCTATTGGTGCAGTGGCTGCGGCAGGTGCGGTCAAGGGGTTGAGTGCTGCGGGAATTACCTCTGGCCTGGCTACTATTGGCAGCGTGGTTGGCGGCGGTATGGCGGCAGGCTTGGTGACGGTGGCGGCAGCTCCGCTGGCGCTGGGTGGTATTGCTTATGGCCTTTACAAGTGGCTGGATGATTGAGGGGGAAGTAACGCAATATTGAAAATTTGACCGGGAGATTTTTATGTCGGGGGTATCTTATTTGTATGCAATATGAAAACTGATTTTCATTTTTGACTGAAGCCTTCGTGTGGATTCAGAAAAGAATTGAGCTTTGTTTATGCAGTATTGTGAGTATTGAAGTTGCTTTTTGGGATTTTTATTGGTTGACTGGGGGTTTGCTATGAGCAGTAGTGGCGATTTTTTTGATGAGATTTTTGGTGTGGGGTCGGAAGGTAAATACGATGTCCGGGGTGGCAATGATCCGGCTGTGGAAATTGCTGCTGGGGTGGTAGTGGGTACAGCTGTGAGTGCCGCAGTGTTTTCTTGCTTTGCTATCTATTTCTATTGCAGAGATTGATTGCCTGGCGGGTCTGGATTTAGTCAATTGTTAACAGGAGATATGATTATGAGTAATGAAGCGGGGGCAAAGGTAGCAGGTGTGGCAGGTGGTGTGACCGGGGTTGCAGGTTCGATTGGCACCGTGGCTGCGGCAGGTGTGGTCAAGGGGTTGAGTGCTGCAGGTATTACCTCCGGCCTGGCTGCTATTGGTAGCGTGGTCGGTGGTGGTATGGTGGCAGGTGTGGCCTGTACTGCAGCTGCACCCCTGGCAATTGGTGGGCTTACTTATGGGCTTTACAAGTGGCTGAGCGATTGAGTCTGTCTGTGGAGGGCAGGAGCTGTTTTTCTGCTTTCAGAGCAGCAGCGATTTTGTTTGGGGCTTAGGAAGCAGTTGGTATGCTTGGAGCTCCTGACGGACTCGTTGCTGTTATCTTTGTATCTTCTAAACTTTTTGCTGTCACGCCTGCCAGGGTCACTTGGGCAGGCGTTTTTTTTATGGGGCTGGTTTGCTTCCGGGCGTTTTGGTTTGAGAGGATTTTGAAAATTTAGTGGGCGAAGGACTCTGTTTTGTTGCGGCTATTGGAGCAATCACTGAGCTGTGATGTGACAAAAAGCGATAAGTTGCTGTGTTACAGAAAAAAGCGCTGAACTATTACGGCTTATGGTGTTGAATTGCCCTCAAAGTCGGGGCAGTGAGGGGACTGAACAAAGTTGATATTTTTGCCGTTTACAACGATGTCTTAATCCCCTCAAAGTCGGGGCAGTGAGGGGACAAGAAGGTGGCAGCTTGGGCACAAGCCGTTGTGTCTTAATCCCCTCAAAGTCGGGGCAGTGAGGGGACTTATGCCACTTGCGCTCTTTACTAGAGCAATCGTCTTAATCTCCTCAAAGTCGGGGCAGTGAGGGGACCTTCTCGAAAGGGGCTTCGTCCACACGACCGAAGGTCTTAATCCCCTCAAAGTCGGGGCAGTGAGGGGACCGAGAAAACGCGCAAGGAATCGCAATGGTATTTGTCTTAATCCCCTCAAGGTCGGGGCAGTGAGGGGACGCACGAAACCCGAAAGGGGAGAATACGCATGGCCGTCTTAATCCCCTCAAAGTCGGGGCAGTGAGGGGACCGAGAAAACGCGCAAGGAATCGCAATGGTATTTGTCTTAATCCCCTCAAGGTCGGGGCAGTGAGGGGACTTACTACCCCGGCGTGATGTAACCGAGCCACGAGTCTTAATCCCCTCAAAGTCGGGGCAGTGAGGGGACGAACTCTTGGGGGTGGAAGGGGTCGATCCTCGTCTTAATCCCCTCAAAGTCGGGGCAGTGAGGGGACTGGTGTTTCAGCGCGGCAAGGGAGCGACATCCAGTCTTAATCCCCTCAAAGTCGGGGCAGTGAGGGGACCGCGGAAACCGAATGGGTCGCGTCCGTAAGGGTGTCTTAATCCCCTCAAAGTCGGGGCAGTGAGGGGACCAACGTTGAAACTTTAACCCCAAGGAGTAAAAGTCTTAATCCCCTCAAAGTCGGGGCAGTGAGGGGACTGACGCAACGGTCGGGCTGTGCGCTTGGCATCAGTCTTAATCCCCTCAAAGTCGGGGCAGTGAGGGGACACACGGTTCTGGAAGTGGAATACTGGCTGAAAGCGTCTTAATCCCCTCAAAGTCGGGGCAGTGAGGGGACGGACTTCGCTAAACATGAATTGAACCGTCGTGCGTCTTAATCCCCTCAAAGTCGGGGCAGTGAGGGGACGCGCGCCGAAGCCTTCAACGGGCGCGGCCACTGGTCTTAATCCCCTCAAAGTCGGGGCAGTGAGGGGACGTAAGGACGTCACCATCGGTCTCTCGGCCGATTGTCTTAATCCCCTCAAAGTCGGGGCAGTGAGGGGACGCTCGCCCGCATAATCATCTACCCCGGCAGTCTGTCTTAATCCCCTCAAAGTCGGGGCAGTGAGGGGACTGACATCAAATTTGATGTCGCAGCTTGCGAAGCGTCTTAATCCCCTCAAAGTCGGGGCAGTGAGGGGACAGAAAAACGTGGGGATGTATGGACTGAAAGAAAGTCTTAATCCCCTCAAAGTCGGGGCAGTGAGGGGACCCGTTCAAGAAGTACCTGGAGAATGACCAGAATGTCTTAATCCCCTCAAAGTCGGGGCAGTGAGGGGACTTCGGCGGATGAGGTACACCCTTGAGGGCTATGTCTTAATCCCCTCAAAGTCGGGGCAGTGAGGGGACGCAATTGCGACCGGCGTTTCCGCCCTGGCCGCCAGTCTTAATCCCCTCAAAGTCGGGGCAGTGAGGGGACCCAGGTAAAGAACACGTATATCGCACCATTGGGTCTTAATCCCCTCAAAGTCGGGGCAGTGAGGGGACCTTCGTGAAGCACTCGCTAATGAAACACAAGAGGTCTTAATCCCCTCAAAGTCGGGGCAGTGAGGGGACTTACACTCCTTCAAAGAAACCAACCGAGGTGGGTCTTAATCCCCTCAAAGTCGGGGCAGTGAGGGGACCCCAATAGACGCCGCTGTAGAATACGGGGCGCAGTCTTAATCCCCTCAAAGTCGGGGCAGTGAGGGGACTATGCAGCAACCGGTTTGACCTTGGCCGCCGTTGGTCTTAATCCCCTCAAAGTCGGGGCAGTGAGGGGACCGATGAGTGCGTGTCTGTCAGTACCGAGAAGTGTCTTAATCCCCTCAAAGTCGGGGCAGTGAGGGGACTCTACCGCAGAAAATTTTGTTTGACAATCAATTGCTTGCAATGCTGTTTGGGGTGGTCGTTTTTTCGCCAAACAGTTGGCTAAAATTTCGCCAGAATTTGCCGGTTGCCCTGCTTCTAAAAGGTATCGCAAGTCATTGTTTTTATGGATTTTTGTTGTCTGACAAGGCGCGCTGTCTGCTGGCTGTGGCTTTTTTTGCGAAAAGTTGGCTAAAAAATCACCAGGCCTATCGAAGAAGCCGACTGTACTCGCCCCCCTGGCGGGGGGCGGCATGAGGTATTTCTGGGGGGCAAGGCCGGGCGGAAGCATTATCTGTGCTGCCGGGGAAGGGGGAGACGGCCTTGCGTCATCCACTCTTCAATACGGGCACGGAACTGTGCCGGCGGGATGGGGGCGGGCGTTTTGTTGTCGCTGGTTTCCGGATGAGCCACCACATGCAGTGCGCCCTGCCGGGCACGGTCAAGTGCTTTGGAGCTAAGCGGCTGCCAGGAAAGCAGCATCTTGGTGCCATAGGCCTGATGAGACAGGCGGCTGGCGATCTCGCCAATCTTGTACATGACATCGGCTTCTTTGGCGTCTCTTTTGCTGCCACCCCTTTTGTTCTTTTGTCCCTTGAGTGTGGCGGTCTTGGCTTCTACCACCAGCAGGCGGTTGCGATGACAGAGCACCAGATCGAGTTCGTTGGGGGTTTCTCCTCTCTTGATCCTGACGCCCAGCCCACGGCTCAGGCCGGGAATATCCTCGACCTGCCACCAGGCCCATTCTTCCAGCCAGCCGCCGGAGAGGTAGCGCGCCCAGTCGGCATTGGCAAAGGTGATGCTGGCGAGTTTCCCGTCATTGAGTTTGAAGCTGAGGATGCCTCTGTCTTTGAGTTCTTCAAGAATATGGCGGGGGAAGTAATCGGGCAGCCCTGACGCCTTGTCGGCGCGCACATTGTTTTTGATGGTTTCAGGGCGAGGGTGATTTTTATGCGGGTTGTAGGCTGCGTTTGCCCAGGCATTGAGAATGCTGATGTGGTTGGGCTCCTGCCGAGCCATGAAGTTTTCGGTCAATTCACGGCGTGCTGCCATGGCTTCAAGCTGACGCGGCTGATCGGAAAGCATGGATTCGACTTCATAGCCACTGACTTCCAGAAACTGGCGAATATCCAGTGCAACCTGCATGGGCTCTTGGTGCTGATCGGGAAGCAGCCACTGGAATTCTTCGGTTTCGGTACTGGTATAGGTGATTTGCGTGTCGAACCGGCTATCCGGGTCATCGCGAAGGTCTTTCGCGATATCGTGCAGCACCAGCGCCATGATCTTGGTGCCGCCAGTAATATCGAAAACCAGCTGATGATCGCGGTGGCGTTCAGCCCAGCTGCGAAGGCGGGGTGCCAGATCTTGCTTCAGCCTGGCGTAGCTTTCGCCGTTGTGATCGAGCTTGATGTCCTTGCAGTCAATTTGCCAGCCATGCGCTTGCCGCAGATATTCGGCCTGTTTCTTGACGGCGCCCACCTGGCCGCGCTTGGATCTGGTTTCGATCAGCAGCAGGGTGTCGATGAGTGCGCCGTACTGGTGCATGGCCAGTACCAGTGGCATGACGTAGTCGCTGATGACGTAAATCCGTAGTTGGCGCTTTTCTTCAGTGTTGCCGGCCGGTGGCTGGGTATCGGCATGGGACATGGGCAAATTCCTTATCAGAAGCGTTAGTTTGAGCCGGTGCCAGACAGGCATGGCAGCTTGCAATGTTGCAGGATACGAAGGCTTTATGGCTTTTGCCATCATTGCCACCGGTTTAAATTGAAAACGAGGCAGATGCCATGACGCAGTATTTCATTTCCCGCCATCCAGGCGCGATTATTTGGGCACGCAAGCAGGGGTTTGAGGCGGTGCAGATCGCGCATCTGGATTGTGCGCTGATCCAGCCCGGCGATACGGTGATGGGGACGCTGCCAGTGCATCTGGCGGCGGAAGTTTGCCGCCGCGGTGCGCGTTATCTGCATTTGCAGGTGAATATTCCGGCGGAGCTGCGCGGTCAGGAGTTGGATGCGGAAACACTGGAGCAGCTGGGGGCTTGCCTGACTGCTTTCGAGGTGCGGCGTATTGACGATTGAAAAAGCCAAGGCGCGGGATGGCCGCGCCTTGGCTTGGGGGAGCTGCCAATAATGGCGGGTATTTTATTGCACGGTGAAGTCGCGGCTTTGCAGCGGCTGGCCGTTCAGGCTGATTTCCACCTTGTAGTTGCCGGTCGGCCAGGGGTTGGTGTTGCTGATTTTGAAGGCATAGATACTGTCGTTGCCGACCATGTCCACGACTTCTTCATGCACCAGGGTGCCGTCCTGATAAGTCCAGCGTGCGCCGAGCTTTTTGCCTGCGCCATCGCCCTGGGTGTTGACCGAGGCATGGATGGTGTCTTGGGTGCCGAACTGGGTGCTGGCTTCGGCCACGCGTTTGTCATCGGCCAGGCCCTTGCCCAGCTCCAGCGCGACGATATTGATGGTCGCCTGCGTTGCCGGCGGCGTGGCCAGCGCAGGTGCCGAGGCCGGCGGCGCGACCACGGCGGGTTCTTCTTTCTTTTTGCAGCCGGTGATGGCGAGTGCCGAAACCAGCGTAGCGGCAAAAATGGCGTGAGTCTTGTTCATGGAGATTCCTTCAGGAGAGATTGTCAGGGCAGGCGCAGCACTTGGCCGGGGAAAATCTTGTCCGGGTCTTTGATTTCTTCCCGGTTGGCCTCGTGGATTTCTTTCCAGCGGTTGGCATCGCCGTACAGGTTCTTGGCAATCTTGGACAGCGAATCGCCCGGCTTTACGGTGTAGGTTTTTTCTTGCTGCACGGTTTGGGCGCCGCCAGCGCCTTCAGCGATTTCAACACCGCCGGTGACACCGGCAAAACGCGGGTCTTTGCCGCCGTTGTTTTCAGGGGTTTGCGGGTGAGACATGGTGAGCTCCATAAGAATGGAGCGATGAGCATGGCAGCAGCCTTGTTAAAACCGCATCATCAAGCTCATTGGCGCAGGTCGCGCTGTGCAACCGGTGGCGGGTAGCCGGGGGTGGCGCGCCAGGGGTTGATGTCGAGGCCGCCACGGCGGGTGTAACGGGCTTCAACCGAGAGTTGCTGCGGGCGGCAGTGCTGCATGATTTCGATGAAGATGCGCTCGACGCATTGCTCGTGGAACTCGCGGTGGTTGCGGAAACTCACCAGATAGCGCAGCAGCCCTGCCGGGTCGATGCGCGCGCCGTGGTAGCGGATGATGACAGTGGCCCAGTCGGGCTGGCCGGTCACCGGGCAGTTGGATTTCAGGAGCTGTGATGAAAGCGCCTGCTGCACGATTTCATCGCTGACGCTCAGATAGGCCGGGTTGGGCGGGCCGTAATCGTCGATGTCCGTTTCAATCTCGTCGATGCTTTCGGCATCGTCCGCGGCGATTGGTGGCAGACCAAACTGTAGATGGACCGGCGCACCGGCGGCGGCGGACAGGTCCTGGCAGATGCGCTCTGCCAGCTCGGCTTGGCTGGCTAGGCGCTCGGCATTGAAGGAATTGAGATAGAGCTTGAAGGATTTGGACTCGATGAGGTTGGGCGAGTCGGCAGGCACGCTGAAGCGCGCCACGGCCACGCGCGGCCTGCCGCGGGCATCCAGCCAGCTCAGCTCATAGGCATGCCAGGCATCAAAGCCGGTGAAGGGCAGGGCATCGCCGCTAATGCCGATGGCATCGCGGGCGCTTTGCCGTGGAATCGGAAACAGCAGCCCGGCATCGTAGCGGTCGGGATAGGCGGTTTCGCAACCAAGCTGGCTGGTTTCCGGGCGGTTCGGGTTCATGGGCGCTCCTGTGCCGGTCAGCCCGGCAGGTGTTCGCGCGCCAGATATTCGGCGCTTTGCATTTCAATCAGCCGCGATGCGGTGCGCTCGAAGGCGTGCGCCAGGCGCTCGCCCTGATATAGCGCCACCGGCGAAGCTGCGGCGGTGATGATGATATTGACATGGCGGTCGTAGAACTCGTCGATGGCATTGACCAGGCGGCGCGCCGGGTCGTCATTGCTGCCGTTGAAGTCCGGGATGCCGCCAATCAGCACGGTGTGGAATTCCTGGGCGATTTCGATGTAGTCGGCGGCCGCGCGCGGGCCTTCGCACAGGGCGCTGAAGTCGAACCAAACAAAGCCGTGATGGCGGGCGCGGCAGGGAATCGGGCGGCCATCAACATCCAGCACCTCGGGCTTGGGCGGGGTGTGGGTCAGGGTCTGCCAACGCTCGGCCAGCCAGTCGTCGGCTTGCTGGCCGGAGATGACCTGATAGACCGGCGAGCGGGTCAGCTCGCGCAGGCGATAGTCGGTGCTGGATTGGATTTCAAACACCACGCAGTGCTGTTCAAGCAGGGCGATGGCGGGCAGAAAGCGCGCCCGTTGCAGGCCGTCCTTGTAAAGATTGGCAGGCACGGTATTGGAGGTGGTGACCAGCACCACGCCTTCGGTAAACAGGTGCTCCAAAAGGCGGGCAAGCAGCATGGCATCGCCGATGTCGGTCACGAAAAATTCGTCCAGTACCAGCACCCGCATTTCCTGTCGCCATTGCCGGGCGATGGCGGCCATCGGGTCGCGCTCGCCGCTATGCTGTTTCAGGCGCTCGTGCAGCTCGCGCATGAAGCGGTGGAAGTGGGCGCGGTGTTTTTGCGCAAAATCGAGCGAGTCGAAAAACAAATCGACCATGAAGGTCTTGCCGCGTCCCACGCCGCCCCAGAGGTACAGCCCTTGTGGGGTAGCGGCAGTCGGTTTGTTGCCAAACAGCCGGGCGATGAGTCCGGGGGATTCGGCCGGGCGGGAGAGTTCACGGTGCAGACGGTCAAGCTCGACCATCACTGCGCGCTGCGCCGGGTCGTCCTGCCATTGGCCGCGCTCGATACCGGCCTGATAAAGCTGGCTGGGGGATGCGCTCATTGCGACACTTCGCTCTCAGCCAGTGGCAGCGGCAGCCAGTGTTTGGCGGTGTTTTTGATAACGCCGCGCAGGTCAACCAGTTTGCCGTGGAAGAAGTGCGAGCAGCCGGGCATTTTCACCAGCGTCAGGCGCGAGGGCTGGAGGTCTTCCAGCCAGTGATATACCGCATCCGGGTCAACGATTTCGTCTTCTTCACCCTGCACCACCAGCCACGGCATTGACGGCGTGGTGTTGGCAAATTCCCAGCGCCCGGCAGGCGGCGCCAGTGAAATCAGCGCAGCCGGGGCAAGGCTGGCGCTGGCCTGGATGGAGACGTAAGCGCCAAAGCTGAAACCGGCCAGCCATAGCGCGCTATCGGGGTGATGCTGGCGCACCCAGTCGGCCACTACCGCCAAGTCTTGCTGCTCGCCCTGGCCGTGGTCGAATTGCCCCGCCGAATGGCCAGTGCCACGGAAATTGAAGCGTACAGTGACGATGCCGAGCTCACGCAGCGCGCGCGCGCTCATCGTCACCACCTTGTTGTTCATGGTGCCGCCTGCGGTGGGCAGCGGGTGGCAGACGATGGCGATGAGCGGCTGGCGACGGGTTGTGGCAGCGGGAAATTCGACTATGGCTTCCAGCAGCCCGGCAGGGCCGGAAAGCTCAAGCGTGGCGTCTTGGCTGGGGAATGCAGGTTGATTCATGCGGGCATTTTAATGGCGCGGGTTGAAGTCCAGCAGCAGCGGGTCATGGTCGGAGCTGCGCAGTGGCGAGGCCTCGGGCTTGCGGCTGCCTTCGGCCTCATCGGCATTGATATGCCATTCGTGCGCGGCGGTGAGCCATGTGCGCATGAGGGGATTCACGAAAGCATGATCCAGTCGCCCGGCCTGGCCTTCATACACATAGGAGTACGGCTGTTGCACGCCAAGTGCGGCAAAGGCGTCTTGCCAGCCATGCACCAGCAGCCAGCGCGGCGGGTCTTCCATGGCATAGGCATTGAAGTCGCCGAGCATCACCACTGGCTGTCCGGCGTATTGGCTCTGCACCCAGCCATCGAGCTGCCTGACCGATTCAAGCCGGGTGGCATTCCAGCATGATTGTCCATCGCGCTGGTTGCTATCGGCAGCGCGTGCATTGCGGCAGCCTTTGGATTTGAGATGGTTGGCAATCACCACGAAGGGTGCGCTGGCATCGGTGCGGAAACGTGCAGCGATGGCGGGGCGGCTGGAATGGGCAAAAGGCCCGCTATCGAGCACCTTGGGTGTATCCAGAAGCTGCACCTTGCTGCTGCGGTAAATCACGCCATTGCGGATGGCATCCTGATTGGCATTGGCAGCGACCGGCACGGCGCGCCAGTCGCCGCCGTGGCGGGCATTGAGTGCCGCCAGCAGTTGCGATTCGGCAGCCAGTGCGTCCTGGCCGTCATTTTCCAGCTCCATCAGGGCGATGATGTCGGCATCCAGTGCGGTCAGCGCTGCGATATGCCTGGCCAATTGCTGTTGGTAGCGCTCATGGTTTTGGGCGCCGCGCGGGGTGGGGAAGCCGCCGCCGTTGCCATCACCATTGAACAGGTTTTCCAGGTTGAATGCAGCGATGCGCAGGCGGCCTTGCCGCGCTGGCACCGCAGGCAGGGGCAGTGCGTCAATCGCCAGGGGGGCGGTCAATTGCAGGAGGTGGCGGCTGTATCGCTCGTCAATGATGCCCTCGGCATTGCGTAGCTGGCTGCCCAGGCGCGGTATTTCGCGGCGCATATTGCTGCGGCCTGCGGCATCGGCCAGCCACAGGCTGCGGGCGCGGTTTTCCGCCGCCAGTTGGTTGGCGGCGGTGCCGGGCAGGGCGACTTCGGTGGGTGTCCATAGCCGTCCGCCAAAAGCGGCCTGCCAGCGGCCAAAGCGGGCGGCGTGCTGGCTGCCGGTCAAAGTCAGCGGCACGCTGATGCGAACCCGCATGGCTTCGAGTCTTTCCCAGTCGGCTTCATGCCTGGGCGGCTGCTGGATTGCCCGCGCAGCAGGCAGGTTGCGAGCCGGAATGGGCGTCACTTCCGCGACCTGCAAGGCGGTGATGCGGCTGCCGTTTTGGGTATCAAGCTCAAGCACGGTGCCGGTGACGGCAAGGCTGGCGCCGACTTGCAGATTATCGGGCGCTCCCAGCAGAAACACCGCATCGGAGGTGCTTTCATCACCATCGCCCGCATCTTGCAGGCTGAACATCCAGCCATCTCCGGCGCTGATGCGTGCGGTGATGACACCTGTGACCTGTACTTGCTGACCCTGTAGCGGGCTTGCGCTGCCTCGGCCTTGTACCTGACCAATGGCAAGTGCTTTGCCGGTGGCCGTTTTGCTGACATCAAGGCAGCCGGCAAGGGCGAGGATGAGTGCCGCACCCAGCGGCAATCGTGAGATAAAGGGGATTTTCATGCGGCTGGAAAAAAGAAACGCCGCCCGGAGGCGGCGCATGGAGTAAATGGTGGATTACTTGCTTTGCGCAACCATCCAGTCAACGCTGGCAATCACTTGCTCGTCGGTCAGTGCCGGATTGCCGCCGCGGGCGGGCATCGTGCCGGTAGCGCCGGTGAAGCCCTCGATGGCGTGCCTGTGCAGGGTTTCAAGGCCGGACTTGGCAAGACGTGCGCCAATGCCTGCAGCGTTCAGCATCGGGGCGCCACCTGCGCCCGAGGTATGGCAGCCGGTGCACAGGCTGTTGTAGATGACTTCGCCATCAAGCGTGCCGCCATAAGCTGCCTGCGAAGTCGCGGCTTTGGCCGCCGCCGCCGCCGCAGCCGCGGCCAGCGCTGCACCAGTAGAGCCGGAATACACCGCGCCAATCGGTGACAAGCGTTCAGCGGTCTGAGCTTTGACCTCGGGCGCCATTTTTTGCGGCAACAGCGTGTCGGTATTGCGCACAAACAAAACCAATGCCACGGCTGCAACGGCCAAGGGAACGATCAGCGAGGAAAACTTTTTCATAAGCTCTAAGGAGTGCTTTTCACGGACGGACTTCTCCGAATGGCCATAAGGACAAACGGGCGGTTGACAAGTATAAGGCCGCAGGCAGGCCGGGACTAGGGTGTGGCGAGGAACTGGGTCAATACTGCAGCCACCTCTGCCGGTGTTTCCATGTGCAGATGGTGGCTGCCGGGCAGGAAATGCGCCTGACCGTTGCCAAGTGCGGCCACCAGGCGACGGCGCTGGTCATCGGGCAAATAGGGCTGTGCGGGCGTGGCAAAAACCACTTGGGCGGGGCATTCAATGCTGGCCAGCAGGGCGGCGATTTGCGCTTCGACCGGGCGCAGGAAGGTCGGCACCATCAGCCGCTGGTCACTGGACCAGACCAGCCCTTCCGGTATCTGTTGCACGCCGCGCTCGACAAGCAGCCGTGCCACCGGCTCGCTCATCTGGTTGGCGGCCATGCGAGCCGAGATGGCGGGCGCGATTTGGCTGAACACGCGCTTGTTTTTGCCGCGCAGGGCGCGTGCGGCAGTCACCGATTCGCGCATCCGTTGCCCGGCTTCTTCTGCCGGGTGGGTCAGGCCGCCCAGTGCTTCGATGCAGGCAAGTTTTTCCACGCGCTCGGGCGCCGCGGCCGCCACCAGGCTGGCAATGGCGGCGCCCATGGAATGCCCCATCAGGGTAAACCGCTGCCAACCGAGGGCATCGGCGATATCCAGCACATGGTGTACCGCCAGCTCGAAGGTATAGGGGATGCCGGCGGGCAGATGCACGCTATGGCCGTGGCCGGGCAGGTCGATGGCGACCAGCTCGATATCGTGCAGATGCTGTGCCAGCGGCAGGAAGCTGGCGGCATTGTCCAGCCAGCCATGCAGTGCCAGCACACGCGGCTGGCCACTTTGGCCGCCACGCAATGCCGCAATCGGGCCAATGGCGATGTCGATACGGGTTTCTTGCAGGGGGATGCTCAAGGCAGATTCTCGTTGGCAGGGCAGTTCAGCGGGGCAGCAGCGCCGCCAGCGCATCGACATGCGCCGGGCTATCGTTGAGGCAGGGGACATAGCGCAGTGCGGCGCCACCGGCAGCGCGGAAGGCTTCGGCGTTTTGCTCGGTGATTTCTTCCAGCGTTTCCAGGCAGTCCACGGCAAAGCCGGGGCAGACCACATCCAGGGTGCGGATACCGTCGCGCCCCAGTTGCTCCAGCGTCGGCAGGGTATAGGGCTGTAGCCAGCGTTCGCGGCCAAAACGCGACTGGTAGGTCAGCAGGATTTCCTCGCGGGGAATATCCAGCGCGGCGGCAATCACGGCGGTGCTGGCCTCGCACTGTGCGGCATAAGGGTCGCCCGCCCGCACCAGGCGCTCGGGGATGCCGTGGTAGGAGAACAGCAGCTTCTCGCCGCGTCCATGCTGCGCCCAATGCTGGCGGATGCGCCCGGCAATGGCTGTGACCCAGGCCGGATGCTGGTGATAATCGCGTATCAGCTGCAGGCGGGTATCGGCAAAGCGCTGTTGCAGGGCGGCCACGGCATCCTCCACCGAGCCGGTGGTGGTGGTGGAATACTGCGGATACAGCGGCAATACGGTGATGTCCCGATGGCCTTCGGCATGCAGCGCCTGTACCACCTGGGCAAGTGCCGGCTCGCCATAGCGCATCGCCGCGCGTACCTGCCAGCCAGCCAGTGCGCTGTCCATGGCGCTGGCAAGGCGCAGGCCATAGGCCAGCAGTGGTGAGCCTTCGGCCATCCAGATGTCGGCATATTTTTCTGCCACCGCCGGGCTTCTGCGCGGCAGGATGACCCAGTCCAGCAGGGGCTTCCAGATGAAATGCGGAATCTGCACCACGCGCTTGTCGGTCAGGAATTCACGCAAATAACGGCGCACGGCCTCGGCCGTGGGGGCAGAAGGGGTGCCGAGGTTGACGATCACCAGGGCGCGCGGGTTCAGGGCTGGCATGGGGGCTGGCATAGACGCGGAAGGATACCCGCCTTGGCCGGGCAATGCGCGATTTACCTTCTGGCCGGGATTGTGCAGCGCGCTGCCGTTATGCTGATGCGCAACTTTTTCATGGATTCAGGCTCATGCGCAAATTCACGGCTTTGGCGCTTGCCGCCGCACTTCTGGCCTCGGCTCCGGCCATGGCCGGGCAAGAAGAAGACCAGCGTGCCCGCGATGTGGTGCGGGTATTGAACGAGAATCTGGCGATTCCCGAGTCAGCGATTCCCGACAAGCTGTTCGATGAGGCGCGCGGGATTATCGTGGTGCCGGAAACCATCAAGGCCGGGCTGATTTTCGGGGGGCGTCGCGGCCTTGGCCTGATGTCGGTGAAAACCACCGATGGCAGTTGGTCCAACCCGGTATTCATCAAACTGGTCGGTGGCAGCGTGGGCTTCCAGGCCGGGGTGCAGGCCTCGGATGTCATCCTGGTGATTCGCAATGACCGTGGTGTGCAGAACATCGTCAACGGCAAGTTCACCCTGGGTGCGGATGCGGCAGCGGCGGCCGGGCCGGTGGGGCGCAATGCCTCGGCCATGACCGATGCGCAGTTCAAGGCGGAAATCTGGTCATGGTCGCGCTCGCGCGGGCTGTTTGCCGGGGTGGCTTTGGATGGCGCGGTACTGAGAATCGACGATGACGCCAATCAGGCCGTGTATGGCCAGGGCGTGACCCCGCGCATGATTTTTGAAAACCGCGCGCCGCAACCGGGCAGCCAAGCCACTGTAGCCATGCGCGATGCGCTGGAAGAAGCCAGCGCCACGGCGCGCAGCCGACGCGCCCCGGTGCAGCAGCAAGCGCCGCAGTATGCCCCGGTGGCGCAGCCTGATGGGCGCATGCCCACGCCCGGCACACCGCAGCCCGTACAACAAGCTGTGCAGCCGCAGCCAGAAAATCCGCCGCAACAGGGCGGGGTGGTGACCACGCCACTGCCGCCGGTTGAATGATGCTGCGTTATCCTTGCCGTTTCAGCTTTCTAGTGGGTGGCAATGATGGTGGGTTGGCGTGAACTTATGATTCTGCTGGTCATCGTGCTGGTGGTTTTCGGCACCACGCGATTGACCCGTGGCATGCGTGACCTCGGCAAAGGCGTGCGCGAATTCAAAAAAGGCATGCGCGAGCCGGACGAGCCGCAGGCGCTTGAAGATGCGCGCAGCAAAGCCGCATCTGCCACGGCGCAAAGCCGCGAGGATAGCCATCAGCACAAGCCCTGATGGCTGACCGCGCAGGCATTGGGCGATGTTTGAAGTCAGTTTCCCCGAACTCATCATCCTGGCAGTGATTGTGCTGCTGGTACTGGGGCCTGAGCGGCTGCCGCGTGCGGCGCGGTTTGCCGGGCTGTGGGTGCGCCGTGCGCGTGCGCACTGGCACAAGCTCAAGAGCGAGTTTGAAGAAGAGCTGCAGGTCGAGGAGATGCGCCGCAATATGGAAGCCACGCGCAAGGCTTTGGCGCAGATGGAGGCCGAAGCCCGGCAATTCGAGGCAGAAACCGCCGCCAAGGCTGCAGCAGGTGAAAGCCCGGGCGCTGATGCTGGAGAGCAACGCCCATGAGCCAGAATGAGGCCGCAGGCTGGCTGTCGCATCTGGTCGAGCTGCGGGCGCGGCTTTTGAAAGTCATCATCACCGTGGGGGTGCTGTTTGCAGGCCTGGCGGCCTTCAGTGGCCAACTCTACAGCTTGCTGGCCGCGCCGATGGTGGCCGCTCTGCCCGCAGGCAGCCAACTGGTCGCCATCGACCCGCTGACCCCGTTTTCCACACCGCTGCGGCTGGCACTGTATCTGGCCATCCTGCTGGCCGCCCCGGTATTGCTCTACCAGCTGTGGGCGTTTATCGCCCCCGGTCTTTACCGGCATGAAAAACGTCTGGCCGTGCCGCTGATGGCCTCGTCCATGCTGCTGTTTTACGCCGGCTGCGCCTTTGCTTACTTTTTGCTGCTGCCGATGATGTTCAAGTTTCTGGCCATGACCCGGCCAGAAGCGGTGGCGATGATGCCCGATATCGCCCGCTATCTGGATTTTGTCGCGGTCATTTCGCTGGCCGCAGGTTTCAGCTTTGAAGTGCCGGTGGCACTGGTGATTCTGGCTGCTCTGGGCTGGGTGAAGCCCGCACAGTTGCGCTCAATCCGTGGCTATGCGCTGATTGCCATCGCCGTGATAGCCATGCTGGTTACGCCCGGCGATGGCGTGACCATGATTTTGCTGATGGTTCCGATGTATCTCTTGTATGAGGTCGGGATAGTCGCCGCCGCTCTGCTGGCGCCGGGTGAAAAACATGCGTCCGCCGACTCCGCCTGATTTGCCAGCAGTCGCCGGACTATGGCCGCGCACGGCCGCCTGGTGCGTGGATGCCCTGCTGCTTGGCATGCCTACCGCACTGCTTTCTGCTGCCCTGCCCGTGGTGCGTGATGCCAGGTTGCTGCAGCATTGGCGCGCCCTGGGCGAGGCGATGGGTTGGCAAATGCAGCGGAGCATCCGCCAGGGAGATGATTTTCTGGGCTATATGCGCGATGTGTGGGCAGCAGATGGGCTTGTCCGGGCGCACGTTGAAAACTTCCACCACGCCCTGCTGCAAGGGCTGGGCATCCCGCTGCTGATATTCATCCTGTTGGGGCTGCTGTACTGGCCACTGTTGGAGTCTGGCCGCAAACACGCCACCTTGGGCAAGCGCTGGGTGGGTCTGCAAGTGCGCGCCGGGCATGCACCGCTTGGCCTTGGCCGTGCATTCAAACGTCATCTGGCGGGCGGCTTGTCCTGGCTCACGCTCAATATAGGCCACTTGCTGATAACCACAGGCGAGCACCGCGCCCTGCATGACCGCATTGCCGATACCTATGTGGTGTGGCGCCCGAATGCCACGCAACGCACCCCGTGGTGGGGCCGGCTGCTGATAGCGCTGGTGATGGCATTGCCATGGCTGCTTGCCGTACTGGCGGGTGCGCAACTGAGCGCCGCGATGGCGGCCTCTTTGGCAGCCTGATTAAAGCTCGATACGGCCTTGCGTTGCAGGGGCGGGGGCTTCGGGCGCAGCGGCAAAGGTGTCGCGCCAGATGAGGTAGCCGCCACCGCAGACGATGACCAACAGCACGGCGGCAAAGCACATGCCGAGCACAAAGGTGACCAGCAGCGCCAGTGGCATGAACAGTGCACCGAGCATCAGCAGCACGGCGCTGAGCACAACCGACAACAGTGTGGCGCTGAGCATCGTCACCACGAAAAACAGGGTGATGGCGAGGAAGTTGACCACAAAATTGCGCAATGCAGCGCCTGCTGCGGCCTTGATGGCGGCCAGCACACTGCTGCCGGAAAGCGTTATCAGTGCGATGCCCAGCAGCATGGTGATGGCGGTGAAGTAGTTGAGGCAGACCTGCCAGACAAACATCAATACCGGGTGCGCCGGCGCAGGCAGCTGGGTAGGGGCTTGTTGCGGCTGCTGCATGATGCTGTTCAGCGCCTCGTTGTAGGCGGCCATGTATGCCTCGCCAGCCAGTTGCCGGGTGATGAGCATGCCGCCTGCCATCAGCAGGATTTGCAGGCCGCCAAGCGCGGCCAACCGGCCTGCGCGTCCCAGTGCAAATGGCCGGTACAGGTCGCGTGCGGCAACTGGGCGTCCGGCTTCGGCCTCGGCAATCACATGCATCAGCCCGCCTGCCAGTATCGGCATCAGCATGAATATCGCCACCACCATCAGCAGGGTGATGAGCAGGGTCAGGGTGTTGACTTCGCCACCGCCCAACAGGGCAACCAGCACGCCGCCTGCCATCACCATCGCGTACAGGCTGCCGACCAGCAGCAGGGCGGCGCCAAAAATCGCACGCGGGTTGCGCATGCCAAGATTGATGGCCTGGACGAGCCAGTGCCAGGCTTGAAGCGGCGGAAGCGGACGGATAGGCATGATGACTGTGGTGGCAGGTGGTGTGCTGTGGTAATGGTTGCGAATTGTCGCAGAATGTCGCTGCAAACGGCTGGCCGCTATAATTTGCGGCTGTTTTTTGCGATTTCAGATTGATGTCCGCCGACCGCGTTTCCATCACCTTTCAGGAACTCATCCAGCGCCTCAATGCCTATTGGGCGGCGCAGGGCTGCGTTCTGATTCAGCCACTCGACCTGGAAGTCGGTGCCGGCACCTTCCACCCGGCCACCTTCCTGCGCGCGCTGGGCCCTGAGCCTTGGAATGCTGCCTATGTGCAGCCTTCGCGCCGTCCTACCGATGGCCGCTATGGCGAAAACCCAAACCGCCTGCAACGCTATTACCAGTTTCAGGTGGTGATGAAGCCCTCGCCTGACAATATCGTCGAGCTGTATTTCGATTCGCTCAAGGCGTTGGGTGTTGACCCCGGGGTGCATGACCTGCGGCTGGTGGAGGACAACTGGGAATCGCCGACGCTGGGCGCCTGGGGGCTGGGCTGGGAAGTCTGGCTGAACGGCATGGAAGTCACCCAGTTCACCTATTTCCAGCAGGCGGGCGGTCTGGAATGCAAGCCGGTGCTGGGCGAAATCACCTACGGCCTTGAACGGCTGTGTATGTATCTGCAAAACGTCGATAACGTGTTCGACCTGGTGTGGACTTATGGCCCAGACGGCGCGCCAGTGCATTACCGCGATGTCTATCACCAGAACGAGGTGGAGCAGAGCACCTACAACTTTGAATATGCCGATGTGGCCGAGCTGTTCCACCGTTTCGATGCCTGCGAGCGCGAGGCGCTGGCACTGGTGGAGGCAGGTCTGCCGCTGCCAGCCTACGAGCAGGTGATGAAGGCCAGCCACAGCTTCAACCTGCTGGATGCGCGCCGCGCGATTTCGGTGACCGAGCGCCAGCGTTACATCCTGCGGGTGCGCAATCTGGCGCGCGCGGTGGCTGAAGGTTATTACGCACAACGCGAGAAACTGGGCTTTCCCGGTTTGCACAAGGAGGCCGCCCGATGAGCACCCCCATGCAGCCCCTGTTGATTGAACTGGGCACTGAAGAATTGCCGGTCAAGGCCTTGCCGGGGCTTGCCAAAGCATTTTTTGACGGCGTGCTGGCCGGGCTGGAAAAGCGCGGCATCGCCGTGGACAAGGCTGGCGCCAAACCGCTGTACACGCCGCGCCGCCTGGCGGTGCTGCTGCCGGGTGTGGCCGACATGCAGCCGGAGCAGCGCAGCGAAGTGCTGGGGCCGTATCTGTCGATTGCACTGGATGCTGCCGGGCAGCCCACCAAGGCGCTGCAAGGCTTTGCCGCCAAGGCCGGGATTGACTGGCAGCAGCTTGAAAAAACTGCCGATGCCAAGGGCGAGCGTTTTGTCCACCGCAGCGTCAAACCCGGTGCGGCTACCCGTGACTTGCTGGCGGCCATCGTCAATGACGCGATTGCCGCCATGCCCATCCCCAAGCCGATGCGCTGGGGCGCGCACCCATACGCCTTTGCCCGCCCGCTGCACTGGCTGGTGATGCTGCTGGGCGAGGACATTGCCCCCGGCGAAGTGATGGGCATTGCTGCAGGTCGCCACAGCCGCGGTCACCGCTTTATGCACGCGGCTGAAGTGGAAATCGCCTCGCCCGGCGTCTATGTGGAAACCCTGCGTCAAGCCAAAGTGCTGGTGGACGCCGACGAGCGCCGCACGCGCATCGTGGACGGGGCGCAGGCGGCCGCAGCCAAGGCCGGCGGCAGGGTGCGTATCGACGCCGACATCCTGGAAGAAGTCAATGGCCTCACCGAATGGCCGCAGGCAGTGGCCTGCACCTTTGGCCGCGAGTTCCTGGCCGTGCCGCAGGAGGCGCTGATTTCCACCATGGAGGCCAACCAGAAGTTCTTTCCGGTGCTGGATGCGCAAGGCCGCCTCACCGAGCACTTCATTGGCACCAGCAATATCGAATCGAAGGACGAGGCCGAAGTGCGCAAGGGCTATGAGCGCGTGATTCGCCCGCGCTTTGCCGATGCCAAGTTCTTCTTTGACGAAGACCTGAAGCAGGGGCTGGCCTCGATGAACGCGGGGCTTGCCAGCGTCAAATATCAGGACAAGCTCGGCAGCATCGCCGACAAGGTGCAGCGCGTTGAGCAGCTTGCTGCAAGTATCGCCGCGCAACTGGGCGTGGATGCGGCGGCGGCGCAGCGCGCGGCCATGCTGTCCAAGGCCGACCTGCAATCGCGCATGGTCGGTGAGTTTCCGGAATTGCAGGGCATCGCCGGTCGCCATTACGCCGCCGCGATGGGTGAAAGCGCGGAAGTTGCCCAGGCCATTGATGAAGGCTGGATGCCGCGCAATGCCAGCGACAGTATCGCGCCATCAAAACTCGGCCAGGTGCTGGCGGTGGCCGAGCGCCTGGATACCCTGGCAGGCGGCTTTGCCGCAGGGCTGAAGCCCACCGGCAACAAGGACCCGTTCGCGCTGCGCCGCAATGCGCTGGGGCTGGCGCGTACCCTGATTGAAGGCGGCTTGAATCTGGATTTGCCCGCATTGCTGGCACAGGCAGGCACTGCGCTGCCGACTGCGGCGAGCAGCAGTGACGAGCTGTACGACTTTATCCTTGAGCGCCTGCGCAGTTATTACGAAGAACGCGGCTTTGGCGCGCAGCCGTTTGATGCCGTGGCTGCATTGCGCCCGGCCTCGCTGACCGATTTCGATGCCCGCCTGAAGGCGATTGCCGAGTTTGCCCGCTTGCCGGAAGCCGCGGCGCTGGCCGCAGCCAACAAGCGCGCGCGCAATATCCTGAAAAAAGCCGAGGGCGGTATCGCGGCCAATGTCGATGCGGCATTACTGCAAGAGCCTGCCGAACAGGCACTGGCTACGGCGCTGGATGAAGTCATCGCCGCCACCGACCCGCTGCTGCAAGCGCGCGACTATGTGGCCGCGCTGGCAAAAATGGCCGCATTGCGCCCGGTGGTGGATGGCTTCTTTGAAAACGTCATGGTCAATGCCGACGACCCGGCAGTGCGCGGCAACCGTCTGGCGCTGTTGAGGAAACTTGCCGACCGCCTGGGCAGCGTCGCTGCCATTGAGCATTTGTGAGCCTTTGAGCAGGCTCTAACTGTGCTGATACGCCGTCTTGAGCTCCGACTCAAGACGGCGCCCACAGAAAGCCGTCAAGACTGCCTTGATTTTGCGCGCCGCTGCCCCATCTCCTGGGTTCACAAGGAGTCATCATGAACCCAGCAGACAATCCCAATGTGTTTCATGCCACCACCATCGTTTCGGTGCGCCGGGGCGACCAGGTGGTCATCGCCGGTGACGGCCAGGTCACGCTCGGCCATACCGTGATGAAGGCCAATGCCCGCAAGATACGGCGGCTGGGCGAGGGCGGCCGGGTGCTGGCCGGCTTTGCCGGAGCCGCGGCCGATGCCTTCACCCTGTTCGAATTGTTCGAGGCCAAGCTGCAAAAGCACGGCCAGCTGACCCGCGCGGCGGTGGAGATGGCCAAGGACTGGCGCACCGAGCGCCGCTTCGGCAAGCTCGAGGCGCTGCTGGCGGTGGCCGACCGTGATACCTCGCTCATCATCAGTGGCACGGGTGATGTCATCGAGCCGGAAGATGGCCTGATTGCGATTGGCTCCGGCGGCATGTTTGCCCTGTCCGCCGCGCGCGGGTTGCTCAAGCACACACAGCTTTCAGCGCGCGAAATCGCTACCGAAGCCCTGGGCATTGCCGGGGAGGTCTGTATCTACACCAACCACAACATCGTGGTTGAAGAACTTTGAAGCAATGACCATGCACAAGATTGACAACAGCTCCGCGTCGATGACCCCGCGCGAAATCGTCGCCGAACTCGACCGCCACATCATCGGCCAGCAGGATGCCAAGCGGGCAGTCGCCATCGCCCTGCGCAACCGCTGGCGCAGGATGCAGCTCGATGCAGACATGCGCCGCGAGGTGATGCCGAAAAACATCCTGATGATTGGCCCCACTGGCGTTGGCAAGACCGAAATCGCCCGGCGTTTGGCCACGCTTGCCAATGCGCCGTTCGTGAAGGTGGAAGCCACGCGCTTTACCGAGGTGGGCTATGTCGGCAAGGATGTGGAGCAAATCATCCGTGACCTGGCCGATACCGCAGTCAAACTGTACCGTGAGCAGGCCAAGCAGCGGGTGCGTACCCAGGCCGAGGAAAACGCCGAGGACCGCATCCTCGATGCGCTGCTGCCGCGCCGTCAGGCCAGCAGTACGCCGTTTGCCATCGACATCGGCGAAGCGGTGAAGAACGAGCCTTCGGCGGAGGAAAACGAAACCCGCCGCAAGTTCCGCCAGCGCCTGCGTGCTGGTGAGCTGGACGAGCGCGAAATTGAAATCGACCTGGCCGTGAATGTCGGCGTGGACATCATGGCGCCGCCCGGCATGGAGGAAATGGGGCAGCAGCTGCGGCAGATGTTCTCCAGCCTGGCTGGCAGCAAGACCCACAGCAAGAAGCTCAGCATCAAGGCTGCACGCGCGCTGCTGGTTGAAGAAGAAGCCGCCAAGCTGGTCAACGAGGACGAAGTGCGCGAAGCAGCAATCGAGGCCTGCGAGCAGCACGGCATCGTGTTCATCGACGAAATCGACAAGGTCGCCAAGCGCAGCGAAGGCATGGGCGCCGATGTCAGCCGCGAAGGCGTGCAGCGCGACCTGCTGCCGCTGGTGGAAGGCTCCACCGTCAGCACCAAATACGGCCCGGTCAAGACCGACCATATCCTGTTCATTGCTTCCGGCGCCTTCCATCTGGCCAAACCCTCGGACCTGATTCCTGAAATGCAGGGGCGCTTCCCGATCCGGGTGGAGCTGAACGCACTCACCAAGGGCGACTTCGTGCGCATCCTGACCGAACCCAAGGCGGCGCTGACCCGGCAGTATGTGGAACTGATGGGCACCGAGGGGGTGAAACTCAGTTTTGCCGACGAGGCCATCGAGCGCCTCGCGGAAATCTCCGCCACTGTCAACGAGCGTCAGGAAAACATCGGCGCCCGCCGCCTGCACACCGTGCTGGAACGCCTGCTGGAAAGCCTGAGCTTTGATGCACCGGACAAGGGCGGGGCCATCACCATCGACCGCGCCTATGTGGACGAGCGCCTTGGCGGACTGATTCAGGACCCGGATTTGTCGCGCTATATCCTTTGACCAGTTTGCCGGGAAGCAAACGCAACGCCTGCGCCGCAACGCAGGCGTTTTGCTTTTTGTCCCTCAGAGAATTTGAACAGGCTCTCAGAACTGCTTGGTGATGCTGAAATACACATTGCGGCCAAGGCCGGTGCGTGAGCTGGTTTCAACCCCGCCTGCCGAGTGCGCTAATCAGGGTCAATTGAAGCGGATTTTCCCATCTGCGGGCAGATTTCCGTGACCTCATTCAGCATCCGGGCTAGACTGCCCGCTTCCAATGAAATCAATAGCGGATTGCTCATGCACTGGCTGAACGAATTGCTGCAAAACGACCCCGACCCGATTGAAACCCGCGAGTGGATTGAGTCCATTCAGGCAGTGCTGAATGTGCATGGCCCCGAGCGTGCACATCATCTGTTGCAGAGCATGGTGGAGGTCAGCCGCCGCGCCGGTGCACAGCTGCCGTTCTCGCCGACCACCGAATACATCAATACCATTCCGGCGCATTTGCAGCCGCAGATGCCGGGCGATGCCGACATGGAATGGCGCATCCGTTCGATGATTCGCTGGAATGCGATGGCGATGGTGGTGCGCGCCAACCGCAAGCCCGGCGACCTGGGTGGGCATATCGCCAGCTTTGCCAGTTCCGCCACCCTGTATGACGTGGGCTTCAACCATTTCTGGCGGGCACCCTCGGCCGAGCATCCGGGCGATTTGATTGGCGTGCAGGGGCATAGCTCGCCGGGCATCTATGCGCGCGCCTTCCTTGAAGGCCGGCTCAGCGAAGACCAGCTTGACCACTTCCGCATGGAAGTCGATGGCAAGGGCATTTCCAGCTATCCGCACCCCTGGCTGATGCCGGATTTCTGGCAGTTGCCAACGGTGTCGATGGGCCTTGGGCCGATTGCCGCGATTTATCAGGCGCGCGCCTGGAAGTATCTGGAAGCGCGCGGGCTGATGCCCAAATCCGACCGCAAGGTGTGGTGCTTCCTGGGCGATGGCGAAACCGACGAGCCGGAAAGCCTGGGCGCGATTTCCGTCGCCGGGCGCGAGGGGCTGGACAATCTGGTGTTCGTCATCAACTGCAATCTGCAACGCCTGGACGGCCCGGTGCGCGGCAATGGCAAGATTATCCAGGAGCTGGAAGGCCAGTTCCGTGGTGCGGGATGGAATGTCATCAAGCTGGTCTGGGGCAGTCTCTGGGACCCGCTGCTGGCGCGCGACAAGGATGGCGTGCTGCGCCGCCTGATGATGGAAACGGTCGATGGCGAATACCAGAACTGCAAGGCTTTCGGTGGCGCCTACACGCGCGAGCATTTCTTCGGCAAATACCCGGAAACCGCGGCGCTGGTGTCCAGCCTCTCCGATGCCGACATCTGGCGTCTCAACCGTGGCGGTCACGACCCGCACAAGGTATATGCCGCCTATGACGCGGCGATGAAGCAAAAAGGCATGCCGACCGTCATCCTGGCCAAGACCGTCAAGGGCTATGGCATGGGCGATGCCGGTGAGGCGCTCAATCCCACCCACCAGACCAAGAAGCTCGATGGTGACGAAGTGCGCGCCTTCCGCGACCGCTTCAATATCAATATCAGCGACGAGCAACTGGAAAGCGGCCAGATTCCGTTCCTGCATCCGGGCAAGGATTCGCCGGAAGTCGAATACATGCTGGCGCGCCGCAAGGCGCTGGGCGGCTTTCTGCCGCAGCGCCGGCAAAAATCCGACGAATCGCTGCCGGTACCCAAGCTCGAGGCTTTCGAGCGCCTGACCAAGAGCACCGGCGAGCGCGAAATCAGCACCACCATGGCGTTTGTGCAGGCGCTGTCCATCATCCTGCGCGACAAGCAGGTCGGCCCGCGCTGCGTACCGATTGTGGCTGATGAGGCGCGCACCTTCGGCATGGAAGGGCTGTTCCGCCAGCTCGGTATCTATGCCCCGCAAGGCCAGAAATACAAGCCGGTGGACGCCGACCAGCTGATGTTCTACCGCGAGGATGCTGCAGGTCAGGTGCTGGAAGAAGGCATCAGCGAGGCCGGTGCCTTTGCCAGCTGGATGGCGCAGGCCACCAGCTATAGCACCAACAACCTGCAAATGCTGCCGTTCTACATCTATTACTCGATGTTCGGCTTCCAGCGTATTGGCGACTCGGCCTGGCAGGCCGCCGACATGCGCGCGCGCGGCTTCCTCCTGGGCGGCACCGCAGGCCGCACCACGCTCAATGGCGAGGGGCTGCAACATGAAGACGGCCAGAGCCATATCCAGACCAGCTTCATCCCCAACTGCCGCAGCTACGACCCGAGCTTCCATTACGAAGTGGTCACCCTGCTGCAACACGGCATGCAGCGCATGCTGACCGAGCAGCAGGACGAGTACTGGTATCTGACCCTGATGAACGAAAACTACCCGCACCCGGACATGCCCAAGGGCAGCGCCGAGGGCATCATCAAGGGCATGTATCTGCTGCGGGACGCAGGCAAAGCCAAGAAAGACGAGCTGCGCGTGCAACTGATGGGCAGCGGCACCATCCTGCGCGAGGCGATTGCCGCCGCCGATTTGCTGGAAGCCGAATTCGGCATCAAGGCCGATATCTGGAGCTGCCCGAGCTTCAACGAGCTGGCGCGCGATGGTGAGGCGGCGATTCGCTTCAACCGCCTCAACCCCGAAGCCAAGCACAAGCAGCTGCCGTATGTCACCCAGTTGCTGCAAGGCCGCCAGGGGCCGGCGATTGCCGCCACCGACTATATCCGCACCTTCGCCAACCAAATCCGCGAATTCGTGCCGATGCGCTATGTGGTGCTGGGTACCGACGGCTTTGGTCGCTCCGATACCCGCGCCAACCTGCGCCGCCACTTCGAGGTTGACCGCTTCCACATCGCCCAGGCGGCCGTGTACGCCCTGGCCGAAGAAGGCAAACTCAAGCCCGCAGACGTGACGCGCGCTAACAAGGTATGGAATATCGACGGCGACAAGCCCTATCCGCTGTATCAGTAAAGCCTGGAAGGCTGCCTCGGATTTCATGTGCAGAGTGGATGAAGTGGGGTTTGCAAAATGCAAACCCCCGGCATCTGTTATCTGACACAGCGGGCAATGGCTTTAACCCGGGAACTGCATGATGAAACTTGACGTAAAACAGCAAGAAGCAGTGATGGAAGCCTTGCGCATACAGCAGCGTGCGGAGCGTGAGCAAATCGAAAGATACCGTTTGGCTCAGCCAGCAATACGCTCGAAAAGATATCGTCAAGGGTTTTTGCTGGGTGCTGCTCTGCTCGGCACAAGCTGTCTTGCGCTTTGGTATCTTGTGGGGCTGGCTTTTTATCCTCTGCTTCCGGTTGTTCTGACAGGAGCCGCATTCTCGGGCTGGCCGGCCGAGAAACGTCAAAAACGTTGATATGTGCCTGCTGCACGCGGTTTGGATAATCGCACCAGCCTCGTGAGTCCTGCTCTTCCTCTGATTGCCTTCGTCGTTAGCCAAACGACAAGGGCAGCACGATGGCTGCCCTTGTTGTTGCTGTGCTGCTATATCTATCAATTTGCTATCAAAACCTATCAAAATTGATAGGTTTTTCTGCGATTTATTTTGTAAGTAATTGATTTTTATTGAGTTGCAAACCAGATTCTTGGGGTCAATTATCAATTTTGATATAAATTGATAGTTTTTGACAGTTGAGAGTATCGGGCATGAAATTACCGGTCAAAGCGCCTGCAATACTGAAGTTGATGGCCGACAAGGAAAGTATTCAGGGCGTGTTTAGGCAGCGGCAGGTCATCGGGCCGGAACTGGAGGGCGACTATATCCATTGGGATAGGCTGCGCCACCGTACACCGCCGGAGGGCTTGAGCCATGAAGCATGGTGGCTGGGCATCAAGCTGGCACGGCAGGCGCGCGCCATCGTACTGCCGTTCCGGGAAAAGTCCGGCACGCGCTTCAAAGTCTCCATCACCGACAGCATGTTGCGTAAGCTGCATTTGCTTGATCGGCAGGCGGCCGGGCGCATTCTGGGAACGGAAGCACTGGATGCCGATAGCCTGCGGCGCCAATATCTGCATCGCTCCCTGGTAGAAGAGGCAATGACTTCATCCCAGCTTGAGGGCGCCTCCACCACCCGCCGGGTGGCCAAGGAGATGCTCAATAGCGGACGCAAGCCGCGGGATCGCAGCGAGCAAATGATTTTCAACAATTTCGCCACCATGCAGGCGCTAGCTGAATGGAAAGACCAGCCGCTCAGCCCGGAAATGTTGCTGGATATTCACCGTCGTATCACCGATGCGGCGATGGATGATGCAACTGAAGTCGGACGTTTTCGCGTGGAAACCGATGACATCGTGGTGTATGACCGCAGCGACCCCAGCCGTATTCTGCACACTCCGCCGCCTGCCAGCGAGCTGCCCGAGCGCATCCAGGCGCTCTGCGACTTTGCCAATGGCAGTGGTGCTAATGAGCCGTTTCTGCATCCGGTGGTGCGCGCCATCGTGCTGCACTTCATGGTCGGCTATGACCACCCGTTTTGCGATGGCAATGGCCGTACCGCGCGGGCACTGTTCTATTGGTCGATGCTTAAATCCGGCTATTGGTTGAGTGAATACTTTTCCATTTCCACCGTGCTCAAGCGCTCGCCAAGTGCTTATCTACAGGCCTATCTGTACAGCGAGAGTGACGAGGGCGATGCCAGCTATTTCGTGGCGCACCAATTGCAGGTAATCATGACTGCCATCTCGCAGTTGGAAGCATACATTGGCAGGAAGACTGCCGAGTTGCGCCAAGCTAAAGCGCAACTTGACCCGACAAACGGCTTGGGTGCGACTTTGAACCATCGCCAGCGTGAAATCCTGATGCAATTGCTAGCCAAGCCCGATATTCGCCTTAGTATTGCTGCGCACCAGAAACGGCAAGGCGTGACTTATGCCACCGCACGCGCTGACTTGCTGGGGCTGGAACGCCTCGGGCTGCTGTTGCGCCATCAAGAGGGCAAGCGTTTCGAGTTCGAGGCAGTGACGGATTTGCCCGCTCGTGTGCGTTTGGGCAAGTGATATTTCATATCCAACCAGGGCAGCACATCGCTGCCCTGGTTCTTTGGTGAATCTTCGGTCGTTACGGATGCAGTGAATAACTGCCCCAGGTGCTGGCTTCGGCCAGTACATGGCCGTGCATGGCGCTGAATGCGTCTTGGGCGGTAAAGCGTTCAGGCAGGTTGAGCCTGGCCACATCCAGCGCAAACAGGCGGAAGAAATAACGGTGGGTGCGCAGGTCTTGCGGCGGTGGGTAAGGGCCGTCATAGCCGAAATAATCGCCGCGCATGCCGCTTTCGTCCCCGGCAAACCAGCCGGTGTAGTCATTCAGACCCTGGCGGGCGCTGCCGAGGATGTTTCTGCCAGGCTTGCCGCCCTTGCTGACGCCATCGGATGAGGCAGCAGCGGGGATTTCGCGTGCATCGGCCGGGAGGTCAATCACCACCCAGTGCACGAAGTCGCCACGCGGATGCTCCACCGGAATCTCCTGTCCACTGGCGACCAGTGCGCCGTCAGTGGGGGCATCGGTATCAATGCACAGCAGCACGAAGGATTGCGTGGCGGCGGGAACGTCGCTCCAGGCCAGATGCGGGCTGCGGTTACCGCCAAAGCCGTCAGGTGCGCCGAGTGCGAATTCGGCGGGGATGGGCTGGCCGTGGGCGAAGCTGTTGCTGTGGATTTGCATCTGGGATTTCCTGTGTGGCTGCAAAGACAAGCCCGCAGGGTAGCGCAATCAGGGCGGGTGTGGGTCTTGCAGCAGCGCGGCAAAACGTGTGGCCAGCCAGTGTTCGGCATAGCCGTTCATTTGCCAGTCCAGCAAAAAGCCGCAATGGCCGCCGTATTCGGACAGCTCAACCCTGAGGCTGGGCAAGCGGGCGATGGCATGGAAGTCGGCTACCGGCACGATGGGGTCATCGGCGGCCATCAGGATGTCGGCGCTGACGGGCAGGGCGGCCAATCGTTCACCGGCAATATTGTAGGCATCGAAATAATTTTCCAGCGAGCCGTAATCGGTATGGCGCTCGGCGAAATAGGCCGTTAGCGGGCGCATCCGCAGCTTCAATACGGCATCGTCAAAATCATGGCGCTCGGGGAACAGCTCGCGTTTTTTCGCCAGTGAGCGCCGCCATTTATGCTCGAAATAGCGCAGATAAAGTGGCAAGCCGGCTTCCATCGCCTCCATGGTGCGCGCCGGGTCAATCGCCGGGCAGATGGCGGCAATCGCCGCCAGCGGCAGTTGGGCAGCCCGGGCGGCAAGGCCAAGGCGCAGGGCGAAGTTGCCGCCCAGTGACCAGCCAGCGACAGCCAGACGCTGTACCTCAAGACGTGCGAGCAAATCGCTTGTCGCAGCGACGACCTCGGCAATCCGGCCAGAATGAAAAATATCCTGGTTGAGATGGTGGGTATCGCCGTGGTCGCGGAAATTGAGCCGGAAAACCCGGTGGCCGTCTTGCAGCAGGCGGGCGGCGGCGGCGCGGATGTAACTGGATTCGGCGCTGCCCTCCCAGCCATGCAATAGCAGCACCAATGCGTTATGCGGATGGTTTGGCGGCGTGCTCAAAACCCCTTGCAGGCGGATGTTATCACCGGCATCCAGGGTCAAGTTCTGGTGGGTGGCGCCTGCTGCGGCCAGTTTGCGGGCGGCATGGCGGGCGCGCGCCGGGCTGGAAGCCAGTACCGACTGCATATGCCCATTGCGCAGGCCACGGGCTGGCAGGAACGGGCTGGAGGCAAGGCTCACGATGCAGGCAGGACGGCGGCGATGCGCGCGCGCGCGGTTTCGGCGATGCGGCGACGGCCTTCGGCCTCGGTGCTGCCGGGCAGGATGGGGTCGAGAAAAATCACATCGGCATCAATCATCGGGTTGCCCAAAAGCCGCAGGAAGTTTTGCAGGAAGTTCTCGCGCGGGGCGAAGGCGACCCGGGTTTGCGCCGTGCCATCACGGCCATAACGCAATGCCACTGGCTGTACCGGCACGGCGGCTTCTACTGCGGCGGTAAAAATGCGTGCGTGAAAGGCGCCCAGTTCGCGGCCATTGCGGGTGCCGCCTTCCGGGAAGGCGCCCACCGAATAACCCGTTTTGAGTCGCTCGCTCATCAATGCCAAGACATCGCCCAGGGATTCCTGGCTGCCGCGCTGGTGAAAAATGGTTTCCGCCTTGGAGGCCATCCAGCCGACCAGTGGCCAGCTGGCGATTTCGCGCTTGGCGACAAAGCCCATCATCCGCTGGCTGTGCAGCACCACGATATCCACCCAGCTGACATGATTGGCGACAAACAGGGTGGCGCCGGGCAGCGGCGCGCCCACGCTGCGCACGCGGATGCCAAATACCCGCATCAGCCAGCGCGACCACCAGTTGATGGCGCGGTATTCCAGCCGCAATCCGCGCACCATGATGCTGCGGGTCGGCAGGGTGATAACCGCCATCACGATGGGCAGGTTGATGCACACATGCCAAAGCAGAAACGGCACCCGCCACAGATAGCGGCCTGTACGCAGCAGGGATGAATCAGTGTGTCTGGGCATTGGTGCACGATACCGGCAAGCGTGCTGCTGCGCTACAGCAGAAAGTATTATGAAGCGGCTGATGAACAAGCATCGCGCACAAGATTGATGACACTTTCATTGAAATCAGTCAGTTGCGTCGCACATCCTCGACGCCGGGCAGGGCGGCGAGTTTGCCAATGAGTTGCGAGAGTTGGTCAAAATCACGCACTTGCACATTAATCGTCAGCCGGATGCGGCCATCGCGGGCATTGCTGTTGCCGTGGATATTGCCCACATGCAGGTTTTCCTGGGCGATGAGATTGCTGACATCGCGCAGCAGATAGCGCCGGTCGATGGCGGTCATGGCGATTTCCACCGTCTGTTTGGCGCCGGCATCTTCCCAGCTCACCGGCATCCAGCGCGCCGGGTCGGCGGCGACCATGCGCTGCAATGCCGGACAGTTGGCACGGTGCATGGCAAGCCCGCGGCGCTTGCTCAAGTAACCGGCCACCGGCTCGCCAGGCACTGGCTGGCAGCAGCGGGCGATATGCACCAGCAGGTTATCCACTCCGGCGACCGAAACGCCGGGGCGGACTGCGTTGTCATCCGGCGCTTTATGGGGGGAGATGGCTGCCACTTGCCGTGACCCGGCCTGTGCCGCCTGCTCTGTTTTATGCGCATCACTGAGTGCGCGTATCACTTGAGTGGGGCTGGTTTCGCCCAGCGCCAACTGTATCCACAATGCCTCTATCGAACTGGCATGAAAGCGCGGCAGGATGCCATCCAGTACGGCATCGGCCTGTCCCAGGCGCTTTAATTCGCGCTCCAGAATCTCGCGTCCGGCCTGCTGGTTGCGCTCACGGTCGAGTTTGTGGAACCAGGCGCGCACTTTGTCGCGCGAGCGTGCACTCGCCAGAAAGCGGTTGCCGGGCAGCAGCCAGTCACGGCGCGGTTCGCTGACTTTGCCGGTCATGATTTCCACGCGCTCGCCGGTACGCAGCTTGTAATCCAGGGTCACGATGCGGCCATCGACTTTCGCCCCCCGGCAGCGATGCCCGACCTCGGTATGCACGCGATAGGCAAAATCCAGCGGCGTGGCGCCCTGTGGCAGGTCGATGACTTCACCCTTGGGCGAGAGCGCATAGATGCGGTCTTCGACCAGTTCATGGTCAAGCCCGGCTTGCAGGTCAGCACCGCCTTCTTCACTGCTGGCATCAAGCAGTTTGCGCATCCATGCGACCTTGCGCTCCAGCGCCGCATCGCCTGCGCCGCCTTCTTTATAGCGCCAGTGCGCGGCCACGCCCAGTTCGGCATGGGCATGCATTTCGCGGGTGCGGATTTGCACTTCCACCACCTTGCCACCCGGCCCGACCACGCAGGTATGCAGCGAGCGATAGTCATTGGCCTTGGGGCGGGCGATGTAGTCATCGAACTCGCCCGGCACCGGCAGCCAGCGCGCATGCACCAGTCCCAGCACGGTGTAGCATTCGGCGGTTTCGTCCACCAGCACGCGCACCGCACGCAGGTCATACAGACCCTCGAACGGCAGGTTTTTCTTCTGCATCTTGCGCCAGATGCTGTAGATATGCTTGGGGCGGCCTGCGACATCGGCCTGGATGCCGGCAGCCGCCACTGCCTCGCCCAGTTCACGCTTGAACTGGGCAATGTAATCCTCGCGGTCACGGCGCTTGTCATCCAGCAGCCGGGCGATGCGGCGATAGGCATCCGGCTCCAGCACGCGGAAGGCCAGGTCTTCCAGCTCCCATTTCAGTTGCCAGATGCCCAGCCGGTTGGCCAGCGGCGCGTGGATATCGCGGGTCAGCCGCGCCAAGGCGCTGGCTTCTTCACCGCTTTCAGCCACGGCATGACGCAGCCTGGCCAAATGCCGCGCCAGCAGAATCGGCACCACGCGCAAGTCCTGGCTCATGGCCAGCAACAGCCGGCGCAGTCCCTCCGGGTCGCTGCCCTGGCGCTGTTCGGCATGCAGGGCGCGCACTTGCTGCTCGGCGGCCAAACCTTCCAGCAGCGCAGCTTCTCCCGCCTCCAGCGGCAATGTTTTCAACACATCCGGCGCAAGCCCTGCCGCATCCACAATCGCCGCCGCCAGCATCCGTGCATCCGCACCCAGCGTTGCCAGAAGCGCCAACGTATCTGCCAGCCACGGCCAGTCCGCGCCCTGCGGCAACGCTGGCAAGCTGCGCTCAAGACGCTGCCGGTCGGCATCGCTCAAAACCGATGCGGCAGGCAAGGCAAGCACTTCATCAAGCATCAGGGACATGGCAGCGCCTGTTTGGCTTTCACTTGCGACTACACTAGCGGCAACTCACGCAATTGGAAGCCCCATGAAGCCAATCCGCCATTGTTTTTTCATCACCGCCATGTTGTTTGTCATGCCCCTGCAAGCGCAGCAGTTTGAGCCGATTGAAAAACGCATGAGCGCCGAGGCGTTCAAGGCTGCGGGTCTGGACAAACTCAGTGCCAGTGAGCTTGCCAGTCTCAATGCCTGGCTGAACAGCCATGCGCCAAGCGAGGCTGCGCTGGAAGCAGCCCGTGAGCAAGGCCGGCAAGAAGTGGTGCGCAAAAACCGCGGCTTTTTTGATTTTGGCTCTGACGAGCCAATTACAAGCCGACTGGTAGGCGAGTTCCGTGGCTTTGCCCGCAACCGCGAGTACACCCTGGAAAACGGCCAGGTCTGGCAGCAAACCGACGATGCCACCCTGTACGGCGTGCGCGCGCAAAACCCGGAAGTGCGCATCCGCCCCGGCGCGCTTGGCGCCTGGTGGCTGCGGGTGGGCAATAACGCCACCCAGGCCAAGGTCAAGCGCGTCAAATAGGTGGAATATCAAGCAAGTTGAGCAACTGCGGCAGGTCGGAGCTGCAACGCTTTATATCGGGTGTCCGAGGCAGTTGCCGTGAGGTGCGCGCCATAGCCGTAGTACGTAATGCAACGATATAATTACCGCCCAACTCAGCCAGAGTGACCAGAGCGTGTGCGAAAAGAAGTGGGCGCCGCGCATCTGCTGTACCCAGCCCAGCGCCAGGGCAAGGCAGAAAGCTGATAGTCCAAGCAGTATCGCCAGACGGCGGCGCTCGGGGTAGAAGAGAAGACCCAGAGCCATCAGCCAGCTGGCACTGGTCAGGAAGGCGGCGGGAAAGCAGTGGCCGGGGGCGATGCCATCCGGTATGCGGGTGAGCACATCGGCGTAGGGGGCATAGCCACCATAACGATCCACATCCCAGGCGCAATGCAGGGGGCTGAAGCGTTTGCCGCTGGCAACCAGAATCGGGATCAATGCACTGCTGCCGGCCAGCAGCAGATAGCGTCGCCCTTCTGGCTGATGCCTGTGCCGCCACCATGCATACCAGCAGCCCAATGCCACGATCAGCAGTACTATCCGCAGGCCGCGATGCAGTGTCAGTGCCCATATCGAGCGACGATGCGGCCATATCCCCCGGGTAGCGTCATACCAAGGATCGGCCAGATAAAGATCCAGCGCACTGTAGTGAAACAATGCCATCAACCCGAAGGCGGTGACCAGCAGCAAGATGATGTGCCGCAGGTAAAAGTTTCGCCAGAATGTGCTCATGCTCAGCAGCAGTGGTCGAGGGCGTTCAGCGGTTTTCTGAGAGCCAGTCGCGCGGCTGCAAATAATCGGCAAGGCGAGCTTCGGCGCTGCCGGCTTCGGGCTGGTAGCCGTATTCCCAGCGGGCCAGCGGCGGCATGCTCATCAGGATGGATTCGGTGCGGCCACCGGATTGCAGGCCAAAGTGGGTGCCGCGGTCAAAGACCAGGTTGAACTCGACATAGCGGCCACGACGGTATAGCTGGAACTGCCGTTCGCGCTCGCCATAGGGGGTGTCCTTGCGGCGTTCGACAATCGGCAGGTAGGCATCCAGAAAACCATCGCCGACCGCGTGCAGATAGGCAAAATCGCGCTCAAAATCTTCGTCCAAATCGTCAAAGAACAGCCCGCCCACGCCGCGGGTTTCGCCGCGGTGCTTCAAGAAAAAGTACTCGTCGCACCATTTTTTGTGTGCCTGATAGCGCGCCTGGCCGCCAAACGGCTCGCACAAGTCATGTGCGGTCTGGTGCCAGTGGCGGATGTCCTCGTCGAACGGATAGAACGGCGTCAGGTCGAAGCCGCCGCCAAACCACGCAGCAACCACCTCGCCGTCTTTTTCCGCACAAAAATGCCGCACATTGGCATGCGTGGTGGGCAAGTAAGGATTCAGTGGGTGGAATACCAGAGAGACTCCCACCGCGCGCCAAGCGGCACCGGCCAGCTCCGGGCGGGCAGCCGTGGCCGAAGGTGGCAGTGCATTGCCCGATACATCGGAAAAGCCGATCCCGGCCTGTTCGAATACCGCGCCATCGCGCAGCACCCGGGTACGCCCGCCACCGCCCAGCAGCACACCGCTTGGTTCGCGTGTCCAGGCATCCTCGAAAAACTTTGCCTTGCCGTCGGCCTGTTCAATGGCGGCACAAATGCGATCCTGAAGGCCGGTCAGGTAATCGCGCACGCGGTTGAAGTTGTTCATAGCAAAATTTTAGGGCTGATTGTCTTGTGATGAAAAAGTGGTTGGCATCATCATTCTTCGCAACAAATGGTGGCTTGTTAACGGGATGACAGTTGCTGCTTCGCCCACTGGCCGAGTTTTTCCCGGCCAATCTTGGCGTTGTGGCGGATGTCCACCG
>JAUMYP010000068.1 GCA_030528565.1 Pseudomonadota bacterium
CATGATGAAAATTCTGCGCGAGCAGCCTATCTAAATCCTTAACTTCCTAAGACCCTAACGATTTGCTCACAATGCGAGCAGCTGCGGGGAAAACCAACAAGGCCGGGAAATCCCCGGCCTTGTCGTTGTGGCAAGCATGGAGCTGCGCGCTTACTTCATGTTCTTGGCAACAAAATCCCAGTTGACCAAGCTCCAGAAGTGCTCCAGATAGGTCGGGCGGGCATTGCGGTAGTCGATGTAATAGGCGTGCTCCCAGACATCGCAGGTCAGCAGCGGCTGGTCGTCGCCGGTCAGCGGGGTGGCGGCATTGGAGGTGCTCACCAGCGCCAGCGAGCCATCCGGGCGCTGCACCAGCCAGGCCCAGCCGGAGCCGAAGGTGCCGATGGCGGTCTTGGTGAATTCTTCCTTGAACTTGGCAAAGTCGCCGAAGGCGGCATTGATGGCTTCCAGCAGCTTGCCGGTCGGCTCGCCGCCACCGTTGGGCGACAGGCAGTTCCAGTAGAAGGTGTGGTTCCACACCTGGGCGGCGTTGTTGAACATGCCGCCCTGCGATTTTTTGATGATGTCTTCCAGCGAAAGCTCGGCAAACTCGGTGCCTTCAATCATCTTGTTGAGGTTGTCCACATAGGCCTTGTGGTGCTTGCCGTAGTGGAAGTCGATGGTTTCACCGGAGATATGCGGCTCCAGTGCAGTGCGGTCATACGGAAGGGCTGGCAGCTCGATGGCCATGGCTTGCTCCTTTGGGGGTGAATGAAGCCGCAGCGGGGAGGCCGCGGCTGGCGGTAGAATGCGCCATTCTAATTCCCCCCAACGTATTCTGCCCGTGAGGCAGTATCTGGAGTTGCCATGTCCGTGATGGAGCGTATCAAGAGCGAAGTTGAATCCCACCCGATTGTGCTGTTCATGAAAGGCACGGCGCAGTTCCCGATGTGTGGCTTTTCCAGCCGCGCGGTGCAGGCGCTGAAGGCGGCCGGAGCCACCGAGTTGCGCACCATCAATGTGCTGGAAGACCCGGAAGTGCGCGCCAATTTGCCGCGCTATTCCAACTGGCCGACTTTCCCGCAGCTGTTCATCAATGGCGAATTGATTGGTGGTTGCGATATCACCCTGGAGCTGCTCGAGTCCGGTGAGCTGGCGCGCATCGTGGCCGAAGCTGGCAAGGCGTGAGTACAACGGCAGAAGCGCGCCTTGACGGGCGCATCATCCTGTTGACCGGCGCGACCGGCGGGCTGGGGCAGGCTGCGGCAAAGGCGATGGCGCGTGCCGGCGCCACCGTGGTGCTGTCCGGGCGCAATATGCGCATGTTGAACCGGCTTTACGATGTATTGAAAGACATTGGCCCCGAGCCGCTGCTGTACCCGATGGACCTGGAAGGCGCTACGCCCGACGACCATCTGCAACTGGCTGAGCGCATTCAGGATGCCTTTGGTCGTCTTGATGGCCTGATTCACTGCGCTGCCGAGTTCCGTGCGCTGACACCGCTGGAGTACACCGACCCGGCACATGTGGCGCGCGCCATGCATATCAATGTCACCGCACCGATGTGGCTGACCTCTGCGCTGATGCCGGTGCTGAAGGCCTCCAGTGATGCCGCCGTGTTGTTCGTGGTGGACGATGCCGAACATGCAGGCAAACCCTTTTGGGGGCCGTATGCCATCAGCCAGCAGGCGCGCGCGGCACTGGTGGCGCAGTGGGCGGCGGAAATGGCCGGCTCCACGGTGCGCATTTGCGGCCTGCAACCGGGGCCGATGCGCACCCCGTTGCGTGGCCGCGCCACGGTGGAAGATCTTGACCCCAACTTGCGCAACCCGGAGAGCTATGCTGCTGACTGCGTGCGCCTGCTTTCCGCCCAGGGCGCCGCCTGGCATGGCCGCATCGACCGGGTGATGGCCGCACAAGACATGCCCGCAGAACCGCTGCCTGCGGCAGCACAGAAGCCCGCCAAAATCAGCCTGCC
>JAUMYP010000036.1 GCA_030528565.1 Pseudomonadota bacterium
TTACAGAAGCTTAGCTCACCATTGAAGTGGCTTAACTTCCTAAGACCCTTTGTTATTTTTGAATGAATGGAGGGGTTATGTGGAATATCATGGAATGGATTTTTGGTAGATTTATTCCGGAATAGCTTGATTGTGTGGGCGCTGATCAGTGGTTCTCATGAAGATGCGGGGAGGTTGGCGATTTTACGGTGCTCTTTGAAAACATATGATTAGGATAGTTGAATGTGATTGAAAGGGCTGAGCTGCACTTATCTTTATGCTTTTGTGATTTTATTAGCGAATTAGGGAGCTGTAGACCTTGAAGGAAACGGGATATACAGGAAGCCTGCCCGTCTCGCGCGGGCATGTGTGTTGAAACGAGGCTTGCCCATGAAACCGGAACCGATTTGGAGGTGCCCGTCTCGCGCGGGCATGTGTGTTGAAACATGTGCAACGCCGCACGGCGCAACAATGCCTCGCTGCCCGTCTCGCGCGGGCATGTGTGTTGAAACATTGAAACGAATTGGCGTGGTGTCCCCAGAACGGTGCCCGTCTCGCGCGGGCATGTGTGTTGAAACCCGGCCAGCCGCGAAAGGGGTTATGGGTAGAACCTTGCCCGTCTCGCGCGGGCATGTGTGTTGAAACTTCACAGCGCGTCTTTAATTGGACGAAGCGCGGCTGCCCGTCTCGCGCGGGCATGTGTGTTGAAACACCAGCACGCTGGAAATCGTGCTGGACTGTCTGGTGCCCGTCTCGCGCGGGCATGTGTGTTGAAACAGACTCCCGAAACTCGGGGCGCTGTACCATTGGTATGCCCATCTCGCGCGGGCATGTGTGTTGAAACACGCCACCGATTACGGGCAAATGGGCGCAGGTGATGCCCGTCTCGCGCGGGCATGTGTGTTGAAACTGGGTCGGCTCGTATCCGTCGACCGTGATGCCGCTGGCCGCCCAGGCTGCGGCAGCGGGTGCACAACTGCGTGACTTGCCGGCATCATGCGGCATCTGCCGGTGCTGACTGCGGATGCGATGAAGGCGATTTTCGAAGCGCCCAGACCCACTGATGGCGCGCCTTCTGGCGGCATGTGCAGATGCCCGATGGCAGCTGGATGGTGTTCCAGGTGCGCGCCGTACACGATGGCAAGGATGACCAAACCATGCCGCCTGCCGAGCGCGAGCTATTGCAGCAGCAACTGGCCGCTGGCAGTGGCAATCAGGCGGCGATGAACCTGGTGGCGCAGCTGCGCAAGCAGGTCAAGGTGGATGTGGCCGAAAGCCAGCTTTGATTTGAATGCCCGGCTGATACACAAAATGCCCCCGGTTCCGGGGGCATTGTCGTTTTTCGGTCTTGCTGCTTGAGGGCAGGTTTAGTCGTTGAGACCAGTCATGCCAAGGATGTTATAGCCCGAGTCGACATAGGTGACTTCGCCGGTGACGGCGCTGGCAAGGTCCGAGCACAGGAAGGCGGCGACATTGCCGACTTCTTCGATGGTGACGGTGCGGCGCAGCGGCGCGTTTTCTTCCACATGGCCCAGAATCTTGCGGAAGCCGCCGATGCCGGCTGCGGCCAGGGTTTTGATGGGGCCTGCGGACACGGCATTGACGCGGATGCCTTCGGGGCCAAGGTTATAGGCCAGGTAACGCACCGTGGCTTCCAGGCTGGCTTTGGCCACGCCCATCACGTTGTAGCCTTGCAGGGCGCGTTCGGCGCCGAGGTAGGAGAGCGTCAGCACCGCGCCATTGCGGCCTGCCATCATCGGCCGGGCGGCGGCAGTGAGGGCGGCCAGCGAATAGGCGGAAATATCGTGGGCAATGGCAAAGTTTTCGCGGGTCAGGCCATCGAGAAACTGTCCGGCGATGGCTTCGCGCGGGGCATAGGCGATGGCATGAATCAGGATGTCAAAGCCGTCCCAGTGCTTGCCAAGCTCGGCAAAGCAATCGGCGATTTGCGCATCGGATGAGACATCCAGCGGGATGACGATATCGCTGCCGTATTCTTTGGCGGCGGCTTCAACGCGCGATTTCAGTTTGTCGTTCTGGTAGGTGAAAGCCAGTTCGGCGCCTTCGCGGCGCATCGCCTCGGCAATGCCGTTGGCGATGGAACGCTCACTGGCGATGCCGGTGATAAGTGCGCGTTTGCCTTGCAGAAAACCCATGCTTGCTGCTCCATTTGCAGTTGGTGGAAAGCCTGTAGTTTGCCGGTTATGGGCGGGTTTCGTCGAGCTTTAAAACCATACCGGGGCGTAGTGTTGAAGTCGGGCGCAGGCCGTTCAGGCGCATCAGCTCGGCAGTGCTGATGCCATGGCGACGGGTGATGCTCCACAGGGAGTCACCGCGCTTGACGGTATGGGTGGCTGGGCGGGGATATTTGCTGCCGTGGCCTGCAAGCTGGCTGGCGGCACTGCCAGCGGCTATCAGATGGCCTGTAGATGCGGACTTGGCGAGAGCTGCCGCAGTGGCGGCTGGCAAGTGGCCGGCAGGAGCCAAGAGCAGCGGGGCATTGCGGTCAGCGCGCAGTGCGCCGCTGGCAAGGGCGGGATTGAGGCGTGCCAGCATGGCCGGGTTGAGTGCGCGCGCTTGCGCCCATTGTTGCAGGCTGACGGGGCTGCCCGCTTCGGTGGCTACAAGACGCGGTACCGGGCGGTCCAGTTTGGCGCGCCAGTCGGCCTGCCTGTGGGCTTGTTCCATCAGGCAGGAAATCGAATGCAATTTCTCCACATAGGTACGGCTGATGGCCGGAATGCCGCTGCTGATTTTGCCGGGGTCGGCATTGCGCGGTGATTGCCCACTCTGGCGGATGGCGCCGAGGATGCGATATTCACCGGCGTTATAGCCCATCATCGCCAGCTGCCAGTTCTCACCGAACATCCTGTGCAGACTTTTCAGGTAACGCACGGCAGCGCGGGTGGATTCGATAACCGAATAGCGGCCATCGTAGCTGCCGTTCATGGTGATGCCCTGATTGCGGGCGGTGCTGCCGATGAACTGCCACATCCCGGCAGGGCCTGCCCCGCTTCTGGCCGAGGGGTTGTAGCGGCTTTCGATGAACGGAATCAGTGCGTATTCGCTGGGCAGTCCGGCCTTGACGATTTCATCGACCACATAGCCAAGCAGCGCCAGCAGCTCGTCGTCGGGATTGGCCAGGCGCTGCGGGGCGCGTGCGTAATGGCTGCGCCAGCGTGCATGCGCGGACTCGCAGCCGGAGCCTGAGAGATTGTCGAGAAGCTGCTGATGGATTTCCAGGCCGTTGCGCATGCTGGCCGGTACTGGCTTGGGGGCAGGGGCGGGAGTGGCTTCGGCAGGCGCTGCCACTGGGCTGGTTTCAGGCGCAGGTTCCGGGGCAGCCGCTGGCATGCTTTCCGCGGCAGGCTCTGCCGCCGGCGTGCCGGGTTGCGGGCTGTCGCTGGCAGGCGGTGTGGCCTGTAACGGCAAGGCGGCAAGGCATAGCAGCAGTGGGGCAAATCGCAGGGTTTTCATGCACGAAAATCATCTTTCCAGCGGCGCAGGCAGGCAAAAGCCGCAACGCGGTTGGTGGCAGGCTGGCCTTGATGAGCCGCGATGGCGGCGCGTACCTCGGCATCATCCAGGCGCAGAAACGGGTTGCTGGCCAGCTCGCTTGACAGCGGCACCGGCAGCGTCGGCTGCTGTGCCTGGCGCTGCGCCCTGGCCGCATCAAGGCGTGTGGCAAGGGCTGCGTTGTGTGGCATTACGGTGCGGGCAAACGCGCCATTGGCCAGCGTGTACTCATGGGCGCAGCACAGCAGCGTATTGCCGGGCAGTGCCGCAAGTCGCTCCAGCGAGGCCAGCATGGTGGCCGCGTCACCTTCAAACATCCGCCCGCAACCCAGGCTGAACAGGGCATCGCCACAGAACAGCAGGCCATGCCCGTAATAGGCGACATGGCTGCGGGTATGGCCGTGGACTTCAATCACTTCAAAACGGTAGTCGCCTGCCTGTAGCACATCGGCTGCGGCCACACGGGTAGTTGCATAAGCGATGCGCGCATCCTGCGGGGCAAATACCGGAATATCCGGCCAGTGCGCCAGCAGTGCCGGAACGCCGCCGATATGGTCGCGGTGGTGATGGGTCAGCAAGATGGCACAGGGCGCAGGGCCATCGCCAAAACGTGCCAGCACCGGCGCGGCATCGCCCGGGTCAACCAGCAGTGGGCCGGTATCGCGGTTGGGCAGCCACCATAGATAGTTGTCATCGGCAAAAGGCAGCGGGGCAGGGGGCAACACGGTTTGGAGATTGGGCAAGTCCACGTAGAATGGCGAAGATGCCTGTCTTGACTGCCCGCCGTCAACCTGAACCGCCTGCCGATTGGTTTTCCAGTCAGGCAGCTGCGATGCTGCTGGCAAGCGAAACCGGGGTGATTGCAGATGCCCTGGAGGCGCGGCCGGGCTTGCCCTGGCTTGCACTTTCAGCGGCGGCAAAACCCGCCGGAATCACCGCCCCGCAGGGGTTGTGGCTGTCGCCACGGGGGCAGGTCTGGGGCGGCGAGCTGCATTGCGCACAGGATGCTTTGCCATTGCTGAGCGAGTCGGTAGCCACCGTGGTGGTGCAGCATGTGGGCAGCCCGGCCAGTGCCCTGCCATGGCTTTCGGAATGCGCACGGGTGCTCTTGCCTGGCGGCAAATTATGGCTGTTTGCACTCAATCCACTCTCGCCCTACCGGCGGCACTGGCAGGGGCAGGCGGTCAGTGCCGATGAGCCGTTCAGTTGGCGGCGTTGCCTGCGCCGGGCGCAGTTGCAGACCGACACCCTGACGCTGGGGCTGGGCGCACGCTGGCGCTGCGCCGTGGATGCGCGCCTGCAACGCGGCGCCGGGATTCGTGCGGCCTATGTATTGCAGGCAGAAAAACGTCGCATCCCGTTGACCCGTATCCCGGCAAGAGGGCTGCGCCCGATGGATGTGGCGGCATGAATGCCTTGAAGCAGGTCGAAGCACATACCGATGGCGCTTGCCTCGGCAACCCCGGTCCCGGTGGCTGGGGAGCATTGCTGCGCTATGGCAGCAAAGAAAAAACCTTTTCCGGCGGCGAGGCCGATACCACCAATAACCGCATGGAACTGATGGCCGCCATCCGCGCACTGGAAGCCTTGACCGAACCCTGCGAGGTGCTGCTGCATACCGATTCGCGCTATGTGCAGCAGGGGATTAGCGAATGGCTGCCGGGCTGGAAGCGGCGTGGCTGGAAAACCAGCGGCGGCGATGCGGTCAAGAACCAGGACTTGTGGCAGCGGCTGGATGCAGCTGCGCGCCGCCATCAGGTGGACTGGCGCTGGATCAAAGGCCATGCCGGCCACCCGGACAACGAGCGCGTTGACCAGCTGGCGCGCGCCGAGGCTGCCAAAATCAAACAGGAAAACGGCTGATGCGACAAATCGTACTGGATACCGAAACTACAGGGCTTGAGTGGCGCGCGGGCAACCGCGTGGTGGAAATCGGTTGCGTGGAGCTGGTGGAGCGCCGCCTGACCGGCAACAACTTCCATGTGTACCTGAACCCCGAGCGCGATTTTGAAGAAGGCGCGCGCGAAGTCACCGGCCTTAGCCTGGAGTTTCTGGCCGACAAACCGCTGTTTGCCGATGTAGCCGAGTCGTTTGTCGAATACATACGCGGCGCCGAGCTCATCATCCACAACGCCAAGTTCGATGTGGGCTTTTTGAACGCCGAGCTTGCCGGTATCGGCCCGCAGCTGGGTACTATCAGCGATTACGCTGAAGTTTTTGACACCCTGGAAATGGCGCGCAAACGCTGGCCGGGGCAGCGCAACTCGCTGGATGCGCTGGTAAAGCGCCTGGGCGTGGAAGTGCGCGACCGCAGCTATCACGGCGCCTTGCTCGATGCCCAGATTCTGGCCGATGTGTATCTGGCCATGACCGGCGGGCAGAGCGAGCTGGGGTTTGACCTGCCCATAGACATCAACACGCTGAGTGAGGCCCGGCCAAGCACGCCCGCCATGCACTTTGACATGCCGCAAGGCCCGCGCCCGCGCGTACTGGTGAGCGATGAAGAACAGGCCGCACACCAGGCACGGCTGGCCGCCATCGAGAAAAAAGCCGGGCAATGCCTGTGGCTTGCCGAAGCTGATTGATGTAGTTGACACGGCTGTATAGCAAACAGCCCGGTTACCCGGGCTGTCTGTTTTGCCAGATTGGCCGTTAGCCGCGTTTTGCCAGCGGCACGAAGGCGCGGTCTTCGGGGCCGGTGTAATTGGCGCTGGGACGGATGATTTTGCCGTCCTGGCGCTGTTCGATGACATGCGCGCTCCAGCCTGCGGTGCGGGCGATGACAAACAGCGGGGTGAACATCGGCGTGGGCACACCCATCATGTGATAGCTCGATGCGCTGTACCAGTCGAGGTTCGGGAACATCTTCTTGGTGTCCATCATCAGTGTTTCGATGCGCTCGGAGACAGCAAACAACAAGGTGTTGCCGCCATCCTTGCACAGTTTTTTGCTGAGCTTTTTGATGATGGGGTTGCGCGGGTCGCCGATGGTGTATACCGGATGACCAAAGCCGATGATGATTTCCTTGCGTTCCATGCGCGCGCGGATATCGGCCTCGGCTTCGTCGGCACTGCCATAGCGGGCGATGATGTCCATGGCGACCTCGTTGGCGCCGCCATGCTTGGGGCCGCGCAGCGCACCAATCGCGCCGGTGATGCAGGAATACATGTCCGAGCCGGTTCCGGCAATCACCCGCGCGGTAAAGGTGCTGGCATTGAATTCGTGCTCGGCATAGAGAATCAGCGATTTGTCCAGCGCCTCGGCGTGCAGCGCACTGGGTGGCTCGCCATGCAAAAGATGCAGGAAATGCGCGGCGATGGAATCGTCATCGGTTTCCACCTCGATACGGCGGCCATTGCGGGTGAAATGCCACCAGTACAGCAGCATCGAGCCGAAGCTCGCCATCAGCCGGTCGGCAATATCGCGCGCTTCCGCTTCCGGGTGGCCGTCGCGTTCAGGCAGCACCGTGCCCAGCACCGAGCAGCCGGTACGCAACACATCCATCGGATGGGCATTGGCAGGCACCAGTTCCAGCGCCTCCTGCACGATGGCTGGCAGGCCGCGCAGGCGCCTCAGCTTGGTCTTGTAGGCGGCCAGTTGCGATGCGTTCGGCAGGCTGCCGTGCACCAGGAGGTGTGCGACTTCTTCAAACGTGGCCTTGGTGGCCAGGTCGTGAATGTCATAGCCGCGATAGTGCAGGTCGTTGCCGCTGCGACCGACCGTGCACAGCGCGGTATTGCCCGCAGCGGTGCCGGAGAGCGCAACCGACTTCTTGACCTTGGGGGCTGCCGGGGCAGCAGCTTCGGGGGTGGTTTTTTTCTTGCTCATGGCAGGGCTCCGGTCAGGGTTTGGCTTTGGAGAACAGTGCATCGAGCTTTTGCTCAAAGGCGTGATAGCCGATGCGCTCGTACAGCTCTTCGCGGGTTTGCATGCTGTCGATGACCGCCGCCTGGCTGCCATCACGACGCACGGCTTCATACACCGCCTCGGCAGCCTTGTTCATGGCGCGGAAGGCCGACAGCGGGAATAGCTGAATCGCCACGCCCACCGAGGCCAGCTCGTCGCGGGTGAACAGCGGGGTCTTGCCGAACTCGGTGATATTGGCCAGCACCGGCACCTTCACCGCCTCGACGAAGCGCCGGTAGGTGGCCAGGTCATAGGCGGCCTCGGCAAAGATACCGTCGGCGCCAGCTTCCACACAGGCGATGGCGCGCTCAATGGCGGCATCCACGCCGTCCACGGCGATGGCATCGGTACGGGCAATCAAAAAGAAATCCTTGTCGGTCTTGGCATCAGCCGCAGCTTTGACGCGGTCAACCATTTCGCCGGTAGTCACGATTTCCTTGCCGGGGCGATGGCCGCAACGCTTGGCGCCGACCTGGTCTTCGATATGGCAGGCGGCAGCGCCGGCCTTGATAAGCGACTTCACCGTGCGCTCGATATTGAAAGCCGAAGCGCCAAAGCCGGTGTCGATGTCCACCATCAACGGCAGGTCGCAGACATCGGTGATGCGGCGGGTGTCAATCAGTACGTCTTCCAGGGTGTTGATGCCCAAGTCGGGCAGCCCCAGCGAGCCTGCCGCCACGCCGCCGCCGGAGAGATAAATCGCCTTGTAACCGGCGCGCCTGGCAAGCAAGGCGTGATTGGCATTGATGGCACCGATGACCTGCAAGGGCGATTCGGCAGCCAGCGCGGCGCGGAAACGCGCGCCCGCAGAAAGTGATGAACTCATGACAACTCCTGCGTTGAAAGCAGGCATTTTAAAACGGCGCCGCCGATTCAAACAGCATCGGCATCCCGGTTTCGGGATGATGGAAAGCCAGGCTCAGCGCATGCAGGCAAACCCGCGCACTGGGCGCTGCGCCATAAAAATCATCGCCAACAATCGGGTGGCCGATGCTCATCAGATGCACGCGCAACTGGTGGCTGCGCCCGGTCACAGGCACAAGCGCCAGCCGCGTCTGCTGTTTGGCCGCATCCCGTGCCAATACCTGCCAGCGGGTGAGCGACGGCTTGCCCTGCGCAAAATCCACTTTCTGCCGCGGGCGGTTGGGCCAGTCGCAAATCAGCGGCAGGTCAATCTCGCCTGCCTCCGCCTCAACCACGCCTTGCACCAGCGCCTGATAACGCTTCTCTACCTGCCGTTTTTCAAACTGTATCGACAGCGCGCGGTGCGCCGCCTTGCCGCGCGCCAGCAGCATCAGCCCGCTGGTCACCTGGTCGAGCCGGTGCACGATGCGCGCATCCGGGTACTGCTGCTGTACCCGGCTTATCAGGCAGTCCTGATGCTCGGGCAAGCGTCCTGGCACACTCAAAAGCCCGGCGGGTTTTTCTGCCACCAGCAAGGCATCGTCAGCGTGATGGAAGTGGATGGCAAAAAACATGGGGCACGCATTGAGAAAAGCCGCAACGATACTGCATCAAATGGCTGCGTATTGCCCATGCTAAAGTGCGTCTTCTTCTACACCGAAGAGATATTCATGCGTATTTCCATAGGTCTTTCCTGCGTATTTGCACTTACCTTGTGCGCCTGCACCCAAGCCAGCGATGTGCAAGCGCCGGTTACCCACTTCGAGGCGCAGGGCAATCTGGAATCCAGACATGCCCTTGGCTGCATCACGCTTGCCGAAGCCAAAAACCAGTACACGCCGGCCGACCTGTTCCCGGCAATCGCTGCCTGTGCGAAAGAAAACAAGCTTGCCCAGGCCGCGGATTTGTACATCCTTGCGCGCAGCTATGGCGGTTTTGACACGATGCGGGTCACCGACCGGACTGCACATCAGGCGGTATCGGTACTGCAAATGCAGGCATTTTCCGGATTCCCGGAAGATACAGGACAAAAAATGCACGAAGCGATAAAAGCCCAGTTTGCAAATGCGGCCGAGCACAGCCGCATCTGCGTCACGCTCAGGCAGCTGGGCGCGCCTGACTATCCGCCTACTTACATGCTGCAACATGGCATGCAGGCATTTCACTCGGGCGATGGCAGCTCCAAAGCATTGGCTGAAGACTTCAATGCAGAAAATGCCTGGAATGAAGTGCTGACCTCAATCGCCAAATGTAGCGACTGAATTGGGTGGCGCGGCATTACCGCGCCCCAAAGCTATCCAGAGCCTTTCAGGCTCTCAGGCCAGCAGCACGCCGCCGGTTTCTTCCAGAATCACATGCGGGATAAAACGGGCGCTGTCGCGGGTGATGCAGCTGGCATCGGCGCGCAGCCCGAGGCCACAGGGGCGGTCGCCCACCACCCAGCTGCCCAGCACCACATGCTCGCCGTTGAACTCGGCCAGCGGCTGGAAGGCCTGACGGATGCACGCGCCCTGATAGGGGCCGGGGGCGGATTCTTCACGGCCATCGGGTAGGCAGATGCGGATATTGGCGCCTTCGCGCGAGTACAGCGGTTTCACCACCCAGCCCGGTGCAAGTGGCTGGCGGCCATCATCAAACTCGGCCAGCAGCAGATTGGGATGCCCGGCATGGCGCTGCCACAGCAGCGGCAGGATACCCTTGTTGCTCAGCACCGCCTTCCAGGCCGGTTCCAGTAGCTGCATCCCGGCCGTCGGCAGATACTGCCCAAACGGCTCGCGCATCAGGTCTTCCAGCGGATAGAGCTTGGCCAGTGTGCCGATGGCATTGTCATCCAAATCGGTATAGCGGCCATCGGCGCTGATGCCGATATCTTCCATCGCCAGTGCGCTGCATTCGATGCCAGCTTGCACGGCGCAGTCGCGCAGGTAGTCGATGGTGCCCTGGTCTTCGCTGCTTGCGCGCACCGCCGCAAAATACAGCGGCCGTTGCAGGCGTTTGGCAATCAGGCTGAAGGCTTCCACCAGGCTTTCGTAAATCGAGTTGTACTGGTCGGCCATCAGCGGGAAGGTACCGCGTTGCTGCAGGTCATCGAGCCATTGCCACTGGAAAAACGCCGCCTCGAACAACGAGGTGGGCGTGTCGTAGTTCAACTCCAAGAGCTTGGCAGGCCCTGTGCCGTCATAGGCAAAGTCCATGCGCCCGTACAGATGCGGCTCCTGGTTGCGCCAGCTCTCCAGAATCCAGCCCCAACAGGCTTCCGGAATATCCAGTTGGCGCAGCAGGCGCTCGTCGCTGACGATATCGCCCACCATGTCCAGCACCATGTCGTGCAGCTCCCCGGTGGGCGCTTCGATATCGTTTTCTATCTGCTCAAGGCTGAAGGCATAGCAATGGCTTTCATCCCAGTACGGCGCGCCGTCAATGCTATGAAAATCGAAGCCTGCCGCCTCGGCCTTTTGCTGCCAGTCCGCACGCGGCTCAAGGTCGATGCGGCGCATCAGCCACCACGGCTGCGACGGTCGCTGTCGCCGCCAAAACCGCCACGGCTGACGGTCGGCGCCTGGTTGGGCTGCACCTGGATGGGCGCAGACGCGGCGCGCCCCAGATTGCCCGCGCGATACACCCCGCGCTCATCAGCCCTGGCCGGGCGCTCCCAGCCACCGGCCTTGTTGCGGAACGCCGGGCTGGACTGCAAGCCAGCCACCTTGTTGCCACTCATCATCCGGCCCATCATGTAACCGGCCAGAATCGGCATGAACATCGAGCCGCTGCGCTCACTTTTCTCCTGGCACTGGCCTTCGCCATGCGCTTCCACACAGGCCTCGCGCGTGGCATAGCGCGGTGCGTTTTGCTGATGGGATTTTTCAGCTTCTGCCAGGGCGTTCTGGCAGCTTTCACGGTCGCCGGTTTGCTGCACGCAAGCCGCCACCGAGGTGTACAGGCCTTCTTCCACGCGCGCCTCTTCACTGCTGCACGCCACCAGCCACAAGGGGCTGCTCCCCATCAAAACCAAGGCCATGCTGCGCGAGCGTTTCATATGGCTTCCAAGAGTGAAATGAAAGGCGATTTTTCCATGCTTGCCCAAGTGGCTCAAGCAAAAACACGAAAGGCGCGGTTACCCGCGCCTTTCCTTGCGTTGGCCTGGCTATCAGCCCAACAGGTGCGCCACGCCGGCGCGTTCTTCTTCCAGCTCGGCCAGGGTGTCGGCCATTTCGGCGCGACTCAATTCATCGCTGATGTCCAGCCCCTGCACGATGCGGTATTCGCCGTTTTCGCAGGTGACCGGGAAGCCGTAAATCAGGCCTTCGGGGATGCCGTAGCTGCCGTCGGAGGGCACGCCCATGGTCACCCACTTGCCATTGGTGCCCAGCGCCCAGTCACGCATGTGGTCGATGGCGGCATTGGCGGCGGAGGCTGCCGAGGACAGGCCGCGGGCTTCGATGATGGCCGCGCCGCGCTTGCCGACCACGGGAATGAAGGTATTGGCATTCCAGTCGGCGTCGTTGATTTTGTCCTTCAGTGAAGCGCCATTCACGGTAGCGAAGCGGTAATCGGGGTACATGGTCGGGCTGTGGTTGCCCCAGACCACCAGTTTTTCGATGTCGGCCACCGCCACATCGGCCTTGTTGGCCAGCTGGCTGAGGGCGCGGTTATGGTCCAGGCGCAGCATCGCGGTGAAGTTCCGGGCAGGCAAATCCGGGGCGGACTTCATGGCGATATAGGCATTGGTATTGGCCGGGTTGCCGACCACAATCACCTTGACGTTGCGGCTGGCGACCTTGTTCAGCGCCTTGCCCTGCACGGTGAAGATTTCGGCATTCTTGAGCAGCAAGTCCTTGCGCTCCATGCCCGGGCCGCGCGGCATCGCGCCCACCAAAAGCGCGTAATCGGCATCCTTGAAGGCCACTTCCGGGTCATCGGTGCCCACCATCCCGGCCAGCAGCGGGAAGGCGCAGTCTTCCAGCTCCATCATCACGCCTTTCAGGGCCGCCTGGGCCTTTTCCAGCGGCAGCTCCAGCATTTGCAGGATGACCGGCTGGTCTTTGCCCAGCATTTCGCCGGAAGCGATGCGGAACAGCAGGGCGTAACCAATTTGACCAGCAGCGCCGGTCACGGCAACACGGACGGGTTTCTTCATGACAAAAATCCTCGTGGGTGGAAAACAGCAAGCGGCAAGGCCGCCTGGTAAATCTCTGAAAACACTCAATAGACGCGATAGCCCTGCGGGCTGAGCAATGCTTGCAGGCGTGCGGTGTTATAGCCATGCACGACCTCCTGGCCGATAACCGTCACCGGCACGCCACGCGCGCCCAGCGCCTGCATCGCGGCCTGGCCTTCGGGGCTGTCGATATTCAGCGCCTGATATTTGACCCCGGCGCGTTTGAAATCGCCGCGCTGCTTGCGGCAATAACCGCACCAGTCGGCATACAGCATGACAACGCCATCAGCGCCGGTGCGCTTGCGCGGGTCGTGTTCGGCCAGTTTGGCGCCCGCCGACTGGTTGGCGAAGTGCAGCACGCCGCCAACCAGGGCAATCACCAGTAGCAGCCACAGGGCGCGCATCAGGCTCAGGCCATTTCCGCAAAGAATTCGCGGATGCGCGCCATGCCCGGCGCCAGTTGCGGGGTCGGGCAGGTGTAGCTGATGCGCATTGCGCGCGGCTCACCAAAGGCCGAGCCGGGCACACAGGCCACGCCCTTGGCTTCCAGCAATGCGGCGCACAGTTCCATATCGTTGTTCACCGGCTTGCCGTTATGCGACTTGCCGAAATAGGCGCTGACATCCGGGAACACATAGAACGCCCCCTGCGGACGCGGGCAGACAATGCCGGGGATGGCATCGAGCACCGCCAGCACTTCATCGCGCTTTTGGGCAAATTCGCGGCATTTTTCCTGCGGCACATCCTGCGGGCCGGAGAGCGCAGCCACGGCAGCGGCATTGATGACTTCCGGCAGGCTGGTGATGTGGTTGGAGTTCATCGTGGTGATGGCATTGGCGACCACTTCCGGGCCTGCCAGCAAGCCCACGCGCCAGCCCGGCATGCCATAGCTCTTGGAGAGCGAATCGACAAAAATCACCCGGTCTTTCAGCTCCGGGCGCACATGCACGAAGTTGTGATAGCCCACGCCGTCAAACACCATCTGGTTGTAGAGGTCATCGGCAATAATCCAGGTGTCGGGGTACTTGGCGATGACATCGGCAAGTGCTGCGATTTCCTCGCGGCTATACACCATGCCGGTGGGGTTGGAGGGGTTGTTGAACAGCAACATGCGCGGCTTCTTGGCCAGCGCCGCATCCAGTTGTGCCGGGGTCAGCTTGTAATCCTGCTCCGCCGGGCAGGGCAAGAGTTCAATCTTGGCATTGACGATTTCGGCAATATCGACATAGCTGGTCCAGTACGGGGTCGGAAAGGCAATGGTGTCGCCTTCATCCAGCAGCGCCTCGGCCAGGTTATAGAGAATGTGCTTGGCGCCCACGCCAGTGGCGCAGTTGGCGCGGGTATAGCCGTTCAGCCCCAGACGCTCAAGATGCACCAAGAACGCATCCAGCAGCTCCGGCGCGCCACGGTTGCTGCCGTACTGGCCGCTATCTTTTTTCAGCCAGTCGGCCACCGCCTGATAGACATGCTCGCCGGGCAGGAAATTCGGCACGCCGATGGAAAAACTGATGATGTCACGGCCTTCGGCCTTCATTTGCTTGGCCTTTTCGGCAATCTGCATGATGGCGCTGGGCTTGGCGCGGCCAATGCGCTGGGCGAGTTGAGGCATGTCGAATCTCTCGAAGGGAAGGAAAGCGGAAAGCAGGCCGCGCACAGGCGGCATCAAAGCTTCAGGATTTTACCATGCAGTCTGAGGCTTACCCGCAGCAGAGTGCTCCGCATCAGCTGCCTTTTACCGGGGAAATCCATTCCAGGCATCGGGGGGGGGTAAACGCCAGCAAGCGCCATGCGCTGGAGTTGCGCACTTCCGGCTTTCCTGTCCCCGGGCGTTTACCCGCGCCGGGGGAGTATTCACGCTAGCACAAGGCAGCGATTCTTCAGCGCAGCCCCCGCGTCCTGAAACTTCAGAACCCGAACGAGGCTTGCAGGTAGAAAGTCCTGGGGGTGCCGAGGTATTTGCCGCGGTTGTTGTCGTCGAAGGAACGGGTGAAATAATCGCGGTCGAACAGGTTGCGGATACCAAGGCCAATCTTCAAGTCCTTCATGTCCGGGCCAAAGTCATAGGCAGCCCGGGCATTCCAGACAGCGTAACCGGGGATGCGCCCCATATTGCCGGCGGCGTTTTCGGCCTGGGTATTTTCATTGTCGGCATACTGGCCGGACTGGTACAGCGATTCCAGGTCCAGGCGCAGGCCGCCACGGCTGTAGCCCATGCCGAACAAGCCCTTGTGGCGGGAGGAGAAGGGCACCTGATTGCCGTAATTGGGGCCGCCCTGACGGATGCTGGCATCGGAATAGACATAGTTGAAGCGCAAGTCAAAGCCCGCCAGCGCCGGGCTGAGCGTCCCCAGCCGGTAAACCAGCGCCGTTTCCAGCCCCTGATGGCGGGTCTTGCCACGGGCAATCACGCTATCGTTGGTTTGGCTGCTGTCGTACTGGTTGTCAAAGTTGATAAGGAACAGGTTGGCCTCGGCCTGTAGCGGGCCGTTGTCGTAGCGGCTGCCCAGCTCCCAGGTGCGCGCCTTTTCCGGCTTGATGGCATCCACCGCCACGCGGTTGGGCATCTGGCTGTACTGCACGCTGCCAAACGAGCCTTCGGTATTGGCGTAGAGGCTCCAGGCTTCATCAAGGCGATAGCGCACATTCAATGATGGCAGCACGGCGTGGTATTTGCCGGCATAGGGGGTCTTGGTGAGCGTATTGAGCTGATACTGGTCGATGATTTCGTAGCGGATGCCCGGAGTCAAGGTCCAGCTGGCTATTTCAATGCGGTCATCAATATAAAACGCATGGGCGCGGGTCTGGCCGCGGGTATCGCGATCCTTGCGGCTGCCGTAATGCGGGAACACATTGGCATTGGCAGGCTCACGATAGCGCCGTTCGCTGCTGGCCTCATTGATATGGCGGTAACCGATGCCCAGCTCATGTTGAACTTGCCCGCTGGCAAACCCTTGCGCAAAGCGCCCTTCAAGCCCGCGCACCCAGTAATTGCGCGGAGAAAGCGAGAGGAAGCTGCCCTGGTCGAGATAGCCACTGCGCAGGGTGCGGGTATAAAAGGCATTGACGGCCAGCTCGCGGTCATCGCGCTGGTACAGGTAATTAAGACCGAGCACCTTGCGCCGTCCCCAGAAACTGTCCTTCCTGCGTATCGACTGAATCGGGTTGGCCGCATACTGCGCCTGGCTGAGTCCGCCGGGCATGTCGGCGCGGCCTTCGTAATATTGCAGCAGCGCGTTCAGGCTGTGATGTTCATTGAAGCGGGCGCGGCCTTTGAGAATCAGGTCATCAATCCGAGTATCGCTATGGTCGCGGTAATCGCCGCCACGCATGCCCGAATACAGCAGGGCACCGCCCAGGCCATTGTCCAGGGTGCCGCCCAGCAGCAGATTGGCATGGGCGCGCTGGCCTTCCTGTTCGGCACGCGGGCTGTGTTCCCATTGCACCGCCCCCTGCAGGGCAAAGGCATCGGGAATGGCACGGGTGACGAAATTGACGATACCGCCCACATTCTGCGGCCCATAACGCACCGCACCGCCGCCGCGCACCACGTCCAGGGCATCAATATTGCCAAGCGTCAGGCCGCCGAAGGACATCTGCGGCTGGCCATAGGGCGCAAACGGCAGCGGGATGCCATCCATCAGCAGGGTGGAACGCGAGGCCAGACGCGGGTTCAGGCCACGAATGCCGAAATTCATCGCCATCTCGTGGCTGCCAGTGCCATTGTTCTCCGGCGCATTCACACCGGGGATGCGATTGAGCACATCGCGTACCGTGCTCGCGCCAACGCGCTCAAAGTCTTCACGCCGCAATACATCGCGCGCACCGGGATGGTTGCGCACATCGTCCTTGTCGGCAGCACCGAGCCAGTCCCCCACTACGGTGATGACAGCCAGCGGCGCATCTTCCCTGTCCAGGGTCTGGCGTGTATCGCGCGCCTCATCCTGGACAGTTGTGGCAGTTGGCGGAAGTGTTTGCGCATGCAGCGGCAGGCTGCTGATACCAGCCAAAAGCAAAGCATGGGAAAGACGGTGCCGCTTGAGTGAGGGCAGCGAGGGCATGAGACAGGCCTATGATTGAGAATTATTTTCAATAATAGCCGATTCGATATCCGGAACAGCCTCCCGGCACCGTCTTTTTTGTGGCTCCGGAACACCGTCTGGCCTTGATAATCAAAAGTCTTTGAACGGTATTTGGGAAAGGGGATCACAGGGGGAGGTCATAACCGGGCAGGGGGTGCATGTCATGCCGATAGCAGCCTGTACGAAGCCCGGGCGTTGCCAGAATTGAGGCAAATCACTGGTTTTTTTCCTGTGTGGCTCGCTTGGCAGGTATTTGCAATAGCAATCGCGTTTGCTGTTGTGCAAGCCAGGCTTCAAGCTCTGCCGAATGCAGCTCGCCATGCGCCAGTACTTGCCCGCCCGGGTCGATGAGCAGTGGCCAGGCGCGGCGCAGCCAGGGGGCGATTTGTTGCTGCTGCAGGGCGTGTTTCAAAAGATGGCGGTGCTGCCTGCCGGGCAGCTGGATTTTTTCGCCGCCCTGTCTTGCAAGGACTCGCAGCGGGGTAGCAAAGCCGGTTGCGCCTTCAAGCTGCCAGCAAAGCCCATTGGGCAGCAGCAGCGGTGCGCGGCCATCCCAGCGGGTCTGAAAATCATCAGGCAGCGCGGCAATGCCGGGGTCTTGGTAGAGCGTATCGCGCCAGCGCAGCAGGCGGGTATCTGCCCAGCGCAGCTCGCTCTGGCGGTCATCTGCGGGTCTGGCAAGTTCTGTTTGCAGCCAGTCAATGGCGCGTGCGGGCAGGGGCGGCAGTCCTTGCTGTCTGGCCCAATGGCGGAATACGCGGGCAGCGCGGGCAGGCGGCAGTTGTCGCAATGGGGGCAGCGCAAGCGTCGGCGAGGTTGCGCGGACGGCTTCGTCACCGGCTTGCAACAGGCTTACAGCCTCCATTTGCAGGCGCGCCGCCTGGGCGATATTGCGGGCGGCTTCGGGCAGGCGCTGTTGCAGGCGCGGCATGATTTGCTGCCGCAGCCAGTTGCGTTCAAATCGCGGGTCCTGGTTGGAGGGGTCGTCTATCCATGCGATGCCGCTTTCTTGCGCGCAGGCCAGGATTTCTGCACGGCTCACCGTAAGTAATGGCCGCCAGAGTATGCCGGGCGCAAAGCTGCGCCAGGGGCGCATCGCGGCAAGTCCGTCGGGGCCTGCGCCGCGCAATGCGCGCAGCAGGAAAGTTTCGGCCTGGTCATCCAGATGATGCGCCAGCACCAGATATTGCCCGGCTTCAAGATGACGGGCGAATGCGGCATGGCGGGCGCGCCGCGCCGCAGCCTCCAAACCATCGCCACGGTTTTCAACTTGCACGCGCTCGATAATCAGCGGCACGCCCAGCTGCTGGCATTGTTGCTGGCAGTGCTGCGCCCAGTCATCCGCCTGGGCTTGCAGGCCGTGATGGACGTGGATGGCGCGCAGCTGCAAGCCCGGTATCCGTGCCAGCAGATGCAGCAGTAGCGAGGAGTCCAGCCCGCCGCTGTAACCGAGCAGCAGCTGTCGTGGCGGTTTGGGCAATAGCGCGGCGCTTTGGCTGATGGATCTGGCCAGGCGCTGTTGCCCGCAGGCAGGCTGTGGCTCAGGCGTAGGCACCGTAGCTGCGCAGGCGCTGGTAGCGGCGCTCAAGGCGCTCATCTGCGGGCAGTTTTTCCAGCGCCTCAATCTGGCGCATGATGACCGCCTTCAGGCGCTTGCCCATCTGCCGCGGATTACGGTGCGCGCCACCAATCGGCTCGCGGACTACCTTGTCCACCAGTCCGAGCTGTTTCAGGCGCTTGGCAGTGATGCCCATCTGCTCGGCGGCATCCTTGGCCTTGGCCGCATCCTTCCACAAAATCGAGGCGCAGCCCTCGGGCGAAATGACCGAATAGGTGCCGTATTCGAGGATATTGGTGACATCGCCGACACCAATGGCAAGCGCGCCGCCGGAGCCGCCTTCGCCAATCACATTGCAGACAATCGGCACTTTCAGCTCGGCCATTTCCAAAAGGTTGCGGGCAATCGCCTCGCTCTGGCCGCGCTCCTCGGCGCCGATGCCCGGATAGGCGCCGGGGGTGTCGATGAAGGTGATGATGGGCAGGCCAAAACGCTCGGCCATTTTCATCAGCCGCAGCGCCTTGCGATAACCCTCCGGACGCGGCATGCCAAAGTTTCGGCGCACCTTGCTCTTGGTATCGCGGCCTTTCTGGTGGCCGATAATCATCACGCTGCGCTCATCAATGCGCGCCAGCCCGCCAACAATCGCGGCATCATCGGCAAAGGCGCGATCCCCGGCCAGCTCCTGGAACTCGCTGGTCATGATCTTGATGTAGTCCTGGGTATAGGGACGCAGCGGGTGGCGTGACATCTGCGAAATCTGCCACGGCGCAAGGTCGCGGAAGATGACTGCTGTGCGCTGGCGCAGCTTGTTTTGCAGGGCGTGGATTTCGTCTCCGACATCCACCGACTGGCTGTCGCTGGCATTGCGAAGGTCTTGCAGCTTGTTTTCAAGGTCGGCCAGCGGTTGCTCGAAGTCGAGGTAATTGGGATTCATGCGCGGTGCTGCCTGCGGCATTGAGTTGGGGAGGCGATTTTAGCCGATGG
>JAUMYP010000037.1 GCA_030528565.1 Pseudomonadota bacterium
TAAAGGCCTGCACGCCATCGAGTTCCCGCAAGGCCGCCACCCGGTCAAACGCGATGCCAATTGGCAGGAAAGCCCGCACCCGCTGCTGAGCGAGGCCGCCCGGCAGCTGGGCGAATACTTCGCTGGCCAGCGCCGCGTGTTTGATTTGCCACTGGCGCCGCAGGGCACGGACTTCCAGCAGCGCGTCTGGCAGGCGCTGCGTGCCATTCCCTATGGGCAGACGCGCAGCTATGCACAACTGGCCGCCGCCATCGGCCAGCCCAAAGCCATGCGCGCCGTGGGTGCGGCCAATGGCCGCAATCCGCTGTCCATTGTCGTGCCCTGCCACCGCGTGATCGGCGCCGACAGCACGCTGGTTGGCTTTGGTGGCGGCCTGCCGGTCAAGACTTTTTTGCTGCGACTGGAAGGCGCACTGGCGTAGTTTGCGGCCATGCCCCTCACACTGCTGACAGAAACTGACAGCCGCCTGCTCTACAGTGGCGCAGGTCGGGTCGGACAAACCCCCGCCCCGCGCAAACCTATCCACTTTTTGGAGATGCGCATGTCTGCCCAACTCACCTTCTACACCCACCCCATGTCCCGCGGGCGCGTCGTGCGCTGGATGCTGGAAGAAACCGGCCTGCCTTACGACACCGTGCTGCTGGAATACGGCAGCAGCATGAAAGCGCCCGAATACCGCGCCATCAACCCGATGGGCAAGGTGCCCGCCATCCGCCACGGCGACACCGTGGTGACCGAAGTGGCGGCGATTTGCCTGTATCTGGCCGATCTTGTGCCCGAGAAAAAACTCGCCCCGCCGGTGGGCAGCTTTGAGCGCGGCAGCTATTACCGCTGGATCAGCTTCATGGCGCCGCTGGAGCAGTTGATGACCGCCAAAGCCAATGGCTGCAACCTGCCCAAGCCCGAAATGGCCAGTTTCGGCACGGAGCAAGACCTGCTCGACACGCTGGAAGCCGCGCTCAAAGGCCGCGAACACCTGGCGGGCGATACCTTCACCGCCGCCGACCTGCTGGTGGCCGCTTATCTTGGCTGGTATCTGCAATTCCAACTGCTGGAGCCGCGCCCGACCTTTGTGCAATTTGCCGAGCGTCATAGCCAGCGCCCTGCCCGCCTGCGCGCCGACGAAATCGACAACGCCTTGCTGGCCCAAAGCCAAGCCCAGGAGCAGGCAGATGAAAACAATATTTGAAACGCGGTATTTACTGGCCTGAAAACCACGGCCCCCGAAAAGCCAGAAGCCCTATTCAACTTCTGATACAGCTGCCGGTCTGCTTGCCGGCAGCTGTGCTTGTCAGGCAATCAAACCGCAGCCAGTGCCTGCTGCAAATCGGCCAGGAGGTCGTCGATATGTTCGATGCCCACGCACAGGCGTACCGTTTCCTGGCGCACGCCGGCGCGCTGCAATTCATCAGCATCGAGCTGGCGGTGGGTGGTGCTGGCCGGGTGCGTGGCCAGCGATTTGTTGTCACCGATATTGACCAGTCGGGTAAACAGTTTCAGGGCATCCAGGAAACGCTCGCCTGCGGCGCGGCCATCTTCGCCTGCCAGGCCGAAGGTCAGAAGTCCCGAGGCCTTGCCACCCAGAAGCCGCTGTGCGGTGTCGTGGTCGGGATGACCGGGCAGGCCTGCATAACTCACCCAGGCCACTTTTTCATGGCTTTGCAGATAACGTGCCACCGCCAGGGTGTTGTCCACGATGCGTTCCATGCGCAATGAAAGCGTCTCCAGCCCCTGCAAAATCTGGAAGGCATTGAACGGTGACAAGGCCGCGCCGGTATTGCGCAGCGGTACGACACGGGCGCGACCGATAAAGGCCGCCTCGCCCAGTGCCTCGGTATAGACCACACCGTGATAGCTGGGGTCGGGGGTGGTCAACTGCGGGAAACGCCCGGCATGTTCGGCCCAGGGGAAGCGGCCACTATCGACAATCATGCCGCCAATGGAGGTGCCATGGCCGCCGATGTATTTGGTCAGCGAGTGCACCACGATATCGGCGCCGTGCTCAATTGGCCGCAGCAGCCAGGGCGAGGCCACGGTGTTATCGACAATCAGCGGAATGCCGTGGCGATGCGCCAGCTCGGCCAGCGCCGGAATATCCGCCACCCGCCCGGAAGGATTGCCGATGCTTTCCACATACAGCGCCTTGGTGCGGGCATCAATCAGGGCCTCCAGCGCGGCCAGATTGCGCTCATCGGCAAAGCGTGCCTCGATGCCGAACTGCGGCAGGGTGTGCGCAAACAGATTCCAGGTGCCGCCATACAGCGACTGGGCGCTGACGATATTGTCGCCCTGACCGGCAATGGTCTGGATGGCATAGGTGATGGCCGCCTGCCCGGAAGCCAGCGCCAGTCCGGCAATGCCGCCTTCCAGCGCGGCCACGCGCTGCTCCAGTACCGCGCAGGTCGGGTTCATGATGCGGCTGTAGATATTGCCGGGCACCTTGAGGTCAAACAGGTCGGCAGCATGCTGGGCGCTATCGAAGGCATAGGCCACGGTTTGGTAAATCGGCACGGCCACCGCATGGGTGGTCGGCTCCGGCGTATAGCCAGCGTGCAAGGCCAGGGTTTCAAAACGCTGTTGTGTCATGCGGATGTCTCCAGTGGGGAAGCGCGCCTTGCCGCAATGCGCAGGCGGGCGGCCACTCTAACACCAAATATCGCTGCATTCGCATAAAGCGATAAATTAATTTGCAAGCCCGCCCATCATGACTCTCAGCCGTACAGCTCAAGCAGGGCTTCTTCGGCGCTTTCCAGCTCGCCGCGCAGCTGCATTTGCTCGCGCCCGAGCGCGGCGACTTTTTCGGCATCCGAATACACCGCCGGGTCGGCCAGCGCCGCTTCGCATTCGGCAAGTTGCGCACTCAAACGCTCTACCCGTGCTTCAGCTTCTTTCAGCTTGTGCGGATTGACCTTGGCAGGCCTGCCTGCGGGCTTTGCCGCGGGCTTGACTGCCTCGACGGGCTTTTCCGTTTGCGCTCTGGCCGCCGCTTCGGCCTTGCCGGTTTCCGCCGGGCGGGCGCGCAGCCAGGCGGCGTAGTCGTCGAGGTCACCGTTGAAAGCCTGCACCTGGCCATCGTGCACCCGCCAGAACTCGTCGCAGACCAAGCCAATCAAATGCCGGTCATGGCTGACCATGACGATGGCGCCGTCAAAATCACTCAGCGCCTCGGCCAGCGCCTCGCGTATCTCCAAGTCCAGATGGTTGGTCGGCTCGTCCAGCAGCAGCACATTCGGTTTGCGCCAGGCAATCAGCGCCAGCGCCAGACGGGCTTTTTCGCCACCGGAGAAATTGTCGATGACTTCAAAGGCGCGGTCGCCGGGGAACTGCCAGCGCCCCAGGAAGTTGCGGAATTCCTGCGTCGGCGTATCCGGCGATATCGCTTTCAGGTGGTCGATAGGTGAGGTGCCTTCCAGCAACGACTCCACGGTGTGCTGGGCGAAATAGCCAATCACCAAATCCGGGTGGGCGATGCGCTCGCCCGCCAGCACCGCCAGCTCTCCGACCAGGGTTTTCACCAGGGTGGACTTGCCCGCGCCATTCGGGCCCAGCAAGCCGATGCGGTCGCCCGCCTCCAGCGCAAAACCGACATCGCCCAGAATCCTGGCATCCGCGCCGTAACCGGCATCCACATGGCGCAGCGTCAGCAGCGAATTGGGCATGCGTGCAGGCTCGGGAAAGTCGATATGCAGGGCGCGTTCGGCACGCACCGCCTCGGTGCCGGTGAGCTTTTCCAGGCGTTTCATGCGGCTCTGCGCCTGCCGCGCCTTGCTGGCCTTGGCCTTGAAGCGGTCGATAAACTTCTGCAAATGCGCGCGCTCGGCCTGTTCTTTTTCAAAGGCGATTTGCTGCTGGCGCAGATGCTCGGCACGCTGCCGTTCGAAGGCGGTGTAATTGCCCGCATACAGCCTGGCGCGGCCATCATGCAGATGCAGGATATGGGTGGTGACGTTATCCAGAAACTCGCGGTCGTGACTGATGACCAGCAAGGTGCCGTCATAGCGGCGCAGCCAGTCTTCCAGCCAGACCACGGCATCCAAATCCAGGTGGTTGGTCGGCTCGTCCAGCAGCAGCAGGTCGCTGGGCATCATCAGTGCGCGGGCGACATTCAGCCGCACCCGCCAGCCGCCGGAAAAATCCGCCACCGGCCTGTCATGGGTGTCGGCGGCAAAGCCCAAACCGTGCAGCAGCCGCCCGGCGCGGGCGTCGCCGTCATAACCATTGATTTCGGCAAGGCGCTGATGCGCCTCGGCCACCGCTTCCCAATCCTCACGCGCCATCGCCTCGCGCTCGGCGCGCACCGCCGCGTGCAGCTGGGTATCGCCGGACATCACATAGTCCAGCGCCGGGTCGGGCAGATGCGGGGTTTCCTGCGCGACACTGGCGATACGCGCCTTGCCGGGCAAGTCCAAATCGCCCCTGTCCGGCTCGAGCTCACCCAGCAAGGCGGCAAACAGCGAGGATTTACCGGCACCGTTGCGCCCCACCACGCCGACCCGATAACCGGCATGCAGGGCAAGGTCAACATCGGCAAGCAAAAGACGCTCGCCCCGGCGCAGGGCAAAATTACGGAAAGAAATCATCGGCAGATTGTAAGCTGCTACCGCCTTCAGAAATTTTCCCGCATGCGCATTTTTATCAGTCTGGCCGCCTATTGCGAACCGCATCTGGCCTTCACCCTGGAACAGATTTTCAGCAAGGCCGCCCTGCCCGGACGCATTTTTGTGGGGCTGCTTGACCAGTCACGCGATGAGCATGCCGCATGGATAGCCAGCAAGCCCTGGGGGCAGCAGGTACGCCACCGGCAGATAGACCCGGCGCTGTCCGAGGGGGTGTGCTGGGCGCGGCATCTGGCCATGGGGCTGCATCAGGGCGAGGAATATTTCCTGCAAGTCGATTCGCATACGTTTTTCTTCCCCGGCTGGGACGAGGCGCTGATTGAGCTGCACCGGCAACTGGAACGGCAGCTGCCAAAGCCGCTGATTTCCGCCTATCCGCCGCCGTTTGAGTTTGATGCCGATGGCGACCCAATGGTGCGCCGCGCGGCCGCCTCCGAGGTGTCCATCATCGTCCCCGAGGACGGCGAGGCGCTGCGCCCGGACTGCGCCACCCTGCGCTTTCGCGCTGACTGGAAAGCCGGTGCCGACCTGGCACTGGGTTTTCATCTGGCTGCCGGATTCATTTTTGCGCGCAGCCGTTTTATCGAAGAAGTGCCGTATGACCGGCTGCTGTACTTTCACGGCGAGGAGCAAAACCTGGCCTTGCGCGCCTGGACACGCGGCTGGGATATCGTGCACCCGCGCCAGGACTGGATTCCGCTGCTGCATCTGTACAAACAGGCCGGGCAGGACTATGCCTCGCAGCACTGGAGTCCGGCGCAAGAAGCCTCCCGTGAAATCCGCTGGCAAACCCTGGCCGCGCGCAGCGACCAACGGCTGCTGGCCTTGGTACGCGGCGAAATTGCAGGCATCTATGGCCTGGGCGATGCCCGCAGCCTGCAACAGTTTGCCGACTTCAGCGGTCTTGATTACCGCATTTGCCAGCAAGCGCCGCGTTGAGCTTTCATTCAGAAAAATTGATTGCAGTGCATTAAAGGCCGCCTTAATGTCGCCCTGACAATGACCCATATAGGCAACAGGAACCCCATGAAGCGTCATCTGCTTGTTTCGGCCATCGTGCTGGCACTTTCCGCCACCGCTACCCAGGCACAGGAAAACCCCGCACCGGACAAATCGGTGCTTGACCAAATCATCATCACCGGCACCCGCGCCGCCGACCGCACCGTGGCCGAGTCATCCGCACCGATTGACATCATCACCACCGAAGCCTTGCAAGCCACCGGCAGCACCGAGCTGGCCACCGCACTGGCGCGCGCCCTGCCCTCGCTGAACTTTCCCCGCCCGGCGCTGACCGACGGCACCAGTGCGGTGCGTCCGGCGCAATTGCGCGGCCTCTCGCCCGACCAGGTGCTGGTGCTGGTGAACGGCAAACGCCGCCACACCTCATCGCTGCTCAACCTCAACGGCACCGTGGGGCGCGGCTCGGCGCCGGTGGACCTCAACACCATCCCGATTTCCGCTATCGACCGCGTGGAAGTGCTGCGCGACGGCGCCTCGGCACAGTACGGCTCCGATGCCATTGCCGGTGTGGTCAATGTGGTGCTGAAAAGCGCAGCGCGCGGCGGCAGTGTCGGCTTCAGCAACGGCAAGATGAGTGCAGGCGATGGCGAGCAATTCCAGCTGGCCGGCAATGCCGGGTTTTCCCTGGGCGAGAGTCGCGGCTTTGCCCATGTCTCGGCGCAAGTCGGCAGCCAGGAGCGCACCGACCGCGCCCGCGCCTATGCCGGCGCCCCCAGCCCCAACCAGCCGGCTGTCGGCCAAAAGGCGTTCGTGATTGGCGACCCCGGCGCCGACTTTGCCGCAGTATCGGTAAACAGTGCTTTTGACCTCACCGACAACTTCACCCTGTACGGCTGGGGCACGGCCAGCCACCGCGATATCACCTCCTACGCCTTCTTCCGCGCACCCGGCAATCTGCGGCAGAACATCCGCGCGATTTACCCCGATGGCTATCTGCCCAGCATCAACAACATCTCCAAAGACCGTTCCGCCGTCATCGGCGCACGCGGCGTGTTCGGCAACGATTGGGACTGGGATTTCAGCTATAACTACGGCCACAACCAGCTGCTGTTCCATACCCGCAACACCCTGAACGCCAGCCTTGGCGCCGCATCGCCACGCGCGTTTTACGACGGCATGCTGGAAACCACCCAGAATGTGGCCAATCTGGACTTGCGCAAAGGCTTTGGGGTCGGGCTGGCCTCGCCGCTGCATATCGCCTTTGGCCTGGAATACCGCTATGACAAATGGAACCAGTCGCCGGGCGAATACGGCTCCTATGCCCAGCCCGACCTTAGCAAACCCGGCGGCGCACAGGGCTTTGCCGGTTTCCCGCCGCAGGTCTCAGGCCATTACCACCGCCGCAGCCATGCCGCCTATCTGGATGTAGAAGCCGACATCAGCGAAAAATTCAATCTGGGCGGCGCAGTGCGTTACGAAAACTTCAGCGACTTTGGCAACCGCACCTCCGGCAAGCTCTCGGCGCGTTATGAATTCAGTCCGGCCATCGCCCTGCGCGGCACGCTGTCCACCGGCTTCCGCGCCCCGTCGCTGCCACAGCAATACTTCCAGACCATCAGCACCCTGTATCTGCCGGGCATCGCCACGCCTTTTGAAGTCCGCACTTTCCCCGCATCCAGCCCCGTCGCCCGCGCCTTCGGCTCCGAACCGCTGAAGCCGGAAACCGCCCGGTCGGCCAGTCTCGGCCTGGTGCTGCAACCGGCCAACGGCCTGTACCTCACCATCGACGCCTATCAGATTGATGTCGATGACCGCATCGTGCTCTCCTCCAACCTGACCGGCGCCGGGGTGCGTGCCCTGCTGGAGTCGCAAGGCATTTATGGCGTCAACGGCGGGCGTTACTTCACCAACGCCATCGACACCCGCAGCCGTGGCGTGGACGTGGTGGGCAGCTACCGCTGGCAACTTGCCCAAAGCAGCCTGGACTTCACCCTGGGCTATAACCACAGCAAGACCGAAATCCTGCGCGTGGCGGCCAACCCGCGGCAGCTGGAAAGCAATGGCCTGAACCTTGAGCGCATCGACCGGGTGGAACGCGGCCGCATTGAAAAAGGCTTTCCGCGCAACAAACTGCTGCTTTCCGGGCAATGGAGCAACGACCAGTGGGAACTGTCATTGGCCGCCACCCGCTACGGCAGCGTCAGTACCACCCCGAACAACGCCGCACTTGACCAGACCTATGCCGCCAAATGGCTGGCCGATATTGCCGCCAGCTACAAGCTGGGCGGCTGGAAATTCACCCTGGGCGCCGACAATGTGCTGAACCAATACCCGGATGAAAGCATTTTCGGCAACTCCACCAACGGCCAGTTCCCCTATAGCAACCTCTCACCGTTCGGCTTCAACGGTGCCTATGTGTATGCCAAGGTGGGCTTCCAGTGGTGATGCCTTGCAAACCTGCCGTATAAAGAATGGGGCCGCTGGCCCCATTCTTCATGGCCAAACCGCAAAGCTCAGAGCAACTCCAGTGCGCTGGCCTGTGCAGCCAGCCGGGATGGCAGCCACAGGTGCGCGCCGGTCTGCACAAAGCCTGCGCGGCGGAAACGTTGCCGGTACCACTTGCCAGGGCGGGCATGGAAGCCTTCGGTATCGCCTTCCATTTCATCTTCGGCGGTAAACAGCTCCAAAAACGCCACGCCGCCGGTCAGCTCGGCAAGTCCCGGCAAGCCCTGCCCCAACTCGCGGGCATCCAGGTAATGCAGTACATCGCTGCAAATGAGCAAGTCCACTGGCGCGCAGGGGCGCAGATAGCGGAAGTCGGCAAAGCGGGCGTAATGCAGATTGCGGTTGCGGCCATAACGGCCAATGGCGTATGCGCTGCTGTCAAAGCCCAGGTATTCGGCATCCGGGCGCAGTTTCAGCAGCGGCGCGCGCCAGGCGCCCTCGCCGCAGCCGATGTCCAGCACCGTGCGCAGTGGCCGTTCCAGATGGTATTCGGCCATTGCCACGGCCAGCGCCACCTTGCGCGCCAGCCGCTTGCCATCGTGGAGCCTCTCACGGCGATACCAGCGGTCGAAATATTCGCGGTCATATTGCTTCATCATCATGGCATGCTATCCAAACACTGCTTTCCCGTCAGGAGTCCTGCATGAAAAACCATCTGCTCACCGTCGCGCTGCTGGCCGCCATCGCTGCGCCCACAACGCTCATGGCAGAGGAAAAACCCGCCTACCGCAGCAGCAAGGAAATCATTGACGCCGCCCCGGCCAGCGCCTGGCGCACACCGGCGCCGGAGAACCTGCTTTACATGGAGTTTGGCGAGGGACGACTGGCCATCATTGAGCTGGCGCCGCAGTTCGCGCCGCAGCATGTGGAGAACATCCGTCGCCTTGCGCGTGGCGGCTTCTGGGATGGCGCCGCCATCTATCGCTCGCATGACAACTTCGTGGTGCAGTTTGGCGATGCCCATGCCGACGACCCGGCCAGGGCCAGGCCAATGCCCAAAGATGTCGCGCAAAAGCTGCCCGCAGAATTCAGGCGCAGTGCCCGGGGGCTGGCCTTTACCCCGTTGCCCGACCGTGATGGCTGGGCAGCGGAGGTGGGCTTTGTCGATGGTTTCCACGCTGCCCGCAACCAGGCCGATGGCGAGGCCTGGATGACGCATTGCTACGGATTGCTGGGTGCAGGCCGGGGCAACGCGCCGGACAGCAGCATCGGGGCGGAGCTGTATGTGGTCACCGGGCAGTCACCACGGGCGCTGGACGGCAATATCACCAGTGTCGGCCGGGTGCTGCGCGGCATGGAGTTTTTGAGCGTGCTGCCGCGCGGCCCCGAGCCGCTTGGCATGTATACCGACCCGGCGATGCACACGCCAATCCGGCGCATCCGTCTGGGCAGTGAAATCCCGGCAGACGAACGCCCGCTGCTGGAGGTGATGCGCACCGATGCACCGGCGTTTGCCGAAGCGGTGGAGGCGCGCCGCAACCGCCGCGATGCCTGGTATGTGCATCCGGCAGGCCATATCGACATCTGCAATATCAGCGTGCCGGTGCGGGAAAAACCCAAACCGCGCCAGTAAGCGTAAACCGGCCTATCATTGGCTTGTTGCCGCATTGAGGAGAACCATCATGCCCCTGTTACGCATGCGCATTACCGGCAGCGAAGCGGATATTCGCGCCATGAGCAACCTGCTGCAAAGCCTGGATGGCGTTGAGCATGTCGAGGAAGTCGCCGACCTGATGCCGCATATGGATGATGCCGATTCCAGCTCGGCAGGGCTGTCCGATGTACGCGGCCCGAACGTGCACGAGCTGGAAATTGATGCCCCCAATATCGCCACAGCACGGCGCGTGCGCCAGATGCTGGAAGAATTGGCCTTCGACCTGGATGCGATGGTGGAGTTCGAGGAGGACGAGGGCTAAAACTTGGAGGCGTGGCCTTGCAGTCTTGCTGGCCACGCCCTTGGGCAGCTCATATCGGGCGATGGCTCACGGCTCACGCGCTTCAAATTTGCCTGCCACTTCACGGCCATCGGCCAGCCGGAAATGGATATCGACCTGCTCGCCGGCCTGCAACTGGCGTTGCGGGCGCATCAGCATCAAGTGCAGGCCGCCCGGCTGCAAGCGTGCCGTGCCATTGGCCGCCACCGGCAGGGCATGAATCTGCCGCATGCGGCTGACACCCTGCACCCGTGCGGTTTCATGCAGTTCCACTTCCGCATAGGCAGGGCTTGTGGCAGCGACCACTTCTACCGCCTTGTCGCAGCGGTTTTCAATCCGGGCAAAGCCTGCGTGCATCGGCATGCCACCGGGCAGCAGGCGAATCCAGCCATCGGCAATGACCAGCTGGCAATCGGGTTGTACAGGTTTTTGACGTTGCCCGGCACTGGCGGCCGGAAGGCTCGCGGCCAGCAATACGCTCAGGGTGGCAATGGCAATGCTTTTCATGATGACCTCGTTCAAGCAGTGGCGACGGGACGCCCGGGGTCGCTAATCCAGCCACTCCACGAGCCTTTGTAAAGTTTGCTGCCGACCAGCCCGGCATGCGCCATGGCCAGCAGATGATGACAGGCGCTGACACCGGAGCCGCACATCAGCACCATATCCGAAGGGGTGTGTCCGCCAAGCAATTGCGCGAACTCGGCAAACAGGGCTTGTGATGACTTGAAGCGGCCATCGGCAGCCAGGTTTTCGGCAAACGGGCGGTTGACCGCACCCGGCACATGGCCTGCACGCGCGTCAATGGGCTCGACCTCGCCACGGAATCGCTCGGCCGCGCGCGCATCCAGCAGCAGGCCGCCATGCGCCAGATGGGCGATGACATCCTGATGGTCAAACAGCCGCGAATAATCAAAGTCTCCCGGCAGCGGCGGATGGTTCTGCAAAGCAGGCGTTTCCGTGGTGATGGGCAAACCCGCGGCCTGCCAGGCGGCCAGGCCGCCATCGAGCACCGCCACCGCCTCATGCCCGAACAGCCGCAGCAAACCCCAGGCGCGCGCGGCAAACATGCCATTGTCCGCGTCATAGGCCACCACCTGGGTGTCCGCGGTGATGCCCCAGCCTGCCAGTTTCTGCGCAAACTGCGCGGCGGTTGGCCAGGGATGGCGCCCCTGCCCGGTTTGCTGCATGTCCGAAAGGTCGCGCTCCAGCTCAGCATGAAACGCGCCGGGAATATGCCCGGCCTGATACTGGCGGATACCGGCCTCAACATCGCCCAGCACGGCGCGGCAGTCCAGCAATACGCAGGATGCAGCCGCCTGTACCAGGGCATCAACGCTCACCAGTGTGCTCCAGCTCATCTTGCCACCTCCAGTCGCGTGCGCAGGTTTTCGATAATCATCGCCGTCGCGCCCCAGACCCGTGCCGGATGCCCCGGCCAGGGATGCAGTTCGGCAATCCGCAACGTCTGCCCCTGCCATTGCCGGCTGCGGTGAAACAGGCTCCCGGGCGCCAGCAAAAAGGCAAGCGGCAGTTCAAAGACTTCGGCCACTTCCTGCGGGTCGGGTTTGGCCTGATAGTCGCTGGGCAACTGCGCCACCACCGGCGTAACCCGGAAACCGCTGATGGTCATCAATGGGTCGAGAAACCCCAGGGGCCTGATGTGCTGTGCCGGGATACCGATTTCTTCCTGCGTTTCGCGCAGCGCCGCCGCCACCGCATCTGCATCCTGCGCCTCTACCGCACCGCCGGGAAAACTCACTTCACCGGCATGATGGCGCAGATGTTCGGTGCGCCGGGTAAACACCACCTGCCAGCCGTTTTCACGCGCCACGAGGCCCAGCAGCACGGTCGCCTCGCGCAAGGGCGGCGCCAGCAAGGCCGCAAGCGCGGTATTCCAGCCCTGCCCCTTTGGCGCTGCCTGCAATGGATGCAGCACGGCCTGCACATCCGTGAGCTTCATGATGCCTCCAGCCGCTGCCAGCCACGCGCTGGCAGCACGACCTGCATCAGATAGCGGCGCTCCTCATCCCCCATTTGCCGCCAGCGGGCGATTTCATCGCCACTGCGGCGACAGCCCAGGCACAGACCGGATGGGTCAAGCTGGCAAACCCCGCTGCACGGGCTTTCGATGGTTTTGGGCGCCTCACTCATGGCCTAAAGCAAAACGCCGACTCTGGCGCCGGCGTCTTGCCTATCCGTGCTTAGTTGCTGACGCGAACCAGCTTGATTTCAAAAGCCACCGCCACATTCGGCGGGAAGCCGCTGCGCGGGTCGTTGCCGAAGGCCTTGTCGGCCGGCAGCACCACTTCCCACTTCGAGCCGGCCGGCATCTGGGTGATGACATCACGCATCGCCTGCATTTCGATTTCGCTGACCTTGATGCTCGGCGTTTGCGCCGGCTGCGCCTGCTGCGGACGCTGGCCAAACGGGAACGGGCCGGACACTTCCAGGCTCACCGTATTGTTCATGCCCGGCTTGGCGCCCGTGCCGTTTTCCATCACCCGGTACATCACGCCACCGGCCAGGTTCCTGACGCCGGACTGCGACTTGAAGCTGTTGAGGTAGGTATTGCTCTTGGTCTGGTTTTCGGCCGCCACGCGGTTGAACTCGGCCTGCGCCGCCTCAGCCTTGGCCTGCTGGCGCTTCTGGAAGTTTTCCAGTGCCGGGCGGGCTTGTTCCGGGCTGATGGCCGGCTGCTTCTTGGCAAGGCCGTCCTGCACCGCGCGTACCACGGCAGCAGTGTCGAGTTCTTCGCCACTTTCAGCCAGATTGCGGGCAAAGTCATAGCCAAAGGCATAGCTCAGGCGGGACTTTTCCGAAGTCATGTCCTGCGCCCCGGCAACACCGGCAGTCAGGAAGATGGCCGCGATCGTGGCAGAGAGCAAACGAGATTTCATAGTGTTCCTTTGTCTTTCCATTAAGAGAAAACGGGCGACATGCCCGGCAAACAGGCGCTAGCATAATCAGCTACGGCCTTAACCGCCACTGACGCTGCCACCGATGCCAAAGCCATACCGGCCTTTCGCACCGCTTTCAGACAACGCAGGACGGTTTGGGTTCCCCATTACAGCACGAGGAAGTCATGTCCACATCTTTGCTACTCATCACCACCGAGGCCGGTGTACGCACCATCACCATCAACCGTCCGGACAAGCTCAACGCGCTCAATTCGGCCACGCTTGATGCCCTGCATCAGGCTTTTGGCGAAGCTGCCGGGGACGATGCGGTGCGCGTCATCGTGCTGACCGGCGCAGGCGAGAAAGCCTTTGTGGCTGGCGCTGACATCAGCGAGATGAATACCCTTTCCGCAGTACAGGGCCGTGATTTTTCGCTGCGCGGCCAGCGCATGATGCGTTTTGTGGAAAAAATGCCCAAGCCGGTGATTGCCGCCATCAACGGCTTTGCGCTCGGCGGCGGTCTGGAGCTCGCGATGTGCTGCCATCTGCGCATCGCCGCCGATACCGCCAAACTCGGCCAGCCGGAAATCAATCTCGGCCTGATTCCGGGTTTTGGCGGCAGCCAGCGGCTGCTGCGTCTGGCAGGCCGTGCCGCCACGCTGGAAATATGCCTGACCGGCGCACCCATCACGGCCGAACGCGCCCGTGAACTGGGGGTTGTCAATCGCGTAGTGCCCGCCGTGGAGCTGGCTGCTGAAGTGCAGAAACTGGCCGCAAGCCTTGCCAATGCCGCACCGCTGGCGCTGCGCGCAATGCTCGACTGCATCCATATCGGCGGCGAATGCGGCATCGAGGAGGGGCTGGAATATGAATCTGCCCAGTTCGGCCTGATGTTCTCCACCGAGGACATGCGCGAAGGCACCGGCGCCTTCCTGGAAAAACGCAAACCCGCCTTTCAGGGCCGTTGATGGACGCTATCGACTGGCGCAAGCTCGCTGCTGCCATTGAGGACGATGACCTTGATAGCGCCATCGAGCTTGGGCTTCTGCGCTGGGATGGCGATACCCGCCCACTTGCTGCGGCAGGCATCGCGCCTGTGCAAGTCCGCCTGATAGCGCGCCTGCGCGATGAACGCCTTACTGCACTGGCCGCGCGCGCGCGCTACCGCCAGCGCCAGGCGCGCCTTGCCCGGCAGGAAGCCGAGCGCAAACAGCGACAGGCACAAACCCTTGCCACCAGCAGCAGCGGCAAACCGGCGCTTTCCGGCGCTGCCGCCGCTGCCCTTGCCCGCGCCCTTGCCAAGGCCAAACGATGAGCCGCAAAACCACTGCCCCAAGCGCCCGCAGCAAGAAAACCCGGCTTGCGGAAATGTCGCCCGCGCAAATCGGGGAAGCCTTCCGCCGCTGGCAAGAGCTGGAGCCCGAACCCAAGACCGAGCTGGAATACCAGAGCGCATTCGAGCTGCTGGTGGCGGTCACGCTCTCGGCGCAGGCCACCGATGTCGGCGTCAACAAGGCCACCCGCAGACTTTTCCCCGTAGCCAATACCCCAGAGGCAATCGCCGCCCTCGGCGTGGAAGGGCTAAAGCCCTATATCGCCACCATTGGCCTTTACAACACCAAGGCCGCCAATGTGGTGGCGCTCTCGCAGCAGATTCTGGACTTGCATGGCGGCGAAGTGCCTGCCAATCGCGAGGCTCTGGAAGCCCTGCCCGGCGTGGGGCGCAAAACCGCCAATGTGGTGCTGAACACTGCCTTCGGCCAGCCGACCATGGCGGTGGATACCCATATCTTCCGCGTTTCCAACCGCATGGGGCTTGCCCCCGGCAAAAACGTGCGCCAAGTGGAAGACGCATTGCTTCGGCGCGTCCCCGCCGCATACCTGCGCCACGCCCACCACTGGCTGATTTTGCACGGCCGCTATGTCTGCAAGGCCCGCAAACCCGAATGCGGCCAGTGCATCGTGCACGACCTGTGCCAATGGCCGGAGAAGCCTGCGCCTAGCCAATAGTGCGGCTTCACAACCTGCGCTTCAGCACTTTCCCCACCAGCCCTGAGATGTTCAGCTCCAGTATTGGCTGACTCGGGTCAATCCTAAAGCGTTCAGGCTGGGCAACTTGAGCCGATGCCATGGCGCTTGGCAAGCGTTCTCATGGCCTGTTCAAGGTCTCGCAGGACACTTGGCGCGCATGACGTCCAGGCTTATCCGCGGGCTTTGTTTTTCGCGGTTTTTGCCGCTTGTGCGGCTTCGGCGCGTTTTCTGCGGCTTTGTTTGGGGTCGGCCAGTAATGCGCGCAGCAGCTCCAGGCGGTCGCCCTCGTGCAGTACGGTGGTTTCAGTGACGCGTTTGCCAAATATCGCCATCCCGGCCAGTGGAAAATCCCGAGCCAGAGTCGATACCGCCAGCGCATCGGCCACGGTGGCGCCATCGGCAAGCGTCAGCGCCTGGCTTTGCACGTGCTCTGACCATACTGCGAGTATTTCAATCTTCATGCGGCGGTCGTGGCAGCGCGCACGAAATCATCCACCATGCGGTCGGCCAGTCCTTTCATGCCCAGTTTCAATGCCGGCCCCAGCAGGCTGGAGGCAGGCTCGAATTCCAGCAGCAGCGAGACTTTGCAGGCATCGGCAGCAAGCGCCTTGAACTCCCAGCGGCCATGCAGGGATTTGAACGGGCCATCGGCCAGCCGCATGTCCATCCACTCTCCCGGCTGCATGCGGTTTTCGGTCATGAACCAGGTTTTGAAACCGGCCAGGCCAATATCCAGCCGGGCTTTCATGCGGTTTTCTTCGCGCTCCAGCACCTGCGCGGCCTGACACCAGCCAAAACGGCGCGGGTAGGCTTCGACATCCACCACCAGTGCATACATCGCTTCGGCCGGGCGTTTGACCAGGGCGCTGCGCTCAATCCGGTTTGCCACACCAACATCCTCACTGCAATTTCCCGGCTCATCGGCGACAATGCCGCCATGAGCAAGAATCAAAAAAACAAGGGCGCAAAGGATACGGCAAAGAACCCGACCATCGCGCTCAACAAGCGAGCCAAACATGAATATCATCTGGAGCAGCGCTTTGAGGCCGGGCTTGCGCTGCAAGGCTGGGAGCTGAAGGCAATCCGCGCCGGACGCGCCAATATCGGCGAGAGTTACGCCATCATCAAGGATGGCGAGATGTTCCTGTTTGGCGCACAAATCACGCCGCTGATTCAGGCCTCCACCCATATCCGTACCGATGAGCGCCGCAGCCGCAAGCTGCTGCTGCACCGGCGCGAAATCGACAACCTGATTGGCCGCGTGCAGCGCGATGGCTACACCATCATCCCCACCGCGCTGTACTGGAAAGGCAACAAGGTGAAGGCGGAAATCGCGCTGGCCAAGGGCAAGCAGGCGCATGACAAGCGCGCTGCCAGCAAGGAACGCGACTGGAACCGGGAAAAACAGCAGCTGATGCGCGCACACAATAAATATGCCTGAACCTGCGCTTCAGCGTGCCGGGCAAAACCCGGCTATGCTGCCGGACTGACAACTCTGCCCCCGTTCGCATGTCCCGTCCCCTGTTTGCCCTAGGTTTTGCCCTGCTGATTGCCTGCTCGCCCACCGCCAGGGCGCTACAGCCAGGCAAACTCGATGGCAAACTGGCGGTTGAAACCTTCGATGCTGCCTGGCGTTTAGTGGATGAAAGCCCGTATGCGGTGCGTGCACGTGGCATCGACTGGGATGCAGTTGCCCGGCGCCACCGTCCGGCAGCCGCCCGCGCCCGCAATATGGCCGAGCTGCGGCAGAGCATCCAGGCGATGCTGGATGAAATCGGCGAGTCCCACTTCAATCTGATTCCCGCTGATGCCGTGGATATTACCCATAGCGGCAAGCCTGAGCCGGTGTTGAGCGGCTTCCGCGATAGTGGACTGGTCGCAGGCATGGTAGAAGGCAAACTCGCAGTGCTGCAGGTGGCGCCCGGCTCGCCCGCAGCCACCCAGGGCATTCAGCCTGGCTGGCGGATTGAACGCATCAATGGCCGGACAATGGCAACGGCGCTTGCCGAAATTGAAAAACTCGAACCCAAAGCCCGGCGCACGGCGCAGATGTATTTTGAGTCGGCCATTGCCAGCCTGCTGGAAACCAGCCATCAAGCGCGCAAACTCAAGCTGGAATTGCGCGATGCGCAAAACCGCACGCAAATACGCGAAGTGGTGCCTGCGCCCGCAACAGGTGAGCTGGTCAATATCCCGCTGCTGCCGCCTGCCCTGTTCCACATCTATCAGCAACGCCTTGCCCTGGCCGATGGCGGCTGCATCGGCCTTATCCGCTTCAATCTCTGGGCACCGGCGCTCAGCCACGCCTTTCCCAAGGCCCTGGCCGAAGTGCGCGATTGCCAGGCCATCGCCATTGACCTGCGCGGCAACCCCGGCGGCGTGATGGGCACCGCGATGGGCGTGGGCGGCTATCTGGTGAGCCAGCCCACCCCGCTGGGCTATTTCAGTGCAGGTGGCAGCAGCGCACGCCTGCCCGCCCTGCCACGCCGGGTGACGGATGATGGCAAGCCACTCACGCCTTACAGCGGCAAACTCGCCATCCTGCTGGACGGACGCTCGGCCAGCACTTCAGAAGTCTTTGCCTCAGGGCTACAGCAGGCCGGGCGCGCCACCATCATCGGCACCCCCTCGGCGGGCATGGCCTTGCCGTCGTTGATGAATACCCTGCCCAATGGCGACCGCCTGCTGTATGCGGTGGCTGACCTCACCGCCCCCAACGGCCAACGGCTGGAAGGCATCGGCATCACCCCGGATATCTTTGCGCCCAACACTTTTGAAACATTGCACGCCGGAGAGGACGCTACACTTCGCGCTTTGCAGCAGTGGCTGCAAGCTGACACTTTCCCCACCCAGGAGAATCCATGATGAAAACCCGCCCGCTGCGCCCTGCCCTGCTTGCACTGACCGTGTTGACGGCCATGCCATTGATGGCGAACACGCCAGCAGCCAGCCCCGAGCCGCGCACCCTGGTGGAGCGTCATATCCAGGCCCTGGGCGGCATGGAAAATATCCAGAAAAGCCAGACCGGCACCTTGACCGGCACTTTTTCCATCCCTGCCGCCGGTATCCATGCGCCGATGACGGTGGCCTTCAGCGGCCATGAAAAAATCATCAGCAAGGTCGAACTGCCTGGCGTCGGTGCCATCCAGTCCGGCATTATCGGTGAAGCCGTATGGATGATGGACCCGTTCCAGGGGCCGCGGCTTCTGGAAAACAGCGAACGCGCCCAGCAACTGGAAAGCTATCATCCCGATGCGATTCGCCGCCTGCCGAGCTTCGTGAATGCGATGAACAGCGCCGGCACCGCCGAATACAACGGCAAACGCTGCCACAAAGTGAACATCCAGTGGAAATCCGGCCGCGAAAGCTGGGACTGCTATGGCGTGGATGACGGCCTGCTGCTCGCCAGCGGCGGCAAGACCAGCTCGCCCATGGGCGAAATCGAAGTCACTACCGTCATCAAACAATACGGCGAGCTTGCCGGACAGAAAATGCCGGTACATTCGGAAATGCAGATGATGGGGCAAACCCAGGTGTTGAAATTCACCGGCTTTGATAGCACCCCGCCCGGCGATGAAGTATTCGCCCTGCCGCCTGCTATCCAGGGGCTGCTAGGAAGTTCCGGCAATACCCCCTCCGCAACCGGCAGCAAGGCCAGCACCGAGGGGGCGGCTAAAAAACAAAGGTAATTCCCAGCCTTTTCTGTAATGCCTCTGCTGCGGGCGTTGTGACCCGGCCACTGGAACCTGACCGCCGCCATGACGTTTACGGCTACGAAAGCGCCAAGGCGCAATACGCCCCGTTTGACCGCTTGCAAGACCCCGACCCCGAAACCCGCGCCCACCTCGCCCGAGTCATCGCTAGCACCTACGGCACGGGCAGAACGCTTACGTGACCATCAATAACAAGGCGGAGAGGGTTGCACCGTTGTCGATAAATTAATTAACCAAAACACCAATTAATAGTCATAAATATTTTGGGTCTTAGGAAGTTAAGCCACTTCAATGGTGAGCTAAGCTTCTGTAATGACA
>JAUMYP010000069.1 GCA_030528565.1 Pseudomonadota bacterium
TGGCCTTTCACCGCGAGCATATGCGCTATGCGGCATTGAAATATCGCCTGTTGGCAGAGCAAAACAAGCGACGCTAGCGCTGCACGGGCATACAGGTCGGTATACTGGCATCGGCTGAGGCCAGATACCAGCTACGGCGGTTATAGATGCCCATGCCGGTCAGCGCATCCGGACTGAAGCACTCATCAAGAGCCTCGCGCTCAACAAGCAGCCAGCGTCGCTCGGGGTGCTCGGCCTGCCAGGCGCGGGCATCACGCAATTGCAATGCCGCTTCGCGCTTGAAGCCAAAAGTGCGTGCCGGACGGTCGGCCATCAGCAGGTTCTGCTCTTTCCAGGCCACCAATGCCAGCTCGGCATCGGCACCGATGTGCTGCCCGGCTGCACGCATCAGCCCGCGCGCGGAGCTGGCATCATTCAAGACCGGGTAGCCTATCAGGCTATAGCTCAGCCACAGCGCGGCCAGCACTGCATTGAGGCTGGCAACGCCGCGTGCAGATTTGAAAAACAAAGCTGCCCCCGCCCCGGCTGCGCCTGCAAGCGCCAGCATCCAGCCCAGGGCATCGCCGTTTTCAGTGCCGCCAATGGCAGCCAGTCTGGCTTCAAAACCCGGCTCTCCCAGGGCGACGGCAAGGCCAGCAGTCAGCAGGGTGGCGGCAAATGCCAGTGCCGTGACAAAAGCCGTAATGCGCACGCCGCAGCGTCGGCTGATATCCGCCAGCCACGGCCCCATGGCCAGGCATAGCAGCGGCAGGGCGGGCAGGATATAGACTTCGCGCTTGCCGCTGGAAAACGAGAAAAACAGCACAATCAGCAGCACGCCTGCCAGTGGCAACAGGATGCGTGCATCGCGCGCGCGCAGCGCAGCGCGCCAATGCGGAATCACCCAGGGCAGGGCAAAAATCGCGGGCAACCACTGCGTCGCCATCACCTTGATGAAGTAATACCAGGGCTGATGGTGATGCCAGGCATTGGCATAACGCTCGGCAGTTTGCTTGAACAGGATATTGTCGGCATAGGCCTGATACAGCGGGTCGGCACTGGTTTTGACCGCCCACAGCATCGGCAGCAGCCAGGCCAGAATCGGCAATAGCAGCATGGCGATAGCGCCGAACCATTGTCCGGCGCGCACCCGTGTGATGCCCGGCCAGCGCCGCCACCACGCCCAGGCCGCAGGCAAGAGCAGCAGCAACGCCACCACGCCTACGCCCTTGCTGATGACCCCAAGGCCAGCTGCGGCCCAGCCGATATACCACCAGCGCGCATCCGGGCCTTGCAGCAAATGCCGCAGCAGGCCGTAGGCCGAAAGCGTGGTGCAAAACAGCAGCAACGGGTCAATCTGCGCACGCTTGGCCTGAAAGGTGAACTGCACGGCAAACAGCAGCGCCCAGGCGGCGTAGGCGCCCGCCTCGGCATTCCACAGCCTGCGCCCGAGGTCGCGCAACAAGGCCAGTGTGCCCAGTGAGGCCAGCAGGGTCGGCAACAGGAACGACAGGCGCAGATTGCCGGTGATGGAAAGCAATATCGCCTGCAACCACATCAACAGCGGCGGCTTGTCCGGATACAGCTCATCACCGCGCATCGGAAACAGCCACTGGCCGCTTTCCACCATCTGCCTTGCCACCAGTGCAAAGCGCGGCTCATCGGCAGGCCAGGGGTCACGCAAACCCAACCCGGCAAACAACACGACAATGGCAGTCAGCCAGAACAGCAGGCGCTCGCGGCGTTCATCGAAAGTACTCATGATGCGCAGGATACAGTGCATTTCTTGTTTCAGTGTTTTAGAGACTTTGAACAGGCTCTTAGAGCCATGCCTTTCAAGGTCTTTGCTCTGTCCCCTTAAGCTCCACCAATTCC
>JAUMYP010000038.1 GCA_030528565.1 Pseudomonadota bacterium
CAACGTGACCGATGGTGCCGACGTTCACGTGCGGCTTGGTGCGCTCAAACTTTTCCTTTGCCATTTCTCTACTCGGGTCTGGTCAGGGATGATTCGGTGATAAACCGATGAAGATGGTGCTCACGAATGGAATCGAACCATCGACCTCTTCCTTACCAAGGAAGTGCTCTACCGACTGAGCTACGTGAGCGGATTTGTGTGTGGCGGGACAACCCAATGGAGCGGGAGACGGGAATCGAACCCGCACCATCAGCTTGGAAGGCTGAGGTTCTACCATTGAACTACTCCCGCACCGGGAGATTTCGGCGCATCAGCAAGATGGTGGAGGGAGGTGGATTCGAACCACCGAAGGCGTAAGCCAGCAGATTTACAGTCTGCCCCCGTTGGCCGCTTGGGTATCCCTCCGTCGTTTTTGCTGACGGGCGAAACAGCTCGCTATTCTGCCATGCTTTATGCGGATGTCAACGGGTTGATACAAAAATTTTTCGCCCCTGCGCTTTCAGTGCGCGGGGCGCTGACCCGCGCCGCCTTCTCCGGCAGCGGTTTTGACATCGCCCTGAAGGGTTTCGCCGGCATAAATCGCCACCTGCGGGGTGCCATCCACGCTCACCCAACCGCGATGCATGCCGGGGGTATTGAACGCGAAGGCATAGCTGCCATCGGCGGTCATTACCAACGCCCCGCCATCACCGCCCAGGGCAACGATTTCTTCATTGATGACCTTGCCGCCAGCCTGCGCTGCGCTCTCGCCACGATGCGCCACGCGGGCGCAGATATTATGCGCCGCCGCAGTGCGGATATAGAACTCGCCCCAGCCGGTGCCCGATACCGCGCAGCGACTGTCGGCCCAGGTACCGGCGCCAATCACCGGGCTGTCACCCACACGGTTCCAACGTTTGTTGGTCATGCCGCCGGTGGAAGTGCCTGCCGCCAGATGGCCTTGCGCATCAATCGCCACCGCGCCCACCGTGCCCACATAGCGGCGATATTCGGCCTCATGGCTGCGTGCAGCCTGCTTGCCTGCCTCTTCTGCCAGACGGCGCTGCAATTGCTGCCAGCGTTTTTCCGTGCGGAACCAGGCCGGTTCCACCAGGGGCACGCCTTGTTCTTCGGCAAAGGCCTCCGCCCCCTGCCCGGTCAGCATCACATGCGGTGATTTTTCCATCACTGCCTGCGCCAGGGTAATCGGGTTTTTTACCCGCCTCACACCTGCCACCGCGCCAGCGCGCTGGCCGTTGCCCACCATCAGCGAGGCATCCAGCTCATTGCGGCCTTCATGGGTAAAGACCGCACCGCGTCCGGCATTGAAATACGGGCTGTCTTCCAGCACTACGATGGCGGCAATCACTGCTTCCTGTGCACTCCGGCCTGCTTTCAGCACTGCCTGGCCGCGCAGCAGCGCCTCTTGCAGTGCGGCGCGCGCGCCTTGTTCTTCTTCCGCACTCAAATCGCCCGGTTCCACGCCCGCACCGCCGTGGATGATGAGTTGCGGGGTGATAGTTTTGGGCGTGTCACCAGCCAGGGCTGCAATGGGGAATGCCAACATCAGTGCGGCGCTCAACAAAGTACGCATGGGAACTCCTCAAGGTTTCAGGGGAATCGCCGGGGCGAACTGCAATTGCCCGGCGTGGATGGAGGCTTTTGATTCAAAGGCCGGATTTTCCACCTGCCAAGTGCGGGCATCCACCCGACTTTGCGTGCCGATGCCGGTCACCTGCCAGTCTTGCGCTTGCAGCGCCTTGCCTGCCTCCAATGTGAATGCACCGGGGCGGAACAGCCAGGCATAGCCGCCATTCCGGCTATACAGCCTGCCCTGCCCGGCCTCGTCAATGCATAGCGCGGTTTCTTCGTCCACGCCAAGGCCCAGCAAGGGCGCTGCAGCATCACGCTCGGCCAGATGCGCCAGCATGGTCATCAGCCGCGCCTGGCGCTGGCGCTCGTTGAAATGGCTATCGGTCAGGATGCCGGTGGAATACAGCGGTTCAAGGCGCAGAAAATCACCCACCAGGGTAATGCCCGGGGTGCGCGAATCGGCCAGCACCTGTTGTGCGGTCAGGCTGCCGCCATCCAGCGCGCCATACACATGCCGCCCCTGCACTGCCAATCCGGCACTGGTGCCACCCAGCGGCTTGCCTGCCGCCACATGACGATTGATGGCCGCCTGCACCGGCGTGCCCTGCCAGAAGCGCAGATAGCGCGCCTGGTCGCCACCACCGATGAAGATGCCATCGGCGCTTTCAATCACGGCCAGCACTTCCGGGTCAAATGCGGCTTCGCGGCGATGAAACACCAGTGTGCGCACCGAGGCCACACCGCCAATCCGGCTGTACATCTTGCGCTGGTTCTCATCCTGCAAAGAGGCGCGCAGCACCACGATATGCCCGTGACCTGCGCGCCCGAAAAACCAGCGGAAGGCCTCTTGCGGCCACTCACCGCCGCCGACCAGCATCAGCCCCGGCTGTACCCTGCCCGGCGTTGCCGCAGCCGCATCGCCGATTTGGTAATAGTCATAGGCTGCGCGGCGGCTGCCGGAAACACTGGCACAAGCTGCCAGCAGCGCACAAAGCAGCATCAGGCCGCACCTAAAGACTTGCCTCATTCTCTGTCCCAGTACCTGCCAAGCCGGTTTGTTTTAACACGAAACTTCACGCATTCCGAGGCGCCCATTCATGCGGCCATGCAGCAACACCGGCGGCAAAACTTCTGTTATCACTGCCACCGTGGACGCGGGCATGCGACCGTCCCGGCGCTTGCCTGCCCCGTCCCGGCCTGCACCATTTACGGGAGATTTCCATGCGCAAGACATCGCTTGGCCATGCCATTTTTTCTGCGTTGACGCTCACCCCTGTGCTGGCATGCGCACAGACCGCCGCTGCCGAAGGCGCAGCCTCACAACATCTGGACAAAGTCACCGTCACCGGCTCGCGCATCCCGCGCACGCAAGTGGAAGGCCCGGCCGCCATTACCACGATTTCCGCCGAGCAAATCCAGGCCAGCGGCTTTACCTCGGTGCCGGAGCTGTTGCGTTCGCTCTCGCAAAACGGTGGCGAAACCCAGGGGCAGCAGTCCTCGATGGGCGCGGCCACCACGCCGGGCGCGCAGCAGGTCAGCCTGCGCGGCCTGGGGCCCAATCACACCCTGGTATTGATAAACGGCCGGCGCGTGGCCGACTTTCCGCTGCCCTTGCAAGGGCGCAGCAATTTCACCGACATCGGCAATATTCCGCTGGGCATGATTGAGCGCGTGGAAGTGCTGACCGGCAGCGCATCGGCCATTTATGGCTCGGATGCGATGGCCGGGGTCATCAACTTCATCCTGAAAAAATCGCCTGATGGCACCCGCATCGACTATCGCTACGGCAATACCAGTCGCGGCGGCGGCCAGTCACAGCGCCTGACCATCAGCAGCGGCTTTGCGCGCGATGCCTTCAGTGCCATATTCGGGCTGGAAGTGCAAAACAAAAAGCCCCTGTGGGCGACCCGGCGCGGGGTACAGAACTCCACCTTGAATGCCCCCGATGCCGAAGGCCGCCTGCCACGGCTGATTGCCGAAATCTACGACGATGACGCGGGCGAGAACATCGCGCCCGGCGATGCCTGCGCCGCCATGCGGCATCTCAACGAAGGCAGCACGGTACTGGCCGACGGCGACTACGGCGCCTACTGCGGCAGCGAGCGCGCCATCGCCTACAATACCATCGAGCAGCAGCGCAAAGGCGTGAATGCCCATGCCTCGCTGCGCTATCAATTCTCGGAAAACCTGGACTGGTTTGCCGACCTGCAATGGGGACGGCACAAAGTGGCGCTGCTCAATACCCCGACCCGCTGGGCATTCCAGGACCCGGCTTCCACCCGCAATTACGCCAATGTGTTCTACAACACCCATAGCGGGCGCTATGAAGCCTGGTGGCGGCAATTTGCACCGGAAGAAATGGGCGGCCTCCGCCGCGCCATGAACCGCAATACACAGAAAACCTTTGCTGTTGCCACCGGGCTTGAAGGCGCCTGGGGCGAGGACTGGCAGTGGCAAGCCGCGCTCAACCACTCGCAATACAAGGCCGATGTGCGCTTTGCGCGTATCCGCGCCGATGCCGCCAACCGCCTGTTCCTGGGCGAGCCGCAGGGCTATGACGCCGATGGTTACGCCATTTACCACGCCGAGCCTGCACGGCCGTTCCGCCCACTCAGTGTGGCCGAATACGACGCGATTGCCGCCACCTCGACCTTCCGCCCGAAGGCGCAGACCGGCACGCTCTCGTTCACCGTCAACAACGCCGCGCTGTTCTCGATGCCCGCAGGGGATGCCGGTTTTGCCGGTGTTATCGAATATGGCCGCCAGTCCTATGCCATCCACCCCGACCCGGTGGCGCTGACCACCGGCTATTACGGTGCCCGCTATGGCGATGGACACGGCAAGCGCAATCACTGGAGTGTGGCTGGCGAAACCCGTATCCCGCTGCTTGCCAGGCTTGATGCCAGCCTGGCCGGCCGCTATGACCGCTACCGCTATGCCGGCAACCATCCGGGCAAATTCACCTACAGCCTGGGGCTGGAGTGGCGGCCACTGGACAGCCTGTTGCTGCGCGGCTCCTATGGCACCGGCTTCCGCGCCCCCGACCTGCACTACCTGTTTGCTGGCGAGGACTATTTCCGCACCCGCGCCACCGACCATTACCGCTGCCGCCTGGCCAACCCGGATGCGCCGATTGCCAGCTGCCGCAGCAGCCTGCGCCGCGCCCGGGTGACCAATATCCGCACCGGCAACCCGGCGCTGGATGTGGAAACCAGCACCTCGCTCACTGCCGGTATCGTCTGGTCACCCACGGCGGATTTCGATATTTCGCTGGATTACTACAAAATCCGCATCCGCAACCAGGTGCAGGATTTCAGCATTGACGCCCTGCTGCGTGAAGAAGCCAACTGCCGCCTGGGGCTGACCCCGACCGGCACTGCCGTGGATGTGAATTCGCCCAGCTGTGTGGATGCCATCGCCCGGGTGATGCGCGATGGCGCCACGCTGACCGGGGTGCGCTTCAACCCCATCAATATCTCGCGGGAAGAAACTTCCGGCCTCGACCTTGCCAGCCACTATCGCCTGCGCAGCGAACACGCCGGTGATTTCCGCTTCCGCGCCAGTTATAGCTGGGTACACAAGCACAGCAGCCAGCAATATCCGGGCGACCCGGTGGAAGACCAGCTGGCCGTGGATAGCGGCTGGTACATCCCGCGCAGCAAGGCCAATATCGGCCTTGCCTGGGAAAAGGGGCCGATGGGGCTCAGCCTGTACGGGCACCGGCTGGGACGGATTTCCAACTACGACAACAATGCCTGGACACCGGCCAGCTGGCGCGTGAATGCCGGTGCGCATTACGACATCAGCCCGCAACTGCGCCTGGCCCTGTCGGTCAACAACCTGCAGGACAAGATGCCGCCACGCGACCCGACCTATGGCTCATACCCCTATTACGATATTTCCTGGTATGACTCGGTGGGGCGCAGCTACTGGCTGCAACTGAGCTGGAAAGTGGGCGGGCAGTGATTGCCTGCCGTACTTGCCGCAGCCACAACGCCCGGCAGGATTTGCCGGGCGTTGTCATTGCGCACACTGGCAACTTATTTGTTGCCACCCGCGGCCACACGCTGCTGTGCAGGACGCGCCGCGCTGCGGGAAGCTGCCGCGCCCGATACCGCAGCCGCGCCGCCGACACTCATGCGCCCGATATTGCGCTCTACCGTGGCAAGGCCGATGCCGCGCACATTGGCCAATTCCTCCACGCTCTTGAACGGGCCGTTTTGTTCGCGGTAATCAATGATGGCCTGCGCCTTGGCAGGCCCCACATTCACCAGCACGCGGCTGAGCGTTTGCGCATCGGCGGTATTGAGATTCACCACTTCATTGGCAAAGGCATTGGCTGCGAGGAGGCATAGCGACAGCAGCAGCGCCTTGGCGGAGAAAAACACGGTTTTCATGACCAGCTCCTTTATCTGCAACCCGGCCATTCCGGGCAGCTTCAGTGTGCAGATTTGCCTCGCCCGGCTGCATCATCCGGCACCCTCTGTGGCTGACAGCCAGGGCGCATGGCAGCTGTCAGACTTTGCCTGACACAACGGCAGACAGGCGACACTCAAGCCTGTAAAAGTTCCCAGCCAAAGCGGCCAATCATGATGCACAACAGCAGCATGAAACCGCGCCGCAGCCAGCGGCTGCCGCCGCGCATGGCAAGCCGGGCGCCGACCAAACCACCACACAGATTGGCTGCAGCAAGCGGTATCGCCCATGCCCAGACCACATGCCCGCCAGGCACGAAATACACCAGCGCGGCGAGGTTGGTGGTGAGATTGATGACCTTGGATGAAGCGGTAGCGGTCAGAAAGTCAAAGGCATAAAAACGCACAAACACAAAGGCCAGCAAGCTGCCGGTGCCGGGGCCGAAGATACCGTCGTAAAAGCCGATGCCCGCGCCCAACAGCAGCCCCATCCAGTGCTCGCGGCGGCTCAATCGCTGCTCGCGCGCCACCTGCCCCAGGTCTTTTTTCAGGAAGGTATAAAACGCCATCACCACCAGCAGCCGGTTTCATCCAGGCGGTGGGGATATGCGCCACCAGCCGCGCGCCCAGCCAGGAAAACACGAAAGGCCAGCACCGCCGCAGGCAGCAGCATCTGCCACGGCACGCGCAGGCGGCGCAGGTACTGGCCGGTCGCCACCAGGGTGCCATTGAACGAGGCAAACTTGTTGATACCCATAATCTGCGCCACACGGGTATCGGCAGGCAGGGTATTGATAAGGCCGGGCAATTGCAGCAGGCCGCCGCCGCCCACCGCCGCATCCATCAGTCCGGCAGCAAAACCGATGGCAAGCAGCCACAGCCACTGTACGTCCAGCATCATGGCAACAGGCTCCAAAACAAAAACCCGCCAGTTCAGGCTGGCGGGTTTGCGATATCAGACATTGAAGCGGAAGTGCAGCACGTCGCCTTCGGCCACGCGGTATTCCTTGCCTTCCAGACGCAGGCGGCCGGCTTCCTTGGCACCGGCTTCGCCCTTGTATTGGATGAAATCATCAAAGGCGATGGTTTCGGCGCGGATAAAGCCTTTTTCAAAGTCGGTATGAATCACCGCAGCCGCCTGCGGCGCGGTGGCGCCTTTCTTCACCGTCCAGGCGCGCACTTCCTTGACCCCGGCAGTGAAATAGGTTTGCAGGCCAAGCAGGGTGTAGGCAGCGCGAATCACGCGGTTGAGGCCAGGTTCTTCAAGACCCAGGTCGGCAAGGAAAGTATCGCGGTCGGCATCGTCCAGCTGCGAGAGTTCTTCTTCAATCGCTGCCGACACCGGCACCACCTGCGAGCCTTCGGCTTCGGCATGGCGGCGCACCGCGTCCAGATGCGGGTTGTTGTCGAAGCCATCCTCCAGCACATTGGCCACATACATCACCGGCTTGATGGTGAGCAGGAACAGGTCACGGATAACCGCCTGCTCGTCCTCGTCCAGCCCCAGTGCGCGCACCGGCCGCCCCGCATCCAGCCCTTCACGCACGCGCCCCAGTACTTCCACGCGCCTTTTGGCGTCCTTGTCGCCACTTTTGGCATTGCGCTCGGCGCGTTGCAGGGCTTTTTCCACCGATTCCAGGTCAGCCAGCGCCAGTTCGGTGTCGATGGTTTCGATATCGGCCAGCGGGTCAACCTTGTTGCTGACGTGAATCACGTCCGGGTGCTCGAAGCAGCGCACCACATGGGCGATGGCATCGACCTCGCGGATATTGGCCAGGAACTTGTTGCCCAGCCCCTCGCCCTTGGCGGCACCGGCCACCAGCCCGGCGATATCGACAAACTCCACGGCGGTGGGAATGGTGCGCTCGGGCTTGACGATTTCAGCCAGCGCATCCAGGCGCGGGTCGGGTACCGGCACCACGCCGACATTCGGCTCGATGGTGCAGAACGGAAAATTGGCCGCAGCGATGCCCGCGCGGGTCAGGGCGTTGAAAAGCGTGGACTTGCCGACATTCGGCAGGCCGACGATACCGCATTGGATGGCCATGAAAAATCCTCAAAAGCAAAGCGCCGCGCCAGACTCAAGCCTGGCTGCGACGGGAATGGGAAGTATGCAGGCGTTTCATCGCCTCGTTGAAATTGCCGGTCACTGCCAGCGGCAGCACATCAATGGCGGCGTCAATGGCGCGCTGGGTCAGGACATCGTCCTCGCCACTGGCTCGCCCCAGCACCCAGCCAACCACGCGCTCTTTATGGCCGGGATGACCGATGCCCACGCGCAGGCGGTGGAAAGCGCCATGACCAAGCACACGCATGATGTCGCGCAGGCCATTCTGGCCGCCATGACCGCCATCGAACTTCAGTCGGATATCACCCGGCGCCAAATCAAGCTCGTCATGCGCCACCAGCATCTGCTGCGGCGCGATTTTCCAGAACTGCAACGCCGCCAGCACCGACTTGCCGGAGAGGTTCATGAAAGTGGCGGGCTTGAGCAGCCACACATCCTGACCGGCAATGCTGGCGCGCGCCACGCTGCCAAACAGCTTGCCTTCGGCGCGCCATGCGGCGCCGGTATTCTCTGCCAGGGCATCCACAAAACGAAAACCCGCGTTGTGGCGGGTTCCGGCATGTTCGGCTCCGGGGTTGCCAAGGCCGACGATTAGACGCAGTTCAGACATAAATCACAGGACAAAGACGGCGCGGGGCTGCCGCGCCGCCTTGCTGGCAATTACTCGCCTTCGCCCTCGGCAGCCGGGGCTTCATCTTCCACATGGCCCTTGCCATAGCGCGCCACGGCCACGGCCGGGTTGAATTCGTCGCTGATGGCATGTGCCAGGCGCACACCTTCGGGCAGCTTGACATCGGACAGGTGCACGGTGTCACCGGCCTTGATATTGCCCAAATCCACCTCGATGAATTCCGGCAGATGACGCGGCAGCATCACCACTTCGACATCGTTGAGTTCGCTGGTGACGGTCACTTCGGCAGACTTGCCAGCCGGCGAGTTTTCGATGTTGGTGAAGTGCAGCGGCACGCGCACGGTGATTTCCACGCCCTGCGGGATACGCTGGAAATCCAGGTGCATGATGATTTGCTTGTACGGATGGCGCTGCATATCACGCAGCAGCACGCGCTCGACCTTGCCATCAATGTCCAGGCTAATCAGCGAGGAATAGAACCAGTCATGCTGCTGGGCCAGCCACACCGGCTCCTGCTTCAGGGTGATGCTCTGCGGCGCTTCACCGCCACCGTAGATGACTGCGGGCAGCTGACCGGCACGACGCAGGCGGCGGCTCGCACCTTTCCCCTCGTCATTGCGGGCAAATGCCACAAGTTTGTGTTGCTTAGACATGTTGTCTCTCACTTTGCTTGCTTGGAAACCGCATCGCTGCGGCAGGATGACTCCTCCGCGACCAGAGGAGCCGGTTTGCGCGGCCCAAGGCCACGCGAATCAGTTAACTTGCATCAATCCACGTACAGGGAGCTGACCGATTCGCCAAAGGCAATCCGGCGGATGGTTTCGGCCAGCATCTCAGCCACGGAAATCTGGCGAATTTTGTCACAAGTACGCGCCGCATCGGACAGCGGAATGGTATCGGTCACCACCAATTCATCCAGCGCCGAACGGGTGATGTTGTCGATGGCAGGCCCCGACAGCACCGGATGGGTGATATAGGCGGCGACCTTGGCAGCGCCGTTTTCCTTGAGCGCGGCGGCGGCGGCGCACAGCGTGCCTGCGGTATCGACGATGTCATCGACCAGCACGCAGTTCTTGCCGGCCACATCGCCGATGATGTTCATCACCGTGGCGACATTGGCGCGCGGGCGGCGCTTGTCGATGATGGCCAAATCGGCATCGTCCAGACGCTTGGCGATGGCGCGGGCGCGCACCACGCCGCCAACGTCGGGCGAGACCACCACCATGTTTTCGGTGCCGTACACGCGCCAGATATCGGCCAGCAGCAGCGGCGAGGCATAGACGTTATCCACCGGCACATCGAAGAAGCCCTGGATTTGGTCGGCATGCAGGTCAAGCGTCAGCAGACGGTCGGTTTTGACAGCGCCAAACATGCTGGCGGCGACCTTGGCGGTAATCGGCACGCGCGCCGAACGCGGACGGCGGTCCTGGCGGGCATAGCCGAAATACGGCACCACCGCGGTAACGCGCGAGGCCGAAGCACGGCGCAGCGCATCAATCAGCACCAGCAGCTCCATCAGGTTTTCGGCGCTGGGCGCGCAGGTGGGCTGGATGACATACACATCCTTGCCGCGCACGTTTTCTTCGATTTCTACCTGGACTTCGCCATCGGAGAAACGCCCGACCAGCGCCTTGCCCATGCGGATGCCCAGCTCATCGCACACGGCCTTGGCCAGCGGGCGATTGGCGTTACCGGAGAAAACCAGCAGATTGCTACCGTCCATCGTCAATCCTGAAGCGAACCCTGAAAAGAAAAACGGACGAATGAGAAAGCGGGCGACCATGCGCTGTGCAATTCATCATTCGTCCTGTTGTATGGCAGGGGCGGAAGGATTCGAACCTACGCATGCCAGGATCAAAACCTGGTGCCTTAACCACTTGGCGACGCCCCTGAATTTGTTCTCTCCAGCGCATCCAGCAAGGGTGAGCGCGAAGCACCTGCCACCACCTGCGTTTGCAACTGCAAGGGTAGCCGGGCTTGGGCGGCGCGGGCTTCATCCAGTGTTGCAAACTCGACGAAACAACCACTACCGCTGCCGGTGAGCCTGGCTTTGCCGATGCCTGCCAATGCTTCCAGCGTCGCCGCGACTGCGGCTTCACGCTTTCTGAGCACCGGCTCGAACGCATTGCCGACCCGTTCCCCGGAGAGGAAGTGCCGTATTGTGGCCGGATTTGCGTTGCGCGTCAATTCTTTTGACTGAAAAAGTTCAGCCGTTGGCACATGCACTCCTGGAAAGGCCAGCACATAGGCGGCATCGGGCAGCTCAACCGGGGTGATGCGCTCGCCCACGCCTTCGGCCCAGGCATTGTGCCCATATACAAATACCGGCACATCCGCGCCCAGTTGCAAACCCAGCTGGGCAAGTCTTGCCACCGGCAGGTTCAACTGCCACAGCCGGTTCAGGACACGCAATACGGTGGCCGCATCCGAGGAGCCGCCGCCAAAGCCGCCGCCTGCCGGGATGCGTTTTTCGATGCCGATATCCGCGCCCAGCCGGGCGCCGGTTTCCGCCTGCAACAGGCGCGCGGCGCGTACTGCCAGGTCATCGGCTTCGGCCACCCCGGCAACCGACGCGCCCACACGGCGGATGTCGCCATCTGCGCGCACCCTGAGATACACGCTATCGCCCCAGTCCAGCATGCGGAACACGGTTTGCAGCGTGTGATAGCCATCCTCCCGGCGGCCGGTGATTTCCAGCATCAGATTGAGCTTGGCTGGCGCCGGCCAGGCACTCCAGCCAGCAGCTGCGGAAAAGTCTTGAGCATTCATTGCATTTCACTCCAGTCATCCACCACCAGCCGCACGCGGTTCTGCCCCTGGCTTGCACTGATGCGTGCAGGCCATTGCGCGCCGGGGGTGAACTCGATATGCCAGCCGTTTTGCACCAGCCCGAGCAGCCTGCCATCGGCGGCAAAGCGATATTGGGAAACCGCCATGTCCGGCGCAGGATAACCACGCAGCCAGTATCGCAAGGCCAGAACCGGAATATCCCAGCCGGTAGCCTCGCGCAAAAGCTCGGCGGCATCTGCGCCACGGCGCGGGCCCTGCGGCAGCCCCAGAATCACCGCTTCGCCCCCAGCAACCGAAAGCTGCCAGCTCTGCCGGGTCAGTGGTGCAGACAACAGCACCTGATAGTGCTGCGCATCCTGCTGCTGCCATTCGATGCGGGCATTGCCACTGTGCGCGCCACTGACTATCGCCACCCGGCCAAGCATGTGCCAGCGCGCATCAACGGCTGCGGGCAGCGCAGCAATCCATTGCCTGCAGGTTTCGCTCTGCGCCCCGGCGCTGCATACATGGGCAGGGACATGCTGGCGCGGCGGATGCCCGCTACAGGCGGCAAGCATCAAGCCCAGCAGCACGACAAGCTGTACAGGTTTCACGGCCCGGCTCCGGTGGCTTGCAGGGCGCGCTTCAGGGCGCGGTGCTCGGGGTCTATCCGCCGCGCTTCTTCAAAATAGCGCCGGGCTTCATCACGGCGTCCCATCATCCACAGCACCTCGGCGATATGCGCGGCGACTTCGGCATCACGATGCAGCGAGAATGCACGCTTGAGCTGTACCAGCGCCTCCCGGTGCCGGCCAAGCCGGTACAGCACCCAGCCGTGACTGTCGATGATGGCGCCATTGTCCGGCTCGGCCACACGGGCGCGGTCAATCAGCGCCAGCGCCTCCCTGTAGCGGTTGGTGCGGTCGGCCAGCGTATAGCCCAGCGCATTGAGTGCGGCCACATTGTCCGGCGCTATCAGCAGAATCTTGCGCAGGCTGGCTTCGGCGCGCCCGATATCGTCAAACCGTTCCCAGGCCAGCGCCTGCGCATAAAGGATGTCGATGTCATCGGGAAGCGCCATCAGGCCACGCGCATAGGCATCCAGCTCGCCTTCGCGGTCGCCATCTTGCTGGCGCAGTTCTGCCTCGGCGAGAAATCCGTCACGGCGCGGGTCGCTCCCACCGTCCGAGCCATGCCTTGCCGCCTCTGCTGGCGCGCTGTTTTGCAGGGCGCGCAATTGCGCATAGCCTTCTTCCTTGCGCCCCTGCGCATGCAGAACCACCGCGCGGCGCAATTGCAGCAAATGCGCCCATTCCGGCGCCCGGATGCTGTCATACCACTCGAGTGCGGCCGGATATTGCCTCAGCATTTCCGCCATCTGCCCCAAGAGCAGCCGGTAACGCGGCTCGGCATCTGCCGGTGGCGGCTGCATCTGCCGGTACAGGGCCTCAAGCCCTTGCCGGTTTCCGGCGCGCTCCAGCAATCCGGCGCGCATCGCCTGAATCTGCAAGTTTTGCGGCCCTGCGGCCAACACCTGCTCGGCATCGCCAAACTGCCCGATGCGCTCGTATTCCTGAGCCAGTGCGATGCGCAGCAGCGGCTGGTCATCTATCCGGGTACGCGCCTGGGCCAGTTTGCCGCTGGCTGCGGCCTTGTCCCCCGCAGCCGCGGCCAGTGACGCCTGTAGCAGCAAAATCCGCGGGTCAGCGGGGAAGTTCGCCGCAGCCGCATCCAGAATCTGTCCACTCAGCTGCATCCGCCCCGACAACTGCGCCAACCGCGCAAACGGCAGCACGGCGGACAAATCCCCCAGCGGCAGCCGCCCGCGCTGGTAGAGGCGTTGCAGCAACCAGGCGGCATCGGGGTTGTCTGTCCCTGCCGAGGAAAGCACCATCCAGGCATTGCGCCCGCCTTCGGGTGCCGGGTCTGCCAGCAGCGTCTCCAGCGCCGCCAGCGCCTTGCCGCGCCGCCCCTGCCGCAAGGCCAGCATCGCCGTGGCCGTATGCATGTCCAGCGATGGCGGCGCATGGCGCTGCCAGAGCGCAAGGGCAGCGGTTGCCACCGGCATGTCGCCTGCCAGCAGGGCAATGCGGGTGGCGCGCGCGGCAAGCTCGGCATCGCCGCTGGCACGGGCGGCCTGCAAATAATGATGGGCGGCCTCATCCAGCTTGCCTGCCTGTAATGCAAATTCGCCTGCCATGATGGGCGCCAGCGCGACCTCGCCACCGGGTTGCCTGTCACCGGCGGCGGCCACCAGCGGCACCGGCACGGACAGCAATAGCCCCGACAGCAACAGGGTGAAAATACGGTGAGCTTCGTTCGACATGAGCAGCAGCGTAAAATGCGCCTTGGTTCCAGATTCCTGCCAGCTTAAACGCAAGCCGCTGAATATGCCGAACGGCCCCACCTTCCACGCCCTGGGCGTCAATCATCAGACCGCACCGGTTGCCCTGCGCGAGCGCCTGGCGTTTGATGCTGCCGCCCTGCCGGAAGCACTGGCGGCGCTGAAAGCCATGCCCGGCGTGCACGAGGCGGCGATTCTTTCCACCTGCAACCGCACCGAGCTGTACGCGCTTGCCGATGGCGAAGGCAGCGCCCTGCACGAGTGGCTGGCCAACCGCCCCGGCGAGCGCCTGCCGCTGGATGCCTATCTGTACCGGCATCAGGATGTGGCCGCCGTGCGCCACCTGTTCCGCGTTGCCGCCGGGCTGGATTCGCTGGTGCTGGGCGAGCCGCAAATTCTGGGGCAGGTCAAGGATGCCTGGTCGCAGGCGCGCGATGCCGGCAGCCTCGGCAACCAGCTTGACCGGCTGTTCCAGCAGGCCTTTGGCACCGCCAAACACGCCCGCACCCATACCCGTATCGGCCAGCACCCGGTATCGGTGGCCTCCACTGCCGTGCGGCTGGCGCAGAACACTTTTGCCCGGCTGGAAGATTCGCATGTGCTGCTGATTGGCGCGGGCGAAACCATTGAACTCACCGCCAAGCACCTGTCTGAAGGCCGGGTCAAGCGGCTGATGGTGGCCAACCGCACGCTGGCGCATGCGCAGGACATCGCCAGCCGTCATGGCGGTTTTGCCCTGCCCCTGTCCGAGCTTGAGCGCCATCTGGCCGAGGCCGATATCGTGTTTTCCGCCACCGCCGCGCGCGACCCGATTTTGTTGAAGCCGCAAGTCGCCGCCGCGCTCAAGGCGCGCAAACACCGCCCCATGCTGCTGATGGACCTGGCCGTGCCACGCGATATCGCCCCCGATATTGCCGAGCTTGCCGATGTGTTCCTGTACACCGTGGACGATTTGGAGCGCGCGCTGGAAGAAAACCGCCGCAGCCGCCGCGAAGCCGCCGAGGAGGCCGAAACCATCGCCGCGCTGCATGCCGAGCGCTTCATGGCGCGCATCCGGCTACTGCGCCATGATGCCCCGGTACGCCGCCTGCGCGCCCACGGCCAGCTGGCGCGCGATGAGGCCATGCGCAAGGCGCAACGCCTGCTGGCCAGCGGCGCCGACCCGCAGGCCGCGCTGGACTTGCTGGCGCATACCCTGACCAACCGCCTGCTGCACGCCCCCACCATCGCCCTGCGCGATGCCGCTGCCAACGGCGATGGCGAACTGGCACGCGCCATTGACCGCCTGTTCCCGGCCCTGCCTGATACCCCTCACGATGCAACCAACGCTACGCCGCAAGCTTGAAGCCCTTGTTGAGCGCCGCGACGAGCTGGAACGCCTGCTGGGCGAGCCCGCCGTCATCGGCAATCAAAACGAATTTCGCCGCCTCTCACGCGAGTTTGCCCGGCTCGAACCCCTTGCCCGCGCACTGGCCGATGAAGCCCGCGCGCGCGCTGACCTGGCCAGCGCCGAAGAAATGCGCGCCGACCCGGAACTGGCGGAGCTGGCCGCCGATGAAATCGAAAGCGCCCGCAGCCGCCTGGCGACGCTGGAAACCGAGCTGATGGCGCATCTTTTGCCGCGCGATGCCCGCGATGATGGCAGCCTGTATCTGGAAGTGCGCGCCGGCACCGGCGGTGACGAGGCGGCGATTTTTGCCGGCGACCTGTTCCGCATGTACAGCCGCTATGCCGAGCGCATGGGCTGGCGGGTGGAGGTGGAATCGGCCAATCCCGGCGAGCATGGCGGCTTCAAGGAAATCGTCGCCCGCATTGAGGGCGAAGGCGCCTATGCGCGGCTGAAGTATGAATCCGGCACCCACCGGGTGCAGCGCGTACCGGCCACCGAGTCGCAGGGCCGCATCCATACCTCGGCGGCGACGGTTGCCATCATCGCCGAGGAAGCGGGCGATATCGACATCCAAATCAACCCGGCTGACCTCAAAATCGACACCTTCCGTTCCAGCGGCGCCGGTGGCCAGCACGTCAACAAGACCGAATCGGCCATCCGTATCACCCATCTGCCCACCGGCGTGGTGGTGGAGTCGCAGACCGAGCGCAGCCAGCACGCCAACCGCGACAAGGCGATGAAGCGCCTGGCCGCGATGCTGGCCGAGGCCGAGGCCGAGCGCCGCCAGGCGGCGCAGGCGGCCGAGCGCAAGCTGCAAGTGGGCAGCGGCGACCGCAGCCAGCGCATCCGCACCTATAACTACCCGCAGGGACGCATCACCGACCACCGCGTTGAAGGCCTGACCCTGTATGACCTGCCGAACATCATCGAAGGCCAGCTCGATGCACTGATTGAGCGACTGATGCACGAGGCGCAGGCCGATGCGCTGGCACAGCTGATAGCCGAATCTTGACCGCCGCTGCACTGCCTGCTGCCAAAATCAGGCAAGATGCCCCCATTCCCCCGCACAGGGCATGCCCTGACAGGACTGCTATGAAAACCCAAGTACGCCAGGCCGAGCTTGAAGATGTCGATGCACTGGTTCCGCTGTTTGACGCCTACCGCCAGTTCTACGACCAGCCCAGCGACCTGCCCCGCGCCCGCAACTGGCTGCGCGCGCGCATCGGCAATAACGAATCGGTGGTGCTGATTGCCGAGCAGGGCGATAGCGCCCTGGGTTTTGCCCAGCTCTATCCGATGTACTCCTCGGTACAGACCGCGCGCATCTGGGTGCTGAACGATATCTATGTACCGCCGGAAGCACGCCGCAGCGGTATCGCCAAGGCGCTGCTGAAAGCCGCCATCGACTACGCCCGCGCCGATGGCGCCAGCCATCTGCAACTGGAAACCGGCCGCCGCAACGAAGCGGCACGCGCGCTGTATCGCGCATCCGGCTGGCAGGAAGACGATACCCAGTGGTATTCGGTCAAGCTATGAAGCCCACCGCCATCGCCTTGGACACTGGCGCATCAAGAACGCCATGACCCGCATCAATATCGTGCCGCCCGCCGAGCTGTGCGACCAGCACCTCCTAGCCGAGCACCGCGAACTGACCCGCATCCCCAATCTGGTGGCGCGCGGCAAGTTCAATCTTGCCGGGCAGCCTGCCGAGTACAAACTGGGCGAAGGTCATGTGCGATTTTTCTTCGACAAACTCGCCTTCTTGCAGCGCCGCTATCAGGCATTGCATCAGGAGTGCCTGCGCCGCGGCTTCAAGGTCAGCGATATCTGGCCGGCCGATTTGCCCGATGACCCGACACTTTGGCGCGACTATCAGCCCACACCCGAAGCACTGGCCATCAACCGCGAACGCATTGCCCTGCGCATGCCCGCCAGGGCGCGCTTTACTGCCCCGCGTGCGGATGCTTGAGCCGCAGCGAGCGATACACACTGCCGACACTGCGCTGCAACAGCTCGCGTAGCGGCAGGCGCAGCTCATCGACCACCGCCATTACCGCGCTGCCCAGTGCATCTTGCTGGCAGGGCAGCTCCACCTCGTGAACCGGGATGCGCAAACGCCCGGCGTTGTACAGCTCGGCCATGCGCACGCTTTCCAAATCGCGCGCCAGCAGCCAGCCGCCGCTTTCGGCACGCACCACGATATTGGCGCTTGCCAACTGGCATAGCAGTTCCTGCAGCAGGGTATCGGTCAGCATCGGCTCCAGTTGCCGCAATTCATCGCCATGCAGGCCACGCCCCTGGCCACGCGCCTCATGAAAGCGCCCCAAAAGGCGCAGCATGCCGTAGATTTCGTAGCCTTCGGGCAGGCGCAAGTTTTGCGGCTGATAGCGGAATGCCGACAGGCTGGAGGCAAACGATGCGCCCAGCAATACCGCCACCCAGCTGAAATAGGTCCACATCAGCAACACCGGCAACAAGGCCACCGAGCCGTAGATGCGCTCATAGGTATTGAAGTTGCCCAAAAACACCCCAAGCCCCCACTTCACCAGCTCAAAGCCACTCACCCCCAGCAGCGCGCCTGCCAGCGCATGGCGCCATTTCACCGTGCGGTGCGGCACCACCCGGTAGATAGCCGTGAATGCGCCCAGCTCAATCAGCACCGGCGTGGCGCTGAGCAGCAGGCTTTCCAGCCATTGCCCCGGCTGGGAATCGAATATCGCCAGCGCAAAGAATTGCGCCGAGAGCGCCATGCTGGCCACCGCAAACAGTGCGCCCAGGGTCAGCACCGTCCAGTACACCAGAAAACGGCCCAGCTTTGGCCGTGTGCTCGGCACCCGCCAGATGCGGTTGAAAATCGCCTCGACACTGCTCAGCGTAATCAGCAGCGATATCACCAGCACCACCGTGCCCAGCACGGTCAGCGCATTGGCGTTTTCGGAAAATTGCAGCAGGTATTCTTCGACCGCGCGCGCCGATGAGGGCACGAAGTTCATGAAGATGTAATCGCTCAATTTCTCTGCCCAGCGCCCCTCGGTGAACACCTTGAACGCCGAGAGCGTGCTGAAAATCACCGTCACCAGCGGCACCAGCGCAAACAGGCTGATATAGGCCAGCGAACCGGCCGCCTCGAACAGGCGGTCATCGACAAAACGCTGCCAGACAAAACGGGCAAAGCTCAGCAGGCGCCCCCGGTCGGTGGCATGCTCAAACACCCTGCGGGCATCATGCTGGATACGGTCGGTGAAAGAGAGTCGGCGCATTGCACAAGACTACCCCATA
>JAUMYP010000039.1 GCA_030528565.1 Pseudomonadota bacterium
TCCAGGCGCGTGGCTACGAAGTGCAAGCCCCTGTGCCTGCAACTGCGGCCGAGCCTGCCGGGCCATGACAGCAACCCCCAGGACGCTGTTAGACTGATACCCTCCGTGTTGCCCGCAACATCCACTGCATGAACGAAGAGTCTGACAGTTCCAGCCCTCAACCTGAACAAAAAAGCTGGCTGCGCCGTTTGGGCGCAGCTTTTTCCGGTGAGCCCACCAGCCGTGGCGATGTGCTGGAATTTCTGCGCGATGCCCAGGCCGACGGCCTGCTGGATATTGACACCCTGCGGATGATGGAAGGCGCAATCGCCGTTTCCGAGCTCACCGTCGGTGATGTCATGGTTTCGCGCTCGCAAATGGTCACCGTGCCGGTGGATGCCGATATGCGCACCGCATTGAGGACGGCGGTGGAGTCCGGTCATTCGCGCTTCCCCGTGCATGGCGAGGACCGCGACCAGATTCTCGGCATCCTGCTGGCCAAAGACCTGTTGCGCAGTATCAGTGCCGATAGTGAGCTGAACCTGCACGACCTGCTGCGCCCGGCGTTCCTGATTCCCGAATCCAAGCGCCTGGATTTGTTGCTGCGCGAGTTCCGCCAATCGCGCAACCATATGGCCATCGTCATTGACGAATACGGTGGTGTGGCAGGTTTGGTCACCATCGAGGACGTGCTTGAGCAAATCGTCGGCGATATTGACGATGAGCATGATGAGGCCGAGGACAGCGCGCAGATTTCCGCGCGCCCTGACGGGCAATATGTGGTGGATGCGCTGACCCCGATTGAAGACTTCAACAGCCGTTTCAGTGCCGATTTCAACGACGACGAATACGACACCATCGGCGGCCTGGTCACCGCTGCCATCGGCCATCTGCCCGAAGCCGGTGAGGAGCTGACCATGGGCCGCTTCGTGTTCCGTGTTGCCAATGCCGATGCCCGGCGCGTGCATGCCTTCCATGTAGGCGTATTGGGCGATGCCTGACATCCGGCGCAGCCATACCCGCCTGCTGCTGGCCTGGCTGCTGATATTGCTATCGCTGCCGACGCTGGCCGTCCCCCGCATCGGGGTCGTGACCATGGCGCCAGGCGAGGTTTTCTGGGAGCGTTTTGGTCATGACGCCATCGTCGTCGATGATGGCAGGCAGCCTGCCATTTCCTATAACTTCGGCTATTTCGACCCTGGCGAGCCGGACTTCATCAGCCGCTTTATCCGCGGGCAAATGCGCTATCAACTGGTGGCGCTGCCGCTTGAGCAAGACCTGGTTCAATACCGCGAGGCAGGCCGTGGCGTCAGCGTGCAATGGCTGGATTTGACACCCGCACAGGCCAGCAGGCTAGCCGCAGCACTGGCCGAGAATGCCCGCCCGGAAAACGCCCATTACCACTATGACTATTTCCGCGATAACTGTGCCACCCGGGTGCGCGATGCATTGGACCTGGCGATGGATGGCAGGCTGGCAGCGCAACTTGCCAGCAGCGCGCAAGGGCGCAGTTATCGCAGCGAGGCATTGCGGCTGGCCGCGCCCGAAGCCTGGATGTGGCTGGGCTTTCAGCTGGGACTTGGCCCCCATGCCGAGCAGCCGCTTTCGCGCTGGGAGGAGGCCTTCATCCCGATGCGGCTGGCCGATAGCCTGCGGCTTGCCAAAAACAGCGAAGGCCGCCCGTTAGTGCTGCTGGAAGAACAGTGGCTACCGCACCGCTTGCCCCCTGAACCTGACGAAAAACCGCTGCCCATCTGGCAGTTCGGTGCAGCAGGCCTGCTCATCGCCCTGCTGTTACTGGCGCTTGGCAACCATTACCCCCGCCTTGCTGCCGGCTTTGCTTTCAGTTTCTGGCTGCTGGGCGGCCTTATCGGCTTGCTGTATCTGTATCTGTGGCTGGGCAGCGCGCACTGGGCGACTTGGCGGAACCACAATCTGCTGCTGATGCATCCCTTGCTATGGCTGCTGCTGTCCGGCGCCTGGTCGATATTGCGTGGCCGCAGGCCCTCAGCGCGTTTTATCTGGCTGCTCCGCGCTGCGGCCTTCATCGCCCTCTTGGCATTGCCGGATATTGCCCTTGGCATTGACCCACAGCACAACGGCACCTGGATTGCGCTGCTAGTGCCGATTCATCTGGCACTGGCTGCACTCTGGGCGCGTCCCGGGGCAGCAACAGCGGCATATTGAGCGCCCCTGCCAGCAATGCACCCATCAGGCCACGGCGGCCGGTTGCAATTGCTCCCACAAATTGCGGATGGCCTGTTCCATCGGCGCCTCGCTGGCACAAAGCGTGACTTCACCGGCCTGGATTTTGCAAGCCAGCGCCTCCGCCGAAACCCAGAGGTGCTGCGTACCGGAACGGTTGACAATCAACAGCCGTGAGCTCAGCGGACTAATCCAGGCCAGCTTGCACGGGGACTCGCGGCCATCGCTTTCACGCAGGCGCAAACGCTGCCCCGGCTTGAGCTTGCGCAGGCGCAAGACCAGGGTCGGGTCTGCCTCTGCCGCAAACATGGCTGCCTGGCTATCGTCCTGCGCATCTTCAGGTGCCGCAGGCGGCGTGCGCGCATGGCGTTCGGCATCGACATTGACCATGGCTTGCAGCAGACGGGCAATGGCTTCATCTGCGGCCTCTCCGAGCAGCCCGGACTGCGCCACACATTCATGCAAAACCGGCAGCTGCTCGGTAAACCCCTGGGCAAGCTCATCGGTGCGCAAGGCAGCCCCTGCCGCATCCAGCTTCGGCAAGGCATCACCCAGTGCCAAAAGATTGCGATAGTGCTGCGACTGGGCACCATGCCGCAGCCAAATCTGCATCACGCCATTGCGCCAATAGCCTTGCATGAATGCCCAAACGCCATCGCTCATCGGCTGTTTGCCCATGCGCTCAAGCAGTGCCTGATAGGCCACATCCTGTGCGAACTTCAGGCGCTCACGGCCATACAGGGTTTCGGCCAGGCGTTTTTCGGCAATCTCCATGCGCTGGCGCTGCTGTTTCAGCAAGCTGCGCAAGGCCTGGGCCGATGCCTCGAAAACCGCCTGATCTTTCTGGAAGCGGGCAACGACTTCATCAACCAGATGCTCTGCCCGGTCCAGCAGCTCACGACCAAAAGGGTCATGGCCGTCATTGCCTTCACAGGCTTCGGTCAGCGCATCCAGCAAATGCCTTGCCGGATGGCTTTGGCTGCTGAAAAGCGAGTCATCCATGACCACCATCTTGACGTAGGGCAAGACCAGCTTGGCAAACATCTGCATGCCGCGACGGGGCAGGCCATGCGCACGAACCAGATGCTCAAACAGCATGGCCACCAGCTCGATGGCATCGTCCTCATCCTGGGCAAAGCGGGTTTTTGCCGGGTCAAACCCCAATTGCGCCGCCGCTTGCAGCATCTGCTCGCGGATTGTGCCTTGCAGCGAGTTTGCAGCCCCGGCAGCAAGGGCGTCCACAAATGGCGCCGGGTCTTCACCTTGCAGCATCGAGGCGACCGCCAATACTTCCGAGGTCTGGAAGATTCTGGCATTGCCGGGCGTGAACTGCGCCTGCCGCTGCGCTTGCTGTGGATGGCGATGACGCCATTGCGCCACAGATGCACGCAGGCGCTGCCGATAGCCCGCCTCACCGGCGATAGGCGGTGGCGCTACCGCCACATCACGGAAAGCGGCCTTGCCCCCTGCTGCAAAAGGCATATCGGTATTTTCAGATGCTACAGGCTCAACCAGCCCCCCATCGGGCACCCAGCCTGTCTCCGGCTGTGGCTGCGCGTGGCTCTGGAGATTGCCGGGCGCAGCCGCCAAAGCCGCCGGCAAAGAGGCGGGCAGGTCTTTCAGCAAGGGTTCGAGCTTTGGCAGGAGCACTGCAAAGATTTGCGGCAAACGCGCCTCAAGCTGCTCAAAAACCATCGGCAACAACGCCGGGCTGCAATCATTCAGCGGCAGCGCCTGGGTAAAAGCATCGACAACCGCAGCCACGCCCCAGGGATTTTCAGCATTTGCGCCAAGCCCCAGCTGGCTGGCCAATGCCGCCAGCTGCCTTTCCATTGCCAGCAATGGTTTTTCCAGCTGCTTGTGGACACTGGCGACGGTCTTTTGCGCATGCAGCTGCACAGACAGCTCGGCTTCCGACATCAGCGACAAACTCTGGCCGCTGCACTTTGCATGCACTTGCTGCGGGCTGCGCCAGGCCAAGGCGGCATCTTCAAGCGCCGCATGCAAACGCTGCTGCCAGGCCTGCCCGGCACGCGCCAGTATTTCCAGCGATTCCAGCCCGGCCTGATGCGTGGAATACCCTGCCGCCGCCTCATCCTGAGCCTGCCAGCGGCGCTTCAAAACTGTCCAGAAGTCAGCCAGTTCATGCGTTATCCAGTCGGCCACCTGCCTGCTGGCCTGCTGATACCGCAGGTCCGCCGACATATTGATGTCCTCAGGCTGGGCTCTCCCCTGTTCTTCAAGCGATTTGCCTATCATTGTCGCCCACTGCTGCATGACTGAAGCTCCAGGCCGTGAGCTTAACCAAAGCCGCGCTTGCCAATCCCTGCATTTCATCGCAGATTTCGCATCTTGCTTCCCTGCAATTCCGGCACCCCGTCGCAAATTCGGACTTTCATGAATATTTCCTTCCTCAACCAACGCCGTTCCACGCCCTCCCGGCAACTGACAGCGCCTGGCCCCGATGAAAGCCAGCTGCTGAGCATGCTGCAAGCGGCCAGCCGTGTGCCCGACCACGGCAAGCGGGTGCCATTTCGTTTTTTGCGCATCCAGGGCGATGCCCGGCATGCGCTGGGTGAATTGCTGGCCGCCCGCAAGCAGGTGCTGGAGCCGGAAGCCAGTGCCGCGCTGATTCAGAGGGAACGCGAACGTTTTGACTTTGCGCCGATCATCATCACGGTGATTGCCGCGCAAGGGCCGGATGAAAAAATCCCCGCCAGTGAGCGTTATGCCAGCGCCGCCTGCGTGTGTTTTGCGCTATTACAGGCAGCACAGGCGCTGGGTTTTGGCGCGCAGTGGCTGACCGGCTGGGCCGCGACTGACAGCGAAATCTGCGCGCGGCTTGGCCTTGCCGCCGACGAAGCCCTGGTTGGCTTTATCCATATCGGCACCGCCAAACTGCAAGCCCCCGAGCGCGAGCGCCCGGATGCGGCCCAACTGCTGCGCGACTGGCAGCCATGAGCACGCGCCCTTCGCTGTATCTGGTGGATGCCTCGCTGTATGTGTTCCGCGCCTGGCATTCCATGCCGGACGAATGGCACGATGCCGAGGGCTGGCCACTCAATGCCGTACAGGGCTTTGCCCGCTTCCTGCTGGAATTGCTCGAGCGCGAGCGCCCGCAGCATATCGTGGTGGCATTTGACGAGGCGCTGGAGGGCTGCTTCCGCAACCGCCTGTATCCGGCCTACAAGGCCAACCGCCCGCCAGCGCCGGAAGAATTGAAGCGCCAGTTTGCCTGGTGCAAGACACTCTGCCAGCGCCTGGGGCTCACCACGCTGGCACACCCCGAATACGAAGCCGATGACCTGATTGGCAGCGCCCTGGCACAAGGCCGCCGCCACGGCCTGCGCGGGGTGATTGTTTCGGCCGACAAGGACCTCTCGCAACTGCTGCAGGACGATGACGAGCAATTCGATTTTGCCCGCGCCCAGCGTTGGGGCGTGTCCGGCGTCAAGGCCAGGCACGGCGTGCATCCGCATCAGGTGGCCGACTATCTGGCACTGGCCGGGGACGCGGTGGACAATATTCCCGGCATCAGCGGCATCGGCCAGAAAACCGCCGCCGCGCTGATTTCGCATTTTGGCAGCCTTGATGCCCTGCTTGAGCGCCTGGATGAAGTGCCATTCCTGCGCCTGCGCGGCGCTGCGGGCATTGCCCGGCGGCTCACCGAGCAACGCGAACATGCGCGGCTATGGCGTGAACTCACCCGGATTGCCCAGGATGCGCCCCTGCCGGCAGCTGCGCCATTTCCGCGCACTGCAAGCGATAGCGCAGCCCTGCAAGCATTTGCCGAGCGCGCCCGCTTTGGCCCCTTAACCCGGCGGCGGCTGCTTTCGGCCTGAATCTGCTCAATGCGCGGGTTTGTCCGGCGGCTCGCTGGACTCACCAGCCTGCCGGGTTTTCTCCTCGGCCTTCATCGGCGGCAGGAAAAACTCCCACGGCGCCACCATCAGCTTGCCAAACAGTGCGCGCAGGATGCCCAGCGGGTCAGGCACTTTCAGCCCGCGGGCGCGCAAGCCCACCATCAGCGCCAGCGCAAAGCTCACCAGCAGGTTGACCCCGCCAATCATCAGCGCAAACGCCAGATACACGAGGAAATCGGCCCAGTCCAGCCCGCCCACCAGCCCAAGATTGGCCGCAGAAAACGCCACATGGCGGATATCAATGGGGAGGCCGGTCAAAAGCCCGGCAAAGGCGCTCATGCCCAGCAGCATGCCGAACAGGAAATTGCCCCACAGCGCGCCATAGTGTTCGGCAAGATAGTCGCCCATCTTTACCCGCCAGTGAGCTGGCATCAGCCAGCCCAGCAGCGGGTGATGGATGATGCGCTCACGCAGCGCCAACAACTCATAGCGGTTATCAAAGTAACCGGCAATCAGTCCGGAGCAGAACAGCCATACCCCGGCAATGGCCGCATAGAACAGCGCGCCGCCCGCCAGCGGGTGCAGTGATTCCAGCAAATACGCGCCCTTGGCACTGGAAATCAATGCCTCGCCGCTGAAGTACTGCCAGCCCAGAGCAATGCCGAACGCCACCGTCAGCGCCACACTGACATTGCCGATAATCGCCACGAACTGGGTGCGCACCACCTGTGCAATCAGCTCAATCAGCGCCGCCGGTTTGGCGCGGGACTTGCTATCGCGCTCCATGGTGTTGGCGATATGCGCGGCGGTCATCGCCGGCTGCTTGGTGGCTACGGTAAAACCGAGCATATGAATCAGCACAAAGCCCAGCCCATAGTTCATGCCCACCAAAAGCGCATTCATCAGTGGCGGAAAGCCCGCTGCCTCAATCTGGATTTTCAAAATCGCCATCAGCGGGATGATGAGCCCCGCACCGGCAGCACTGCCCAGCATGGAAAAATATCCGCGCCTGTCATCGGTGACATAGTGCTCGCCATGCTCACTGGCATTATTGGACACCTTGCGGGCAAGCAGCCCGATGTTCTGCTTCCATAATGCGCGGATGCTGTTGCGCTGCACGGCGGCAATGACGAACTGGCGGAACAGCGCCAATGCCGCAACGCGCTTGTCCAGCGATTGCTGCGGATTTTGGTCAACCAAATCCAGCAGGGTCTGGATGCGCTGCAAGGTTTGCTCAAGCCGTTCCAGAAGATAGGTCAGGCGCACACTGGCGCCCATGCTCAGGCTGCGCTTGCGGTAATACACCAGCGCATCGTGTGACTGCTCAAGCAACACCCGCAGATGCGCATCATCGTGATATTCCGCCCTATCACCGGCCAGCCAGGCCTGATAGTCGGCCACATAGCGCATCATCTCGCGCTGCAAGGCGCTAAAGGGCGATTGCCGGTCAAGAATTTTGGGGTCAAGCCGCACCAGCTCCCCCTCCATTTCCTCGGCCGCCACCCAAACCGAGAGCCGTTCCAGCGCATCCAGCGCCTGCCGCTGCCAGGCCCTGGGCACGACTGGCAGCGATGTTTTGCTGTCCGCCAGAAGCGATAGCAGCGCAAGCCAGGCGGCATCATCCACTTCTGCAATCCATTTATCATCGCCTGCGCGGTGGAAAATCCAGCGCAACGTGTCCGACAAATCCCGCCCATCACGCGCTGGCGGAATCAGCGTGTCATATACCCGCCGCTGCATCTCGCTCAAAAAGCCATTGCGCGGCAACAGCCCGACATGGCTCAAGGCGCGCAACAGGTTTTGCCGTCCCAGCCAGTCATTGAAGCCCGCAGCCAGACGCTGATGCAACGCAGGCTCAGCGGCCAGAATCCCGGCCAATGCGTTCAATTTGGCGCGAAATGCACTCGATGCATCGTCACTGAGCGCCGGGCGCATATAGTCAATGACCAGCCGCAGCAGCGCCGCGCTATCTTCCGGGGCGATATTGCGCAGCTTGGCAAGAAACTGGTCAGCGGTCACTCGGCTCATACAAAACGGCAAAACTGGGGGCGCACATGGTGGCGAGCGATACCCGGCAGGTCAATGCCCCACAAAGCGGAATCGACAAGGTAGCATCAGCACATGACTGAACCCTGTGAAATTCTTTACCAAGGCCAATGGTTGCGGCTGGTCAGGCGCGGACGTTGGGAATCATGCGAGCGTTGCCACGGCGGCGAAGGCATGGCGGTCATCATCATCGCCGCCACTCCGGACGATGAAGTGCTGTTTGTCGAGCAATACCGGGTGCCGCTGGGCGCGCGCACCATCGAGATGCCGGCAGGCTTGGTCGCTGATGGTGATGACGGCGATACGCTGGAAGCGGCCGCGCGCCGCGAACTTCTGGAAGAAACCGGCTGGAGAGCTGGCAAGCTGGAGCTTTTGATGACTGGCCCCACATCGGCTGGCCTGACCAATGAGCGCATCGCCTTTGTGCGCGCCAGCGAGCTTGTAAAAACCGGCAAAGGCGGTGGCGTGGATGGCGAGGACATCATCGTGCATACCATTCCCAGAACCGAAGTCCCCGCCTGGCTGATGCAAAAGCATCATCAGGGCTATGCGCTTGACCTCAAGCTGTGGGCCGGGCTCTGGATGCTGCAATACCAAATGGATGGCAGCCCGCGCCTGCCGGATTGAGCACTATCAATACCGTGCCTGCGGCTTCGTGGCAGGCTTGAACACTTGAACCCAAGGAGCATCGCATGAGCGAAAAAAGCAGCAAAACCGCAAGCAAACGCGGCAAGAAATCCGCCTCTGGCACCCCGGCAACTGCACGTCGCCGCAGCCGCACCCGCCGCCAGAGCAGTGCGCTCAGCACCGAGGCGGCATCGCTGATTGCCCAGAGCGAAGCCCAGGCGCGCGTGGCCGAACATCCCGAACCCCTGCCCCCGCCGCTTGGCGCCAGCCCCGAAGCACTGGGCATCGGCCAGGAAACTGCCAACAAAATGAAGCAAATGCCGCCCAGCGCCGAAGAAAGCGGCTCCGCCCCGCTGCCGGCCAGCTATCCCTACCGCAGCCGCATGCGCCGCAAGGAATACGAGGCCGAAAAGAAAAAGCTGCAAATCGAACTCTTGAAGGTGCAAAACTGGGTCAAGGAAACCGGCCAGCGTATCGTGCTGCTGTTCGAAGGCCGCGACGCGGCCGGCAAGGGCGGCACCATCAAGCGTTTCATGGAACATCTGAACCCACGTGGCGCGCGCGTGGTGGCGCTGGAAAAGCCCTCCGAACGCGAGCGCGGCCAGTGGTATTTCCAGCGTTATATCAACCACCTGCCCTCTTACGGCGACATCGTGTTCTTTGACCGCAGCTGGTACAACCGCGCCGGTGTGGAACGCGTAATGGGCTTTTGCACGCCTTCGGAATATCTGGAATTCATGCGCGAAGCCCCGGAAATCGAGCGCATGCTGACCCGCAGCGGCATCCGTCTTTACAAGTTCTGGTTCTCGGTAAGCCGCGAAGAACAGCTGCGCCGCTTCAATTCGCGCCGCAACGACCCGCTCAAGCACTGGAAGCTCTCGCCCATCGACCTGCAATCGCTGGACAAATGGCCGGATTACACCGAAGCCAAGGAAGCGATGTTCTTCCATACCGACACCGCCGACGCACCGTGGATTGTCATCAAGTCCGATGACAAAAAACGCGCCCGCATCAACTGCATGCGCTATTTCCTGAGCACCCTGCCCTATCCGGGCAAGGACGAAACCGTGGTGGGACGCGCCGACCCGAAAATCGTCGGCACCGCCGCCCAGGTGCTGGCTGGCAGCGACCAGTAACCCACCGCCACTTCACGGCAAAAGCCCGCCATACGGCGGGCTTTTGCTGGCTTCATTCCAAGCCCGGGGCTTGCAATCAGGAGAAAAGGCGCAGGGTGAAGGGGTAGCGGTAGGCGATGCCGTCTTTGGCCTTGAGTGCGGCGATGATGGTCAGAACAAAGTCTGCAATCGCCAATACCAGCAGTCCCAGCCCAAGCAGAGCAGCAACCAGCCAGCCGATGAACGGAATTATAGCGAGAACCATCATGGCGATTGCCGTGACGAAGATAATCAGCGCCAGGGAGATTTGGAAATTCAATGCTTCTTTGGCTTGGCTGGCAATAAAGGCTTTTTCCGGCCTGTCCTTGTGAACCAGCCAGAAAACAAGCGGCCCAAGAAACACCAGGATGCCTGCACTGAATATCAGTCCCAGCAATGCTGACAGATGAGCGAGCATCGCCAGATTGCGGTCATCGGCAGAAATGCCGCTATCGGCCATCGGGTTTTCGTTCATGGTTGTCATCCTCTTGTGAAAAATTCTGGCCTGACTTTATCTTGAAGCCGGCAGCTTGACCAGCGCCTGCAATATCAGCCGCCCGCGACGGTCATGCAGCCAATCAGTATCGGGCCGGTGCGCAGGTGCGAGCGCGCGTCGAAGTCAGCGCCGACCGCCTCGATGCTGGCAAACATCTGCCGCAGGTTGCCGGCGATGGTGAAGCCATCCACCGGGTAGGCGATTTCGCCGTTTTCCACCATGAAGCCTGCCGCGCCGCGCGAGTAGTCGCCAGTAATCATGTTCACCCCCTGCCCCATCAGCTCGGTGACATACAGGGCGCGCGACTGGCTGCGGACGATTTCGTCCAGGTTTTCGGCATTGGCGCTGACATGGATGTTGTGGATGCCACCGGCATTGGCGGTGCTGACCAGTCCCAACTGGCGCGCCGAATAGCTGCCCAGTACATAGCGCTGGATGATGCCGTCCTTGACGAGGTGCGAACGACGTGTGGCCACGCCTTCGGCATCATAGCTGCCGGAGCGAAAGCCGCGCATCAGGAACGGGTCTTCTTCCAACCAGAACCAGTCCGGGAACAACTGCTGCCCCAGGCTGTCGCACAGGAAGCTGGCGCGGCGATACAGCGCGCCCCCGGAAACGGCAGCCAGGTAATGGCCAATCAGGCTGCGGGCGACTTCTGCCGAAAAAATCACCGGCATCTGGCCAGTAGCCACCGTGCGTGGAGAGAGCCGCGCCAGGGTGCGCGCTGCGGCATGGCGGCCAATGGCGGCGGCATCTTCCAGCCCGTCCAGCGACAGCGCCATGCTGTACCAGCCATCGCGCTGCATGTCATCGCCCTGCCCTGCAATCAGTGCGCAGCCCAGGCTGTAATGGCTATCCCGTTCGCGTCCCACAAAGCCATGCGAATTGGCATAGACCGACAGCGACTGGCTGCTGCCAAACGATGCACCATCGGAATTGCCAATGCGGCTATCCACGGCGCGGCCTGCGGCTTCGCTGGCCAATGCCAGGTCAATGGCGTGGTCGGCATCCACCGCCGCCGGATGCCAGGTATCGAACTCGCGCAGCTCTTGCGCCATCAGCCCGGCATCGGCCAGGCCCGCGGCCTCATCTTCTTCGGTGTGGCGGGCAATCGCACAGGCCTGCGCCACGGTGGCTGCCAGGCTTTCGGCACGGATATCGCCGGTGCTGGCCGTACCCTTGCGCTTGCCGAAATACACGGTGATGCCCATGCCACGGCTGCGGGTGGATTCGACCGTTTCCACCTCGCCCATGCGCACGCCAACGGCAAGGCCGCTGGCATCACTGCAACTGACTTCTGCCTGGCTTGCGCCCTGCGCTCGGGCCAGCGCCAGCAATTGCCGGGCGGTGTCTTCCAGCCGGTCAAGACGGGCGATGCTGTCATCGTTTACGGGAAGGGCGTGTGTCATGGCTTATCCTTTAAGGACATTTTCAAAGGGTCTTTACAAGATGCGCGGACGCGATCAGGAAACGGGCGAGTATTTCTCTCCCAGCCGCAGTGAACAACGCCGGGCGGCACTGGATGTGCTGGCACTGGCGCAGCTGCTGGTGGAAAAAACCCAGGCAGAGCTGGGCAAGCTGCCGATGGACGAAACATTGCAAGGGCATGTGCTGGAAGCCAAGCGCATCACCTCGCCGATTGCCCGCAAGCGTGCCGTGGCGTTTTTGGCCAAGCAGATGCGCAAGGAGGACGAGGAAGTGCTGGAAGCCATCCGCGAGGCGCTGGATGCCAATAGTGAAGGCTCGCGCCGCCAGGTGGCACTGATGCACCGCGCCGAGAGCTGGCGCACGCGGCTTCTGGAAGGCGGCGACGAGGCGCTGGCGGCATTCCTGGCCGAGCACCCGGAAACCGACCGGCAACGGCTGCGGCAATTGCTGCGCAATGCGCAGGAGGAGAACCGCCGTAACAAACCGCCGCGCGCTTTCCGCGAGCTGTACCGGCTGGTGCATGAAACGCTGACTGGCGGTGCGAATGCAGGCTCCGATGCTGCGGATAATGCTCTGGGAGCTGAGAACTTGGAGTGAGACGCTTGCTCCCCCGAGTGTTGCCGGAAAAGAAGCTGAATTTCATGCTCTGGATAAACTGAAGTCTTGTAGTTATCCAGCGCCGGGATATGCGCCCGGCAGCGCACCCGCTTTCTTTTAGAAAGAAAGCGGGCAAAGAAATCGCCCAGGCTGTCGCGCCCCGCTACGCGGGGTTCCCTGCGTTCCTCGCGCCCAATGGCGGCAGGGTAAACTCGCATCGCTATGCGCTGCTCAAACATACCCTGCCTTGTTTCCATTGGGCACTGCGGTACTCGGCACGACAGAACAGGGCGGAAAGTCAAAAGCCCTTCCATCCTGGCCTTCCCCCGCAGCAAACTGCAAAGCAGCGCACGCAACTGCACTGTCAAATCCGGCGCTCACGCCTGGGTGCCCCCCACGGTCAGCTCACTGATTTTGAGTGAAGGCTGCCCCACGCCCACCGGCACCGACTGGCCATCCTTGCCGCATACCCCCACGCCGTCATCCAGCGCCAGGTCATGCCCCACCATGGTCACTTTCTGCATGGTTTCCGGGCCGTTGCCAATCAGGGTCGCGCCCTTGACCGGGGCGGTGATTTTGCCGTCTTCAATCAGATACGCCTCGGTGGCCGAGAACACGTATTTGCCGCTGGTGATGTCCACCTGCCCGCCGCCGAAGTTGACCGCATACAGCCCGCGCTTGACCGAGGCAATCATGTCCTCGGGGCTGTCCTGCCCGGCCAGCATATAGGTATTGGTCATGCGCGGCATCACCAGATGCGCATAGGATTCGCGGCGGCCATTGCCGGTTGCGGCCATGCCCATCAGCCGCGCGTTCAGGCTGTCCTGCATATAGCCGGTGAGAATGCCGTCCTCAATCAGCGGCGTGCATTGGCTGGGGGTGCCTTCATCGTCGATATTCAGCGAGCCGCGCCGTCCGGCCAGGGTGCCGTCATCGACGATGGTGATGCCCGGCGCGGCCACGCGCTGCCCCATGCGCCCTGCATAGGTACTGGTGCCCTTGCGGTTGAAATCGCCTTCCAGGCCATGCCCGACCGCTTCGTGCAGCAATACGCCGGTCCAGCCATTGCCAAGCACCACCGGCATCAGCCCGGCCGGGGCATCCACCGCTTCCAGGTTCAAAAGCGCCTGCCGCAGCGCCTGGCGAGCGAATTTTTCCGGCTGCCCACTGCCCAAAAGCGCCTGATAGCCATAGCGGCCGCCAAAGCCGGCATAGCCGGATTCGCGGCGGCCATTTTGCTCGACAATCACCTGGATATTCATCCGTACCAGCGGGCGGACATCGGCGGCCAGCAGGCCGTCGCTGCGCGCCACCAGCACGGTATCCAGCGCCCCGGAGAGGCTCACCATCACTTGCCTGACCCGCGGGTCAAGCGCGCGCAACAGGCCATCCACGCGGCGCAAGGCATCCAGCTTGGCTTCATTGCCCATGCCGTCAATCGGGTCTTGCGCGGCATACAGCGCCGGGCGGTTTTCTCCGGCCACCAATACCCCGCCCGGCCTGGCTGCGCCATCGCGGGCAATGGCGCGGGCGCTGTCGGCAGCGGCCAGCAGGGCCGCGCCATCAATCTCGCCGGAATAGGCAAAGCCGGTTTTTTCACCGCTGATGGCGCGCACGCCCACGCCTTGCTCAATGGCGTGCGCGCCCTCCTTGACGATGCCGTCTTCCATCGCCCAGCTTTCGCGCCGGGCATGCTGGAAATACAAATCGCCAAAATCCGCGCCACTGGCCAAAAGGCGCGAAAACGCGCGGGAAAGGTCGTCCAGCGCCAGCCCTGCCGGGGCCAGCAGACGGGATTGGGCAAGGCTCAAGGCTTGATTCATGAAACACAGCTCCGTGCAAAATGCAGGATGAAAACCGGAGGGGGATTTTAAGCATCCGGCGGGGTCTTTTCCGCCATTTGCGGTTTGCCCTGCACTTCCACGCTGGGATTGTCCCAGGGGCCGGTAACCCGATAGGTCTTGGCGCCGACCTTGCTCAAGGGCTTTTTCAGTACCGCATTGGCGACCGCGCCCACCGCCGCGCCCACCGGGCCTGCGGCAATCGCGCCCACCGCAGGCAGCAGGTTGCCGGTGCGCGGCTTGACTTCGATGGTCTGGTCAAACTGCCGGGCCGCCAGGTCCGCACTGCCGCTGATGTCGATGCGTGCGGCTGGCCCTTCGATATTGAAGTTTTCTGCCCGCGCCCTGGCGTTTGCAAACTGCACCTGGCCTTCAATCCGGTCAAAGGCAAAGCCCTTGTCGAAGAAGTCGCGGAAATCCAGGGTCAGGCGCTGCGGCAGTCGCGCCACACTGAGCAGTCCCAGCACCCGTCCGGCGCCTGGCTCCAGCTCCAGCAGTTGCCCGTTCTCGACGGCCAGATTGATTTCGCCCTGTAGCTGGGTGGGGGAAAAATCCGCTGGCGCGCCCGGCCAGGCCAGTGCGAAATCCAGCTTGCCCGCACCATGTTTCAGCTTGCCGGCAAGCCCGAGCGTTGCAAGAAACTCGCCAAAATCCCGGCTTTGCAGCTGCCCGGAAAATGCACTGCGCGCCCGCGCAGCCTGCCCCTGCCAGTCGCCAGCCAGCCGCAGGCTGTGCCCGGAATGGTCGATGCTGAGCGATTCCACCCGCATCCCGGCGGCGGTTTTGCGGGTTTGCAAGGCCAGTTGCCCAAGGCTGCCGTTTGGCAGACGGAAATCATCCACGCGAATATCCAGTGACGGGATTCTGGACGGATTCAAGCCCTGCCCCGGCGCCGGGGAATTTTCCGCCACGGGACTGGCCGCCTGCCCCCAATGCAGGCGCGCAAAACGCCCTTGCAGCGGCGCGCCCTCGGCATCGGGCACGATGAGACTGCCCGCCAGTTGCGCGCTATCCACCATCACCCGTGTGGCCCTGGGCTGGCGCTGCACCTGCACACGGGCATTGGCAAAACCCTGCCCCAAAAGCTGCAACTGTGTCGCCTGCACATCCACGCGCAGCGGCTCAAGACCGCCACTGGCCGGGCGCTCGGCATCGCCAATCAGGCTGCCCCAGCCCAGCGCATCCAGCACGGCCGCACGCCCATTGACCAGCAAGCCCTGACCCGGCGCGGCACCATCGGCCTTGCCGCTGCCAAAAGTGGCGCGAATGCCCAGCGCATCGCCGCGACTGCGCGCCAGCAGCCCAAGGCGCTCGCCCAAGGCCACTTCCACATCGCCTGCATCCAGCGGCATTGGCAGGCGCACGGTCAACGGCAATGCCTGTGCGGCCGGTTTTTCCAGTGGCCTGGGCAGGCGGATGGCCGTGCCCTGCAAATCGCTTTGCAGCACGATTTGGCTGGGCACGGCATGGGCGGCATCGCTGCCTGTGGGCAGGGCCACGCTGACATTCCAGTCCGACTCTCCACGCAGATGCGGCTTCAGCCATTGCAGCTGTGGCACACGCGCAAGCAGGCTGGCCGCACTCAGCCGCCCGCGCAGATTGGCCTCGAATACATGATTTGTGTTTTCTACATGCGTTGCGCCTGCGCGCAAAGCCAGATGGCCGCGATGGCCTTCATGCAGGACGGCAAGGTCGCTGGCGCGAAAACCGTTCTGGTCATAACGGGCCTTGCCGCGCACCCCGGAAAACTCAAGCTGCAATTCGCGCTCGCCAAGTACCGCGCCATCAAGCATGACCTCACCGTCGATAGCGGTCGCAGGCCCGCCCTCATAAAGCGGCTGCCTGAGCGCGAAACTGGCTGCCGTCTTGCCGCGCGCCTCCAGCCGCGAGAGCGTATCGGCCAGGGTCTTGTTCAGCGGGCTTTGCCGCAACACGCTCAAGAAATGGGCGGCATCGCCCTGGCCTTGTGCGTCGATTTCCAGCGTGCCATCGACAAACTGGGCAATGCGGGCGCTGATTTTTTCCACACGCACGCCGCCCAGAACGCCACTGCCTTCCACCTGCATGCCATCGGCAATGAAGCTGGCCTTGAGCTTGCCGTTTTCAATCGGCGGCCAGTCATGCTGGAAGCGCAACTGCGCGTTTTCGATATCGGCCAGCGCCTCAAAGCGGCCATTGTGGCGGTCGAACGGCCAGTCATCCAGGTCGCCGCTGACCATCGCCCGGGCGTTTTTCAGCCGCCCCCCGACCAGCGCCATATTCAGCCAGTCCACCGCCTCGCGCGGCATCAGATAGTGAATCCAGAACTTGCGCGCCACCGGCACCTGGGCATCATCGACATTGGCGGCGATATCAATCCACGGCAATGTGCCATCGTTCTGGAACCACATGCCGCCACGCGCGCTGGCGCGATAGCCCTCGCCCTGTATATGCAGATGGCCGCTGCCAAAGCGCAGCCCGGCGCCTTCGCGCCATACCGCCAGCGTGCCGCGCGCAGTCAGCGGATGCTTCACGCCAAAGCCGCGCGGCCAGTCAAACAGCAGCGGCGCATCCGCCGCCAGCTCCAGCATAAGCCCGTCATCATCTCCGCGAATCCTGCCGCCCACACCGGATAAACCCGGGGCATCGGCCACCGGCAAAAAGCCCAGCCCCTGTGCGTCGGCCTCCAGCCAGTCCAGACGGCCACCCTGCCCATAGGCCTTGATATGGCGCAGCGCCCCCTGCGGCCTTGCCCGCCCCAGCCAGTGCCGCAGCTGCGGCGGGAGTGCATCGGCAAGGCTGGCCACCCCCAGCACGGTATCCAGCGGCAGATAGGGCGCCGCCAGCTGCCACTGCCCCTTGCTTTGTCCGGCGATGATGCCGTCCATATGCAGCGCGCGGCCTGCCTGCTGCAAGCGCAACTGCGGCAGATGCAAGCGCCAGTCATCGCCCTTGCGGGAAAAATGCAGGCGTTGCTCAAGCTTTTGGAAAACCACCTCATGGGTGCCGCCGGGCACGGTGTTTTGCGCGCGCAACTGCACATCTGCCAGTTCGGCCACAGTGGTCAGCGACGCCACCTGATGATTGGCCAATGCCAGCCAGGCCTGCAACTGCCCATGCCCGCCTTGCAGGGCCACGCCCTGCCAGTTGAGCCATTGCGACCAGGCGGACAAATCCAGCTTGCGGGCGCCGGCATAAAACGCGCCATTGCCCGTTTCGCGGTCAAAATCCAGCGCGGCATCGACCGGGGCTGCGGCTTCATCCGGCCAGGCGCGGATACCGGCCCGCAGGCGTTTTTGCTGTGCCTGCAAGCGTAAATCCAGGCGCGGGATATCAATATTTGCTGCTGCATTTTTCGGCAGGATGCGCAGCCGCCCGCGTATCACCTGCAATTCGCCCAGCGCCTGCAAATCGTCCAGCGCATCGCCCCGCGACTGGCTTTCTCCGGGCAGGCCATGCACCTGCCAGCGGCCATCTCCAGCCTGCGCCAGGGTCAATTCCAGCCCATGCAGACGCAATTCGGTAAAGCGCCGCCCCGGCAGCCAGCCGCCATACACCGCCACCATCAGCTCGGCATGTTCAATGCGCAGCGCCTGATTGTCCGCGCCCAGCGCAAGCCCCGACATTTGCAGCAAAGGCCCACGCCGCGTCCAGCCAGCCTTCAGGGCAGAAAAGCGCACCGGCTGCCCGGCTTTCTGGCTGAGCCAGGCCGCCACCTGCGCCGGGTTGGCCTCCAGCCAGCGCAGGCTTTGCTGGGCAGCCAGATAGGCCAGCGCCAGCAGCAATACCAGTACCGCAAAGCCGTACCAGAGCGATTTGCCCGCAAGGCGGAAACTGCGCCGCAGCACATCAGGCATCAGCCGGCACTCCTGAGTGCTTTTGCTTTTGATTTTCCGCCCTGTTCAGGCGTGCCGAGTACCGGAGCGACAAATGGAAACAAGGCAGGGCATGTTTGAGCGCAGCGAGTTTGCCCTGCCGCCATTTGGCGTGAGGAACGCAGGGAACCCCGCGCAGCGGGGCGCGTCTGCCAGGGCAGTTTCTTTGCCCACTTTCTTTTGAAAGAAAGTGGGTGCGCTGCCGGGCGCAATCCCGGCCTTGAAAAAAACTTTCCCTAAGAGCCTGTTCAGAGTCTCTTCTCGGTACCCGCAAGTGCACCCCATGTGCAGGGGCAAGACGCA
>JAUMYP010000040.1 GCA_030528565.1 Pseudomonadota bacterium
TCAGTTCGGCAGTGCCAGGTCGTCGAGCAGGGCTTTCAGGAAGCGGGCGGCCTCGCCGCCGGTGGCGGCGCGGTGGTCGAAGGTCAGCGAAATCGGCAGGCGGCGGTGCACTTCGATGCCGCCCATCACCGCGACCACATCGTGGGAGAGTTTGCCAGCGCCGATGATGGCCACGCACGGTGGTACGACCACCGGGGTGGCGTAGCGGCCTGCGAACATGCCGAAATTGCTGAGACTGATGGTATAGCCGGTGAGTTCACTGGCCGGGATGCTGCGTTCTTCCACCTGTGCGCGCAGGCGCTGGATGGCGGCGCGCACGCCCTGGGCATCGAGTATGTCGGCATTGCGCAGGGCCGGGACAAACAGGCCGTCTTCGGTGTCCACGGCGATGCCGATATCCACATGCGGGTGCAGGGTGCGGCTGAGTTTTTCGCCATCGAACCAGGCATTGAGGGCAGGCACGGCGCGGCAGGCGGCGACGATGGCGCGAATCAGGCGGGCGGTGATGTCCTGTTTGCCAATCCAGGCGTGCAGGTCGGCATCGTCCACCAGGGTGGTGGGGACGACATGGGCATGGGCATCGGCCATGACCCGCGCCATATTGCGGCGCACGCCCTTGAGCTGTTCCGGCTGGCCGGTCACGGCCACGCCCGGCGGTTGGGTGCGCATCGGTTTGCCGCTTTGCGACAGGGTGCTGCGCTGAGTGGCTATCGGGGCGGCTGTGGCAACGGTCGGCGCTACCGCAGCAGGCGCTGTAGCTTGCAGCAAGGCCGGATTGGCGGCGGCGGCTTTGACATCCTGCATGGTGACTGTGCCGTCTACGCCGGTGGGGCGTACGCGGCTCAAATCCACGCCCAGCTTGCGGGCGGTGGCGCGCACTGCCGGGACGGCTTTTACGCCACCGGAGGCCACGGCCGCTTCGGTGATGACGGCATCGCCCACCTGCATGGCGCCGACTACGGTGCCGGCATCGGCCTTTTCGGGTTTTGCCGCAGGCGGTGGCGCGCTGGCGCCGTGATGGTGGCCGGTGTCCTGGCCTTCGGCGCGTTGCGGCATGGACATGTCCATTTCAAATTCGGCCAGCCAGTGTCCGGTAACGATGACATCACCGGCTGCGCCTGCCAGGCGCAGCACCTTGCCACTGACCGGCGAGGGCACATCGACGACGGCCTTGGCGGTTTCCATCGACACCAGATTGTCGTCCAGACGGATGATGTCGCCTTCCTTGACATGCCATTCGACGATGGTGGCATCGGGCAGGCCTTCGCCCAGGTCGGGCAGGTTGAAGATTTTCTTGCTCATATGTTTTCCAAAAGAGGGGATTTCAGCGATATGCCATGCTGCGTTTGGCGGCTTCGACGATTTTGTCCACGCTGACCAGGAACTTCATTTCCAGCCGGAACAGCGGGATATGGGTGTCATAGCCGGTGACGCGCTCCACGGGCGCCAGCAGGTCAAACAGGCATTCTTCGGCCACCCGTGCGGCGATTTCCGCGCCAAAACCGGCGGTTTTGGCCGCCTCGTGAACAATCACGCAGCGGCCGGTCTTGGCGACCGACTCGGCGATGGTGTCAAAGTCCAGCGGCGTCAGCGTGGCCACATCAATCACTTCGGCGCTGATGCCCTCGGCGGCGAGTTTTTCTGCCGCTTCCAGGGTTTCCTTGACCTGCGCCCCCCAGGTCACCAGGGTGATATCGCTGCCATCGCGCAGCACGAAACACACATCCAGCGGCAGCGCCTCGCCATCATCGGGCACCAGTTCCTTGTACTGGCGATAGATGCGCTTGGGCTCCATGTAAATCACCGGGTCCGGGTCGCGGATGGCGGCCAGCAGCAGGCCGTAGGCGCGCTGCGGGCTGGAGGGCATCACCACGCGCAGGCCGGGGACATTGGTGAAGATGGATTCGTTGGCCTCGCTGTGATGCTCGGGGGCGCGGATGCCGCCGCCCCAGGGCACGCGCAGCACCATCGGGCAGCTCAGGCGGCCACGGGTGCGGTAGCGCATGCGCGCGGCGTGGCAGACGATGAAATCGACCATCGGATAGACAAAGCCGTCGAACTGCGCCTCGGCCACCGGCTTCATGCCCTGCGAGGCCATGCCGACGGTCAGCCCGGCGATGGTGGTTTCATCCAGCGGCGTGTCCAGCACGCGCCCGGCGCCAAAGGTCTGCTGCAAACCGGCTGTGGCGCGGAACACACCACCATTGACGCCGACATCCTCGCCCAGCACCACCACTGAAGGGTCGTTGCGCATTTCATGGGCCAGCGCCTGGGTGATGGCTTCAATCAGGGTAATCGGTGTTGCGGTGCTCATGCGTGCTTCTCCCTGGCAATGGCGGCAGTGCGCTGACGCTGCAAGTCCAGCGGCATATCGGCGTAGAGGTAGTCAAACATCGCCTCCACCGGCTGCACCGGGGTTTCCAGATAGGCGTTGATTTCCGCATCCACGCGCGCGCCGCATTCCTCTAGCCAGGCTTTTTCTTGCGCCTCATCCCAAAGGCCAAGGCCAGTCAGATATTGGCGCAGGCGGATAAACGGCTCGCGCGTCCAGGCATCGTTGACTTCGGCCTCGTCGCGGTAGCGGCGGGCATCATCGGCGGTGGTGTGGTCGTGCAGGCGATAGGTGAGAAACTCAATCACGCTGGCGCCCTTGCCGCTGCGGGCGCGCTCATTGGCACGGCGCATGGCTTCGAGCACGGCAATCAGGTCATTGCCATCGACCTGCAGGCAATAAAGCCCGCTGGCGATACCTTTTTGTGCCAGGGTTTCAGCGCCGGTCTGCGCCTTGCGCGGCACGGAAATCGCCCAGCCGTTGTTGACCACGCACAAAATCAGCGGCAATTGATAGGCACCGCCGGAATTGACTGCGGCATAGAAATCGGTCTTGGATGAGCCGCCATCACCGCAGCAGGCCACCGCCACCCGGTCTTCACCACGCAGCTTGAAGGCCAGTGCGGCGCCGGCGGCCATCAGCATCTGCGTGGAAATCGGCACGCACCAGGGATAGTCATGGCGCGGTACTTCAAAGTCGTTGCCGCGTTCGTCCCCGCCCCAGTACAACAGCACCTCGCGCGGCTTCACCCCGCGCATGAATTGCGTGCCGTATTCGCGGTAGCTGGGGGCAAACACGTCTTCCGGGCGCATCGAAGCGCCGATGCCGACATGGGTGGCCTCATGTCCCAGACAGGCGGCATAGGTGCCCAGTTTGCCGGTGCGTTGCAGGGCGATGGCCTTGCTGTCGAAAGTGCGCAAAAACAGCATTTGCTTGAACAGTGGCACCAGCTTGGCGGGGTCTTTGACCGCTTCGGGCAGCGGTGCGACCAGTTCGCCATCCGGGGAGAGATATTGCAGATGTTCGATTTGGAACTGTGCAGTGATTGTCATTGACGCATCCATGTTGAGAAGCGCCGGGGATGATAACCATTGTCATGTAAAGTTCCGTTGCGCAGTGCCGCATAAGGTGAGTTAGGGCGAGATGCCGGAAGCCATGCGGGTTGCAGTCCCGCCAGGTTTTGCGCAAATCGGCAAGCTGAATGCGGACAGGTCGCCATCGGGATGAACTGCCGGAAAGCTGAATGCGTTTTTGAATCAATGCATTGCTGAATATTGTCTGAAAGTCGTGCAAATCTTGTTCAACTTGCGTTAACGTCAATCCCGGCCTTGCGCCGAATATCTCCTGAAACCCAACTTGAGGATGGATTTGCGTATGAACCTCAAAAGCAACAAATTGCGTGATGCGGTACTTCTTGCCCTGCTGACTACCGGCGGCTTTGCTGGTGCGGCGATGGCGCAGGAGCAGCCGCAACAAGATGCCAAGACCCTTGACACCATCCAGGTGACCGGCACCCGCATTCAAAGCCAGACCATGACAGCGTCCAGCCCGGTTTCGGAAATCGAGCAGGAAGCCTTTGCCCAGACCGGCGCCACCCGCGCCGAAGATCTGGTCAACCAGTATCCGCAGATGAATCTCAGCTTCGATTCATTCGACAACAACGGAGCCAAGGGCTACCCCACTGTCAACCTGCGCTCGCTGGGTGCCGGACGCACCCTGACCCTGGTGAATAGCCAGCGCCTGCCGCCCGGTACGGATGAAGACCGCGATATTTCCATCGTGCCCGCGGCGCTGATCAAGCGTGTGGACCTGCTTTCCGGTGGCGCTTCGGCGGTGTATGGCTCCGATGCCATTGCCGGGGTGGTGAACTTCATACTCGATACCGATTTTGAAGGGGTCAGCCTTGGCGCCGGGATGTCGGCCTACCAGCACAAGAATGACAACCGTTATATCCAGGGCTTGATGGACAAGCGCGGCTTCCAGTATCCCAAGGGTAGCTCGGGCTTTGATGGTTTCTCACGCAATATCGACGTGGCACTGGGCGGCAAGTTCGGGGATGGCCGCGGCCATGCCATGGCCTGGTTGTCCTGGCGCAAGAACGAGGCGCTGATGCAGGGGGAGCGCGACTATTCTTCCTGTGCTTTGAATAAAGAAGGTGTTGGTTGCGGTGGATCGGCTACTGCGGCTTCACCGAATTTTTTCGTATTTGACCGTAGCAATCCAGATAAAGTGAAATACCTCAACATCGCCCATCTCAAGGCAGATGGTTCTTGGGGGGAGGATGTGGGCGAGCTGTACAACTATGCGCCAATCAATTATTACCAGCGCCCGGATACCCGCTACAACTTTGGCGCTGCGGTGCGCTATGAGGTCAACGATTATTTCCGCCCGTATGCGGAGCTGATGTATATCAACCGCAAGAGCAGTATCCAGGTGGCTGAGTCCGGTACATTTTTTGGTCAGAAGCTTAATTTGACCTGTGATAACCCGCTGTTGGGTAGCTTGTGTGCGGATTTGGGTATTGATCAGGCATTGCCACTGCAATTGCGGGTGGGTAAGCGCAATGTGGAAGGCGGCCCGCGTCATTTTGCACATAGCACCAGCTCCTGGCGTATCGTCGGCGGGGTGGAAGGCGATATCAACCAGGACTGGGGCTATAACGCTTCCTATGTGTTTGGGCGTACCGAAAACACCGAGACTGCACGTGGCGACTTCCTGAGCGACCGGGTGGAGGCGGCGCTGCTGGGCTGCCCGGCTGGTTCCTTCAGTGGCTGTATTCCCTATAACGTCTGGCAGCCGGGCAAGGTGACGGTAGAGGCTGCCAAGGCGCTGGAAGGCGTGGGCATGTCGCGTACCAGCACCTCGATGGCAGTGCTGAACGGCTATGTCAGCGGCAACCTCGGTTTTGGCTTTGCCAGCGCCCAGCATGACCCGGTCAAGCTGGTGGTCGGCTATGAATGGCGCAAGGAAAGCTACGACTATGCCGCCGACAGCAATATGGCTGCGGGTAATTTCACCGGCTCCGGTGGCCCCAGCTTGCCGCTTTCCGGTGAAATCAGCGTACGTGAGCTATTTATGGAGTCGGCGGTGCCGCTGGTGGCCAGTGAGGAGGGTTTCCTGAAGAACCTGTCGCTGGACTTGGGCTACCGCCTGTCCGACTACAGTCATGCCAAACGCCGTGCGGATACTTGGAAAATTGGTGCCAATGCCGATTTCGGCATGTTCCGCCTGCGCGGTGGCTATAACAAGGCGATCCGTGCGCCCAGCATTGGCGAGCTGTATGCCAGCAACCGTATTTCCCTGTTCGATGGCGAAGATCCCTGTGCCGGAGCCAACCCCAAGATGTCACAGGCACAGTGTGCCCTGATGGGGGTCAGTGCTTCGCAGTACGGCAGCATCAGCGCCAGTCCGGCGGGACAATACAACCAGTTTGTTGGTGGCAGTCTCAACCTTACGCCGGAGCAGGCCAAGACCTGGACCTTTGGTGTGGCCGCCACGCCGCTGGAAAACCTGGACATCAGCCTGGATATGTATGACATCAAGATGGAAGACCGCATCAGCTCGGTGGGGGCGTCAACCATTCTCAATCTGTGCGGTCAGACCGGTAATCCGACCCTGTGTGGCTTCATCAGGCGCTCGGCCTCCGGTGATTTGTGGCTGGGTTCTGACCCGTCCAGTTCCGGCTATGTGCTGAACATGACTGGCAACTTCGGCAAGTCGCACCATCGCGGGCTTGACTTCACCGTGGCCTATGGCTGGAACGTGCTGGGTGGTCGCCTGTCCACCAGCCTTACCGGCAGCCGGGTGCTGAAGGCCGAGTACGACAACCTGCCGGAAATCGCCAATACCAAGTACGACTGCGCGGGCAAGGTCAATGCTTCCTGCCAGATGCCGAAGTGGCGGCATATCGCCAATATCGGCTTCTCGCTGGATCGCTACCGGGTCGGTCTGCGCTGGCGGCATATCGGCGCGATGGACTATGTCGATGCCGTCACCGGCGCCAAGCTGACCACCGATACCCTGGTGGTGGGCAATGGCCACAAGCTGTCCTCGGTCAATTATCTCGACCTCTCCGGCAGTGTCTCGCTGGGGCCGGTGGACTTGACCGTGGGCGTGAACAATATCGCCGACAAGGCGCCGCCGATGGTGGGCAATACGCTCTCCAACAACGGCAATGCCCCAGGCGGTTACGATCAGGCTGGCCGTTACTTCTTTACCGGCATCAGCATGAAGTTCTGAGTGCTGCGGTCAGCGTAGGCGTGAAAACGGCGGGCAAGCCCCGCCGTTTTCATGGCGTGTGTGATGCAGGCATGGATGCAGGCGTAGGCTTACAATCTTGCAGATGAGCCAGAAAAACAACGAACGCGAGCTGGAATCCGGGATTCATGTGGACTTGTCCGGGCGCATGACCTATGGCGGCTATCTGGATTTGGACAAGCTGCTCTCGGCGCAGCAGCCGCTGTCAAACCCGCCGCATCATGACGAAATGCTGTTCATCATCCAGCACCAGACTTCCGAGCTGTGGATGAAGCTCCTGATTCATGAATTGAGTGCGGCGCTGGCGCATTTGCGTCATGACCGGGTGTGGCAGTTCGGCAAGGTGACAGCGCGCTGCAAGCGGGTGCTGGAGCAACTGATTTCGCAGTGGTCGGTGCTGGAGACGCTGACCCCTGCCGAATACATGCAGTTCCGCGATGTGCTCGGGCCTTCCAGCGGCTTCCAGTCGCTGCAATACCGGCAAATCGAATTTTTGCTGGGCAACAAGAACGCGGCGATGGTGAAGGTGTTTGCGCATGATGAGGACGCGCATGCACGGCTTTCCGAGGTGCTGAACGCCCCAAGCCTGTATGACGAGTTCCTGCGCTATCTGGCGCGCTGGGGACATGCGGTGCCGCAGAGGCTACTGGGGCGGGATGTGGCAAAAGCGCATGTATTTGATGCCGAGCTTCTGCCGGTGTTCGCCAGTATCTATCAGGACACCGACCGCTTCTGGCGCGAATACGCGCTATGCGAGGACTTGGTGGACCTGGAAACCCAGTTCCAGATTTGGCGCTTTAGGCATATGCGCACGGTGATGCGGGTGATTGGCTTCAAGCCCGGTACCGGCGGCTCATCGGGTGTGGATTTCTTGAAGCGCGCACTTGACTTGAACTTTTTCCCGGAACTTTTTGAAGTGCGCACCGGCATTGGCCTGCTGGATGGGCGTGCGCAGTGAGAATGCCCGCCGCCTTGCCGGTTTCGCCGGAGCTGCAATGGTTCAGCACTGGGCTGGCCGTACTGGTGCTGCTGTGGGCGGTGGTGCGCCTGCCCTGGTACAAGGTGCAGGGCGATAGCGAGGCGCAGCGGATTTTTGCCATTTTCATCGCGGTGATGATTCTGATGCGCGGCCTGGGCACGCAGGCGGTGCTGGGGGTGAATCTGCATTTTCTGGGCGCTTCCATTGCCACTCTGATGTTTGGGGCGCGCTTTGCGCTGCTGGCGCTGGCCTGTGTCAGTGCCGCCTGGGCGGTGCTGGGGCGGGTCTGGCTGGGCTGGGGGGCGGATTTTCTTGTCAATGATGCGCTGCCGGTGGCGGTTACGGCAGGCATGGGTGTCCTGATGCGCCATTTGCCTGCGCATATCCTGATTTACGTGCTGGGCAACGGCTTTTTTGCCGCCATCATGGCGATGTCGGTTTCGATATTCGTCAAGGCGCTCGCCACGCATTGGCTGGGCGGCAATGCCATGCCCTATCTTGCCGCCGCGATTCCGCTATCGTTTGCCGAGGGCTTCTTCACCGGCGGGGTGATGGCGCTGGTCGTCACCTATCGTCCGCAATGGTGCGCCACGTTTGATGATGAGGTTTATCTTGCCAGGCGTGGGGATTGAATAATGCCCGCGCCTGGCAAGATGCCAGGGTTACTGCATCGGCGGTAACTTAGTCGGCAATCGCCACCCGGCCGCGCAGTGAATTGGGCATCGCTTCGGTAATCACTACATCAACGAAATGACCAATCAGGCGCGCCGGGCCGGGAAAGTTCACCTGGCGCATGTTCTCGGTCTTGCCGGTCAGTTCATTGGCGTCTTTCTTGGAGCGCCCGGTGACAAGAATGCGCTGGGCGCTGCCGACCATCGACCTGGAAATCTCGAAGGAATGTGCATTGATATGGGCTTGCAGGCGCGAGAGCCGGGCGTGTTTTTCAGCCTCGCTGACATCATCGGGCAGGTCGGCGGCCGGGGTGCCGGGGCGGCGTGAATAAATAAAACTGAAGGACTGGTCAAAGCCGACATCTTCAATCAGCTTCATGGTCTTTTCAAAGTCGGCTGCTGTTTCGCCGGGGAAGCCGACGATAAAGTCCGAGCTGATGGAAATATCGGGGCGCACCGCGCGCAGCTTGCGCACTTTCTGCTTGAATTCCAGCGCGGTATAGCCGCGCTTCATCGCCGCCAGAATGCGGTCGCTGCCGGACTGCACCGGCAGGTGCAGGTAATTGGCGAGCTTCGGCACATCGCGGTAGGCCTCAATCAGCGAATCGGAAAATTCCAGCGGATGCGAGGTGGTAAAGCGGATGCGTTCCACACCGTCGATTTCGGCAATGGCGCGGATCAGCAGCGCCAGGTCGGCGGTTTCCTCGGACTCGCTGATCGGCCCGCGGTAGGCATTGACGTTCTGGCCGAGCAGGTTGATTTCGCCCACGCCTTGCGCCGCCAGCTGCGCCACTTCCACCAGCACGTCCTCGAACGGGCGGCTGACTTCTTCGCCACGGGTATAGGGCACCACGCAGAACGAGCAGTATTTGGAGCAGCCTTCCATGATGGAGACGAAGGCGGTCGGGCCTTCGGCGCGCGGCTCGGGCAGGGCGTCGAATTTTTCGATTTCCGGAAAGGAAATATCCACCTGCGCCTGGCCGGACTGGCGGCGCGCGCGAATCAGCTCAGGCAGGCGGTGCAGGGTTTGTGGGCCGAACACCAGGTCCACGAATGGCGCGCGCTTGATGATGCCTTCGCCTTCCTGTGAGGCCACGCAGCCGCCGACGCCGATGATGACATTGCGGCCATTTTCTTTTAGTTGCCGCCAGCGTCCCAGTTGGCTGAACACCTTTTCTTGCGCCTTTTCGCGGATCGAGCAGGTATTGACCAGAATCACGTCGGCTTCTTCGGCATTCTGGGTCAGTACAAGTCCCTCGTGCTCGGCCAGCACATCGGCCATGCGCGAGGAGTCGTATTCGTTCATCTGGCAGCCGTGGGTCTGGATGAACAGCTTGCCGGTGGGCTGGCTAGGGGTAGGGCGGGGTGAAGTGCCGTCAAGCACGGCGAGTGGGATACGGTCGGTCATGGCGTTGTCCGGGGCACGGTGCGGATTCCGGGCCGGGTGTGAAAAAGGTGATAAAGTGTGACAAGTGTACGGGTAATGTTCCTGTTGGAACAGAATTTCGGGTGGAAAGCGATGCGAGCGGCAATCTTGTGGATATGTGCAGGCATGGCCTTGTTGGGCGCGGACAGCGCATTGGCAGGCACGCTGTACCGCTGCGATAGCCCGGATGGCACGCGCAGTTATTCCAACAAGCGGGTGCGCGGCGCCAACTGCCAGGCAGTGGCGAGTTATACCCGGCAGCCTGCTGCCAGTTGGCGCCCGGTGGCCAGTGCGGCTGCGGCCAGTATCAAGCCCGAGCCGGTGAGCGCGCCGCCAGCAACGATACAGCCACTCACGGCTGCCAGACCTGCAAACGCCAGCGTGTCATCCATGCCCGGAGGTGGGCGTCGGGTAACTGGGCAAATCTATACCTACACGGTCAATGGCGTGACCTATTCCACCAACCAGCGCCCCCAGGGCGTGGCTGCGGCGGCCATCAAAAGCACGCCTTACAGCTTCATCGAAACCTGCTATGCCTGTGCTGCGCAGCCCGGGGTGAACTTCGGGCGGCTGCGCCTGAATACCAATGCCTATCAGGCCGAGATTGCCGAGGCTGCGCGCAGGCATGGGGTGGATGAGGCGATTATCCGCGCCATCATGCATGCAGAGTCGGCCTACAATCCCAATGCGCTTTCCCGAGCCGGGGCGCAGGGGCTGATGCAGCTGATGCCTGCGACCGCGCGCCGTTTTGGCGTCACCAATGCCTTTGACCCGCGCCAGAACATTGATGGCGGCGTGCGCTATCTGGCCTGGCTGTTGCACCGCTTCAATGGTGACCTGACCCTGGCATCTGCCGGTTACAACGCCGGGGAAGGCGCAGTGGACCGCTACAAGGGCGTGCCGCCCTACAACGAAACCCGTCGCTATGTGGAGCGCGTACGGGTGCTGGCCGACCGTTATCGCGCCGAGCGGCGCTGAGTGCCTGCCAGCAACAGGAACAAGCATTTGTAATGCTTGAAAACGGATTTTGAGTTGTACAAATCGTGCTTTTTTGCTGCAAATTTGCCAAAGGTCATTGTCCCGCGCTTTCAGCTTCCGTTACACTTTGCCGTCTTTGTGACCAAGCCAGCCTGATTTGGCTTGGTTGCCAGCTAATCGCCAGCAACAACAATCGGAGTGCCGAATGGCCCACGATGAAATTCATCCCCCGGTTGACCCGGGACGTCGCCGGTTTCTGACCGCAACCACCGCTGTGGTGGGCGCTGTCGGTGCCGGTTTTGCCGCAGTTCCGTTCATCAAGAGCTGGAATCCCAGTGCTCGGGCCAAATTGGCTGGTGCCCCGGTGATCCGCTCGGTATCGGATATCGAAGTAGGTAAGCAGGTCGAAGTGATTTGGCGCGGTCAGCCGATCTTTATCGCGCGCCGCAGCCAGGGCATGCTCGACACCTTGCCGGACATGAATGCCAAGGTGGTCGATCCTGAGTCCAGCAATGCCGACCAGACGCCTGCATTTGCCAAGAATCAGCACCGCTCGATCAAGCCGGAAATTCTGGTGCTGGTCGGCGTGTGTACCCACTTGGGCTGTGCGCCGCAATTCATCCCTGAAGTCAAGCCGCAGGCTTTTGACCCGGATTGGAAGGGCGGTTATTTCTGCCCCTGTCACAAGTCCAAATACGATATCGCCGGGCGTGTATATCACGCACAGCCAGCACCGCTGGCATTGCCGGTACCGCCGTATCACTTCCAGGACGATGAAACCCTGGTGATCGGTATCGAACCGCAGGGGGGCGCATAAGCCATGTCCAAGATCATGCAAATCACCAATAACCTGATGGATTGGTTCAACGAGCGTGCGCCCGGCTTCATGCCGTTCTACCGCAAGCATATGACGCATTATTATGCGCCGAAGAACTTCAACATCTGGTACATCTTCGGCGTGCTGTCGATGGTGGTGCTGGTCAACCAGATTCTGACCGGCATTTTCCTCACCATGCACTTCAAGACCAGCGCCAAGGAAGCGTTTGACTCGGTCGAATACATCATGCGCGATGTCGAGTGGGGCTGGCTGATCCGCTATATGCACTCCACCGGTGCTTCGCTGTTCTTCGTGGTGGTGTATCTGCACATGTTCCGTGGCCTGATGTACGGCAGCTACCGCAAGCCGCGTGAGCTGGTGTGGATTCTCGGCATGCTGATTTATCTGGTGCTGATGGCCGAGGCCTTCATGGGCTATGTGCTGCCTTGGGGGCAGATGTCGTTCTGGGGCGCCAAGGTGATCATCTCGCTGTTCGGCGCGGTGCCGGTCATTGGCGGTGGCCTCACTGAATGGATCATGGGTGACTACAACCCCTCTGATGCCACCTTGAACCGCTTCTTTGCCCTGCACGTGATCGCCCTGCCGCTGGTGCTGTTGCTGCTGGTGGTGTTGCACCTGGGGGCGCTGCACGAAGTGGGCTCCAATAACCCGGACGGCGTTGAAATCAAGAAAGGCCCGAAGGGTAACCGCTGGTCGCCGACTGCACCGGCTGATGGCATCCCGTTCCATCCGTATTACACGGTGAAGGACACTTTCTTTGTTGGCTGCTTCCTGATGGTGGCCGCGTTCATCATCTTCTTTGTGCCCGCTTTTGGCGGCTGGTTCCTGGAGCATGACAACTTCACTGCTGCCAATGAGCTGGTCACGCCACCGCACATCAAGCCGGTGTGGTACTTCACCCCGTATTACGCCATGTTGCGCGTGGTGCCCTCATTCTTCGGCATCAAGCTCTGGGGCGTTTTGGTGATGGGCGGCGCCATCGCGGTGCTGTTCCTGCTGCCGTGGCTGGACAAGTCGCCAGCCAAGTCCTACCGCTATCGCGGCTGGCTGTCGTGGACGCTGCTGATTCTGTTTGCCATCGCCTTCCTGTGGCTGGGCAAGATTGGCGGCGGCCCTGGCACCGACCCGAAAGAAGAAGTCATTGGCCGCATCCTGACCGTGTATTACTTCCTGTTCTTCCTGACCATGCCAATCTGGACCAAATGGGACAAGACCAAGCCGGTACCCGAGCGCGTTACGGGGGGGCACTGATAATGAACAAGTACATTCGCAATGTATTGCTCGCATTGGTGGCAAGTGTCAGCTTTGCTGGCAGTGTCCAGGCTGCGGGTGATGTCGAGCTCCAGCATGCAGGTATCAATATCAGCGACAAGGCTTCGTTGCAGCGTGGTGCCAAGCTTTACATGAATTACTGCGCAGGCTGTCACTCGTTGAAATACCAGCGATACTCGCGTATTGCCGAAGACTTGGAGCTGACCGAAGAAGAGGTCAAGGAGAACCTGATCTTCAACAGCGATACCCAGATTGGTGAAAACATCAATACCGGGATTGACCCGAAGCTGGGTGAAGAGTTCTTCGGCAAGGCGCCGCCGGATCTTTCGGTGATTTCGCGGGTGCGCGGTGATGACTGGATTTACAGCTATCTGAAGTCGTTCTATCTGGACGATACCCGTCCGCTGGGCTGGAACAATACCGTGTTCCCGAATGCCTCGATGCCGAATGTGCTGTGGGAGCTGCAAGGCTTGCAACATCCGCAGTACGGCATGCTGGATGAAACTGGCGAGCGCCCGGTCACTGGCATGGTGGTGACTCAGGCCGGTCGCCTGAATGCTGAGGAGTTCGATCAGGTCGTGCGTGATATCACCGCTTTCCTGGCTTATACCGGCGAGCCGGTGATTCTCAAGCGCCAGCAACTGGGGATTTGGGTGCTGCTTTTCCTGGCAGTATTCACCTTCTTCGCCTGGCTGCTCAAGCGTGAATACTGGAAGGATGTACATTGATGGAGTCCCGACGCGAGCCTGATGGCTCGCGTCGCGTATCATGCGTGCTGATATCTGGCGCGCTGGATAAGGTCAAAGGAGTCATGCAGTGATGATGTCGGTCAGTTCTCGAGTACGAAACAATCTGACGCTGTTTTCTGGTGTGGATGATGTGCTGTCACACCGTACACGTCTGGTACTGGCGGCCAAGGGGGTAACTTATGACTTTATCCCGGTGGATCCAATGCGTCCCCCGGAAGACCTGATGGATCTCAACCCCTATCACTCGGTTCCCACCCTGGTTGAGCGCGATTTGGTGCTGTATGCAGCAAGTGTGGTCAGTGAATATCTGGATGAGCGTTACCCGCATCCACCGCTGATGCCGATTGAGCCCATTGCCCGTGCCCGCCTGCGCCTTGCCATGTTGCGTATCGAGCACGACTGGGTGCCGCAGGTGCAGGCGATGCAACTGGGAAACAAAGCGCAAGCCACGGCTGCGCGCAAGCGCCTGACTGAGCTTCTGGTACAGTCGGTGCCGGTATTCAAGGCCAGCAAGTTTTATCTCAATACTGAAATGAGTTTGGTTGACTGTGCAATGGCGCCGATCATCTGGCGTTTGGATGCATTGGGGATTCCGTTGCCCAAAGATGGGGCTAAAGTGATTGAAGAATATGGCAATCGCATCTTTCGTAATCCGGGGTTTGTCCGCAGCCTGACCGAAGAAGAAAAGAAGCTGCGCGAAGTCCCGGAGTGATTTGATTTTCGGTAATTGTTTTGACGATGGGGGTTGGAATGACTGATATGCCGAAAATGACCAGTCAGCGACCGTATTTGTTGCGTGCCATGCATGAATGGATTAGCGACAACGGCATGACACCATATCTGCTGGTGAACGCTCACTATTCTGGCGTGCATGTGCCAGCGCATACCGTCAAGGATGGTCAGGTGGTGTTGAATATTGCCGAGCGCGCGGTGCAGATGCTGAGCCTTGGCAATGAATACATCACCTTCAATGCCCGTTTTGCTGGTGTTAGCCACGAAGTATTTGTGCCAGTGGGGGCGGTGCTGGCGATTTATGCGCGTGAAACCGGGCAAGGTATGGGGCTGCCGCCTGAGCCGGAAATCAGTGATGATAATGAGGCCGACAGCAACTCTGTGACATCTGCGACAGCCGGGAACGCCGCCTCTGCGGCGAAACTTGTTTCAGTGCCTTCCTCCGATGATGGCGGGGATGAGCCACCATCGAACACCCCCACATCTACGCCCAAGCGCGCTCATTTGCGGGTAGTCGAGTAAGAGCCTGTTATCGGCGCAGCCAGGCCGCGATGCTGAGTCGGTCACGCCTGGCTGGCAGCACTTCATGTTCCAACTCGCTCAAAAAGCATAAGGATGTGCTGATGCGCGGGAGCACATCGATATGGCCTTCACTGCGATACAGGCGCAGTTGGCCGCCATCCTCTGCTTGCCAGTCCGGGTTGAGATAGCTCACTACGGTGATTACCCGTGCATCGCTGTCGCGGAAACGGTCGCGGTGACGGGTGTAGCGGGTACCGGGTGGATAGTGTGCATAGTGCGCTTCAGTTTCTTTTAGTCCCAGAAACAGCAGCCGGTTCAGTGCGTTGCGCAGCGTGTCCAATTGCGCCAGATAGCTTCTGGCTGCCTCACCACAGCGGGGATCATCAAGCCAGAGCGTGCTGTCACCGCGCAGATCGTGGCGTGCCTGATGGCTGCCTGCACGGCCAATGGCAGCAGGCTTGAGCTGTGCTTCTGCCGTAAGACGCTGCAAGTCTGAATGCAGTTGTCTGGCATCTGCAGCTGCCGGAAAACCTGTAACCAGGCAGGCTCCTTGATGTTCCAGGGCTTTGGCAATGCAGACTGGCTCGAATGCAGTGTGAAGAAGTGGAGATATATCTGAATGCGCCATCCCGCTATCATAGTCGGGCTTTCAGGAATCATCATGTTCAATCGTCTTCCCCCCGCAACAAAAGCTTTGTTGATAAGCACGACGGTGGTGTTTGTCTTGCAGTATCTATTGGGCGATCTCCGAATGGCACCGCTCATGCTTTGGCCACTGGGTGCAGAGGTGAGTCCATGGTCATTTTGGCCCTGGCAGTTACTGAGCTATGGCTTCTTGCATGGCAGCTTGTTCCACTTGTTTTTCAACATGCTGGCACTTTTCATGTTCGGCTCGGTATTGGAGCAGGTCTGGGGCAAAAAAAGATTCCTCTGGTTTTACCTGCTTTGCATCGTCGGGGCAGGGCTGTGCCAGTTGGCGGTAGGCTGGTGGATGCTCTCCAATGGTGAGCCTGCTTATCCCACACTGGGGGCTTCTGGTGGAGTTTTGGGGCTGGTACTGGGTTTTGGCATGGTTTTTCCCAACCAGAAGATCATGATCTTCCCAATACCGTTTTTTATCCCGGCCAAAGTGGCAGTGTTGTTGATTGGGGGCTTTGCCCTGTTTGTGGGTTTTACTGGCAGTGTGCCGGGGATTGCCCACTTTGCACACTTGGGCGGGATGTTGACGGCCTGGCTGCTGATTCGTTATTGGCGCGGGCAGCCGCCATTTGGGGGACGTAAAAAGCGGCATTTGCGCAGCATTTGAGTTTTGGCAAACGGCCATCCTGAAATGGTGGCGTGTTTACATAGAGCCTCTGGCGCTGCAAGCAAGCGCCGGTACTCTAGGGTAGAGCAGGCACAATTTTATCCAGTGCTTTCAATTCGGCTTTCGCAAGGCTACCGGAATCAACCAAAATATACGGCTGGTATTAGGATTGGGCCATGTTACTGCTGTGCCGCCATCAGCTAAGCGGCTTGATTCGTAGGGGTACGACTGTGTCATGTACAGAACAGGCTCTAAAAGACCTTGAGCAGCTTCTAAAGGGCTATCGGCGTATCTTTTCTTGATTCGACAAGCTGGATTTGATGTTTGTGGGCTTCATCAGCTTCGCGCTGATTGCCGATGTGCGCAGAGAATGGTGTTAACGCATCCTGAGCGCTGACGGGCGATGAAAGAATGTGGGCAAATCGTGCCTCCAGTAGTGCTTGCCGCCAGCCGTGCAGGGCAGAAGGCCACTGCGGCCAGTTTTCCATCAATGCCTCCAGATAACGGCGTGAGGCCAGCAGGCCTTCAGGGATGTTATGCGCCCCGGCCACTTGCAGCACCGCTTGTTGCAGCTGTCGCAGCAGCTTTTTGTCGATGTCCTGGTCGCGCTTGACCGGCGGCATATCGGCCTCGTCTGCCAGCGGGGTGGTCAGCGCATGCCATAGCTCCCTGGCAAGTTTGCGTGGCGATTTCGGGGTTTTTTCCAGAATCTCCTGCAAAGCCTTGAAACTGGCCGGTGGCCGTTCGGCAAGGCGCAGTGCCAGTGGCTGGTCGATCACCCAGTTTTTGGGCAGGTCACGCTCGCGGGCGGTGGCCTCGCGCCAGCGCATCAGCCGCAACAAGCGTGCTTGAGCTTCTGCCGGGAAGTCTTGCGCCGGGCGTATGCCCCGGTGTGGCCACGGCTCGGGGCTGTCGTCTGCGGCATTTTCCAGGCAGCGCCGGCTGTCTTCCTGCAACCAGTGGCGGCGTCCAAGTGCTTCCAGCCTGGCATCAAGCAGGTCATGCAGGGCAAACAAATGGCGTACATCGTCGGCTGCATATTCGAGCTGTGCCGCGCTCAATGGACGGCATAGCCAGTCAGAACGCTGCTCGCCTTTGGCAAGGGTGATATTCAGTAGCTGCTGCACCAGTTTTTGATAGCCAAGCCCGGCGCCTTCGCCGCACAAGGCCGCCGCTGCCTGGGTGTCGAACATCGGCGTGGGCAGGGCATTGCAGTCATGTCCCAATGCCACCAGGTCTTCGCTGGGGCTGTGCATGATTTTCAGGATGTCCTCATCGTGCAGCAGGGCTGCCAGCGCCGTTTTCATGCCGGGGGCGAGCATGTCCAGCAGCAAGACTTCATCACCTATGGAAATTTGCACCAGTGCCAGCACCGGCCACCAGGTGCGCTCGCGCATGAATTCGGTATCCAGCCCCATGCGGGCAGGCTTGGGGCTTAGCCATTGCTGCAGTTTTTCTGGGGTGTTTATCCAGTGATTCACGTCAAACCCAAGCGAAAAATGACGGCTAACGATACCCTAAGTGCCATGCCTTTCAAGGTCTTTGCTCTGTCCCCTTAAGCTCCACCAATTCCACACA
>JAUMYP010000070.1 GCA_030528565.1 Pseudomonadota bacterium
GTATCAAATCCCCAGTGCACGAATCTCGCTGATGGGGCGGGCGCGTTCCCAGGCGTCGGCAAAACGTTCGGCCAGCGGCCGGATATGTTGGGCAGTGCGGGTATGGGTGGCAGCGGGGCGCTCGCCGCTGTCAAATAGCAGCAGTGCACTATCGCCCAGGATGAAACTCTGGCTGGCCGGCGGTGAGAACTCTGTCGCCGCCTGACGCAGCAGGATATGACTGGGCAGACGCTGGGCGAGGGCAACGAGCGCACCGTAGTCACGGGCAATGCCTTCGGCCCCGGCAAACAGCAGCCGTACTTCGCGCATGGCGCGCTCGGTGGCGAAGCGACGCAGCGTATCCAGTGCGGGCGTGTTGTTCCACAGGGCGGGCAAGGGCTGGGCGATATAGGCACTGATATGGCGCAGGCTGTGCTGGCCGACATCGGCCAGTGCCTGGGTCAGGGCTTCAATGCCTTCGGCACGTGGGCTGTCATGGTTCATCTTCATCCCACTCATCTGTCTGCGGTTGATAGTGTCCGGCATCGGCCAGGGTCTGCAATAGCGCCTGGCCGCGCTGGGTCAGCTTGGAAATGATTTGCGCATCCAGCGTTTCAGCGGCGGCAATCAGCTTGGCATCAGCCACGCTGGTCTGCCAGGCGCTGCCATTGGCAAACAGGAGCGCAGCGTCGCCGGACTTGCGCCAGGCCATGCGGCTGTAAGGGTGGCGTTGCCATAGCCTGCCTTCATGAAGGTTTGCCAGTACGTCGATACCTGCGGCATCTTCCGGGCTGGGTGCCTGGCCTTCGGCGACGCGGTAGGCGCTGATGAAGCGGCCGAACCATTCACCGAGTTGCTCGCGGTCTTGCAGCTTCAGCCGCTCCAGTGCGGCGATGGCGCGATCCAGCGCGGCCTCGTCGATTTCGTTGGTATCGCCGGGCACGGCAAGGTCGGGGTCGGTATAGCGGATGCGCTCGTCGGCATCGAAGGCCAGTGTCTGCGCATAGTGGTCGAGCAGCTCGGCGCTCGATGGCGCGCGCAGGCCGACGGAAATGGTCAGGCAAGCATCTTCGGCCACGCCGTGATGCGGCACGCCCGGCGGCAGGTAGAGCATGTCACCCGGCGCCAGCACCCAGTCCTGATCGGGGTTGAAGTGCCTGAGCAGGCGCAGCGGCACATCATCACGGTAAGTCTCGTCGGGATGGGGGCGGGTGTCGATCTGCCAGCGTCGATGCCCCTGTGCCTGCAACAGGAATACATCGTAGTTGTCGATATGCGCCCCCACCGAGCCGCCCGGCGCGGCAAAGGAAATCATGATGTCGTCCATGCGCCAGCGCGGCAGGAAGTCGAAATGCGCAAGCAAAGCAGCGACATCAGCATCCCATTTGTCCACATCCTGCACCAGGAGCGTCCAGTCCTGATGCGGCATGCCGGGGAATTTTTCTTCCGGGAACGGGCCGTTTTCCACCTGCCAGCTATCGGCCTGCCAGTCATGGCGCACGATGCGCGCCAGTGCGTCTTCTTCGCAGGCCAGCCCGGCCAGGTCTTCCGGTTGCAGGGGAGACTCAAACGCCGGGAAGGCGTTGCGAATCAGCAGCGGTTTTTTCTGCCAGTAATCACGCAGGAACTGCTCGGCACTCATGCCAAGCAGCCCCTTGCCGGTGGCGTCGATTTCAACCGGAACAATTTTGCTCATCAGATGTCCTTGGCAAGCTGCTCGGCAAGCCCGGTATAGCTGGCCGGGGTCATGGCCAGCAGGCGGGT
>JAUMYP010000008.1:0-3385 GCA_030528565.1 Pseudomonadota bacterium
TGCCTGCCTTTCTGCGTCCACGCCTCTCTGCCAATACCCTGATGCTCATTACCGCGCTGTGGCTCACCCTGCTTTGCAATCAGCGGCTCTGGGGGCTGATTTGGGCAGTGCCGGTGGAAGGCGCGCTTGCACTCTGGCTGTTCCGGGCGCTGATGGCCGCGCTGATTTTCGCCTTCGCATTGGGGCTGATGCTGCCCTTGTCGTTCCGCGGCGCGCTCAAGCCCTGGCTGATTGCCCTGCTGCTGATGTCGGCCTCGGCCAATGTGCTGACCGTGGATTTTGGTGCGGTGGCCGACCGTCATGCCATCGCCAGCGTGTTTGAAACCGACCAGCGTGAAGCGGGCGAAATGATGTCGGCCTGGGTATTGACCCGGATTTTCCTGCTGGGCGTGTTGCCCGCGCTGTTTGTTGCGCTGGCGCGTCTTGAATGGCAGCCCTTCAGGCAGGAACTGCTCTCACGCTGGAAACCGTTATTGCTGGTGATTGCGCCCATCACCCTGGCTATCACCCTGGCCGGACAGCAAGTGATTCCTTTTGTGCGCAACCATCCCGAGGCGCGTTACCTGACCCTGCCATTCTCGGTCTTGAGCGCGATTCGCGGCCATCTGCGGCATACCTTCAAAAGTACGCCACCGCATCAGGTTATTGGTGAGGATGCGCGCTTGCGGCACCCGGCGGGGGCTGGCGACAAGCCGCGGGTATTGGTGGTGGTGGTTGGCGAATCGGCACGCTCGGAAAGTTTTGCATTCGACGGCTACGCACGCGATACCAATCCGGCGCTGGCAAAACTGCCGGTGGTGTTCTTTGGCAGGGTGCAAAGCTGCGGCACCAATACCGCCACCTCGCTGCCGTGCATGTTTTCCGACCTGGGGCGCAAGGACTACGACCAGCACATCGCCAATCACCGCGACAATGCGCTGGACCTGCTGCAACGCGCAGGCTGGCAGGTGGAGTGGTTCGACAACAATACCGGCAGCAAAAAGGTCGCCAGCCGCGTAGCCGAATCCGGCTGGCAGTCGCGTCCCGACCCGCGCTGGTGCGGCGCAAACGGCTGTCACGATGGCCTGTTGCAACACTATCTGGCCGAGCGCATCGGCCACATCGAGCGCGATACCGTCATCGTGCTGCATATGCTGGGCAGCCACGGCCCGGCCTACTACGAGCGTTATCCGCAGGACTTTGCCCGCTTCCTGCCCGAATGCCGCAGCACCCAGCTACAAAGCTGTAGCCGCCAGGCCATTCTCAATAGCTATGACAACACTATCGCCTACACCGACCATGTACTGGCGGCGATGATTCAAACCCTGGATGGCAACCCCGGCATTGATGCGGCGCTGCTGTATATCAGCGACCACGGCGAATCCACCGGCGAGAAGGGGCTGTACCTGCACGGCGCTCCCTATGCCTTTGCCCCCGAGCAGCAAACCCGCGTACCGATGATTGCCTGGGCATCGCCCCAGTATGCCGCCCGCATAGGGCTGGACATGCAGTGCCTTGAGGCAAAACGCAACGGCCAATACGCCCACGACCACTTCTTCGATACCCTGCTGGGACTGGCCGATGTCAGCAGCAATGCCCAGCGCGCTGCACTGGACATCAGCCACGACTGCCGCCGGTAAGCACGACTTTTGTGAAAGAGGCTCTAAGATGAGCCTCTTTCCATCCCGGCCTGTCCATGAGCCTTACGCTTGCCCTGATTCTGGTTTTGGCCGCCGCATTGCTGGCGGCATTGATTGTCTGGCTGTTGCTTGGCGGTCGTCATGCGGCGCAGATGCAGCTTCAGCAAAGTGCGCATTTGCAGGCGCTCTCTGCCACCCGGCAGGAGTTGGCCGGGCTGGCCGAAAAGCACCAAACCAGCCAGCAGCAATACCTGCAAACCGAGCAGCAACTGGCGTCGGTGCAGGCGGCATTTTCCGAACAGCAGCGGCAGTTGGTGGAGGCGCAAACACTTAATAAACAACTGCCGCAATTACAGCAGCAACTGGCGGATTACAGCCAACGCTGGCAGGCAGGCGAGCAGCGCGCGCTGGATTTGCAAAGCCGCAACGCCGCAGCCCAGGCACAGATTGCCCATCTGGAAAAACAGGAGCAGGCGCTCGTCGCGCTGCGTGCCGAATACGCCCAGCTACAGCAGGCATTGGAGCAAACCCGGGTAGAAAACGAACGGCTGCGCACGCAATGGCGGCAGGCGGAGCAAACGCAGGCAGAAAAACTGGCACTGCTGCAGGATGCCCGCGAAAGCCTGGGGCATCAGTTCCAGCAGCTTGCGCAAAAAGTGCTGGAAGAAAAATCGCAAAACTTTTCCCGGCAAACCCGGGAGAATCTCGGCCAACTGCTGAACCCGCTCAACCAGCAAATCAGCCAGTTCGGCCAGCTCATCCAGAACACCTATGAAAAAGACACCCGCGAACGCAGCGCGCTGGAAGTCGAACTCAAACGCCTGCAAACCCTCAATACCCAGTTGCATGGCGATGCCAAGGCGCTGACCCAGGCGCTCCTGGGCAGCCGCAACAAAACCCAGGGCAACTGGGGCGAAATCATTCTGGAAAGCGTGCTTGAGCACTCCGGCCTGACGCGCGGGCGGGAATACATCGTGCAGGCGGCCAGTACCCGTCAGGAGGAGGATGGCAGCACCCGCCGCCTGCAACCGGACGTACTCATCAACTTGCCGGATGGCAAACAAATCGTCATCGACAGCAAGGTGTCACTCACCGCCTATGTGCGCCATGTCAAGGCCGAAGATGCCGCCAGCGCCGAGGCTGCCCTGCGCGAGCATATCGCCAGCCTGCGCGGCCATATGCGCGAGTTGTCGCTAAAAGACTACAGCCAGCTCGATGGCGTGAACACGCTGGACTTTGTGTTCATGTTCATCCCGGTGGAGCCGGCCTACCTGCTGGCGCTGCAACACGACGACAAGCTGTTCAACGACTGCTTTGAAAAACGCATCATGCTGGTCGGCCCCAGCACCCTGCTCGCCACCTTGCGCACCATCGCCAATCTTTGGCGCAACGAGCAGCAGAACCGCAACGCCCAAGAAATCGCCGACGAGGGCAGCAAGCTCTATGACAAATTCGTGGGCTTTGTGGAAACGCTGGAAAGAGTGGGCAAGAACCTGAATCAGGCACAAAACGATTACCAGCAGGCGTTCTCCCAGCTCTCCGAAGGGCGCGGCAACTTGGTGCGGCGCGTAGAAAAGTTGAAGGCGCTTGGCATCAAAAGCAAAAAAAGCCTGAGCGCCGAATTACTGGAAAAAGCCGAACACAACCATTTGCAGGCACTGGACGCGCCTTCGGCCGAAGACAAGGAAAAAAACGCATGAAGATTCTGGTCACAGGTGGCGGTGGGCGAGCCGCTGCGCTTGCACGCACCCACAAGGTGCGTGCGC
>JAUMYP010000008.1:3485-75883 GCA_030528565.1 Pseudomonadota bacterium
ACAGGTGGCGGTGGGCGAGCCGCTGCGCTTGCACGCACCCACAAGGTGCGTGCGCAGTGGTGAGCGCCATGCACGGACGCATGGCCGGATACAACCGCCAAGGACGGCTCCATGTGAGGACTATGAAATGAAGATTCTGGTGACAGGTGGTGGGGGGTTCTTAGGCCAAGCTCTCTGCCAGGGCTTGCGCGCGCGCGGTTTTGAGGTTGTCAGCTTCAACCGCAGCCATTACCCGGCGCTTGATGCCATCGGCGTTGCGCAAATCCAGGGCGATTTGGCCAGCCGCGATGCCGTGATTCATGCCGCCAGCGGCTGCAACGCCATCTTCCACAATGCCGCCAAGGCCGGCGCCTGGGGCAGCTATGCAAGCTATCACGCGGTGAATGTCACCGGCACCGAAAACGTACTGGCCGCATGTCGTGCGCATGGCATCGGCAAGCTCGTTTACACCTCGACGCCCAGCGTGACCCATCGCGCCACCCATCCGGTGGAGGGCGGCACCGCCGACAACGTGCCCTATGGCGAAAACCTGAAAGCACCGTATGCAGCCACCAAACAGATAGCCGAAAAAATGGTGCTGGCCGCCAACAGCACAACGCTTGCCACCGTGGCGCTCCGCCCGCGCCTGATTTGGGGCGTGGGTGATAACCATCTGCTGCCGAATCTGGTCAAACGCGCCCATGCCGGGAAACTGGCACTGGTGGGCGATGGCCAGAACCTGATTGACACCACCTATATCGACAATGCTGCCGCTGCCCACTTTGCCGCCTTTGCGCATCTGGCACCCGGCAGCGCCTGCGCTGGACGCGCCTACTTCATCAGCAATGGTGAGCCGTGGACGCTGGAAGCCACTCTCAACGCCCTGCTCAAAGCCGCTGGTGCGCCGCCGGTCAAGCGCAAGATTCCGTTCCGCCTGGCCTATGCCGCAGGCTGGCTGGCAGAAAAACTCTGGCCGCTTATCCAGCCCGATGGTGAACCGCCGATGACCCCGTTCCTTGCCGAGCAGCTTGCCACTACCCACTGGTACAGCATGACCCCGGCACTGCAAGACTTTGGCTACCGCCCGCAAGTTTCCATGCAGGAAGGGCTGCGGCGACTGGCACTGGCTCATAAAATGCCCGCATGAATATTTCTTTGCCCTTCAATTGGAAAGTCCCGGCAGGCCGCGCCCTGCAATTGGCTCTGAACCGTGCGCTGGCGCTGGATGAGGACACGCGCACGGCGCTGGCCACCCTGCAAGGCCGTCAGGTGCAATTACATCTGCAATCGCCGCCGTTGGCACTGGCCATCACCGTGATGGATGGCGCGCTACAGGTAGGGCCGGCCAATGGCGAGGCGGATTTGTCGGTGCGTGCCAGCCTGTCGGCGCTGTTGCGGCAATTGCCGCCGCTGCGTCGTGATGATGCCGCGCCGGTCGGGCAGTTGCGTATTGAGGGCGATGCCGAACTTGCACGCCGCCTGCAAAAACTGGCTCAAGGCTTTGAGCCGGACTGGGCCGAACCATTGACACGGGTATTTGGCGATGTGCTGGGCATGCAGATTGCCAATGGCTTTGCTTTTGCCCTGCGCCGCGCCAAGACTGCCGCACAGGGCTTTGCCGGTGACAGCGCCGACTGGCTCACCGAGGAATCGCGCGTAGTGGTGGGGCGTGAGGAACTTGCCGCCTTCCATGATGATGTTGATGCCATCCGCGATGATGTCGAACGTCTGGCCGCACGCATTGCGCGGCTGGGAGCTGGCGCATGAAGTCGGCACGCCGCATCTGGCGGATTGGCCGGGTATTGCTGCGTTATCGGCTGGATGCGCTGCTCGATGGCACTGCGGCCGAGCGCTGGTTGAAGCTGGCGCGCCCGTTTGTGCCGCGCGCCAGCGCCGATGTGCAGGCCATGCCGCGCGGTCAGCGGCTGCGCATGGTATTGCAGGAACTGGGGCCGATTTTCGTCAAAGCCGGGCAAATCCTCTCCACCCGCCGCGACCTGGTACCCGCCGATGTGGCCGATGAGCTGGCGCTGCTGCAAGACCAGGTCAAGCCCTTTGATGGCGATGAGGCGCGCGGCATCGTCGAGGCATCGCTCGGCCAAAGCATCACCGCGCTGTACTCGCGTTTTGACACTACGCCACTGGCTTCGGCCTCGATTGCCCAGGTGCACGCCGCCACCCTGCACGATGGCCGCGAGGTGGTGGTCAAGGTGCTGCGCCCCAATATCCGCAGCCAGATTGAGGGCGATATCGCCCTGCTGTACGACCTGGCCGCGGTGGTCGAGCGCACCCATCCACGTGCCGACAAAATCCGTCCGCGCGAAGTGGTGGCGGAAATCGAATCCACCCTGGCCGCCGAGCTTGACCTGCAACGCGAGGCCGGCAATGCCAGCGTGCTGCGCCGCAACTGGCTGGAAAGCGGCGACCTGTACGTGCCGGAAGTCATCTGGACGCATACCAGCGAAAAGGTGATGACGCTGGAACGGGTGCATGGTATCCACAGCGATGACGTGGCCGCACTCGACAATGCCGGCATCGACCGCAAGGCACTGGCTGCCAAGGGCGTGCGTGTGTTCTACCAGCAGGTATTCCGCGACAATTTCTTCCATGCCGATGCCCATGCCGGCAATATCTGGGTGGACCCGGACCCGGCGCGCGCAGCCAACCCGCGTTTCATCGCCCTGGATTTCGGCATCATGGGGCAGCTCTCGCGCGCCGACCAGTATTACCTGGCCGAAAACTTCATGGCGATTTTCAACCGCAACTATCGCCGCATTGCCGAGCTGCATGTGGAGGCAGGCTGGATGCCCGCGCATGTGCGCATCGACGAGCTGGAAGCCGCCGCACGCGCCATCTGCGAGCCGTACTTTACCCGCCCGCTGTCGGAAATCTCGCTGGCCGAAGTGCTGGCCAAGCTGTTCCGCATGGCGCAGCGCCACCAGCTCACCCTGCAACCGCAGTTGATTCTGCTGCAAAAGACCCTGCTGAACATCGAAGGCGTGGGCAGGCAGCTCGACCCGCAAATCGACATCTGGGCAGTCGCCAAGCCGGTACTGGAAACCATCCTGCGCGAACGCTACAGCCCGCGCCGCCTGCTGCGCGAAGCCGGGCAACGCCTGCCCGAATGGATAACCCGCGCCCCGGACATGCCCGGCTTGGTGCACGACTGGCTGAAGCAGCAAGTCCACGGCGGCCACCTGATTCAGATGCAATCCGAAGATGTGCGCCTGCTCTCCAAAGACCTGCACATCATGCAAAAACGCATGATTTCCGCCGTGCTGGGCGCAGGCCTCTTGATTGTCGCCAGCGTGCTGTACGGCCTCGATGCCGGTGGCCCACGGCTTGCCGGCATCCCCGTCGCCACCTGGATTGCCGGCCTTGGCGGCATCTGGGCATTGTTTGCCGCCTGGCCAAGACGGCGGGTGAGATAACTACTGAATTACAGCAAAGCCCCGGAAAAACCGGGGCTCGGCATCGACAGCAGGCCTAGACCTCAGCCCACGCCGTTGCACCTGCGGCGCAGGAAATAATTGTCATCGTCAGTCACGTCCATCAGCTCTTCGCCGTCTGCGGACAGTTCAAAGCGCCAGTAAGTCAGCCACTGCTTCCCCTCATCAGGCATGTCGGCAATGATGGCCAGCTGGTTGTCCCCGTTCAAAACAACCGCCTTGATATTACCCGTCTCGGTGAAGGCAATCGTATCTGCGGAAATGGTCATACTACTGTCATCGTATTCGCCGGGCTTGAGGCATTTATGACTCCAGTCGCCACGAAACCTGGCCGGTACTTCGGCAACGGCGATGGCATCGGCCGCTTGCCCTGCACAATCGCAAACCGGCTCCACGGCCTGCGCTGCCGCATCCGCTTCAGCGCCTGCCTGCGCGGATACTTCCGCCACCTTGGGCGATGACGTTTCCACGGTTGCAGAGGACTCAGACTTCTTGCCCAGCGGACAACCGGCAAGCAGCAGCGTGGCCGCCAGCATCAGGGGAGCTGTAACCACACGCATCCGTGCCTCCTGTTTGATGGATGAAAAATTGTGCAAGCCAAACGCTCGCCTGTTTGCATGACGATAGCCAGAGCAGAAACGACTTGCAAATTTCACTATTGACAGAAATTTCTGCAAGCGTATTATCTGCCCCATGCAACTGACTGATATCGAACGCCGCTTTATTGTCCACTGGGGAGAGATGGGCTCCGCCTGGGGCGTGAACCGCACCGTGGCGCAAATCCATGCGCTGCTGTTCATCCACGGTCAGCCGCTGCATGCCGAGGCCATTACTCAGACCCTGGGCGTGGCGCGCTCCAATGTCAGCAACAGCCTCAAGGAGCTGCTGAACTGGAAGCTCATCCGCACCACGCAAATCCTTGGCGACCGGCGCGATTACTTTGAAACCTCGGGCGATGTCTGGGAGTTGTTCCGCATCATCGTGCGTGGCCGCAAGGAGCGTGAATTCGACCCCACTACCGTGCTGTTGCGCGAGCTGGTCAGCCGCGAGGACTTTGCCGAGCAGTCGCCCAACGCACAAGACCGGCTGCATCAGACGCTGCGTTTTATGGAAACCATCGGTAGCTGGAGCGATGAAATGCTGCGGCTCTCACCGCAGACGCTGGAGAAAGTGCTGCATCTGGGCGCCAGTATCCAGCGTTTTGTGCGCGACAAGTAACAAGCTGTTTTTTGCCCCTAAATTTCATTTTTAACAGAAATTACCGTAGAAACAGCCAATCATGAAAGCCATCCATTCCCAATCCGTTTCCCACCACCCAGGAGCATTGCCATGAATCTCCCGCTTTTTCTGCTGTCCATCACCATCGCCGTCATCGCACCGCTGATTGCCGTGCGCTATCTGCGTCCGATTCTTGTCCGGGTACTGACCCGCCTCTGCCATGACCAGGCCAATGGCGCCGAGTTCTGGGTGCGCAGCGCCTACTTGCTGGCGCTTAGTGGCACGCTCATCCTGATGCTGCTGTTTGGCAATTTCTCTGAAACAGCCAGCCTGCTGGATGTACTGCATCGCGCACTGCTGCTGGTTTGCTGCGGCGTGTTCATCAGCGTTGCCCTTATTGCCCGCAATATCTGGAAACAACTCATCGCCAGCATCAGCGCCCAAGCCCTGCCCCCCCAGATTCCCCGGGAGCATTGACGATGCGCACGCCCACGATATTGCTCTGCGGCGCCAATGGCTTTATTGGCCGCCATATCCATGCACGCTTGCGGCAAGCAGGTTTTCAGGTGAAAACCGCAAGCCGGCACGGTGAGACTCGCATCGACTTTCGCCGTGCCACCACTGCCGGGCACTGGCTCGATGCCCTGCACGGCGTGGATGCGGTCATCAATGCGGTCGGCATCTTGCGCGACAACCCCGGCCAACCGATGGCGATGATTCACGATGCCGCGCCACGCGCGCTGTTCGCTGCCTGTGCGCAACTGGGCATCCGCCGCGTGCTGCAAATCTCCGCACTGGGCGTGACCGAAGGCGATACCGCCTATGCCCGCAGCAAGCGCGCTGCCGATACGCATCTGCTGGCGCTGAATGCACAAGGGCAGCTTGATGGCATCGTGCTGCGCCCCAGCCTGGTATTTGGCATGGATGGCGATAGCACCCGGCTGTTTCTGCGGCTGGCAAAACTGCCGCTATTGCCCTTGCCCAAGGCGGTGATTCGCGCCCAGGTACAGCCATTGGCGGTGTGGGAACTGGCCGAAGTCTGCAGCCGCTTGCTGCAAGACAAGCACGATACCGGCGTGCTGGAACTGGCAGGCCCGCAGGCGCTTGGCATGGGTGAATACATCGCCTGCCTGCGCCAGCAACTGGGCAAAACCACACCGGCCAGCGTGCTGCCACTGCCCGATGCAATCACTCGTGTCGCCGCGCGCATCGGCGATGCGCTGCCGTTTTCGCCCCTGTTCAGCGAAGCCTTGCAGCTGCTGGCGCGCGATAACCGCAGCGAGGCCGGGCACCTTGCCCGTCTGCTGCATCGCCCGCCCTGCGCGCCTGATGCCTTCATCAGCACCTCCGCGGAGTTGCGCGCATGAACGATAAAGACCTGAAGCTGTTGCGCCATAGCCTGATAGCGGTGTGCTGGCTGACCATCATCGCCAGCCTTGTGGAATGGAACGGCCAGAGCCTGGCCTTGCTGCAGGCAGGCGGCATCCAGTCGATGCCGTTGGCGCACAGCCTGATTGCCGCAGGCGTTGCACTCGACCTCATGCTTGCCTTGCTGTTGATGCTTTGGCCACGCCGCATCAGCTACCAAGTTTCCATGGCCGCCGTTATCGCACTCACGCTCACCGCCACCCTGCTACTGCCAAACCTGTGGCTGCACCCCTTGCAGCCGCTGGGCAAAAACCTGCCGATTCTCATCATCCTGTACATCCTGGCAAGACGTGCACCATGAACACCTATCTCATCATCAAATGGCTGCATATCCTGAGCAGCGTGCTGCTGGTTGGCACCGGCTTTGGCTCGGCGTTCTACATGTTTTTTGCCAACCGCAGCGGCAACCTCGCCGCCCAGGCCGTCGTCACCCGCCTGGTGGTACGCGCCGACTGGTGGTTCACCACCCCCGCCGGCATCGTGCAGCCCATCAGCGGCTTTTATCTGATGTCGCTGACCGGCTGGTCACTGTCCTGGGATACGCCGTGGATACTGGCAAGCCTCATCCTCTACGTTATCGCCGGGCTATGCTGGCTGCCGGTGGTCTGGCTGCAAATCCGCATGTCAGACATGGCCGAGCAAGCCCTGCGCGAAGGCAGGGAACTGCCCGAAAAATACTTCCGCTACGCACGGCGCTGGGAGCTGCTTGGCTACCCCGCCTTTATCGCCATGCTGGGGATTTACTACCTGATGGTGAACAAGCCGCTGTTGTGGGGGTGATGTGACTATTCGTGATGATAGATATGCCCGCATTTGAGGCAGAGCCACTCATTTTCCCAGTACGCCATCAACTCCGGCCAGACTTTGTTGTTAAAGGTATAAACGCGATATGCCCAGTAACCACACAACGCGATGACCGCACTTGAAAGCAAAAACCACTTGCTGAATGCAGAGGTATAAACCCACAACAGCCAGGCCAGAAATCCCAGAAACAAGGCAAACACATATCGCTGCTTGGCTGGGGGCGCGGCTCTGTATGCCAAAGTTGAGCGCGATATCCCCGTTGTCTGCGTACTGGCCACTCCAACGCCCAACCCACCTCCACCTATACCTATTCCTGTGGTACGACTCGTGGCGCTGATGTTTTGAGTGCCGCCCTCATAGACGACCTGCAAACGCTGAGTGTTATCTGAATGGCATTTCTCACATTGCATGAAAATTCCCTATCAATGAAAACAAGCTGGACTTAGTACGAGCTGACTCTGGAAATCATCCAGATGCCATCAGGCTGTCGTGTCAGGGTAAAAAATCGCTCAGTACTTTCACCGCTTTGCTCGGATACATACTGCACACGGAAGGAAAAAGCATTGCGCGCCTCCAGCTTCCAAGCATCCACCCTTTGCACATCAAGACACAGCGAGGAACTATGATGTTCCATGAGAAAGTTGGCGCTGATGAAGTCTGAATGCACCCCCGGAGCCTTGTAACGTGCAAGCTGCTGCCTTGGAGATGAAAAATTGCAGCTTGTAATCAGCAAAATCCCGGAAATCAGCTCTTTGGCTTCTTGATACAGGGCTTCGACTTCTTCTGATTTTCCCGGTGCGTTCATTGCCTGCACCATGCGCATCAATTGCGCATCACTGGGCTGGGCATCCAGCATCCCGCCCCTTGCAGCAGCTGCATTGTTGCCCACAGAACCGCCTGCCAGTACACGGTTAACGCGCTCAAGTCCGCTGTTGATACGCTCAAGTATGTTCTGCGCTTGTATTGGTTCCGCTACCCCCAAGCCGAGCACAGCCAGCAAACACAGCTTCAGTGCCTTCATGTTCTTCTCCCTCATTACCGATACTTGCTTGCCCCATCATTGAGCAAGCCACGACAAATAAAAACACAAAGGTTTCATAAAAACAACTCAATAGGTTTTATGCGACACACGCGCTTGCGTAAGTTGCCTGACCATGACCATCGAACGTCGGCAATTCTCCGAGCGGCTGGCTGCCGCCCTGCGCAATGCAGGATATGAACCGCGCGCAGCCACCTTGCACCGGCTATTCAACTCGCGCTATGCCGGGCGTTCTGTCAGTTATCAAACCTCATTGCGCTGGCTGAGTGGTCAAGCCATCCCCGAACAAGACAAGCTGCAAGTGCTGGCACTCATGCTGGGCATCACGCCACAGTGGCTGCGCTATGGCAGTGACGCCAACAAAAATCAACGCGCACCTTTACCATTGGACAATGACGACGAACAAATCCTGCGCCTGTATCTGGCGCTACCGGGCGACAGCAAATTTTTGGTCGCAAGGCTCATCCGTAAGCTGAGTCATCCTGAGCAAAACGCGCTGGGAACGGCTCCAGTCAATCCAACCGAAAACATTCCGCCCAAGGGTTGAGGATAGCTGCAACCAACTTCAGGATGCGCCCTGCCAGGCAGCTATCCGGGCGGCGAGTTTTTTGCTGGAGATGCCGCCCTTGGCGCCGAGTTCCTGGGCGAAGGTGGCGATGCGCAGTTCTTCCAGTTCGCGGCGCAGGGTGTTGGCTTCGGGGTCGTTTTTCGCAGCACTCGCCAGGGCATCGACAAACGGCTTGATTTCCAGCATGCGCGCCTGGTCTTTGCCCGGGTCGCGCTGTGCGCGTTCGGCACGCAGGGCAAGGCCACGCAGCCAGCGCGGATATTCGGCCAGCACCTCGGCTTCCTGCTCGCGCAGGAAGCCGGGGAAGGTCAGCGCATCCAGATGCGCCTGCATATCGTCGAGATTGCCGCGCGCCCAGCCCATCAGTTTCGATTCCAGTGCGGCGCGCACCTGGGCAATCAGGGCAAGGATGGTTTCGGCCTGTTGCAGGCGGCGCATGGCTTCGGCAAACAGGGTTTTGCCAAGTTGCTGGGCGTGCTGGGCGAAACTTTGCGCATCGCGGATTTCGGCAAGGCCATCGGCGCTCAGTGCATTGAAAGCGCCCTCGACCAAATCTTCGCGCAGCGGCTCGCTATCGCGGTTGCTGGGCTTTTTGAATACATCGGCCTTGCTTGTGGGCTGCTCCAATGCCGCATACAGCAGCCCGGTCTTGGGGCTGATGGGCAGTTGCCGCCGCGCCTGTTTGAGTTTGTCGGCAAGGGCGATGCGCAGCAGGCGGCGCACGCCTTCGGCATGATGGCGCAGCGCCAGCTCGCGCTGTGCGTGGACATGCAGCGAGACGCCATCGCCATCGTCATGCAATGCCGGAAATGCCGGGATGCCGGCATCGCCCTGCATTTGCAGTGGCACCGGCGTATCGGGGAAGGTGGTCAGCCCGGTTTGCCGCAAATCACGCGCGGCGCGGCTGGCAAAAGCGCGCTGTGCGCGGCTGCCGAATTTCTCCCGCAGCGCGGCCAGGTCACGCGATACGGCGAGCACGGTTTTGCCTTTTTCATCCTGCAATTGCAGATTGATATGCAGATGCGCAGGCAGGCTTGCTTCAGCAAAATCCAGCGCCGAAAGTTCAACGCCAGTGAGTTTTTGCAGAAAGCGCGCCAGTGCCGCTGGCAGGCTGTCAGCCTGCGGGTCGCGGTGCGCCTCGGCAAAGGCGCGGGCAAAATCCGGCGCGGGCACGAAATTGCGGCGCAGTGATTTGGGCAAGGTTTTAATCAGTGCAGCGGCTTTTTCTTCAACAAAACCCGGCGCCATCCAGCTCAACTGCGCCGCGTCCACGGCATTCAGAAGATGCAGCGGCAGCAGCAGGTTCATGCCGTCATCGGCGGCGCCCGGTTCAAAACGATAGCGCACCGCCAGACGCGCAGCGCCCAGCGCGATATACGGCGGGAAGCGCGCCGCATCGGTTTCCCCGGCTACCAGCAGGTCATCGCGCGACCATTCCAGCTGCGCCTTGCCTGCCGCATCCAGACTTTTGTACCAGGCATCCAGCGCCTGCACGTTGTGCACATGCGCGGGCAAGCGGTCCAGATACCAGCGCGTTTGCCAGTCCTCATCGACAACAAGGCCGCTGCGGCGCTGCTTGGCTTCCTCCTCGCGGGCGGCCTCCAGTGTGCGCAGGTTGCGGGCAAGAAATGCGCTGCGGGTATTGACCTCGCCCATCACCAGCGCATCGTGGGCAAAAATCGCGCGTGATTCCTGCGGGTACAGCGCGCCGTAATGCACCGGCTTTTTCGGCGCCAGCACCAGCCCGAACAGGCTGATTTGTTCACTGCCAACCACCCGCCCCTGGGCGCGTGACCAGCGCGGCTCGTGATGGCGGCGCGCCAACAGATGCGGCAGTTCGGCAATCACCCAGTCCGGCTCAATCGCGGCATTGGTGATGGCCCAGACTTTTTCGGTATCCAGCAAGGTGGCGCTCAACACCCAGGCCGGTGGCTTCCTGGCCAGAGCCGAGCCGGGGAACAGCTGGAAGCGCCGCCCGCGCGGGCCTTGATAACTGTTGCGCTCATCCAGATGGCCCATTTGCGTGGGCAACCCGGCAATCAGGGCGCGATGCAGCCGTGCATACAGGGCGGCGGCGTTGTCACTGCCTGCCTCTGCATTTTTTTGTGGCCACATTTCCTCGCATTGCAATTTGAGCTGCCGATGCAGCTCGCGCCATTCGCGCAGCCGCAAGAAGCCCAGAAACTTTTTCTCCGCCCATTTGCGCAGCTGGCTTTGGCTCATGTCCTCATGCGCCTGGCGGAAGGCTTCCCACAAGTTCCAGATGCCAGCAAATTCGGATTTGTTATCGGCAAACTCGGCATGTGCGGCATCGGCGGCGGCGCGCGCATCGGCGGGGCGCTCGCGCGGGTCCTGCACGCCGAGGAAGCTGGCAATGGCCAGCATCTGCGGCAATACGCCGTGTTTTTTCGCGGCAATCAGCATCCGCGAGAGCTTCACGTCCACCGGCAGGCGCGCCATCTCCCGGCCAATGGCGGTCAGCCTGCGCTCGCCATCAAGCGCGCCCAACTCCAGCAACTGCTGCCAGCCGTCACTCACCGCACGCGCATCGGGCGGCTCAAGAAACGGGAATTGCTCAATCTGCCCAAGGCCGATGGAGAGCATGCGCAGAATCACCCCGGCCAGTGCCGAGCGCCGGATTTCCGGGTCGGTAAATTCTGGCCGGGCGACAAACTCGGCCTCGGAATACAGCCGGATGCAAACGCCATCGGCCACGCGGCCACAGCGCCCGGCACGCTGGTTGGCGCTGGCCTGGCTGATGGCTTCGATATGCAGGCGGTCGATTTTCTGCCGTGGGCTATAGCGTTTGACGCGGGCAAACCCCGGGTCCACCACATAGCGGATGCGCGGCACGGTCAGCGAGGTTTCCGCGACATTGGTGGCGAGCACGATGCGGCGCTTCACGCCGGGATTGAACACCTTGTCCTGGTCGCGCGCCGACAGCCTGGCGTACAGCGGGATGACTTCGGTGGCGCGGTATTTGCGCTTTTCCAGCGCCTGGTGCGCATCACGGATTTCACGCTCGCCGGGCAGGAAAATCAGCGTATCGCCCAGCGGGTTTTCGCGGGTGATTTCATCGCAGGCGGCGACGATGCCATCGAGCACGCTCATCGCCTCGCCGTCCCCGGTTTCGGCCAGAGGCCGGTAGCGGACTTCCACCGGATAGGTACGTCCGGCCACTTCCACCACCGGCGCGCCGCCGAAATGCTCGGCAAAGCGCGCGGTGTCGATGGTGGCTGAGGTGACAATCAGCTTCAAATCCGGGCGCTTTGCCAGCAACCCTTTCAGATAGCCCAGCAGAAAGTCGATATTGAGGCTGCGCTCGTGCGCCTCGTCGATAATCAGCGTGTCATAGCGCGACAGCCAGCGGTCGGCCTGGATTTCCGCCAGCAGGATGCCATCGGTCATGAACTTGATGGCGGTGCGCTCGCCGACCTGCTCGTTGAAACGCACCTGAAAGCCCACCGCATCGCCCAGCGGCACTTGCAGTTCTTCGGCCACGCGGCGCGCCACCGAGCGTGCGGCGATGCGCCTCGGCTGGGTGCAGCCAATCATCCCGGCCTCGCCGCGCCCGGCCATCAGGCACAGCTTGGGCAGTTGCGTGGTCTTGCCGCTGCCGGTTTCCCCGGCAATCACCACCACCTGGTGCTGGCGAATCAGCGCGATGATTTCGTCGGTTTTTTCCGCCAGCGGCAGGTCTTGGTTGATGCTGGCCGCAGGCAATTGCGCGCGCCGAGCCTGCCGCGCGGCGATGGAGGCTTGCAGTTTTTCAACAAAGGCCGCCTGCAATGCGCCGTCTTTGGGACGGGCTTTCCATTTGCCCAAAAGACCCAGCAAACGGCCACGGTCGCGGCTCAGCGCCGCATCAATGGCGCGGCGGGCATGGCGCAAATCCAGATTTTCCGGCAGCGGCGCAGACATCAATCAGGGCAATCAGGCAAAGGCGCGCTCCAGCACCGCCATGCGCACCAGCACACCGTTTTCCACCTGCCGCAGGATGCGCGATTGCGGACCATCGGCCACCTCATCGCTGATTTCCACGCCACGGTTAAGCGGCCCCGGATGCATGACGATGGCATCGCTGGCGGCGCGCGCCATGCGGGCAGCGGTAATGCCATAGTCGCGGTGGTAGCCCTCCAGCGAGGCCACCAGACCATCCTCCATGCGCTCGCGTTGCAGCCGCAGGGTCATCACCACATCGGCACCGGTCATCGCTTCATCCAGCTCATGGCTGACATGGCAGCCCGCCAGGGTATCGTCGCTGGGCAGCAGATTGGCCGGGCCGCAGACGCGGATATCCTGCACGCCCAGGATGCGCAGCGCGGCAAGGTCACTGCGCGCCACCCGCGAATGCAGGATGTCGCCGACAATCGCCACTTTCAGCGCGGAAAAATCCCGCCCCTTGGCCTGGCGGAGAGTGAGCATGTCCAGCAGCGCCTGGGTCGGGTGCTGGCTGCGGCCATCGCCAGCATTGATAAGCGCGGTGCCGGGCGCGACGCTTTGCGCAAGCTCGGCCACCAGACCATCTTCACGGGCGCGGATGATGAAGGCGGACACGCCCATCGCCTCGATGTTTTTCAGGGTATCAAGCGCGGTTTCGCCCTTGGTGGCCGAAGAGGTCGCCGCCTCGAAGTTCAGGATATCCGCGCCCAGCCGCTGCGCGGCACGCTGAAAGCTGAGCCGGGTGCGCGTGGAAGGCTCAAAAAACAGGGTGCAGACGGCGCGGCCGGACAGATGGCTACGACAGTCGCCGGCATGGCGCAGGGCTTCGGCACGGTCAAGGATGGCAGTCAGCGCATCAAAATCGAGTGCCTGCATGGACAGCAGATGTTGCGGCATGGCTTCAGTTTTCCTTGTCTTGCGTAGTTTGGGCTTGTGTGATGGGCACGGCGCTATCGGGCGCGGCAATCCAGCGTTCTATGATGACGGCAGCGGCGACCGCGTCCAGTTCGGCAGCATCACGGCGGCGACGCTGGCCTTCGGCGCGCGCGGCGGCAAAGCGTTGTGCCGCCTCGATGCTGGAACGGCGCTCGTCCACCATCAGCACCGGCAGCCCGAAGCGTTGCTGCAACTGCCGGGCAAAGCGTTGCGCGCGCAGCCGTGCCGGTTGGCTCTCGCCCTCCAGGGTCAGCGGGTCACCGACGATAAAACCGCTGGGCAGCCATTCACGGCGCAGCTTTTCAATCACCGCCCAGTCCGGCTTGTCATCGCGCATCTCCACCACGGCTATGCCGCGCGCACCGGCACCGATGACACTGCCGACCGCCACGCCAATGCGGCGCGCACCGACATCAAAGCCCAGCACGGCGCCATCCAGCCTCATGCGTGGCCGCTGTAATGGGTCATGTTCATCAGGTTCACGCCCACCAGCCCGGCAGCGGCCTGCCAGCGTTGCTCCAGTGGCAGGCGGAACAGCAAATCATCATCCGGTGGCGCCAGCAGCCAACTGTTTTCACTGATTTCCTGTTCAAGCTGGCCTGCGGCCCAGCCCGCGCAGCCCAGTGCCACCAGCGCCTGCGCCGGGCCATCGCCACGCGCCATTGCTTCGAGCACATCGCGCGAAGTGGTCAGCGCAAGACCACCGGGCAGCCGCACGCTGGAATCCCATTCGCGCTCGCCATCATGCAGCACAAAACCACGCTCGGCATGTACCGGGCCACCGGCCAGCACCGGCTGCGCCAAAAGCTCCGGCGCGCCGCCTTCGATGCGGATTTGTGCAAACAGCTCGCCCACGCTGAATTCCGAGGCACGATTGATGACAATCCCCATCGCGCCGTGTTCGTCATGCTGGCAAATCAGGCTGACGGTGCGCGCGAAGTTGGGGTCGTCCAAAGCCGGCAAGGCAATCAGCAATTGCCTGGCCAAAGATGAGGCAGATTCTGTCATGCCGAGATTGTAGCCTGTGCGCCCTGTTTGCCGGGGCAAAAAAGGCAACGCCCGCCGGGGCGGGCGCGTCTCATCACGATGCCTGAAGCTCGCGTATCAGCGGACTTCCGCCACTTCCACGCCATCCAGCCCCTGTGCCAGGGTACGGGCATCACCCCCCTGTGCCAGCTTGATTTTCAGGCGCACTTCGTTTTGCGAGTCGGCATAGCGCAATGCGTCGTCATAGCTGATTTCACCGGCCTGATACAGTTCGAACAGGCTCTGGTCGAAGGTTTTCATGCCGAGCTGGGTGGAGTCCTTCATCACCTCTTTCAGCTTGTGGATTTCGCCATCGCGGATATAGTCCTGCACCAGCGGCGTGCCCAGCAGGATTTCCATCGCCACCCGGCGTCCCTTGCCATCCACGCGCGGCACCAGTTGCTGCGCAACCACCGCCTTGAGGTTCAGCGACAAGTCCATCAGCAGTTGCTGGCGACGGTCTTCGGGAAAGAAGTTGATGATGCGGTCCATTGCCTGGTTGGCATTGTTGGCGTGCAGGGTACACAGCACCAGGTGGCCGGTTTCGGCAAAGGCGATGGCGTGATCCATGCCTTCGCGGGTACGCACTTCGCCAATCATGATCACATCCGGCGCCTGGCGCAGGGTGTTCTTCAGCGCCGCCTCCCAGCTTTCGGTGTCGATACCGACCTCGCGCTGGGTAACGATGCAGTTTTCGTGACGGTGCACGAATTCAATCGGGTCTTCGATGGTGATGATGTGACCGGTCGCCGCCTTGTTGCGATGGCCAATCATCGCCGCCAGCGAGGTGGTCTTGCCGGTGCCGGTGGCGCCCACAAAGATGATGATGCCACGCTTGGTCATCGCCAGGGTTTTGATAATCGGCGGCAGGTTCAGCTCCTCCACCGTCGGAATATGGGTTTCGATGCGGCGCAGCACCATGCCGACCTGATTGCGCTGGTAGAAGGCCGAAACACGGAAGCGCCCCACCCCGGCAAGGCCAATGGCGAAGTTGCATTCCCGGGTCTTTTCAAACTCTTCCCGTTGCGCTGGAGTCATGATGGATAACACCAGATCGCGACTTTGCTGAGAGGTAAGTACATCCTGGGTAACTGGAGTGATCTTGCCGTTGACCTTCATCGAAGGCGCCATGCCGGAAGTGATGAACAAGTCCGATGCACGCTGCGTGGACATGAGTTTCAGCAAGGAGGTGAACTCGGCGGGTGTCGTCATGGGAAGAGCTCCAGAAAATTCGTGCCGTTAGGTCTTTAATCGAACAAACGCTTGTCCTTGGCATAGTCACGCGCTTGTGCCTTGGTAATCAGGCTGCGCGACACCAAGTCTTGCAGATGCTGATCCAGGGTCATCATGCCGTATTGCTGGCCGGTCTGGATGGCCGAATACATCTGCGCCACCTTGTCTTCACGAATCAGGTTGCGGATCGCCGGAATGCCGACCATGATTTCCCAGGCAGCAGTACGGCCACCGCCAATCTTTTTCAAAAGCGCCTGCGAGATCACCGCACGCAGTGATTCGGACAGCATCGAGCGCACCATCGGTTTTTCGCCAGCCGGAAACACGTCGATGATACGGTCGATGGTTTTGGCGGCCGAACTGGTATGCAGGGTGCCGAATACCAGGTGCCCGGTTTCGGCAGCGGTCAGCGCCAGCCGGATGGTTTCCAGGTCACGCAATTCGCCCACCAGAATATAGTCCGGGTCTTCACGCAGCGCCGAGCGCAGCGCCTCGTTGAAGCCATGCGTATCGCGGTGCACTTCGCGCTGGTTGATGAGGCACTTCTGCGACTGGTGCACAAACTCGATCGGGTCTTCCACCGACAGGATATGACCGTATTCATTCTTGTTGATATGGTCGAGCATCGCTGCCAGCGTGGTGGACTTGCCAGAGCCCGTAGGGCCGGTCACCAGAATCAGGCCCTGCGGCTGGTTGACCAGCTCACGGAACAGTGGCGGGCAGCCGAGCTGGTCGAGGGTCAGCACTTCTGAAGGAATGGTACGGAACACCGCACCGGCACCCCGGTTCTGGTTGAAGGCATTGACACGGAAGCGCGCAAGGCCGGGAATTTCAAAGGAGAAGTCGGTTTCCAGGAATTCTTCGTAGTCGCGGCGCTGCTTGTCCGACATGATGTCGTAAATCAGCGCATGCACGGTCTTGTGATCCAGTGGCGGAATATTGATACGGCGCACATCGCCATCGACGCGAATCATCGGCGGCAAGCCTGCCGACAAATGCAAGTCCGATGCCTTGTTCTTAACCGAAAAGGCCAATAATTCTGCAATATCCATTCTTTCTCCCTGGCTTTTTGAAACTGTGATCGGATGCCGGTTTCCCGGTACTGCACGGAGTATAACCCCCGAAAACATCAGGATCGCTTGATTGCTATGCTCTATGTCTTGACCCAACTCAAAGTAATGACATGAACCCTGTTCCTGACACGATCACCTTCATTGGCGGCGGCAATATGGCGCGCAGCCTGATTGGCGGCCTGATTGCCGCTGGCAAGGCGCCGGAAAAAATCCGCGTGGCCGAGCCGGTCGCGGCACTGCGGGAGGCGCTGGCTGCGGACTTTTCCGTGCAGGTATTTGCCGACGGCGCCGATGCGGTTGCAGACAGCGGCATTTGGCTGCTGGCAGTCAAGCCGCAAGTGATGAAAAGCCTCTGTCAATCGCTGGCCGCACAGGCACAGGCACAAAAACCGCTGCTGGTATCGGTCGCAGCTGGTATCACCAGCGGGCAGATTGCAGGCTGGCTGGGCGGCGGGCTTGCCGTGGTGCGCACCATGCCCAATACCCCGGCGCTGCTTGGCGCTGGCGTAACCGGGCTATATGCCAACAGTCAAGTCACCCAATCCCAAAAACAGGCAGCCCAGGCCCTGTTGCAAGGCGCAGGCGCGACTGTCTGGATTGACGATGAAAACCTGATGGATGCGGTGACCGCGGTTTCCGGCAGCGGCCCGGCCTATGTGTTTTTGCTGGCCGAAGCGATGCAGGCCGCAGGCGAGGCCGAAGGACTGAGTGCAGAAGCCGCCCGCAGCCTGACCATCCAGACCCTGCTGGGCGCGGCCAGGATGCTGACCCATGACGATACCCCGGCTGCCGAACTGCGCCGCCGCGTCACCTCGCCAAACGGCACCACCCAGGCGGCGATCGAGAGCTTCGAGGCCGATGACTTTCGCGCCATTGTCGCCCGCGCCATCCATGCCGCCCGCCAGCGCGGCATTGAACTTGCCAAGGCCAATAACTGATGAAAACCCTGCCGCTTGCCCTGTTTCTGGTGCTATCGCTCACTGCTTGCGGCCAGGATGCGCCACGCCCGGCTACGCCGGTCGGTCAGAATGCGCCGAGTCAGGCCGCCCGCGCTACGCTCGGCGATATGCAGCTGGAGGCGCGTCTGGTGCGCAGCAGTGATTTAAGCGAGGCCATCGCCCGGCAATACGGGGTGCGCCGCGATGCCGACAACTGGCTGCTCCTGGTTTCTCCGCGCAGCGCGGCAGGCGATGCCATCCCGGTTGACGGCCTGCACTTGCAGGCGCATGCGGCAGCCCTTGCCGAAACCATGAAGCCGCTGGCACTGCGCCGTATCGACAGCGCCGGGTTCAGCGACTGGATTGCCGAAATCCATGCCAGTGCGCCGACCACCTTGCAGCTGGAAATCGACGCGCGCCGGGATACGGCCAGCGCGCAGCTGCGTTTCAGCCGCGACTTGCCCAGGCCCTGATAATCGCCGCCAGGGCGGCCAGGCCATCGCTCAGGGCGGCAGGGCCTGGTTGCAGAATCAGCGGCGATTTCACTTCGTGCAGCTCGCCATGTATGACCGCCGGAATCTGTGCCCAGCCCGGACGCGCAGCGACAGTTTCCGGGCGAAATCTCTTGCCGCACCAGGAGCCGATGATGATGTCCGGTGCGCGGCGGATGACTGCATCGCCATCGGCCAGAATGCGGTTTTTGGCCAGCGGCTCGGCGGCGTGTTCGGGAAAGATGTCATCACCGCCGGCCATCGCAATCAGCTCGCTGACCCAGCGAATACCGCTAATCATCGGCGTATCCCATTCCTCGAAATACACCCTGGGGCGCCGCGGCAGGCGTGCAGCCTCAGCCGCCACCGCGTCAATACCTTGCTGCAAGGCAGCGGCGTAATCATTGGCCTTGGCGCTCGCCCCCACCAGCGCGCCCAGCCTGCGGATGTAGTCAAGAATGCCCTCGACACTGCGGTGGTTGGCAATCCAGACCTCCACGCCGTGGCGGATGAGTTCGGCGGCGATATCGGCCTGGATATCGGAAAAGCCAATCACCAAATCCGGCTGCAAGGCCAGAATCGCGTCAGTCTTGGCGCAGGTAAAGGCACTGACCCTGGGCTTTTCACGCCGCGCCCGTGCTGGCCGCACGGTAAAGCCGGAAATGCCGACAATCCGGTCTTGCTCGCCCAGCGCGTACAGGGTTTCGGTGGGTTCTTCGGTCAGGCAGACGATGCGCCGCGGGCCAGTCATGGACAAGCGCCTGCACGCATCAGGGGTAGAGCATGCGCTTGTGCCAGCGGTCATCGCTATCGCGCGCGTACAGCCAGCGCTCGTGCAGGCGGAACTTGGCGCCGTACCAGAACTCGATGGCATGCGGCACTACGCGGGTGCCCGACCAGGTTGGCGGACGCGGCACATCGCGGCCTTCAAATTCCTGCTCAAGCTGGGCAATGCGCGCCTCAAAAGTTTCGCGGCTGTCCAGCGTGCGTGATTGCTGCGAGGCCCAGGCGCCTATCTGGCTCATGTGCGGGCGGCTGGCGAAATAGGCATCGGCTTCGTCCGCGCTGACCGGCTGGGTAGCGCCTTCGATACGCACTTCGATACCGGCCTCGCCCAGATGCGGCCACCAGAACAGCAGCGCCGCCTGCGGGTTGGCGGCCAGCTCCGCGCCCTTGCGGCCATCGGTATGGCTGTAAAACACAAAGCCGCGCGCATCAAAATCTTTCAGCAGCACGATGCGCGCCGCAGGACGGCCTTGCGCATCGGCGGTGGCCAGCGTCATGCCGGTCGGCTCCGGCTCGCATTCACGGGCACGCGCAAACAGGCTGGCAAAGGTGTCGATGGCTTCGACAAGCAGAGATTCGGTATTCATTGCGGTATTGTCTCCCGATGAAGTCCGCAATGCACCCTGCAATCTTGCTGCACACATCTGCCAATCTGGTGCTTATCGGCCCGACGGGCGCGGGCAAGACTTCGATTGGCAAACGCCTGGCAGGCCAGCTCGGGCGGCGCTTTGTCGATACCGACCGCGAGCTGGAAAAGCGCACCGGCGCCAGCATTGCGCAAATTTTTGACTGCGAGGGCGAGGCTGGCTTTCGGCGCCGTGAATCGCAGCTCTTGGCCGAACTCTTGGCCGCCCAAAACCTGCTGATTGCCACCGGCGGCGGCGTGGTTCTGGCTGCGGAAAACCGTACAGCCCTCGCCAGGCAGGCTTTCGTGATACATCTGCATGTCAGTGTCGCCGGGCAATTGCGCAGGCTGGCGCGCTGTCGCCAGCGCCCCTTGCTACAGCGTCCCGACCGCGAGCAGGCGCTCATGCAAATGGCCGCAGTCCGCAATCCGCTGTATGCACAAGTGGCCGACCTGCATTTTGATACCGAAGGCCACAGCCCGGATGAAGCCGCCCATCTCTTACAGCTATTACTGCAACAGCGGGAACGGACATGAATACTGAATGTGTTGAGGTCGGCGGCCCTGCCCCCTACCGCATTGATATTGGCGCGGGGCTAGTGGGTGATGAGGCGCGCCTGGCCGCACACTGGCGTGGCCGCCATGCACTGGTACTGAGTGATACCCATATCGCCCCGCACCATGCACAAACATTGCTGGATGCGCTCGCCCGCGCCAGGCCGCAGGCCGATATTCGCCTGCACACGATTGCCGCCGGTGAAGCCTCGAAAACCCTGGCGAGTTTCTCCGGGGTGATTGACGCACTGGCCGCACAGGGCGCTACCCGCGATGCCTGCGTGTTTGCCCTCGGCGGCGGCGTGGTCGGGGATTTGGCCGGGTTTGCCGCCGCCTGCTGGATGCGCGGCATCGACTGCGTGCAGTTGCCGACATCACTGCTGGCGATGGTGGATTCCTCGGTCGGCGGCAAGACTGCGGTGGATATTCCCGCCGGCAAAAACCTGGTCGGCGCATTTCATCTGCCGCGTGCGGTCATCATCGACACCAACACCCTGCATACCCTGCCGCAGCGCGAAATCTCTGCCGGACTGGCCGAAGTGGTCAAATACGGCGCGATTTTCGATGCGCACTTCCTGGACTGGCTGGAGCAGCATGCCGAAGCATTGCTGGCGCTGGACGAGGCCGCGCTCAAATACGCCATCGCCGCCAGTTGCCGCTACAAGGCCGCCGTGGTCGCGCGCGACCCGTTTGAACATGGCGAGCGCGCCCTGCTCAATTTCGGCCATACCTTTGCCCACGCCATCGAGGCCGAACAAGGCTTCGGCGGACTGGTACATGGCGAGGCCGTCGCCATCGGCATGGTATTGGCCGCGCGCCTTTCCACCCGGCTCGGGCTTGCACCGCAACAACACGGCGAGCGTCTTGCCCGGCTACTGGCGCGGCTGCGGCTGCCGACGACGCTACCCAAAGGTCTGGATGCCGAAGCACTGCTGGCACGCATGCGGCTGGACAAAAAAGCCAGCGCCCACGGCCTGCGCTTTGTCCTCTGGCGCGGCGCCGGCAAGGCCGAACTCATCAGCGGTGTGGATGAGCAGGTGGTGCGCGAGATATTGCAATAACAATCATCACTACCCGCAATCTCCCGGATGCCCGACAGTCCACCGGCGACCGAGTCAAGTAGCGCAATTTATCCATCTCAAGTTGACGGACAGTTCAGCCCGGCTATCATGCCTACTTCCGTTAAGCTCAACTTCAGATTAAGTCGGAGTACGTTTTAATGAATCATCGTTCCCTCCTGATTACAGCCTGTGGCCTGCTTTTTTCCCAGTCACTGTTTGCCCGCGAGCCGATTCCGGCAGAGGCCTTTGCCCGCACGCCGGACATCCAGTCAGTTTCGATGAGCGCCGACGGCAAAAATCTGGTCGCACTGATTAAATCCCCGGCTGCCGGCAGCGAGGACACTGCGCTTGCCACCTGGGATCTGGACAATCTCTCCGCACCGCCCCATATCACCCCATCGGGTGACCGGATGAAGTTCATCGCCGCCAACGCAATGAAGGCCAATCGCGTACTGGTACTCGGCCGTCAGGAATGGACCGGACAGCTGGCCGGCTGCGGCGAGGGCAGGAGTACCGGCTCGACCAAGACGTTCGTCGTCAAACCCTATCTCACCGATGTGCAACAGCAGAAGTTCAACGAAGCCTTCGCCGACAACAGCCGCCGCATCGGCGTCAGCCGGGAGACCCAGCAATGCATGGAAATCAGCGGCAGCTCTTCGCTGGTCAACAGCCTGCCGCTGGATCCGGACAACGTCATCATCCGCCAGCTCAATAGCGCCAACCTGCAAAGCTATTACTACCTCTACAACCTGCGCACGGATGAAACCAAGCTACTGTTCCAGGCCAATGGCCGCAGCTCACCGGGGCTGTTCAATCCGCGCAATGGCGAGGTGATGACGCGCGAACAAATCGAGCCGGTTGGCGGCGACTTCGAACTGCGCATCTTTATCCGCAACCCGACCAGCGGCGAGTTTGAGCTGCACCAGAATCTCACCCGGAAACTCAGCGAGCGCATCGAAACCAGTTTCGTTGGCATTGATGAAGCCAGCGGCAAGTATTACGTGCTCTCGGATGCCGATTCCGACCTGGTGCAGGCGCGGATGTACGACCCGGTTGCCCGCAAGTTTGATCCCGAGCCACTGGTGGCTCACCCGCAATACTCGATTGGCGGATTGGTGCTGGGTCGCCAGCCCAGCAATTTCAACAAGGTGCTCGGCTTCGTGGTGAATGGCCCGAGTCCGGAAGTCGTGTATGTCGACCCGCAGATGAAGGCCATCCACGATGGGCTGAAAAACAGCCATCCGGGCCAGAGCATTTCCATCGAGGATTACAACGATGATCTTTCCCGGGTGCTGTACAGCACCGAAAGCCCTCGCCATGCACCCAGCTATCACCTGCTGCTGGATCGCAAACAGGTCAAAACCCTGGGCAGCCAGCGCCCGTGGATCAAGGCCGATGATATCGGTGAGCAGCGCTGGGTAACCTACAAGGCCCGTGACGGCATGGAAATCCCGGCAATTCTCGACCTTCCTGCCGGCTGGAAGCCCGGTGATGCACCACTGCCGGCGATTGTCCATCCGCATGGCGGCCCATGGGCACGTGATTACACCGGCTGGGATCAATCCGGCTGGGTACCGTTCCTGACTTCGCGCGGCTATGCCGTGCTGCGCCCGCAATATCGTGGCTCGGCAGGGCTTGGACGCAACCTGTGGCGCGCCGGTGATGGTCAATGGGGTCTGAAAATGCAGGATGACAAAGACGATGCCGCCGCCTGGCTGGTCAAGGAAGGCATCGCTGCACCGGATCGGATCGCCATCTTCGGCTATTCCTACGGCGGCTTCTCTGCCGCTGCCGCCGTGGTTCGTCCCGGCGGCCCGTTCCAATGCGCGATCTCCGGCGCTCCGGTGACCGATCTTGCACGAATTGGCCGCAGCTGGAGTGACAACCGCCTGCAACGCATCCTGCAAGGCAGCACCGTGACCGGCATGGATCCAATGCGCAATACCGACAAGGCCAGCATCCCGGTATTGCTCTATGTCGGCGACCGTGACGTCAGAACCCCGGCTTTCCATGCCCGCAACTTCTACGATGCGGTCAAAGGCAAGGTGCCGGCACGCTTCCAGCTGATTGCCGATATGCCGCACAGCATGCCGTGGTATCCACGTCATCAGACGCAAACCCTGAATCTCATCGAAAGCTTCCTCGCCAACGAATGTGGCCCCGGCGGTTTGTAAGAGCCTGTTCAAAGGCTCTAAGCCGCTATCAGGGTGCTTATCCCCATGCCCCGGTGGTTCGCCATCGGGGCTTTTCATATGCGGCGGATGCCGAAGCTAGCAATGAAAATGTGCTTCATTTCACAAAAACAAGAAGCATCCCCCGCATTCATAAAAAATTCATGCAAATGACTCTTGCCTGTACGAACAACTTCGTTTAAACATTGTTAATCAACCTCCCATCACCCATGAGGACATGCAGTGAAGACCCATCGTAAATCTCACTCTCTAACCCGCCTGCCGCTGATCGTGGCAATGCTTGGCTGCCTATATGGTGTTTCCGCCCAGGCTCAGGAAGCTACCGATCAAAAGCCCGCCAGTGACGAGACCCGGGAAAAGTCCAACAAGGACTTGGGCACCATCACCGTCACCGGCTCGCTGCTGCGCCGCGTCGAATACGACACTGCCGCTCCGGTACAGGTCATCACTGCCGACACCAATATCGCCGCTGGCCAAGTGGATGTGGCCGAATTCCTGCAGACCTCCAGCGTGGCAGCTGGCAGCACCCAGTTCTCCAACCAGTTCTCCGGCTTCGTCACCGAAGGCGGCATCGGCACCCAGACCGTCTCGCTGCGCGGCATGGGTGCCAACCGCAGCCTGGTACTACTGAACGGCAACCGCCCCGGCCCGGCCGGTACCCGTGGTCAGGTTGGCGCCTTCGACCTCAACGTGATCCCGCAGGCTATCTTGCAGCGCGCCGAAGTGCTCAAGGACGGCTCCTCCTCGATCTACGGCTCCGATGCCGTCGCCGGTGTGGTCAACCTGATCACCCGCAAGAACATCAGCCGCCCGGAAGTTTCCTTCATGGTGCGCGCACCACAACACGGCGGCGGTGAATCCTATGACCTTTCCGGTGCATTCGGCTGGAATCTCGGCAGCGGCAATATCGCCCTGGCCGCCAGCTACTACCAGCAGCAGCCGCTGAAGGTCAAGGATCGCGATTTCTTCCGCTGCCCGCGCGACATGTACTGGGACGACTACGGCAACCGTCTTGACCGCGCCGATACCTCAATCAATGCCGGTACCGCCTACGAAGGCTGCCAGGGCTCGCTCTACAATGCCGTCATCGATGCCGATACCGGCGTGCGCTATGTGCCCTCGACCGATGGCAGCACGGTCGGCCCGATTCCCGGTTACCGCCCGCGCACCCGAACCACCTATGCCAACTCCCCCAAGGCCTCGACCGATGAAGTGATCTACGGCGACTGGCAGGAGGAAGGCGATATCATTGCCTCGACCAAGCGCTACAGCGTGTACGGCTCTTCCGACTTCAACTTCAGCAATGGCCTGGTCTGGACCAGCGAAGTGTTGCTCAACCGCCGCGAAACCCAGGCACGCGACTTCCGCCAGTTCTTCCCGCTTATCGGCAGCGATTATGCCAACAGCCCCGGCTACAAGGCACCGGTTCCGAGCGGTCTGGCCATGCCGGTCATGCCGTTCCGCATGGATAACAATATCAAGGTAGATTTCTATTACCTGAATACTGCACTGGAAGGCGATCTGCCGTTTGCCGACTGGACTTGGAAGGCCAATACCTCCTATTCGCGCAGCAAGGGCAGCTACAGCTCACTGAACATTCGTGCCAGCGCCAGTGGTGATATCGAGCACAGCGATACTGCCCCCAGCCTCAATTACTTCGATCCCGGCTTCCTCAGCGGTCGCCGCATGGATGAACTGGTCAATGCCCTTGGTGTTTGGGACAAAGGAGTCACCATCTACGATCAATTCGTCTTCAATGCCGTGGCCACCGGCGAGCTGTTCCAGCTGCCGGCCGGCGCCGTCGGTGCCGCCGTGGGGGCCGAATACCGCCGCTACAGCATCGACGACCAGCCCGGTGCCCTGTCGCGCAATGCCGACTCTTGGGGCCTGACCTCGGCCAATGTCACCAAGGGCAAGGACAACGTGAAGGAGCTGTTCTTCGAAACCGAAATCCCGCTGCTGAAGGGCAAGCCGGCAGTGGAATCGCTGACCCTGAACCTTTCCGCCCGCGCCTTCGACTACGATTCGCTGAAGGACAACGACAAGGTCTGGAAGCTCGGTCTTAACTGGCAGGTCATCCCCTCCCTGCGCCTGCGCGCCACCAAGGGCACCTCGTTCCGCGCCCCCGGCCTGTACGAGCTGTACCTCGGCAACCAGAGCGGCTTCCAGGGACAGCGCGCGATCGACCCCTGCATCGAATGGCGTGACAGCACCAACGAATACGTCCGTGCCAACTGCGCCGCAGCCGGCATTCCGGATGACTACGCTGGCGCGAGCAGCTCGGCCACGGTCTATACCGGCGGCGGTGCCGGCCTGCTGCGTCCGGAAACCTCCAAGGCGTTCACTGCCGGCTTTGTCTGGACCCCGAGCTTTGCGCCGCTGAGCGTGGCGCTGGACTACTTCAACTACGAAGTCATCGACCAGATTTCCGAGTTGAGAGCTAGTAGCATTCTGGCAGGCTGCTACGGCTCACCGGTCTATCCGAACGAATTCTGCAGCCGCTTCGATCGCAATCCCGCAAGCCACGGCACCGCCCCGCACAAGATCGAAACCGTGCGCGCCAGCTACATCAATATCAACCGCCAGCAGGTGCGTGGATATGACCTTCTGGCCCGCTACGAAAACGATTACAGCTTCGGCAAGCTGGATGTCGAGGCTTCGGTCAGCTATCTCTTGGAAGATGCCTACCAGACTTTCTCCAGCGCCTCGGCCAGCGGCTATGAAACCAACGACTATGTCGGCGATATTGCCCGTCCGCGCACCGTAGGTAACATCCGTACCAACTTCAAGCGCAATGACTGGAGCTACACCTGGAGCATGGACTACGTCGGCGGTACCGATGCCATCTTCCGCAAGCCAGTGGTCGATTATTACCGCTTCAAGAATGCCAACCGCAATATCTCGTTGGCAGCCCGCATGTACCATACGGCTTCGGTGATGTACTCGGCTGACAAATGGTCGATGCTGTTCGGGGTACGCAATGTGTTCGACACCACCCCGCCGACCATTTCCTCCGGTGCCACCACCCGCTATGGCAACATCCCGGCCTTCGCCACCCAGTACGACTGGCTTGGCCGCACCTTCTTTGCCCGTTTCAACTACAAGTTCTGAGCTTGAAGGCAAAGTGCGATACCACAAGGGCGGCTTCGGCCGCCCTTGTCATGAATACCTCCCCATAACACATTCCCACTCTCCCGCTTTTCAATACTTGCAAGCCCCGCCTTGCCGCTACAATGCGCGGATGCGTGTCCTGTTGCAGCACTCTCCCAAGTCCGGGGATCCCCCGCAGTTTATCCAGTTGATGCTCCAGCCGGACCTGTTCGGCGGCTGGACGCTGCTGCGCGAAACCAGCCGGGATGGCAGGAGTCAGCTCAAGCGCAGCCAATTCGAGAATCGCGCCAGCGCCGTTGCCGCACTGAAGAAGCTGCGCGAGAGCCATATCAAGAAAGGCTTCAAACCACTGCCGCCACCCGGCAGCAATATCCAGACGGAAATCCCATGGCCCTGAAAAACGACCGATTCCTGCGCGCCCTGCGCCGCGAGCCCGTGGATGCCACGCCGGTATGGCTGATGCGTCAGGCCGGGCGCTATCTGCCCGAATACCGCGCCACCCGCAAGGCGGCTGGCAGCTTTCTGGCGATGGCGAAAAACCCGGAAATCGCCTGCGAAGTCACCTTGCAACCGCTGCGCCGCTTTCCACTGGATGCAGCGATTTTGTTTTCCGACATCCTCACCGTGCCCGATGCCATGGGGCTTGGCCTGTACTTTGCCGAAGGCGAAGGCCCGAAGTTTGAGCGCCCGGTGCGCGATGCTGCCGCCGTTGCCCAACTCGCCGTGCCGGATATGGAGGCCGAACTTGGCTATGTAATGGATGCGGTGCGGCTGATTCGCCGCGAACTGGATGGGCAAGTGCCGCTGATTGGCTTTTCCGGCAGCCCGTGGACGCTGGCCTGCTATATGGTCGAAGGCGGCGGCAGCAAGGACTTTGCCCGCATCAAGGCGATGGCCTATAGCGAGCCTGCGCTGCTGCACCGCTTGCTGGAAGTCACCACCGATGCGGTGATTGCCTACCTTGCCGCACAACGCGCTGCCGGTGCCCAGGCGCTGCAAGTATTCGATACCTGGGGCGGGGTGCTCTCTCCGGCGCTGTACCGCGAGTTCTCGCTGCGCTATCTGGAACGCATTGCCCGCGAACTGCCGCGCGGCGAGGGCGCCGAACGCACCCCGCTGATTCTGTTCGGCAAGGGCTGCGGCCAGCATCTTGAGCAACTGGCGGCAACCGGCACTGACGCGCTCGGTATCGACTGGACCACCTCGCTGGGCGATGCCCGCCGCCGCACGCATGGCCAGGTGGCGCTGCAAGGCAATCTTGACCCGACCACGCTGTATGCCAGCCCGGAGGCGATCCGCACCGAGGTACGCAAGGCGCTGGATGACTATGCCCAGGCCAACGGCGGCTCGCGCGAAGGCCATGTATTCAATCTCGGCCACGGCATGTCGCCGGACATGAACCCCGAACATGTGGCAGTGCTGGTGGACGAAGTGCATCGCTATAGCCAAGCACCTGTTTAAATGCCCAGGAGCGACAGTCCTGCAGGACTGTCGCTCCTGCAGAAGCCTGCTCAGGCATTATGTTTTCCCAGCACGTCCGCCAGCATTTCCGAAGTGACCGGCTTGCGCAGTAGGTGGCTGAAGCCTGCGGCTTTGACCCTGGCCTCCAGGTCTGGCTCAACACTGGCAGTGACCGCAATCATTGGCGCATTCTGCCCGCAGGCGCGCAATTGCCGCGCCAATTCAAAGCCATCCATGCCGGGCAAGTCCAAGTCCAGCAGCAGCCTGTCAAAGTGTTGCGTGGCGTTCTCTGCCAATGCCGCCAGTGCATGTTCGGCATGCCGCACTTGATGCCCTTGTGCCTGCAATAGCGAGACCAGCACCTCGGCCACAACCGGGTCATCTTCCACCAGCAATAAATGCAGTTTGCCGGGCGGCTGCAAGGACTGGGCAACCGCCACGGCCACTGGCGCGTCTGCCACCGGCAACGGCAATTGCACACTGAAGCAACTGCCCTGCCCCAGGGTGCTTTGCAATTGGATATCGCCGCCCATCGCCACGGCCAGTTCCCGGCTGATGGCAAGCCCAAGGCCGCTGCCGCCATAACCGGCCGCATTGCGCGGCGCTTCGCCTTGTTCAAAACGCTGGAACAGGCGCTTGCTGTCCTCGGCAGCAAGGCCAGGCCCGGTATCAGCGACCTGGAAGATGACACCGCTGGGTTGCTTGCCCATCACTTGCAGCGATACGCCGCCATACTCGGTGAACTTGATGGCATTGCCCAGAAGGTTCAACAGGATTTGCTCCACGCGGGTGCGGTCGCCGAGCAGGCAGACAGGGGCATCGGCGCTGATTTGGCAGTCAAACTGCAAGCCCTTTTTCGCTGCCAGTGGCTGCATCAATGCCGCCACTTCATTGACCAGTTGCCGCATGTCAAACGGCGCTTCAAGCAGCACCAGCTTGCCTGCTTCCACCCGTGCCAGGTCCAGCGCATCGTTGACCAGATGCAGCAGATGTTTGCCCGCATGATGGATGGCCTCAACCTGCGCGCGTTGACGGCTATCCAGCACCGTCCCCTGCAATAGTTCGGACATGCCCAGTACGCCGGTCAGTGGCGTGCGGATTTCATGCCCCATGGTGGCAAGGAAGCGGCTCTTGGCCTCGGATGCCTGTTCGGCCAGCAAGCGCCGCTGCTTGGCCAGTTGCCATTGGTGTTTGCGCTTGAGGCGCTGCCGCCAGATGTGCACCAGTCCGCAAAGCGCCAGCAAAACCAATACCCCGGCCAGCAGCATCGCCCAGCCGGAGCGCCACCACGGCGGTATCACCACAAATGCCAGTTGCTGTTCTTCGGCCATATTGCATAGGCATTCGCTCTATGGTCTATTACTCTCGGAGCTGCTGCTCCAATCTCCAACAGCCATGAGGGTAATTCCATGAAAACTCGCTTCGCTATTCTTATTTCATGTGTCCTGTTTGCATCACCTACATTGGCAATGAACAAAGCTGACTTGATTGATGCAAAGCCTGCTCCAGCAATGAACAAAGCTGACTTGATTGATGCAAAACCTGCTCCAGCAATGAACAAAGCCGACTTGATTGATGCCATCGCTTCTAGCAGCTTCTATCAGAGGTTCTTGGAGTTTTTTGGACTCCGCAATAAGAAGTAAAAGTTAACTATCACATTCTGGATGCCAAGGATGGTATCCAGATTCTTTTTGTCTCCAGAACCAGGCCACGGTCAAGAAACTCCTGGCTGGCCAAGCCATTGGCAATGCCATAAGTACGCAGATGGGCGCGCTGCCCGTCCCAGAGAAACAATCCACGGCGGCTGGACACCCAGACGCGGCGGCGCGCATCAATCACCAGACCACCGGCTTCCACCGCAGGCAGTTCACGTCCGGCCTGCAATTCCGCGACCTTTTTCCATTCGCCATCCTGATATTGATGGCGCTCAAGACCGCCCAGACGATGCAGCCACAGCGCATCATCGCCCTCAAAGGCGAAAGCAAAAACCCGCCCTCCCGCCAGGCCTGCGGGCGCCACCAGCTTGCCACTGGCTGCATCCAGCCAGCCAAGGCCGTGACTGCCGGCGACCCAAAGCCTGCCAGCGGCATCTACCGCAATGGCTTCGCTATCGCCTGCCCCAAGGCCGTTTGCTTCACTGGCGGCGATGACCTTCAGCACCTTGCCGGTTTCAATATCGCGCTGCTGCAAGCCGTAGCCCTGGATGGAAATCCACAGGGTATTCCCGGCGCCTTCAGTCATCAGGTCAAGAAATCCTGCCGCTGGCAATGGGTCCTGCACACTATCCACATGCCAGCGCTGTAACTGCTTGTTTGCATCCAGACGCAACAAACCCAGCCGGACATCGCCCAGCCACAGGCGGTGATTCCTATCTTCGTAAATCGCCATCGGCTTGATTTGACGCAGTACATCATGATGCTGCTTGCCGTCGATGTATTCGGCCACGCCGCCTGCATCCACTCTTTCGATGTGACCGTCCGCCCCGGCAATCCATACCCCGCCCCTGCGCGCCGGGGCGAGACTGCGATACATCTCCGCGGCCAGTCCGTGCTCGGCGCGCCCCCGCTTGAGCTCGGCGACGCTACGCCAGTCCGGGCGCAAAAAACCCAGACCGACGCCGGGAACGCTCGCCCACAAGCCGCCATCGGCCTGCATTTTCAGCCCCATTACCGAGCGCAGTGTTGCGCCTTCGTCTGCCACCACCGGCAACGGAATGGCATCATCCCCCGCGACCCGCCACAATCTGCGCTGGCTGCCCAGCCACATACTGCCATCGGCAGCGCGCGTCATCGACACCACCGCATTGGGACGCTCGAACATCGGCGAATACGGCAGGCGCAGCCATTGCCCATTGGTTTCACGGCGGAACAGGCCGGTACTGCTGCCAACCCAAAGCCGGCCGTTCTCCAGCAGCAGCGAATAAATCATCCCGTCGTTGGGGTCATCCGGCAATTCAATGCGCTGGATGCGCCTGCCATCCCAATACGCCAGACCACGACGGGTACCAATCCACAACCCGCCATGTGCATCAGCTGCCATTGAGAGCACGGTGTTGGATGGCAGCTCGGCCAGTGCCTGAAGCTGCCACTGCGCCGGGTCATTACCTTCTGCCCTGACCTGGAACACCCCGGCATTGGAGGTGCCAAGCCAAAGCGTGTCGCCGCGACTGGCAAGGGCGAATACATCGCTGTCACCCAGTTCTGGATGCGTTTTGTTGTTCAGCAGCGCAAATCCGGCACGATTTGCCCCCAGCATCGCCACCCCGCCAAATTCCACGGCAAGCCATAGCCGGTCGCGGCTGTCCACATGCATCGCCTGGACATGATTATTGGGCAGCGAATCCGGCGTATGCGGGTCATGCCGCCAGATGCGAAAGCCCTGACCGTCATAGCGTGCCAGGCCATCAGCACTGCCAAGCCAGACAAACCCGGCACTGTCTATCTCAATCACGGTCAACGCCGTGGATGGCAGGCCATCGCGCGCACCCAGAATCCGCAAATGCGGCATTTCCGGCACTTGTGCGCGCACCGCGCCCACCATGCATAGCAACAAGCCCAACAGCCAGACAAGCAGGCGCATCCCTCATCCCCAGTACACGATAACTGCCGATGCTGGCGAGCAATGCCTGCCAGCGCAAGTCTTTTCACACGCCATGCCCGCTTGCAGGGTAAAGTTCCGGCTGTTTAATCAGGAAGCCAGCCTTATGACGACTCGTCCAGCCAGCCTCCACTGGAATGGCCTTGCCAAGTTTTTCCATTGGAGCATCGTGGTTTTATTGCTAGTCCAGGGTATTGCTGCGGTTTTGATGGACGGCTTTCCACGCGAAATGCGCGGCACGGTCATGATGCTGCACAAATCCACCGGCGTGCTGATTTTGTTGCTTGCCATTGCGCGGCTCGCATGGCGCTTGTTGAGCAAGGCGCCGCCGCCACTGCCGGAAGTCAGTCCCGCCAACCGCATGCTGGCGCATCTGGGGCATGTAGTGCTGTACCTGCTGCTGTTTGCCGTGCCGCTTAGCGGCTTTCTGATGTCCGCCTATGGCGGGCGCGTCACCGAGTTTTACGGCCTGTTTGCGTTGCCCAATTTGGTGGCCGCCGATGATGCCATGAACGCGCTGATGCACAGGATTCACGAGCCACTGTTCTTTGCCCTGCTGCTGGTGGCTGCCGGGCATGCCGCAGCGGCGCTGTATCACCACTACATCAAGCGCGATGCCACGCTGATACGCATGCTGCCGGGCAACAAGGCTTAGAGCCTGCTCAGGAGCTTAGGCCACATCCTGCAAAAACGCCTGCGCGGTGGCAGCATCGAACGGCCAGGCCAGTTCCCTGCCACTGCGCCGGTGCTGCAATACCGGCACCTGCAAGCCATAGCGCGCTTCCAGCGCCGCATCCCCGTCAATGAACACGCTGTCAAACTCTGGCCAGCCAGCCTGTGCCAGCACCGCCAGCGCCTGGTCGCAGAGATGACAGTCATCGCGTTGGTACACAATCCAGTCCATTTCAAAACGGTGGTTCGGGTTCGCACCTAGAATAGCCGCAATTTTCCGGAACTCCTCTCATGGCCGTCAGCGTTTTCGACATCTACAAAATCGGCATTGGTCCCAGCTCCTCACACACCGTGGGGCCAATGCGGGCAGCAGCACGCTTTGTGCGCCACCATCTCAACGAAACCGGCAAGCTGGCCGATGTGGCCCGCATCCGTGCCGAAGTATTCGGCTCGCTGGCCTTGACCGGGCGCGGCCACGGCACCGACAAGGCGGTGCTGATGGGGCTGGAAGGCCATCGCCCCAACCAGATTGACCCGGACATCATCCCGGCGGCGCTGGAGCGCATCCGTGGCGAGAAAAAAATCCGCGTTGATGGCGTACATGAAATCGCCTTCAACGAAAAAACCGACCTCATCATGAACAAGCGCCAGAAGCTGCCATTCCATACCAATGGCATGCGCTTCATCGCCTTCGATGCCGAGGGCAAAGAAATCGCCAGCCGTGACTATTATTCGGTCGGTGGCGGTTTTGTGGTGAATGCCGACGAGGCCGCCGAAGACCGCATCGTTGCCGATACCACCGAAGTGGCGCATCCTTTTTCCAGTGGTGACGAATTGCTGGCGCGCGCCGCCGAAACCGGCCTGTCCATCGCCCGCATCATGATGGAAAACGAACGCGCCTGGCGCAGCGACGAGGCCATCATCGCCAACCTGCGCGAAATCTGGGCAGCGATGAAAGCCTGCGTGGCGCGTGGCATCCGCGAGGCCGGCACCCTGCCCGGCGGCCTGCATGTGGCGCGCCGCGCCCCCAGCCTGTATGCCGAACTGTCCGCGCGCCCGGAGGCCGGGATGCGCGACCCGCTGACCATCCTCGACTGGGTGAACCTGTACGCGCTGGCAGTGAACGAGGAAAACGCCGCCGGTGGCCGGGTGGTGACTGCGCCCACCAATGGCGCCGCCGGCATCATCCCGGCAGTGCTGCATTACTACGACCGCTTCTGCCCCGGCGCCAACGAGCAGGGCGTGTTCGACTTTTTGTTGACTGCTGCGGCAGTGGGCATTCTCTACAAGGAAAACGCCAGCATTTCCGGCGCGGAAGTCGGCTGCCAGGGCGAAGTCGGCGTCGCCTGCTCAATGGCCGCCGCCGGGCTGACCGCCGCGCTTGGCGGCACCCCCTCGCAAATTGAGAACGCCGCAGAAATCGGCATGGAGCACAATCTGGGGCTGACCTGCGACCCGATTGCCGGGCTGGTGCAAATCCCCTGCATCGAGCGCAATGCGATGGGCGCAGTCAAGGCCATCAATGCCACCCGCATGGCGATGCGCGGCGATGGCAAACACAAGGTATCGCTGGACAAAGTCATCAAGACCATGCGCGATACCGGCCGCGACATGCAGGACAAATACAAGGAAACCAGCCGCGGCGGGCTGGCGGTGAATGTCATCGAGTGCTGATATTGCACTGCCGATTTCGGCAAACCTCGTCCTGATGGACGAGGTTTGTCAGCAGTTCAAAGGCAGCCTTGGATTAGAGCTTTATCACGCCGCAGGCAATCCGGCCACCGGCATTACCAGTCGGCTGGCTGGTGTAGTCATCCACACCGGCGTGAACAATCACGGCTTTGCCCGCAGCATCACTTGCCGCACCATCACCCAGGCTAACCCCGGGGAAAAAGGCATTGACCTCGGCCACACCTTCGGCATTGGCCTGCAAATTGTCCTGATCACCCAAGTGATGCTCTCCATGTGCGCTGCGGCCATGTGCTTGCGCAGTGGGATTGAAGTGTCCTCCGGCACTGCTGCCATCCTCGGCACTGCAATCGCCGCTTTCATGAATATGAAAAGCGTGCTCGCCATTTGCACTCAGGCCACGGATTTGCCCGGTCAGGCGTACACCCTCACCTTCACGCACCAGGCGCAATTCACCGGCCACTTGCGAGCCTGATTTGGCTTCCAGGCTGATGCTTGCCTCAACAGGCACCGCTGTTACTGCTGGCACCTCCAGCGGGGCAGCGGTTTCGGCAGATACCACCGCATCTTGATTACAGGCAACCAACAACAGCCCGCAAGCCAGCGGCAGCGTATTTTTCAGTATCTTGTCCATGCTTTTCTCCAAATCGGGGTTGCCACGCTAACGGATTTGCGTGCGGCTGGAAACCTCTCAACCTCAAGGATTCACATGCTTCGTCAAGATATTTCCTTGCAACAACTCAATGCCTTGTCCGAAAAAACACTGATGCATCCGCTGGGCATCGTGTTTACCGAAATCGGCGCAGATTATTTGTGCGCCACCATGCCGGTCGATGCCCGCACCCATCAACCCTACGGCCTGCTGCATGGCGGTGCTTCTGCAGCATTGGCCGAAACACTGGGCAGCACAGCCGCCGGCCTGTGCGTGGGCGATGACCAGGCTGTAGTCGGCATTGAAATCAATGCCAATCATCTGCGCGGCGTACGCGAAGGCGAAGTCAAAGGCACTGCACGCCCATTGCATGTCGGGCGCAGCACCCAGGTCTGGGAAATCCGCATTGAAAACAGTGCTGGACAACTGGTTTGCATCTCACGCCTGACGGTGGCAGTGATTGCCAAACGCAGCCGCTGAGCTTCCAGCACCCGGCATCATTTCTGGTTCTGGCTGCCGGGCCGTTTCAGCTCGGCAAGTGCCGCCTGGATGGGCGCATCGCCGGGCAATACATGGCCGGCGTTTTCTCCGGCCAGCTTGCTTTCGGGTTCTTCTTCGCCCTGCAGGTGGCCGGGCAGGCTGGCCTCGCTGTAGCGGCTGGGGGCGGTTTCGTTTTCCGGGGTCAGGATGACATCGGGATGGATACCCACCCCTTGAATGGAGCGACCGCTGGGGGTGTAGTAGCGGGCGGTGGTGAGTTTGACGGCATCGCCATTGGCCAGCGGCAGAAAGCTCTGTACCGAGCCTTTGCCGAAGGTGCGGCTGCCGATGATACGGGCGCGCCGGTTATCGCGCAGTGCCGCCGCCAGCACTTCTGATGCACTGGCAGAGCCGGCATCCACCAATACCGCAACCGGTGCGCCAGCCAGCAAGTCACCAGGCTTGGCATGGTTGCGGATATCGCTGTTCCGGGCGCGGCCACGGGTGCTGACAATCAGGCCATCGTCCAGCAAGTCATCGGCGATTTTCACCGCAGGCCCGAGCAGGCCGCCGGGATTGCCGCGCAAATCAATCAGCAGGCCGTTGAGCCATCCGTTTGCCTGTGTCTTCAGGGCTTCCAGTGCCTGGTCGAACTCCTCGCCAGTGCCTGCCTGGAAACGACTGATGCGGATATAGCCATAGCCCGGCTCCAGCAGGCGGCTGCGCACGCTTTGCAGCTGGATGCGCTCACGCTTCAGGCTAACTTCGAAAGGCGCGCGCCCCTGGCGTTGCACCGTGACTTTGACCTCGCTGCCGGCTACGCCGCGCAATGGGGTGCTGCCCGTGGTGTCGTTGATGGGCTGGCCGTCGATGGCGGTAATGATGTCGCCCGAGCGCAGCCCGGCGCGTTCGGCAGGCCCGCCTTCCAGCGGGGCGATGATTTTCAGCACCGGGCCTGGCTGTTGTTGCAGTTCAACACCTACGCCCTCATAAGCCCCGGCGGTATCTTCGTTGAAATCCTTGGCTGCGTCTGCATCGAAATACACGCTGTGCGGGTCAAGGTCGAGCAGCAGCCCGCGCAGTGCCGAGCGCATCAGTTTTTTGTCTTCCACCGGGGTGACATAGGCTTCGCGGATGGCGTTGTAAACGCTGACGAAATAGCGGATTTCTTCCAGGGGTATCTGGCGGCTGCGGTTTTCACTGTCTGCGCCTGCCGGGTCTGGGGCTGTGCCTTGTTGTGCCATTGCTGGCAGGGCACAGGCGATGGCAACGGCAAGAATCAGGGGGCGAAGGCGCATCGGCAACAGCTCCGGAAGGAATGAGGGGATTATGCAGCCGCCCGCTCAGCGGCGCAGCCAGACATTGGGGTTGACCGGACGGCCAGCGCGGCGCAGCTCAAAATACAGCGCAGGCCGCCCCTGCCCGCCGGAATTGCCGACGCTGCCGATGGCATCGCCGCGCCTGACCTGGCTGCCGGTTTCTTTCATCAGTGCATCGTTATGGGCATACAGGCTCATATAGCCGTTGCCATGGTCGATGATGCACAACAGGCCGTAGCCACTCATCCATTCGGCAAACACGACCTGTCCATCAGCGACGGCGCGCACTGGCGTTCCCGCCGCAGCGGCAATCAGCAGCCCGGAGCTGCGCGCGCCATCGGGCAGGATGCCGCCGAAGCCTGCCAGCAATTGCCCGTTGAGCGGCCAGCCTGCGCCGCCCACGGCGACTGAGCTCACCGGAGCCGGGCGTGATGCCGTAGTGCTGGCGGTTTGTGCCGGGCGCGTGGCCGTGCTGCGGCTTTCGCTGCGGCGACGGGCATCGCGCTCACGGCGGGCGGCGGTTTGTCTTGCCCGGCGTTCGGCAGCGGCCTGTTCACGCTGGGCGCGTTCTGCGGCCTCACGGCGCTCACGCTCGGCGCGGGCGGCGGCGGCGCGCAACTGGGCGAGCAGTCGCTCCAGTGCGGCGGCATCTTGTCCCAGTGCCTGTTCGCGGCTGCGTTTGTCCTGATACTGGCTATCAAGCCTGCCCAGCAGCCCGGCGCGTTCGCTGCGCAGTTTCTCCACTTCGGCAAGTTCGGCCTGCTGCTTTTGACGCGCCTCGGCCAGCCGTGTCTGGTTGTCAGCGATGGCCTGCTGTAGCGTCCTGGCCTCGTTCAGCTGCTCGGAAATCTGCCGGATTTGTACCGCGCGCTGGCGCTGCAATGCGCCGTAATAGGCCAGGTCATGCTGACCCTGCTGAATCTGGTCTTGCGAGAGCATGACTTTCAGCGCCGATTCCGGGCCGGTGAGATAGGCCGCGCGCAGCAGCCGGGCCAAATGCTGCCGCTGGCTGACGAGTGTTTTTTCAAGGCTCGCGCTGCGCGCTTCCAGCTCGGCCAGTTGCGCCTGGTCGCGGCTGATGGCCTGGCGGGTCTGCGCCAAGGCACGCGCCGAGCGAGCGATGGACTCGTCCGCTTCACGCAAGGCGCGCGCCGCTTCGCCACGCTCGCCCTCCAGGCGGCGGCGCTCCTGACCGATTTGTTGCAGCTCGCCACGCAATTGCTGCAATTTGCGCTCGGTCTGGCGAACGTCCTGCGCCACTGCTATGCCAACGGCAAGCGTCAACAGTGCGGTGATGCCAAGACGGGCGAGCGTGGGCTTCATGCGCCAAGCAGGCTCTCGCCAGTCATTTCCGCAGGTTTGTCGATGCCCAGCAAATCCAGCAGCGTCGGGGCGACATCGCGCAATGCGCCGCCACGGCGCAGGCTGGCCTGGCGCGTGCCGACATAAATCAGCGGCACCGGCCCCACGGTGTGTGCGGTATGCGGCTGGCCGGTTTCTGCATCGCGCATCATTTCCAGATTGCCGTGGTCGGCGGTAATCAGCAGGGCGCCGCCTGTTTTTTCCACCGCAGCCACCACGGCGCCAATGGCGTTATCCACCGCTTCGGCGGCCTTGATGGCAGCGGCCATCACCCCGGTATGCCCGACCATGTCCGGGTTGGCGATATTGCATACCACCAGGTCGTACTGGCCGCTTGCAATGGCGGCGGTGAGTTTCTCGGTCAGCTCCGGACAGCTCATTTCCGGCTGCAAGTCGTAAGTGGCCACTTGCGGGCTGGGGATGAGGATGCGGTCTTCGCCTGCATACAATGCCTCGCGCCCGCCGCTGAAAAAGAAGGTCACATGCGCGTATTTTTCGGTTTCGGCAATGCGCAGCTGCTTCTTGCCATGCGCCTGCATGATTTCGCCTAAGGTATTGGTGAGATTTTCCGGCGGAAACGCCAAGGTTGCCGGCAGGCTGGCATCGTATTCGGTCAGGCAGACAAACTCGGCCAGCTGCGGGCGGCGGGCAGTGAAACCATCAAAATCCGCTTGCACAAAGGCTGCGGCCAGCTGGCGGGCACGGTCGGCGCGGAAGTTGATGAACACGGCGGTATCACCATCGGCAAATTTCGCGCCCTCGCCAATCACCGTGGGCTGCACGAATTCGTCGTTTTCATCGCGGGCATAGGCCGCTGCCAGCGCATCAAGGGCGTTGTCGGCATGCAGGCTGGCCGTGGCTTCCACCATCGCATCCCAGGCGCGCTGCACCCTGTCCCAGCGTTTGTCGCGGTCCATCGCGTAATAGCGGCCACTGACGCTGGCGATGCGCGCATTGCCAAGCTGCGTGCAAAGCGCCTGCAAGGCTTCAAGGCTGGGTCTGGCCGAGCGCGGCGGCATATCGCGGCCATCCAGAAAGGCATGCACGGCCACTTGCGGCACTTGCATCTGCTGCGCCAGTTCCAGCAGCGCAAACAGGTGTGATTCGTGACTGTGTACCCCGCCGGGCGAGAGCAGCCCCATCACATGCAGGGTGCCGCCATTGGCCCTGGCCTTCTCGCAGGCCGCACGCAGTGCCGGGTTTTCAAAAAAGCTGCCGTCCTCAATCGCCGCATCAATGCGGGTCAGGTCCTGATAGACGATGCGCCCGGCACCCAGATTCATATGCCCGACTTCGGAATTGCCCATCTGCCCGTCCGGCAGCCCGACATGGCGGCCCTCGGTATGAATCAGGGTATGCGGGCGCTCTGCCCAGAGCTTGTCCCAGTTGGGGAGATGCGCTGCGGCCAGCGCGTTGTCGGTGGGGTCTTCACGGTAGCCCCAGCCATCCAGAATCAGCAGGACGACGGGCTTGGGATGCGGGTTGCTGGACATGGTGAGCAATGACTTTTGGCAGATGCCCAAAACCGGGCGATGTGGAATTGTAGTCTGCCCTTGCCAGGAGACGACTTATGAACAAGACATTGCCTTTGCTGATAGTTTTGGCGCTTGCACCTGCGGCCAGCCTGGCGCAGCAAAATTACAGTGAAGTGAGCAAGTCCATCCGCATTGCAGCGAGCACCCAGGCGGGGCATCTGGAGTCGGTCAGTGGTCGCATTGAAATTGCTGAAGGCGCGCGCGTGCGCAACGTGGAATCGGTCAGCGGCGGGGTGAAGCTGGCGCGCAATGTGCAGGCGGGCGATGTGGAAACAGTCAGCGGCCGCATCGAAATTGCCGAAGGCGCGCGGGTGGGCAAGCTGGAGTCGGTCAGCGGCGATATCGCGCTTGAGGCCGATGTGCGCGCCGGGGATGTGGAAACCGTCAGCGGCAGCATCCGCGCTGGCACCGCCAGCCAGCTGGGCAAACTGGAAACGGTCAGTGGCGCCGTGCGATTGCAAGGCAATAACCGCAGCGGAAAAGTGGAAAGCGTCAGCGGCAGTGTTTTCATTGGCAGCGGCAGCCAGGTCGCAGGCAGTGTGGAAACTGCCAGTGGCGGTATCGGTCTGGTGCGCACCGTGGTGGATGGCGATGTCATCACCTATGCGGGCGATGTCACCGTGGGTATCGGCACGCATGTCAAAGGCGGGCTGATGGTGAAAAAGCCCAACCAGCACAGCAGCATCTGGCGATTGATTCCGAACGCAGGGCGGCGGCTGCCGCGCATCATCATCGGCCCGGATGCCGTGGTGGATGGTGAATTGCGCTTCGAGCACGAAGTCAAACTGTATGTGCATGAGAGCGCACGCACCGGCCACATTCATGGCGCGACCGCAGTGCGCTTCAATACCCCGACGCCACCGCGTGACTGATTGCCCCGCGCCTGTTTGCCCGGGCTATCATCGGTACTCCATAGCCAATCCTTGGAGTACCGATGCGACACACCCTGCTTTTTCCGGCGCTGGCCTCGGCCATCTGGCTGACGGCCTGCCACAGCGCCGCCGATGGCTCAGCCAATACCGCCGACCAGGCTGCACAACCAGCCACGCCTGCCGCCCAGCATGCCTTCAGCGCCGATATCAATCTGGCCGACTACACCGAGCTTCTGAAAACCCTTGCCTCCGACCAGATGGAAGGCCGCGCGCCCGGCACCCAGGGCGAGGAGCGCAGCATCGAATACATCCGCCAGCAATTTGAAGCGGCGGGACTTAAGCCCGGCAACAACGGCGACTGGTTCCAGACCGTGGCCATGACCGTGACCGAGGCCTCGCCCGATACCACCATGCAAGTGGAGGTGGGCGGCAAACAGCACACGCTGAAGTTTGGCGATGACATGGTGGTCGGCACCCGCACCGGCGAGGCGCAGGTCAAGCTCGATGCCAGTCAATTGGTGTTTGTCGGCTATGGCGTGGATGCGCCGGAGCACAACTGGAACGACTACGCCGGGGTCGACGTCAAGGGCAAGACCGTGGTGATGTTTGTCAACGACCCGGGCTTCCACGCCGGTGACGAAAGCCTGTTTGAAGGCAAGCGCATGACCTATTACGGCCGCTGGACCTACAAGTTTGAAGAAGCCGCACGCAAGGGCGCCAGCGGCGCACTGGTGATTCATGATGATGCTGGCGCCGCCTATGGCTGGGGCGTGGTGAAGAACTCCTGGTCGGGCGAGCAATTCGACCTGCCCGCCAAGCGCGACCCGGAACCGCGCCTGCCCATCCAGGGCTGGCTGACCGGCGAGACTGCTGCCAAACTGTTTGCCGATGCCGGGCTTGACCTTGAGAAAATGCGCCAGGCCGCTGGCAAGCGCGGCTTCAAGGCCGTACCGCTGGATGCACGGATGAGCGTGGCGCTCAGCAGCAAGGTCAGCGAAAAATCCTCGCGCAATGTCATCGGCCTGCTGCCCGGCAGCGAAACCCCGGATGAGGCCATCGTCTATATGGCGCACTGGGACCACCTGGGCAAACACGAGGGCGAAGGCGACCAGATTTATAACGGCGCAGTGGACAATGCCACCGGCGTTGCCGGCATCATCGAAATTGCCGGGCAGTTTGCCGCCAAGCCGCCCAAGCGCTCGGTGCTGTTCCTGGCGGTGACCCTGGAAGAATCCGGCCTGCTCGGCTCCAAGCATTATGTAAATAGCGCGCCGGTGGTGCCGATGGACAAGACCGTGGCCGTCATCAATATGGATGCCATGCCGGTGGGCGGACGCGCCAGGAACATGACCGTCATCGGCATGGGCAATTCCGAACTGGAAGACCTGCTGGCCGAGGCGCTGAAGCCGCAAGAGCGCATCATCACCCCCGAAGCCACGCCCGAGGACGGCTTCTACTTCCGTTCTGACCATTTCAACTTTGCCAAGGCAGGCGTCCCGGCGCTGTATGCCAAGGGCGGCGACGACCTGCGCGAAGGCGGCACTGAGGCCGGACAGGCAGTGATGGCCGATTACCGCAAACACCGCTACCACAAACCCAGCGACGAGTTCGACCCGAACTGGAAACTGGACGGTCTGGTCGAAGACCTGCAAGCCCTGTATCAAGTGGGCAATAGGGTGGCCAATGACGGCAGCTGGCCGAACTGGTACAAGAGCAGCGCCTTCCGCGCCAAACGCGATGCGATGATGGCCGGGAAGAAATAATCGCAAGTCTCATCGCCAACAAAAACGGCTCCCTATATGGAGCCGTTCTTGCTTTCTGCGAAAGCGCATTACGGTTGCGTGAAACTCAACGTGGCAATCACGCCGCGTTCTGCGCCGGGTACCACACGCACCTGCCAGCCGTACAGGTCGCACAGGCGGCGCACGATGGAAAGGCCGATGCCGCCGCCGTGGGTGTGCTCGGCATGGGCGCCGCGATAGCCGCGCTCGAACAGGCGGGCGGCTTCTTCTTCGGAAAGGCCGGGGCCGGTGTCGATGACCTGCGCGGCGTTTTCAACCAGCCGCACCACCACTTCGCCACTCGGGGTGTATTTCACCGCATTACCAATCAGATTGCCCAGCGCCACGCTGACCGCGGCCTCGGGTGCGTCCACAATCAGGCCGGGCGCGCCTTCCAGGCGTAGCACAAGCGATTTGCCGCGCAGTTGCGAACGGTGCGCATCCAGCAGCTGCTCGGCCACCCGCGCCACATCGGTCGCGCCGGTGACGCGCTCGTTGCGGGAAAGCTGCAACAGTGCATTGGTCAGGTCGGTGCCGTTTTGCTGGGCGCGCTGGATGCGCAACAGGCGCTGCCGGGTTTTCTCATCCAGATTGTCCTGCGAAAGCAATAGCTCGGTGGCGCTGCGAATCACTGCCAGCGGTGTGCGCAGCTCGTGGCTGACATCGGCATTGAACTCGCGGTCACGCTGCACCACGTCGGTCAGGCGTTCGGAATAGTCATCCAGCGCCTTGGCCAGCTCACCCACTTCGTCGTCGGCAAAAAACGGCGCAAGCTGCTCCGGGCTGGAGCTGCTGCCGGCTTGGCGCAGGCGTTTGGCAAGGTCGGTTACCGGACTCATCACTTTCGAGGCCGACCACCAGCCCAGCAGCAGTGACAGCAAGCCAAACAGCACCACCGCAAACATCAGTGCCTGGCGGATGCGCTGCTCGGCACCCACTGCCTTGGCGGTGTCGTAGGCCAGGAAAAACCAGGCATCGTCGGTTTTGCGCACCGCCAGCATGTAATGCGAGGGGTTGTTGTTTTCATCCATGCCTATCATCGGATGGATGCCATCGGCCAGCGCCGCCCATTCCGGGCGGTCGTTGCGCACCCTGTCCCAGGCCGAAGGCGGGTAGGTAAAGGCCCGCATCTGCTCGACTTCCACTTCCGGGGCGATATTCGGGTCGCCGGTTTCGGCAAAGGTACGTGCCGCTGCGGCAATGTTCTTGTTGAGGGTGTCCTCCAGCAACTGGTTCTGCACGCTGGTGCGCACCACTTCGGTGGCATAGGCAAACAGCAGGGTCAGGCCCAGCCCCAGCAGGAAGAACGACCAGATGATGCGGCTGCGCAGCCGCCTGCGCCGGGTGTATTTTTTCTTGCCCGGCTCAGTGTCGGGATTACTGCTCATCCGAGGCTGCAATGCGGTAGCCAATACCGTGACGGGTTTGAATCAGGGTGCTGCCAAAGGGCTTGTCGATGGCGCTGCGCAGGCCGTGGATGTGCACGCGCAGCGAGTCCGAATCCGGCAGCTCCTCGCCCCAGACGCGGTTCTCCAGCTCTTGCCGGGTGACCACTGCGGGGCTGGCCTCCATCAATGCTTGCAGGATGCGCAGTGCGGTGGGATTGAGTTGCAGCAGTTTGCCTGCGCGGCGCACTTCCAGGGTATCGAGGTTGTATTCCAGGTCAGCCACTTGCAGCTCGCGGGTCTGCATGCCCTTGCCACGCCGCGCCAGTGCGGCCAGCCGCACTTCCACTTCCTGCAAGGCAAAGGGTTTGACCAGGTAATCATCAGCGCCGGACTCGAACCCGGCCAGCTTGTTGTCCAGCGTATCGCGCGCGGTCAGCATCAGAATCGGGGTTTGCTTGCGCGCCTCGTTGCGCAACTTGCGGCTGACTTCCAGCCCGTCCATGCCCGGCAGGTTGAGGTCCAGCACGATGGCATCGAATTCATTGACCACCGCCAGGTGCAGGCCGGTCACGCCATCGGCGGCAAAATCCACGGTATGCCCGCGGTCTTCAAGAAAATCGCCCAGATTGGCGGCGATATCCTGGTTGTCCTCGATTACGAGTATGCGCATCTGCTGCTCCTTGGTGCGGCTTTCCGCAAAAATTTAAGGGGATTCTGGCACAGCCTACCGCTGCATGTTTCAGCCGCGCGCCTTCTTGGACAGCCGCGCAGCGGTTTTGTTCAGCGCCACGCCTGCCAGCGCGTATTCAACCATCATCCCGGCGATATCCAGACCGGTGGCCGCCTCGATGCCTTCCAGCCCCGGCGAGGTATTCACTTCCAGCACCAGCGGGCCGCGTTTTGAGCGAATCAAGTCCACCCCGGCAATGCCCAGCCCCAAGGCCGCAGCGGCCGCCACCGCAGTCTTGATTTCATCCGCGTCTGCCACGACCGCCGTGGCACAGCCACCGCGATGCAGATTGGAACGGAACTCGCCTTCGGCCGCCTGGCGCCGGATGGCCGCCACTACCTGACCGCCAATCACCAGGCAGCGCACATCCGCACCACCCGCTTCTGCCACGAATTCCTGCACCAGAAACTGCGCATGCAGCCCGCGCAGCGCCTCAATCACGCTGGTGGAGGCGGCCTGCTTTTCGGCCAGCATCACCCCGGCGCCCTGCGCCCCCTCCTTGAGTTTGATGACATGCGGCGCGGGGCCGAGCATGGACAGCAAATCCGCCGTGTCGTCCGGGTTGTCGCCAAATACCGTAACCGGCTGGTCGATGGCCTGCGCGGCCAGCATTTGATGCGCGCGCAGCTTGTCTTGTGCGCACAGGATGGCATCCGACGGATTGGGGGTATGCACGCCCATCAGTTCGAACTGGCGCAGTACGGCGCTGGCATAGCGCATCACCGAAGCACCAATGCGCGGAATCACCGCATCGTAACCGGCCAGCGGCTGGCCTTTGTAGTGCATGTCAAAACCATCGCCTGATACCCGCAGATAGCAGCGCAGCGGGTCAAGCACGCGCACGCTATGGCCGCGCGCCCTGGCCGCCTCGACCAAACGGCGAGTGGAATAGAGCTTGCTGTTGCGCGAGAGGATGGCAAGTTTCATCGCGCCAGTATCCACCAGACATGGCGGAATAACACGAAAATGAGAACTGTTCCCGACAAGACTCTAGAATATCCGCCCCACTTCAAGGAGAGCCACATGCGTATCCGCCCCACCCTGATTGCCCTGTCGCTGGCATTTGCGCTGCCGCAAGCCCAGGCTGAAACCGTCACTGCCGAGCGCGTGGTGCAGCACTATGCCGGACTGGTGCAGGCCAGCTATGACGATACGCTGGCGGCCGCCCGCGACATGCAGCGCGCGATTGACACCTTTAGCGCCGCGCCCTCGCAACAGACCCTCGATACGGCGCGAGAGGCCTGGCGGCAGGCGCGCGAGTTTTACGGGCAGACCGAAGTATTCCGCTTTTACGGCGGCCCCATCGACGATGAGGGCGGTATCGAGGGGCGGCTCAATTCCTGGCCGCTGGACGAGTCCTATGTGGACTATGTGGAAGGCCGCCCCGGCAGCGGCTTCATCAACGACCGCCGCTTCAAAATCAGCAAGGCCAATATCGCCCGCATGAACGAGCGCGGCGGCGAGGAAAACATCAGCGCAGGCTGGCATGCCATCGAGTTCCTGCTCTGGGGGCAGGATATGCGCGAGGATGGCGCTGGCAACCGCAGCTTTGAAGATTTCATCGATGGCAAAGGCACCAATGCCCAGCGCCGCCGCCAGTATCTGCAAGTGGTGACCGAACTTTTGGTTGACGACCTGGCAAGCCTCGCCCGCGAATGGGCGGCCAGCGGCAACAATTACCGCGCCCGCTTCAGCCAGCAAGGCCAGGAGGCGGTGCGCAAGATTATCGTTGGCATGGGCTCGCTCTCGCGCGGCGAGCTGGCCGGGGAACGGCTGGAAGTGCCGATGGCCTCGCAAGACCAGGAGGACGAGCAATCCTGCTTCTCCGACAATACCCACCGCGATACCGTCAACAATGCGCTCGGCATCCGCAATGTCTGGCGGGGCGAATATCGACGCCGCGATGGCAGCCGCCTGCAAGGCCCCGGCATCGGTGACCTGGTTGCCGCCGCCAACCCGCAGCTTGCCGAAAAGACCGGCGCGCAGATTGAGGCATCACTCAAAGCCGCCGAAGCCATCCAGGCACCGTTTGACCGCGAAATCATCGGCGATGAAACCGCCCCCGGCCGCCAGCGCGTGCAGGCCACCATCGACAGCCTGACCGCACAGAGCAAGCTGCTGATTGAATCGGCCAATGCCATCGGCATCCAGCAACTCACCCTGGTTGAGCCATGAGCCGGAAACACACGCTGGCCGTGTTGTCGGTTCTGGCCACCAGCATCGGCGCGGCCAGCTGGCTGCATGCTGCCGCAGGCCATGACGACCCGCTGGGCGAGCAAACCGGCGGCAGCACCACGGTACCCGCCACTGGCCGGAATGCGTTTTCGTTTCCGTTTGCCAATCTGGACGATGCCGAACGCACCCGCTTTGCCATCGGCAATTCATTCTTTCGCCGCAACTGGGTGGAAGCCCCGGCCTCCACCACTGCCCGCGATGGTCTGGGGCCGCATTTCATTGCGCGCTCCTGCGGCGGCTGCCATGTGCAGGACGGACGCGGCGCACCACCGGACTACCACAAGACCCGTGGCCGCCATGCCGAGCCGAGCGTAGCCCTGCTGCTGCGCCTGTCCATTCCCGGTGAGGCCGACCCCAAAGCCGGGGTACGCCCCGACCCGGTGTATGGCGACCAGCTCAATAATGCCGCCGTGCAGGGCGTGCGTCCCGAAGGCCAGGTGGAAATCCGCAGCCGCCCGATTCATGGCCGCTTTGCCGATGGCACCCGCTATACCTTGCAGCAGCCGCTGTACCGCCTGGTACGCCTGGGTTACGGCGCGCCCGGCAAAGGCTTGATGATAAGCCCGCGCATCGCCCCGCAATTGCCGGGCGTGGGGCTGATTGAAGCCATCGACGAAGCCGACATCCTTGCCAATGCCCGCGAGCAAGCCGCGCGTCCCGACCGCATCAAAGGCCAGCCCAACCGGGTCTGGGATGCGGTCGCCGCTGCCGAGCGCATTGGCCGCTTCGGCTGGAAAGCCAATGTCGCCAGCATCGCCCACCAGACCGCAGGGGCGTTTCTGGGCGACATGGGCATCACCAGCCCGACCTTTCCGTATGAAACCTGCACCGCCGCGCAAACCGATTGCCTCGCCGCCCCGCATGGCGGCGGCAAGCGCCGTGGCCGCGATGGCGTACTGACCGCCGCCGAGGCACATGCCGGACAGCCGGAAATCGACCAGAAAACCCTGAATGACGTGATTTTTTACCAGGCCACACTCGCCCCCCCGGCACGCCGCAATGCCCGCGACGCGCAAGTTCTGCGCGGGCAGAAACTGTTCCATGACGCGCAATGCGCCGCCTGTCACCGCCCCAGCTATACCACTGGCAACCCACCATTCCCGGCGCTCGCCAGCGCCAAAGCCAGCGGCCAGACCATCTGGCCCTATACCGACCTGCTGCTGCACGACATGGGCGAGGCACTGGCCGATGGCCGCCCCGACTTTGCCGCCAATGGCCGGCAATGGAAAACCCCGCCGCTATGGGGCATCGGCCTGATTCGTGATGTCAACGGCCATCTGCGGCTGATGCACGATGGCCGCGCCGATGGTGTCATGGAAGCCATCCTCTGGCACGGCGGCGAAGCAGAAGACTCACGCCAGCAGGTGCTGGACATGCCCAAAAGCGACCGTGACGCACTGGTGAAATTCGTCGAATCGCTTTGAGAGCCTGTTCAAAGGCTCTAAGGTGATGCCCCAATGTTGGGTCGCTGGACGAAGTCTTGCCTGACTGGAAAAGCACCGGAGGCTGTGGCAGCGATGCGGGCACGAACGCAACACCCGCTTGCAACTCCTTCACCTGGCGGTTCTGGCATGAGTGCTCAAAAGATGATGGGCATATTCTAGAAAACAGTCAGCTGTATTAATTCAATACAGCAGGAACGGGGCGCGGGTTTGCAGCCAGGCGTTTTCGTCGGCTTCGGCCAGTGCGTTCAGGTCAGCCGGGGTGGCGGCGCTATCGTCCACCCATTCGCGCAGCAGCGGGCTGCCGTTGATGACATCAATCGCCAGTTTGTCCAGCTCGTATTCGTAAGGGAAGTCGCGCCAGATGGGATAGTCCGGCTGCTGCTGGCGCAGCGCCTTGAAGGCCAGTGCCTGCAAGCGCCAGGGCTTGAATGCCCAGTGGCTGTAATGCGCCGGGTCCTCGACATGAATCTGCACGCCCGCGCACAGTTTGCCGGCATGTTTGTGGAAGGTCGGTTCGAACCAGCATTCGCGCAATACGCAGCCTTGCAGCCAGTGCGGTGCCATCTGCCGCATATCGGCCAGCAGCCTTCCGGTGTCGATATCGGGGGCGCCAAACAGCTCCAGTGGCCGGGTCGTGCCGCGGCCTTCGCTGAGCGTGCTGCCTTCCAGCATCACCGTTCCGGCATAGGCGCGCGCCATGCTCAAATTGGCGGCATTGGGGCTGGGGTTGACCCAGCTACGCCAGTCATCAGCGCCTTGCGGCCAGCCGTAGCCGGGCGCGGCATCCGGCTGCCAGCCCTGCATCGCAATCACGCGGTATTCCAGCGTCAGGCCAAAATAGGCAATAAACCAATGCCCCAGCTCGCCCATGGTCATGCCGTGGCGCATCGGCATCGGCGCGGCGCCAACAAAGCTCTCCCAGCCCGGACGCAGGCTCAGGCCTTCCACCGGACGGCCTGCGGGATTGGGGCGGTCCAGCACCCAGACCGCTTTGCCGTGATGTTGCGCAGCTTGCAGCACATACAGCAGGGTGGTGATGAAGGTATAGATGCGGCAGCCCAGGTCCTGCAAATCGACCAGCAGCACATCGAAGCTCGCCATCATCTCGTCGGTTGGATAGCGCACCTCGCCGTACAGGCTGTATACCGGGATGCCCAAACGCGGGTCGGTGTAGTCCGGCGATTCAATCATATTGTCCTGTTTGTCACCGCGCAGGCCATGCTGCGGGCCAAAAGCCGCAGTGAGTTTGACATCCGGCAGCGCGGCGATGGCATCCAGTGCGTGCCTCAGGTCGCGGGTGACCGAAGCCGGATGCGCCAGCAGTGCTACGCGGCGACCGGCCAGCGGTGCACGCAGGGTGGAATCCTGGATAAAGCGTTCAAGTCCGAATTGCATGTTTGCAAGTTTCAAGTAGTCAAAGGGAAAGCCGCGCCGTCCAGCCGGCACGGGCATGAAAATCAGGCACGGGCCTGGGGTGCGCCAGTGCGAAATAGCTGCACGCGCCTGATGCCGATTCAATCACTGCACTCAAGCCCAGCTGCCATGCACGCCCCTCTGGCAGTGCCGGGCGGGGGATTTCCAGCCGCAGTTGCAGCCCCTCGTCCGCCGCCTGGCAACTGACTTGCGGTGCAGGCAGCGTGACCGCCATCTGCCGCTGGCGCTCGGCGGCAAATACATAGGCGGCAAAATCGCCGCAGGGCGAGGCATTGAACTCGTGATAGCCCGGCGCATCCAGCGCAGCGATGAATGCTTCAAAACAGGTGTGCTGCCATAGCCCATCGCGGGCGGCAGGCATGGCTGCGCGCGGCGGGATACGCAATGCGGCCAGGTTGGCATCCAGCCGGTAATCCAGTCGCAGGATATCGGCATCGACCCAGGCCCAGTCCACAGCCAAAGCGCGCACGGCCGGGCAAGGCGTGTTCGGGTGCGGATGCAGGATAAGCGGGGTGACCATCATGGTCTTATTGTCCCATTCAATGCTGCGATGTGCAGGCCTTATGGTGTTGCCCCGCTACAATGCCCAGCCCCGAAGCGCAGGAGAAACACATGCACTGGAAAAGCAAATTGCCACCGTGGATGCAGGCCTGGTATGGCGAATTTCTGCTCATCGCCCAAATCGTATTGATTCTGGCCGCGGCCTTGCTGCTGCGCTGGGTGTTCGACAAGGTTCTGAGAAAGCTCTCGCAGCGTTATGAGCTGCCGGTGGAAGTATGGGTGGGCGCACGGCGCATCCTCAATGTGCTGCTGGGCTTTGGCACCTTGCTGCTGGTGCTGGAGCGCCTTGGCGTTTCCGGCGGCGTGCTGTGGACGGCATTCACTGGCTTTACCGCTGTGGCGGCGGTGGCGTTTTTCGCCGCCTGGAGTGTGCTCACCAACATCTTTTGTGCCTTGCTGCTGCTCATCACCCGCCCGTTCCGCCTGCATGACCAGATTGAACTGCTGGAAGGTGGCGACCGTCCCGGCCTGCGCGGCAAGGTGGTGGACATGAACCTGATTTACGTCACCCTGAAAGAAATCCACCCGCAAGGTGGCCAGAGCCAGTTGCGCATTCCCAACAGCCTGTTTTTCCAGCGCAGCACCCGGCGCTGGTTGAGCGAGCCAGAGACGCTGGAATATCCGCCCAGCAGCAACCGCCCTGCCAGCCCGCCTGCTGCGGGTGGTGGCTCAATGTTTTAACTGCGCGCTACGTTTTGCCCCTCCGAATCAATAAAATCCCCCACTCCCAACCGCAGGAAATCCGGCATGAAAATTCTTGTCATCGGCTCTGGTGGCCGCGAACACGCCCTGGCATGGAAACTGGCGCAGTCTGCGCGCGTTACCGAGGTGCTGGTCGCGCCCGGCAATGCCGGTACCGCAGTCGAAAGCAAATGCCGCAATGTCGCGGTCGCGGCCACCGACATCAACGGCCTGCTGCAACTGGCGCAGGCAGAAGGCGTGGCGCTGACGGTCGTTGGCCCGGAAGCGCCGCTGGTGGCCGGTGTGGTGGATGCCTTCCGCGCTGCCGGGCAACGCATCTTTGGCCCCACCGCCGCCGCCGCACAGCTCGAAGGCAGCAAGGCATTTGCCAAGGATTTTCTTGCCCGCCACGGCATCCCCACCGCGTTTTATGCCGTGCATGAAGATGTCGATGCGGCACTGGCCTATGTGCGCGAAAAAGGCGCGCCCATCGTCATCAAGGCCGATGGCCTGGCGGCGGGCAAGGGCGTGATTGTCGCCATGGCCCTGGCCGAAGCCGAAGCGGCGGTGCGCGACATGCTCTCGGGCAATGCCTTCGGCAAGGCCGGTGCGCGGGTGGTGATTGAAGAATTCCTGGAAGGCGAGGAAGCCAGCTTCATCAGCATCGTCGATGGCAAGAGCGCCCTGCCAATGGCCACCAGCCAGGACCACAAGCGCGTCGGCGATGGCGATACCGGCCCCAATACCGGCGGCATGGGCGCCTATTCGCCCGCGCCGGTGGTGACAGCGGACATCCACGCGCGCATCCTGCGCGAAGTGGTGCAGCCGACCGTGGCCGGGATGGCCGCCGATGGCATGCCTTTTACCGGCTTCCTGTATGCCGGACTGATGATTGATGCCACGGGCGCGCCGAAAGTCATCGAATTCAATGTGCGCTTTGGCGACCCGGAAACCCAGCCGGTGATGCTGCGCCTGCAATCTGACCTTGTGGATTTGCTCGAAGCCGCCATCGACGGCCAGCTTGAGGGCGTGAGCGCCCGGTGGAACCGGCAATGCTCGCTGGGCGTGGTCATGGCCGCAGAAAACTATCCCGACACCCCGCGCACTGGCGATGTGATTCGCGGTCTGGATGCGCCACTGCCGCAAGGCAGCAAGGTGTTCCATGCCGGTACCCAACTGGGCGAACACGGCGAAGTGCTCACCGCAGGCGGGCGGGTACTGTGCGCCTGCGCATTGGGCGATGACGTGGCCGCCGCGCAACGGCACGCCTATCAGGTGGTGGCGCAAATCGGCTGGGACGGCGAATTCCACCGCAGCGATATCGGCCATCGCGCCATCAGCCGCGGTTGATTCTGACCATACCAATAAACAGGGTGGTCAAAACGCTACCCTGTCCTGACTGGCGGCTTTGGCGTCATTCGCCTGCCATCCCATTGCCACGCACTACGTGAGGCATACATGTCCAGCGCTCCCGATTTCAAACCCACGCGCTCGCAATTTGCGCTGCTGGGGCAAAAGCGTTTTTTGCCGTTCTTTCTGGTGCAGTGCCTCGGCGCCTTCAATGACAATGTCTACCGGCAGGCAATCATCGCGCTGCTGTTCTGGATGGGCGTGTCGGCAGAAGAACGCTCGCTGTACACCAATCTTGCCCCGGCGGTTTTCATCCTGCCGTATTTTCTGTTTTCTGCACTGGCAGGCCAGATTGCCGAAAAACTGGAAAAATCCCGGCTGGTGCGCATCACCACCAGCATGGAAATCTTCATCATGTCGCTGGCGGCGCTGGGCTTTGTGTTGCACAACATGCCGGTTCTGCTGGGGGCGCTATTCCTGACCGGGGTGCAGTCCACGCTGTTTGGCCCGGTGAAGTATTCCATCCTGCCGGGCGTGCTACGCCGTGAGGAGCTGACCGGCGGCAATGGCCTTGTTGAAATGGGCACCAGCATTTCCATCCTGTCCGGGATGCTGGCAGGCGGCGGTATTTTCCTTATCGCCCATCATCAGGGGCCGTATCTTGCCGCCGCAGCGGTGGTTAGCCTGGCAGTGCTTGGCCGTTTTGTCAGCGGCTTTATCCCGCAAGTGGCCGCCGGTGCGCCGGACTTGCGCATCAATCCCAACCCGCTGTCCGAGTCACTCGCCATCATGCGCCTTACCCGCAAGCAGCTGGCGGTGCGCAACAGCATCCTTGGCGTGTCCTGGTTCTGGTTTATCGGCACGGTCATCACCTCGCAACTGCCCGGCTATGCAGAGCTGAATCTGGGCGGCGCGCAATCACTGTACCTGCTGGCGCTGGGACTGTTTTCGGTCGGCACCGGGCTAGGCTCGGTGTTGTGCGAAAAACTCTCCGGCCGCCGGGTGGAGCTGGGGCTGGTGCCGCTGGGGGCGCTGGGAGTGAGCGCCTTCATGCTGGACTTGTACTTTGCCCGCAGTGGCGCCGCGCCCATCGGCGGCCTTGGTATCGGTGAGTTTGCAGCGCAGCCGGGCAGCCTGCGCATCAGCATCGACCTGCTGGCCATCGGCATGTTTACCGGCTTTTTCGTGGTGCCGCTGTTTGCACTGATTCAAAGCCGCACCCCGGCCGATGAGCTGTCCCGGGTGATTGCCGGGCTGAATATCCAGAACTCGCTGTTCATCGTCGCCGCTGCGGGCACCGGGCTGTTTGTGCAGCAGGTGCTGGGCTGGACGATTCCGCAAGTCTTTCTTGCGCTTGCCATCGCCAACCTGCTGGTGAGCCTGTGGATTTTCAGCATCGTGCCGGAGTTCGCCATGCGCTTTGTGGTCTGGCTGATGCTCGGCTTTTTCTACCGTATCCGCAGCCACAAGGTCGAAGACAATATCCCCGAAGAAGGCGCGGCGCTGGTTGTCTGCAACCATGTCAGCTATATGGATGCGCTGATTCTCTCAGCCAGCATCAAGCGCCCGGTGCGCTTTGTGATGTATTACAAGATTTTCCAGATTCCCCTGATGAACTGGATTTTCCGCGTTGCCCGCGCCATCCCGATTGCCGGTGCACGCGAGAACCGGGCATTGATGCTGGCCGCCTTTGATGAAATCGACGCGGCGCTGGCCGCAGGCGAAGTGGTGTGCATTTTCCCGGAAGGCGCGCTAACCCGCGATGGCGAAATCGCGCCGTTCAAATCAGGCGTTGAAAAAATCCTCGCCCGCCGCCCGGTGCCGGTCATTCCGCTGGCGCTGCGCGGCATGTGGGCCAGCATGTGGAGCCGCCGCGATTCGCGCCTTGGCCGGATGCGCCTGCCGCGCCGCCTGCGCGCCCGGGTGGATGTGATTGCAGGCGAGGCCGTGAACGGTGCTACCACTCATGCTGCCGAGCTTGAGTCCATCGTGCGGCAGCTGCGCGGCGATGCGGCCTGAGAGCCTGTTCAAAGGCTCTGAGCTGCACGGTTGCATATTCATCAGCTGCCTGCCAAGATGCAGCCGCTATTCACGTTTGCTAAAGGAAGTCCTCCAATGAACTCATCTGCCAAAATCCCCAACAATCTCGTTTGGGCCATTCTGTCCACCCTGTTCTGCTGCCTGCCGCTGGGTATCGTGTCCATCGTGCATGCCGCCAAGGTGGATGGCCTGGTTGCTGCTGGTGATTATGCGGCTGCACAGCAGGCTTCGGACAACGCCAAGAAGTGGGCGATGATTTCTGCAGGCGTAGGCATTGTATTGGGTCTAATCTACTTAATTCTTGCCGTATTGGGTGCCTTTGCAGGCGCTGCGGACATCTGATTTGCCTGGCTGGCAACATAATCTGCGCTGGGTACCCACTGCCCTGCTTGCCAGCGGTGCAGCCGCTGCCACTTTCATCCTGCGGCACATTGACCCCAACCAGCCCGGCAACCCCTTGCCGGGCTGTCCGTTTTCGCTCATCACCGGCATTTATTGTCCTGGCTGTGGCAGCACCCGTTGCCTGCATGCGCTGGTACATGGTGATATCGCCGGAGCGATGGCAATGAATCCGTTACTGGTCATCAGCCTGCCGGTGCTGGCTTTGATGGCGCTTTCGAGCGCAGGCTGGAACCCGCCGCAACTGGCCAGCTTTCGCCGTATTGCCGGTAACCCCAAACTCTGGCTGTATCTGCTATGTAGCTACTGGATTGCCCGCAATCTGCCCTGGCCGCCGTTCAACTGGCTGGCGCCGGGCTGATGGGCGCTAGCAGCATTTGCCATAACTTTTCCACATAGGCAGCCGCATCCATCGCGGCGCTATCGCTGCGTGCGGCCATGCGCTTTCTGCGGTCCAGCGTGCAGCGCAGGCCGGTGTCCAATAGCACTTCGTGCGCCTGTTGCAGGCTGCGGGTTTGCTCCGGGCTGAGCACGGCGCTTTCTCCCAGCGCCGCTATCAGCCCTGTACTCTCGCGCCATGCCACCAGTGCTGGCAGGCGACTGGCATGCAGTAACACCAGGTATTGCAGCAGAAACTCGATATCCACCAAGCCGCCCGTGCCTTGCTTGATATCCAGTTGCCCGGCGTGGCTGCGGTCAAGCTCGGCGCGCATTTTTTCGCGCATTTGCAGCACCTCCTGGCGCAGGGTTTCTGCATCGCGCATCTGCTGCAAAACCCCGGCGCGGGTTGTCTCAAATTTTTCAGCCAGCGCCCCATCGCCTGTCACACAGCGGGCGCGCACCAGGGCCTGTTTCTCCCAAGTCCAGGCGCGCTCATGCTGATAGTGGGCAAAGCTCTCCAGGCTTGAAACCAGCATCGCCTTGCTGCCATCCGGGCGCAGCCGCACATCCACATCAAACAGCCGCCCGGCGGCGGTCGCAGTTTGCAGATAGCCGACGATTTTTTGCGCAAGCCGTGCAAACCAGCGCGGTGCATCCAATGGGCGGCGGCCATCGGACTCGGCATCCGGCGCAGCGTCAAAAAGGAACACCAGGTCAAGGTCGGAGCCAAAGCCCAGCTCCTGCCCGCCCAGGCTGCCATAGCCAATCACCGCGAACTGTGCGTCAGGCAGCTGCCCATGCGCTTGCCCAAGTTCCTTGCGGGCAATCTCCAGCACCTGCGCCACCACCGCATCGGCCAGCCAGGCCAGTTGCCGGGCGCTATGACTGGCACTTTGCCGGTTATCGAGGGTGGCCAGCGCAATGCGGAAGCTGATGGCCTGCCGGGTTTCATTGAGCCGCCGCAGGGCGCTTTCAATATCATCGCCCGCCTCTTGCACGGCACGCTGGCAGGCCATGTGCATGCCAGCGGCATCGGGCAGCGGCTCGGCAGTACGCATATCCAGCAGCTCATCCAGCAGCAGCGGGTATTGCGCCAGTCGCTCCCCTAACAATGCGCTGCGCGAGAGTGCATCCACCAGCCGTTTCAATGCCTGCGGCTGCTCATCGAGCAATACCAGATAGCTGCTGCGCCGCAGGATGTTCTGTACCAGACTCAGCACGCGACGTAGAGCCGCATCGGGCTGCGACGCGCTTGCGCAAGCGGCAATCAGTGCGGGCATCACCCGGTCGAGACGGGCGCGGCCAATATCCGAACTTTGCCTGGCTGCCGCGCCACGCAACAGGTCACGCAGGCGGGCATCGAGTTCTTCGGCCTCGGCAAAGCCCGCTTCTGCCAGCGCCGCCGCATCACCGGCATCAGGCAGGCATTGCCAATAGTTTTTCAGCGTATCCGGTTGTGGCTGCTTCTTCTTTTCGGCCAGCAGCGCATCGAACTCGGCAGAAACCATGGCTCGCACGGTATTCAGCGCGGTCAGAAATTCAGGCCAGTTTTCAAAACCCAGCCCCACAGCCAGCCGAGTTTGCTCGTCAATGTTTTCCGGCAACACATGAGTTTGCGCATCACGCAGCATTTGCAGGCGGTTTTCCACCCGGCGCAATTCAAGATAATGCTGGCGCAGGCGCTTGCCGGTATCACGGCGGACTTGTCCGGCATCAATCAGCGCCGCCAGCGAAGGCAGCAGGCCACGGCACTGCAAGCCAGGCTCGCGTCCGGCACGAATCAGTTGCAGCGCCTGCACCAGAAATTCGATTTCACGAATACCGCCTGTGCCACGCTTGATGTCATCAGCGCGGTCTTTGCGCGCCACATCGGCACGAATCAGCGCCTTCATTTCACGCAAGCCCTGCAAGGCGCCAAAGTCCAGATAACGGCGATAAATGAACGGCTTTATCTGCTGCAAAAATGCCTCGCCTGCCTCGATATCGCCCGCCACCGGACGCGCCTTCTGCCAGGCATAACGCTCCCAGTCGCGGCCTTCACGCTGGAAATATTGCTCAAGCGCATTAAATGACCAGGCCAGCCGTCCGGCATTGCCATACGGGCGCAGCCGCAAATCGACGCGATGACAAAAACCTTCGGCGCTCACTTCATCCAGCAATTTGGCAAGCTGCTGCCCCAGGCGCATGAAGTAGGTTTCGGCAGGCAGGCTGCGGGCGCCGTCACTTTCACCGTCCTCGGCATAGCCATAGACCAAATCAATATCAGAGCTGAAATTAAGCTCGCCGCCCCCCAGTTTGCCCAGGCCAAAAACCACCAGCCGCACCGCATTGCCTTGCGCATCGCGCACTACGCCATGCCGGGCGATAAACTCGCTCTCCAGTGCGGCAAGCGCAAGCTGCAAACAGGTTTCGGCAAGTACCGTTGCATCATGCAAAACCGCTTCTACCGAGACCAGCCCCAGGGCATCACGCCAAATCAGCCGGGTGGACTCTGCCGCGCGATAACGGCGCAGCAGAAGGCTCCAGTCACTGCGGTTCTCCGCTACAAGCTGCGGCTCGCCGATGCGCTGCGCACCATCATCCGCCAAGAGCTGGGCCAGCAATTGCGGCTGCCGCGCCAGGGTGTCGATGGCGAAGTCACTGATGCGTGCAATATCCGCAATACGCGCATCATCGCAACCCAGACGGGTTTGCGCGCGTTCGGCGAGGGCAGTCAAAAGGTGTTGGGCATTCATGCTGCGCATCATGCACGCGCTTACGGCAGGCTCAAAGCCCTTTCCAATAACCAGCTACTGGACAGCGCATAAAAAAGCCCGCCAGCTAGGAGGACGCTGGCGGGCTAGTGCTCCCTCCCCCACGTCGGAAGCAAATTCAGGTTAATTAATAGCTGTTCAGTTTGCACGCTGCACCGCAAAAATACGGGGACGTTTGTCTTTAGAGCCTGTTCAAAGACTCTTAACCCATACGCAATCAAATACCGCCTGCCGGGTTTTTCCAGCTTTTCCACGGCTGGTAGTCGGCAGAAGTCAGCAAGTCCACACCACACTCCAGACCTTCGAGCCATGCCAGAAAATCTTTCATGGCCTGGCCTGCCAGCGGGAAGCCATGCTGCGGCACAATCATTGCCGGTGAAATCTCCCGCACCATTTCCACCCACAGCCGCAGCACTTTGTTGGTGGTCATATAGCGCCGGTGGAAGCCCCGCATGCTGGGCATATGGGCTTCAAAGCCATCTTCAATAATGCGGTACGCCTCACCGCTGGGAATCAAGGAGGCCCCAATATCCCCGGAGAAAAGAATCCGGCTTACCGGGTCATAAACCCCCAGATTGCCGACCGAGTGCATGAAATGCCCCGGCACCAGGTACAAACAGGAGTCGCCCAGCCCGACCTCGCTTCCCCGGTCGGGCACCAATAAATAACGCTCCTGTCCGGCGTGTTGCATATAGCCGGGCACCACATGCGGCACAAAGCGCCCCCATAGCTCGGAGCAGACGATTCGCGCCTGGCTATACAGCAGCCATTTGTCTATCGAGCCGACGATATCCGGGTCTTGGTGAGAGCAGATGACATAGTCCAAATCGGCCGGTTTCAAATAATTGGCAAGCGCCAGCACCAGCGGGTTATAGAGCAGCGCCCCGCCCGGATCCAGCAACGCATTTGCCTTGCCGCGCTGAATCAAAAATTGATTGGCCTGAACGCCATCCTCACCGCGCACCAAATCATTGAAAACAATACAGCGGTGCTCACCAGACTCAAACAGTACAACAGGCATCTTTGTCAACCTTGATTGCGACCGCGGATTTTAGAATTTCCTAAATTCAGGAAATTGAGTCAGGTCAAACGAAAAACGCCCAATAAGCAAGCCGGAGCCACATCCCTGCGACTCCGAGCCTGACTTCCCTGTGGCGCCTCCTGGCACGCTCGCGTACTTATCCTCAAGCCGCGCGGCTTTCCGCCTGCTCCTCTTGTGTAATCATCCCTGTTGCAGCGCAGGTCGCTGCACGGCCTCCCTGGCTGTTTTAGAGCCTGTTCAAGGTTCCTTACTACCTTGTCCTTCGCCGCCCTGCCTGCCACTCCATCCTGTCACGCACTCCACCCAGGACGATGCGCTCCCGGTTGCGCTCCACTACGCCAAGGTCAACTCCCTTGACCAGGGCCAGCTGCTCCATGCTCCTGAACGCGCCATGTTCCTTGCGGTAATCGACAATCGCCCTGGCTTCCTGCTGGGCTACGCCTTCCAGGGCGCAGACCAAAGCCCATTCGCTGGCATGGTTGATATCTACCCGATGCACGGCGGCTGTCGCCAGGCATGCCGGCAAAACCTGCGATAGCGCCAAACAGACCTTAAAACGCTTCATCCCTAAACCATCTCCGTCTTTCGCTGATGTCCCTGTCTTCCGGGCAAGCGCAGTATCCGGCACGCGTCGGTCTTGCGATATGGAGAAACTCTCCATCCTGGACAAGAAATATCTGACTAGCCTGTAGGAAAATTCCGAAAGCCGACGCAATCCACACTCCTAGGTACAATTTGCCATCAAGTTACCGCCGGAAATTGGAGCTACGTTGTGGACAGCCAGAAACTCAGCCAGTTCGTGAATGACAAATGGGACAGCGAAATCGTCCCGCAGCTGATGGATTACATCGCCATTCCCAACAAGTCGCCGATGTTCGATGCGCACTGGCGCGAGCATGGCTATATGGAACAGGCGGTGACGCTGATGGAGAACTGGGCCAAGTCGCAAAGCATCCCCGGCATGACAGTGGAAGTGGTACGGCTGGAAGGACGCACACCACTGATTTTCATCGACATCCCGGCCAGCGGCGAATCGGTAGGCGAGGATTGCGTGCTGCTGTACGGGCATCTGGACAAACAGCCGGAAATGACCGGCTGGGACGAAGACCTGGGGCCGTGGAAGCCGGTGCTGCGCGGCGACAAGCTGTACGGGCGCGGCGGCGCGGATGATGGTTATGCCATCTTCGGCTCGCTCACCAGCATCATGGCCTTGCAGGCACAAGGTTTGCCGCATGCACGCTGCGTGATTCTGATTGAGGCCTGCGAGGAATCGGGCAGCTATGACCTGCCCGCCTATGTGGACCATCTGGCCGAGCGTATCGGCAAGCCCTCGCTGGTGGTCTGCCTGGATTCTGGCTGCGGCAATTATGAGCAACTCTGGTGCACCACCTCGCTGCGCGGTCTGGCCGGTGGCAATCTGCGCGTGGATGTGCTGAACGAGGGCGTGCATTCGGGTAGCGCATCGGGCGTGGTGCCCTCCAGCTTCCGCCTGCTGCGGCAGCTACTCTCGCGTATCGAAGACGAAACCAGCGGGCAGCTGATACTGGATGGCCTGCATGTGGACATCCCTGCCGAGCGCATCGAACAGGCCGAAAAAGCCGCCGAAGTACTGGGCGCGGAAGTGTTTGCCAGCTACCCGGCCGTGGATGGCCTGCTGCCGATGCACCAGCAGGTTACCCAGCAGATTCTTGGCCGCACCTGGTATCCGGCGCTGTCGGTGACCGGCGTGGATGGCATGCCGCCGCTGGAAAATGCCGGCAATGTGCTGCGCCCGTTCACCTCGGTGAAGCTCTCGCTACGCCTGCCGCCGACCCTCGATGGCGATGCCGGTGGCCAGCTGCTGCGCGATACCCTGCTGGCCAATCCGCCGAATGGCGCCAAGGTCAGCTTCGAGCTGGAAAAATCCTCTACCGGCTGGAATGCCCCGGCGATGGTGCCCTGGCTTTCTGAAGCCATCGAAGCGGCCAGCCAGGCATTCTTTGGCAAGAGCGCGATGTATATGGGTGAAGGCGGCTCGATTCCGTTCATGGGCATGCTGGGCGAGAAATTCCCCGGCGCGCAGTTCATGATTACCGGCGTGCTGGGGCCGCACAGCAATGCCCACGGCCCCAACGAATTCCTGCATATCCCGATGGGCAAACGCGTCACCGCCTGCGTGGCGCAGGTCATCCTCGCCCATCACGCCGCCAGCCTGCGTGGCGAAACCAGCGGCGCGGCAGTCAGCCCGGACAGCGGCAAGCGCCACGGCGACCACGGCTGCTGCTAATCCCCAAAACCTGCCGGGATGGCCTCGCGCACATCCCGGCAGCCCCAATCAGTCCTTACTCCTGACCCCATGACCCGCGAAACGCAACGCCTTGAATGGGCGCGCTCGGTACTTGCCGCGCCCGACCTTGAACTTGAACGCGCATCGGTGGATGCCGGTTTCCGCAGCTATTGGCGCACCAGCGGCATCAGCCCCAGCCGCATCGTCATGGATGCGCCGCCCGGCGTGGAAGATGTCGCGCCCTGGCTTGCCATCGCTACGCTCCTCAAAAACGGCGGCGTGCGCGTGCCGGAAGTGCTGGCCGAAGACCGCGAACAGGGCTTTTTGTTGCTGGAAGACCTGGGCGCGCATACCTATCTGCACGACCTCACCGCCGACAATGCCGATGCGCTGTTTGATGCGGCCATCAGCCAATTGCTGAAATTGCAGGCCATCGCCCCGCCCGCAAACCTGCCGCGCTATGACGAAGCCATGCTGCTGCGCGAGCTGCGCCTGTTCGACGAATGGTTCTGCCAGCGCCATCTTGGGCTTGCGCTTGATTGCAGCGACCTGGAAACCCTCGATGCGGCCTACCGGGTGCTGATTGATGCCGCACTGGCACAGCCGCAAGTGCTGGTGCACCGCGATTTCATGCCGCGCAATCTGATGCAGGCCGAAAATGGCCCGGCAGTGCTGGACTTTCAGGACGCCGTGGCCGGCCCCATCGCCTATGACGTACTCTCACTGTTCAAGGATGCCTTTATCAGCTGGCCCGCCGAGCGCGTCAATACCTGGCTGCACCACTACCACGCGCGCGCCAGCGCCGCCGGTTTGCCGGTACCTGCGCTGGAGCGTTTTATCCACGATGCCGAGCTGATTGGCATCCAGCGCCACCTGAAAGTCATCGGCATTTTTGCCCGCCTGCACCACCGTGACCACAAGCTGAAATATCTCACCGACGCGCCGCGCTTTTTCACCTATCTGGATGAAGTGCTGCCGAAATACCCGGCGCTTTCCGGCCTGGCCGGTTTTATCGGGCAACGTATCAAGCCACTGTTCGAAGCACCGGCGCTGACATGAAGGCACTGATATTTGCAGCAGGTCTTGGCGAGCGCATGCGGCCACTGACCGATACCACCCCCAAGCCGTTGCTCAGCGTCGGCGGCAAGCCGCTGATTGTCTGGCATCTGCAAAAACTGGCCGCCATTGGCATACGCGAGATCATCATCAATACCTCGTGGCTGGCCGAGCAGTTCCCGGCCGTGCTGGGTGATGGCAGCCAGTTCGGGCTGCGGCTTGTGTTTTCTTTTGAGGGCGCAAGCCCGCTGGAAACCGGCGGCGGCATGTGGAATGCCCTGCCGCTGCTGGGCGATGCCCCGTTCATCGCCGTCAATGGCGATGTCTGGTGCGATGCCGACTTTGCCCGCCTGCCGCGCGAGCCACAGGGCTTGGCACATCTGCTGATGGTGGACAATCCCGAACACAACCCCAAGGGCGATTTCGCACTGGATGCGGCCGGAAAACTGCATTCGGAAGGCGCCGAAAAGCTCACCTTCTCCGGCATCGGCGTGTATCGCCCGGCACTATTTGCCCATTGGCGCGAAGTGATTGGCGATGCAGCGGGCGCTGCCGACACCCCGCCAAAGTTCCGCCTGGCGCCACTGCTGCGCGCGGCCATGCGCCAGGGACAAGTCAGCGGCGAGCGCCACCGCGGACGCTGGACCGATGTCGGCACGCCGGAGCGCCTGGCGCTTTTGAATCAGGCGCTGCTCGCTGCCAATACCTGACGCAAGAACGGCAGGGTCAGGCGCCGTTGCGCCGCCAGTGATTCGCGGTCAAGCCGTTCAAAAAGTTGTGCAAGGCCACGCAAATCGCGGCCATGATGTTTTAGTAACCAGTCAATCGCGGCATCATCAAACTGCAGGCCGCGCCGTGCCGCGCGCAGGCGCAGGATTTCGGCACGCGCTGCATCATCCGCCAATGCCAGCACGATGCGCGGCAGTTGTGCCAGACGCGATGCCAAATCAGGCAGCACCAGTTCAAGGTGCTCAGCCGTCTGGATAGCGGTATACAAAAGCTGGCCGCCACAGTCGCGCACGGCATTGTGAAAATTGAACAGCGCCACTTCCTGCGCCCGCATCCCAGCGATTTTTTCCAGGCCATCGAGCGCATACAGCACACCCGGCTGCGGTACAGGCAGCGTATCTTCCAGATACTGTCCCAACACCGCGACTGGCAAATAATGGCTCGTCCGTCCAATGCGTTCTGCCTCGGAGCATATGGCCAAGGCCAAATGTGTCTTGCCGCTGCCCTCGCCACCGGCCAGATACAAGCCCGCGCCTTCGCCACCGGCCAGAAGGCGTAGCTGCTCAAGTGCCGCAGGCGGTGCGGCCACAAAGTTTTCCAGCCGCTGGTCGGGCGGGTATCTCAGCCCCAATGGCAGTTGTCGGGAAGCACTCACGCCCTGGATGACTCCGATGGCTCGTCCGGCATCAGGATTGTGCTGCCCGGCTCCGCAGACAGCACAAGCTCCGGCCCTTCGCCCACATAGGTTTTGCTGAGGTGATAACGCTCTACCGCAAAATGCAGCATGACATTCATCACTGCGGCCACCGGCAGCGCCAGCAGCATGCCCAGGAAGCCAAACAGCACCCCGCCTGCCATCACCGCAAAAATCACCGCCATCGGGTGCAGGCCAATGCGCTCGCCCACCAGCTTGGGCGTCAGGATATAGCTCTCCACCAACTGCGCCACGGTGAACACCACGCCCACGCCCAGCAGCATCGGCCAGCCGCCGCCCTGCACCAGGGCAGCCACTGCGCCCATCACCACGACCGAGGCCGGCCCCAGATACGGCACAAAGCTGAGAATGCCGCCAATAACGCCAATCAGCAGCCCCACTTTCACGCCCACCAGCCACAGTCCCAGGCCATACATCAGGCCGAGCGCCGCCATCACCAGGAACTGCCCGCGCAGGAAACCGCCCAGCACTTCGTCAGACTCTTTGGCAAGACGGCTCACCGTGGCGATATGGTCGCGCGGCACCAGCGCCGCGATGCGCTCGACAAATTTGTCCCAGTCGCGCAGGAAGAAAAACGCCAGAATCGGAATCAGCACCAGATTGGTCAGCCACAGTGCGATATTCATGCCCGAGCGCGAAACAAAGGCCAGCACCGTGGTGGCGGCGCCGCCTACCCGCTGCCAGTGCTCGCGCAACATGCCCAGCAAATGCTCACTATCAAGCCAGGCCACCAGGTCGAAATCGAACTGTTTCAGCAGCCAGGGCGCCAATTGCCCATAAAACCAGCCATTGAACCAGGCCTGATACTGCGGCCAGGATTCCACCAGGGTCATCACCTGGCGCACGATAAGGGGTATCAAAACCAGTAACACCGCCAGCAGCAGCAGCGTCATCATCAGAAATACCAGCATTACGGCGGTAATACGCGAATAACCGCGTGCTTCCAGCTTGTCCACCAACGGGTCGCCCATCCAGCCGAGAATCGCCGCCGCCACAAACGGGGTCAGAATCGGGGCAAGCAGACTGATGACCCACAGGATGCCGAGCGCCAGCGCCGCCCATTGCACACGGCGGAAGAAGGCAGCGATATCGGCCAGTGATTGCTGGCGGCTGGGAGCAGAATTCATCCGGTCATCCTCAACGCAAAACAAATTGAGTCTTGTCCTCGCCCTCAACTTGGACAAGCACGCCATCGCGACCCAGCGCACGGCTAAAACCGGCCAGCCCGGTCTTGAGGTGCAGGCGCAATACCAGCGCGTTATCCGCCGCCGATACCGGCACCACGCTGCCCACCAGCGCATGGCCTTCCAGCCAGCCCATCAGGCGCAGATAGTCATGGGCATCTTTCACGCCACTGATGGTGAGGGTGAAATCCCCCGGCGGGCTGGCCGGTACAGTGGCGCGGGCATATTTGCGAATCAGCGCATTGGCGGCCATGTCGGCGCCGGCCGCCATCGCCCGGCGGGCATCGGCATCATTGCTGCTGGTACGCGCCAGCACCTTGCCATCATCGACAAAAATCCAGTCCGCACGCCAGCCACTGCCGGCGCGATAGAGCTTGCCAAGCAACTGCATCGGCGGCGCATAGGCGCGCGAGGTACGGGCAACGGCTGCGGTATCGCCGCGCCAAATCGCCCCGGCCATGGCCTGCTCTGCGGCATTGCCAGCCGGCAATCCCAGCGCGTAGCCACGGGCGCGGGCGCGGTCAAGAATGCTGCGGGCGGCATTGTTCTGTTGCAGGCCGACAAGACGCGGGCCGGAGCCATCGTCAATCGCCAGCCACAGTACCGGCTTGGGACGCGGCGAGGGCCACACCGGCAGCCCCACCATCTTCGCCAGCTCATCCACCTTGTCGGGGTGGAAGCGCACCACCATGGTGGTGCTGAAGGTTGGCGCGCCACTGGCCGAACGCCCCTCATCCTGGCGGTAGTCATAGCCTTCCACATATTCCCTGGCGCGGCGCAGCTCCTCGCTCATGCCGGGGCGTGCGCCGGGATTGCGCTCGCCCGACATATTGGCAAGCACCTGCGAAAGCGCACGGGCAAAGCCGCCATTGCGCTCACTTTCAGACTGCGAACGCACCGTGACTTCCGCTTGATAAGCCCCCTGCCCGCGCGCGCGCGCGCCACTTTCGGAGTGACGCTGCGCCAGTGCTGGCAGCATGCCGAGGGTCAATAACAAGGCCAAGGCCGATTGCATGACAGAACGCATCATCAGGTTCCAGGTCGATTGAACGGCCAATGTTGCCGCAGCCGGGCGCTCGCGTCCATCGCCAGGCATTCAGGCGCTAAAATTGGCCTCCCTTGTTGGAGTCGATAGCCGTGAACAACCCAGCCCCCCTGACTTACCGCGATGCCGGTGTCGATATTGATGCCGGAAACGAACTGGTCGAGCGCATCAAGCCCCTGGTGAAAAAGAGTTTTCGTCCGGAGGTGATGGGCGGGCTGGGCGGCTTTGGCGCGATGTTCGACCTCTCGGCCAAATACCGCGAGCCGGTGCTGGTTTCCGGCACCGATGGCGTGGGCACCAAGCTGAAGCTGGCGCAGCAACTGGGTCGCCACGACACCATCGGCATCGACCTGGTGGCGATGTGCGTCAACGATGTGCTGGTGCAAGGCGCCGAGCCACTGTTTTTCCTAGATTACTTTGCCACCGGCAAGCTGGATATCGACACCACCGCTGCGGTGGTGGGCGGCATTGCCGCAGGCTGCACCGAAGCCGGTTGCGCGCTGATTGGCGGCGAAACCGCCGAGATGCCGGATATGTACGCACCGGGCGAATACGACCTGGCCGGATTTTGCGTGGCCGGGGTGGAAAAGAGCGAAATCCGCGACGGCAGCAGGGTGCAGGCCGGTGACGTGCTGATTGGCATTGCCTCCAGCGGCCCGCATTCCAATGGCTACTCGCTGATTCGCAAGATTCTGGCACGCAGCGGCACACCGCTGGACTACGACCTGGGCGGGCAGACACTGGCCGACGCGCTGATGGCGCCGACCCGCCTGTATGTGAAGCCGGTGCTGCAATTGCTCGGCGGCGCGCACGGCAGCGCCATTCACGCCATGGCGCATATCACCGGCGGCGGCCTGACCGAGAACATCATCCGCGTCGTGCCGGACGGCCTGGGGCTGGACATTGATGCCCGCACCCTTGAACTGCCCGCGGTTTTCCAATGGCTGCAACGCGAAGGCGCGGTGCCGCTGGAAGAAATGTGGCGCACCTTCAACTGCGGTATCGGCTTCGTATTCGTGGTGCCGCCTGCGGCCGCCGCCGCAGTCAGCGCCGAGCTTGACCGCATGGGGCTTGCCCCGCGCCAGATTGGCGAGGTGGTGACACGCACCGATGGCGAGCGCGTGCGCTATACCCACGCATGAGCCTGCCGCGCATCGCCGTGCTCGCCTCCGGGCGCGGCAGCAACCTGCAAGCCATTCTGGATGCCATTGCCACCGGGCAACTGGCGGCGCAAGTGGTGGGCGTGTTTTCCGACAAACCCGGCTGCGCCGCACTTGCGCGCGTGGACGAGTCCTGCCGCTGGTCGCTGGATGCCAAACAGCAGCCCAGCCGCACCGCCTTTGATGAAGCCCTGACCGCTGCCGTGGCCGCCGCCGCACCCGACTGGGTGGTCTGCGCCGGTTTCATGCGCATCCTGGGGGACGGTTTCGTGGCGCGCTTTGCCGACCGCCTTCTCAATATCCACCCTTCACTGCTGCCCAAATACAAAGGGCTGCATACCCACCGCCGCGCGCTGGAGGCCGGGGATGAGGAACACGGCACCAGCGTGCACTGGGTGATTCCGGCGCTGGATGCCGGTGAAGTCATCGCCCAGACCCGCATCCGGGTACTACCGGGCGACACCCCCGAAACCCTGGCAGCGCGCCTTTTGCCTTGCGAACATCAGCTACTGGTCGCGGTATTGCAACGCGCGGTCAGCGGCCAACTGCGCCCGCCTGCTCTGAACGCCCGGTAACGGGAAAACCGCCCCCCATCCCCCCTTGGCCTGCAAACCGCTAAATTGCCGACTTTGGGGCAAACCCAATCTCAAGGAGCCGTCATGTCCAACATCACCAGGACGCTTGCCAGTACCAGTCTGCTGCTGGCCTTTGCCGCCCCCCTGGCCAACGCTGCCGAGCTGCGCGCCTTTGATGCCACTTATCGCGCCAGCTACAACAATATGGCCGCTGATGCCTCAATGTCGCTGAAAAGCAGCGGCCAGAACCGCTGGACTTACACCATGAACGTGCAGAACGCCCTGGTACGGCTGACCCGCAGCGCCGAAGTGGATGCCAGCGTCGAGCGACTGCGGCCGCTGTCCAACCGCGAAGACCTCAACCTGGTAGTCAGGCGCCGCAACAAGCAGGGCCGTTACGATTGGGGCAGCCGCCAGGCGCGCTGGAGTGGTGATGTCAAAGCCGACCGCCAGGGCCCGATTGCCCTGCAAGCGGGCGATGTCGATGGCATGACCCTGAACCTTGCCATTGTCCAGGATGCACTTGCCAACCGCCCGCTGCGCTACCGGCTGATTGAAAACGGCAAAGTCTCCACACTGAACTTCAATGTCTCGGGACGGGAAAATCTCACTGTTTCCGGCAGACCCACCCCAACCATCCGCGTGGTCAGCAGCAACGGCGACACCACCCGCACCCTGTGGATTGCCGAAGGCATCCCGATTCCGGTACGCATCCAGCAACGCGAGGACGATGGCGACACCATCGACCTCAGCCTGCAATCCATCCGCTGAGCTTCAGATAACAGCCCGCTTGCACCTTGCATCTGCCGCCTTTGCGAAGCAACGGATGCCAAGAAGGGACATTGAACAAGCTCTTAAGCAGGCTCTGAGTCCGGTGCAATACCGGACTCAGACCTCAATTGCTTAACCCGGCACTACCCAACTCTTGGGGCAGTTCATTTTGCCGGGGCTTCTTGTCACTCAACGCCAGAACATCAGAGCTTGTAGGTCAGCCCCAGCCCCACAACGGTGGCGCGCCCTTTGTACTTGCCATCCAGGCTGGTGTAGCGGCTTTGCGGCGGGTTCGGGTTGATTGGCAAATGGGTGGTGGAATCCTTGATGTCCACATAGGTGAAGGAGCCATCCAGCGACAGCTTCTCATTCATTTGCCAGCTCATCCCCAGCGAATACAGCCTGCGGTTGTTGTCCGGCAGGCGCGGGGTGCGGTCGATATTGTTGGTCGGCGACTCATCATGGGCGATGCCGCCGCGCAGGGTGAAGGTATCGTTCAACTGGAACTCGGCGCCCAGCGAATAGAACATGGTGTCCTTCCAGTGGAAGTTTTCCTGGCTGGCCGGCTGATAGGGGTTGCCGAACTTGATATGCACATTCTGCAAGCTGCTCCAGCCAGTGCGCTGGGCATCAGCGTACAGCTTGACACGCTCGCCCACGCCGACCATCACGCTCAAGGTGTCCAGGGTCGGGGTTACCAGGCGTGCACTGCCGGTGGTGTTGACAAAGCCGTTGCCCAGCACCGCCAGTTGCTGGCGCTGCGCAGCAGTCAGCGGTGCAGCGGGGTTCTGCGCCATTGCCGCAAAGCCCGGCTGCATGGCCTGGAACGCAGCCGGGGTGGTGAATACGGCTTCGCCCTTGAAGTTATGCTTGAGTTCGGAGCGATGCGAATAGCCGATGGCGAACTTGTCGCTTGGGCGGAACTGCAAGCCTGCCACCCAGCCAAAGGCATTGTTGCCTGCTTCAACCGTGACATTGCCGTCCGGGGTGGTGGCCAGCGCCGGATTCTTGAGGCCGGCGGCCAGCATCACGCCCAGCGGGATGTCCTTGCCCAGGGTGACTTGCGAGCGTTCAAACACCAAGCCCACACCCGCGGAAAATGCCGGGGTCACCTGTACGGCAGCCGACAGGGTGAGGTCAGCCATCTTCAGGCTGGTTTCGGTGGCGTTGTAGCGTCCCACCCAGCCGTTGTTGTATTCAGTGCCCGAACCGAACGGCGCGGTGATGCTGGCGCCCAGGGTCAGCCCCTCCAGGGCGCCTTGCATCGGCACGATGATGCCAAGCGAGGGAACCGGCTTGGGGCTGCCGGGGTCACCGCCATTGCCGCCGCTGATGGAAGTCCCGAGCGCAGTTGCGCCACCGCCGGTGAAATCGGCCTTAAGGTCAATCACACCGACACTGCCCTGAATCACCACGCCATCGGCATTGACCATGGCGGCCGGATTGGCGGCTACCACCGAGGTATCGTTGCTGGCGACTGCGGTACCGGAATAGGCACGGCCACCGACTTTGGCGCTGGTTTCGCGCACCTGGAAACCCGAGGCGGCGGCGCTGCCGACGGCCAGAATGCCAACAACGGCAACCGCCAGCGCAGACAGCCGGGCTTGAGTGGAACAACGCTGCATGGATTTTCTCCTAAATTTCTTGATATTTGCTTACAGGCTGGCATAAAGGCTTGCTGTACGCCATCCTTTACTATACTGGCATTAACCTTGGGCTAACATCTGGCAGTGCAGCGCAAGCTGCCCGATAGCCCTGTTTGCAACGGAAACTCCTGTGTTTGTTGCCATCCCGCCACGCAAGCGTCATCAAACCCACTGGGTCACCCCCCTGCTGGTATTGCTGATGTGCGGCAGTTTTGTCTGGACACAAAGCCTGTCGGGCAATGACCAGCTGAGCTGGTTGCTGGACTGGGGCACGGTGGGCATTCCACTGGGGCAGGGGCAGGCCTGGCCCTCACCCGGCCAGTGGCTGAAACTCTATACCGCACTGTTCCTGCACAGCGACTGGGCGCATCTGGTTGGCAATCTGGTGTTCCTGATGATTTTCGGCCTGCCCGCAGAACGGATGATGGGCGCCTGGCGCTTCCTCGGGCTGTTTCTGCTGGGTGGCGCCGCTGCCAATCTTGCCGCTGGCATTTCGCTGGTACATGGCAATGTGCTGATTGGCGCCAGTGGCGCAGTATCGGCCACCCTGGGCGCATGGCTGACGCTGTTTCCGCGGGCGCGCCTGGGGGTCGTGGTGCCGCTGGGCTTGTTCCTGGAGTTTATCCGCACGCCAGCGCCCGTACTGATTGGCCTGTGGGTGCTGCTGCAAGCCATCTTTGCCTATATCGGCCCCAATTACGGGCAAGTGGCCTGGGTCGCGCATCTGGCCGGTTTCGTGTTTGGCGGCCTCTATGCGCTGCTCTCGCGCAGCGCCATCGCCCAGAGAATGCGCAAGCGCGCTGGCTATTAAACGGACTGCGGCCAGTCCTCAGCGGTCAGCACCGGCAGGCCGTATGCGGCGCGGGCGATATCGCACTGGCGGCTGGGCGCGCCAAACTCCCAGGAAGCAGGCAGGGCCTCGCAGGCGCCAGGGCGCTGCGGATGGATGGTGCAGCGCGAATAGCGGCCAATTTCCGCATCCAGCGCAATGCAGCGCGGCGCAGGGCTGCAAGTGCCACGCATGGCGCGCTCGTGCAGGCGCAATGATTCGGTCAGCGCCACCGGCACCCGCCCGCCCAGTTCCGGCTCGGTTTCCGACCAATGCATGCTGACGCGGAAATGCGCGCAGCAGGCGCCGCAGCTCAGGCAGGGATGGGTAAAAGTGGAGGTCATCGTCATGCGCGCATTGTGCGAATCAGGCAGAACAACGCAAGGGTTGCGACAATAGCCGCATGAATACGCAAGATTCCGGCTTCACCAATATCGCCGACACCCTGCGCCAGCGCGCGCGGCAAAACCCCGAGCGCATCGCCATGCGCTGCCCCGGCAAGGGAGGCGGCTATCCGGTTGCACTGACCACGGGCGAGCTGGACAGCCGCAGCAGCGCCATTGCCGCCGGCCTGCACCGGCTGGGCGTTCGCCGTGGCATGCGCTGCGTGGTGATGGTGCGCCCCACACCGGAATTTTTCCTGGCGATGTTTGCCCTGTTCCGTCTTGGCGCAGTGCCCGTACTGGTGGACCCGGGCATCGACAAGCGCGCGCTCAGGCAATGTCTGGCAGAGGCCAGACCCGATGCATTCATCGGCATCCCGCTGGCGATGTTCGCGCGCATCGTGCTGGGCTGGGCGCGCGGGGTGAAACACCGCATCACCACCGGCCGCAGCGCCTGGTTTGCCGACACCACACTGGCCGCCATCGAACGCGACGGCAAAGCCAATCCGGTGGATTTTGGTACAACCCAGGCCGATGACATCGCCGCCATCCTGTTCACCAGCGGCTCTACCGGCGTGCCCAAGGGCGTGGTGTACCGTCACCGGCATTTTCTGGCGCAAATCGACATGCTGCGCCAGGCCTTTGGCATCGAGCCGGGCGGCGTTGACCTGCCCACCTTCCCGCCATTTGCACTGTTTGCCCCGGCGCTCGGCCTGACTTCCATCATCCCGGACATGGATCCGACCCGGCCCGCCCAGGCCAACCCGCGCAAGCTGCATGCTGCCATCCGCCGCTTTGGCGTGACCCAGATGTTCGGCTCACCCGCCTTGATGCGGGTACTGGCCGAACATGGCGAACCCCTGCCCGGGGTGATGCGCGCCACCAGCGCCGGCGCCCCGGTGCCGCCGGATGTGGTGGAAAAACTGCTGCGACTGATGCCCGAAGGCGGGCAATTGTGGACACCCTATGGCGCCACCGAATGCCTGCCGGTGGCGGTGATTGAAGGCCGCGAGCTCATCACCCTGCGCGAGCGCACCGAAGCGGGCGCGGGCACCTGCGTTGGCCGCCCGGTGCCGGGTAATCAAGTGCGCATCATCGCCATCAGTGATGAAGCTATCCCCGACTGGCGCGATGTACAAGAAGTCCCACAGGGCGTGGTAGGGGAAATCACCGTGGCAGGGCCGGTCGCCACCGATGCCTATTTCAACCGCGATGCACAAACCCGGCTGGCCAAAATCCGGGAAGCCCTGACCGATGGCACAACCCGCATCGTGCACCGCATGGGCGATTTGGGGTATTTCGATAGCGAAGGCCGCCTCTGGTTTTGCGGACGCAAATCGCAGCGCGTGGTACTCGCCGCAGGCGGCACGCTGTGCACCGAACAGATTGAGCCGGTATTCAACAGTCACCCGGACGTTGCCCGCACCGCCTTGGTCGCCGTGCCCGCCCAGGCACAACCGGGCAGGCTGGAGCTGAGCCAGGGCGATACCGGGCAACTACGCCGACAGGCCGATACCCCCGCTGGCCATGCCGCCTGCCTGTGCGTGGAACTGCGCGCAGGCGTCCCCCCCCGGGAATGGCCGCGCATCGAGGCCGAACTGCGCCATCTGGCCGAAGGCATGGTGCATACCGCCCACATCAGCCATTTCCTGCACCACCCCGGCAGCTTTCCGGTGGACATCCGCCACAACGCCAAGATTGGCCGGGAAAAACTCGGCCAGTGGGC
>JAUMYP010000041.1 GCA_030528565.1 Pseudomonadota bacterium
CCTTTGAACAGGCTTTTAGCGGTTTTCCTGGGTGGTGAGGGCGAGGCGTTGTTGCAGGTCCTGGCGCATGCGGGTGATTTCGGCGCTGGCTTCGCGGCGCTGGGTGATGCCTTCGCGGTGGATTTGCCGGACTTCTTCCACGGTCTGGATGAGTTTTTCGTGCACCATGCGCAGGGTGTCGATATCCACTGCGCCGCGCTGGTTGGCGCGGGCAGTTTCCACGGCGGTTTGCTGGATCAGTTCGGCATTGCGGCGCATCAGCGCGTTGCTGGCCTCGTCGATGGCGCTGGCCAGCTGTGTGGCGTTTTTCTGGTCGGCGAGTGAAAGCTGGATGGCGAACTGGTTGCGCCACATCGGCAGGGTGATGTCGCGCACGGCGGAGAATTTTTCGATGAGCTGGACGGCGTTGGCCTGAATCAGCCGGATCATCGGCAGCATTTGTTCGTTGGCGTGCTGCAGAAGGTGCAGGTCGGACACACGCTTGTCGAGCAGGCGGATGGCGCTGTCAAGCTCGCTGCGGCGGATGCGCGATTCGGGGTCTTCGGCGCTGGCGAGTGCGGCCAGCTCCTGTTCCAGCACGGCAAGGCGCGCGCGCCCGGCGGCGACATGGATGCCCAGCTCGCGGTGTTCATCGCGCACGATTTGGTGCATCTGCTCGTATTCGCTAACGCGCTGGTTTTGCCGTGCCTGGGTCTGGCCGACATCATGCATCAGCCGGTCAATCTGGCTATTGGTGCTGCTGTATTTCTGTACCAGCTCGTCGCGGCTGGCCTTGAACTTGTCAATCAGCGAGCCAAGCAGCGGCACTTTGGAACGGTTGGCGAAGGCGCCGAGGTCAAGGCTGCGGGCGATTTTCACCACTTCGCCGAGTTTCTCGCCGCTTTGGTCCAGGTCGGAATTGCGTACTTTGTCCAGAAGTTGCGTGGAAAAGCCGCTGCTGCGGCGGCTGGCCTCGCTGCCGTAGCGTTGCAGGTTGGCGGGGCTCAAATCCTGCAAGGGTTTGGCGGCCTCGGCAATGCGCGGCAGGTCGGCTTCGGTCAGCCCCAGTGATTTCAGCGTCTGGCTGTCGGGCAGGGCGGCAAGTGCGTGTTCCGAGTTCATGATGTCTCCGCGTCTTCAGGATTGGGTCAGGGGTTGAGGTCGGCCAGTGCGCGCAGGGTATTGCGGGCATGCCGGTAAGCCTTTTGCTGTTGTGCGCTGGCGTTCACCGCATCGGTTTGTGCCAGTACCGACAATAACCCGTCGCGCAGGGTGGGGAAAGCCTCGCCCAGCACGGCGTGCGGCTCACGGATGAGCTCAAGCTGCTGGCTGCTCATTTCCAGCAGCAGCTGCATTTGCGCAAGGCGCTCTGCCTGCGCGCGGGCTGTGTTGCCATCGAGAGTCCGGGCTGCAGCCTGTAGCCGGGTGAGCAGGCTGGAGAGCCTGTCCTCATGCTGGGTCAGGCTATCGCCATAGTGCTGCCATTGCGCTTGCAGGGTGTCGAGCCGGTGTTTCAGCAGTGGCGCTTGCTGGCGTAGTTCGTGGGCACGCAGGCCGGTATCAATGTCGCGGCCAAAGAGCCGCCCCAGCCAGCCGACGCGGCGACCGATGGCGCTCTTGTCGGCGGCGATAAAGGCCAGATGCATGTCGTCAAACAGCGTCACGATATCCTGCAAGGGCGAGCCTTCGGCCAGCAGCGCGGCAAGCGCCGCATGCGCATTGCGGGCTTCGTCAAGCAGCGTATTGAAGTTATCTGCACTCATAGCGGTTCGGAAGATTCGGGTTTGGCCGCTGGCGGATGCAGGAAGTCAACCTGCTCCAGCTCGCGGTCGAGTTTTTCCAGTGCCGGGGATTTGGGTTTGCGCGTGCGCGGATTGCCGGCTGTTTTTTCTGCCACCGTCACTCCTTGTGCAAAGCTGCTGCGCAGTGCGTCGGCCAGATGCAGCAGCGCCTGGTTGAGGCGTGCCTGGTCAGCGCGCGATTCGGCGACGCTGGCCAGCAGCGGGGTGATGTGTCCGGCCAGCTGTTTGCCGATATCGGCCGCGCCATCGTTTTGCCGGGCGTGTCCGGTGCGGGCGATGTTTTCCAGGCTGGCCAGAATGTCGTCCCAGGGCGCGGTGTTTTGCGGCGCCTTGGGCTCTGCCGGGCGCAGATGTTGCAGGCCGCTGGCGATATCGGCCAGTTGCGCCACCATGCGCCCGCCGATATCGGCATCCGCTGCGCCCATCGCCTTGTTGCGCAGGAAGTCGGCCTTGATTTGCGCCCAGCGGGCGGCTTCTCCGGCATCCAGCGTGCCACGCAGCTCGCCGAGCTTCAGCAGGTTTTCTTCAGCGCCGGTGGTCAGCAGTTGCGCTTCGCCCAGGTAATGGTCGGAGATGAGTTGCTGCAATTCGGCCTCATTCATCACCGGGGCGATTTTTTCCGCCAGCTTGTTCATGTTGCGGTAGCTGCCCTGCAGCTTGAAGGCAGGTTCGCTGCGGTATTGGTCGGCCTGCGCGGCGCTGGCGATGTATTGCTGGTTGACGCGGTAAATCACCTGGCGCACCGTCATCAGCTTTTGCAGGGTGCTGATGATTTCATTGATTTCCGCCGCGCTGTAGGCATGCGACAGGGTGCTGGTGCTGACTTCCTTGCCGGAGGCCTTGTCCATCAGCGTGTACAGGTCGCTCATGTCGCGGGTGGCCAGTGGCGCCAGTACCGGGTTCGAGGTCAGGCTGTTTTCGATATAGCTCGACAGGAAGGCCTCTTCCATGCCGCCCAACACATCGCCCAGGTTGTAGATGTCGGCGCGGTTGGCGAGCATGTCGGGAATCTTGAACACCTCGCCGGACTCGGTATAGGGGTTGCCTGCCATCACCACCGCGAACTTGCGACCGCGCATGTCATAGGTCTTGGTACGCCCCTGCCAGACGCCCTCGATGCGCCGGGTGCCGTCGGTGAGCGAGATGAATTTCTGCAGGAACTCCGGATGGGTGTGCTGGATGTCATCGACATACAGCATCACGTTATTGCCCATTTCCAGCGCCAGATTGAGTTTTTCCAGCTCCTGCCGGGCGGTGGCATCGGGGGCTTGCGCCGGGTCCAGCGAGCGCACTTCATGCCCCAGCGCCGGGCCGTTGATTTTCATGAACACAAGACCCAGCCGGTGGGCGACATATTCCATCAGGGTGGTCTTGCCGTAACCGGGGGGCGAAATCATCATCAGAAGCCCCATCAGGTCGCTGCGCTTGCCCTGGCCTGCGGCGCCGATTTGCTTGGCGAGGTTATCGCCGATGATGGGCAGATAGATATCGTTGATAAGCCGGTTGCGCACGAACGAGGTCAGCGGGCGCGCCTGGTATTCGGACAGCCGCAGGGCATCACGCTCGCGCTGCATTACTTGCTGGCGCAGCTTCTGGAAGGCGTGGAACGCCGGGACAAACTGGCTGCGGTGGTGCGCAAGGCGTTGCTGGAACTCATCAATGGCAAGCGTCAGCCCGCCATCGGCAATACGCGGATGCTCGCCCAAAAGGCCGCTGATGCGGGTTTCCAGCGTGGTGGCCTGGGTGTCATGCGGCAGCTTGTCGCCAATCAGCCGCAGCATCGCTGCCTCGGGGGCAAACCGCGCCAGCGCGGCGTATTCCTGCTGGCGGGTGAGGGCATTGAACCAGTCCAGACTCTGCGTCCAGGCATCGGCTAGGCACAAGTGCTGGCTGTTGTCGGCAAGTCCGGCTGTTTGCAGTTGCCGGGCCAGGGCGGCGCGCAGTTGTTCGGCCTGCTCGGCAAAACGCGGGTGCAGGGCATCGCTGCCCATTTCATCGGTCAGCCACAGTGCGGCGGCGTGCGCGTCCTCGGCGCTGTGGGCGATGTGTTCAGCTTCCAGTTGCGCCGCCACGGCGCTGGCAAGCGCGGCATGGGCAGATTCAAGCGCATCGCGTTGCCCCAGAAGCTGCCACATCGCCTGCGCCTGACGCAGGCGCTCGCGCCAATAGGCCTGTTTTTCATCTTGCAGATGCCAGAACAGCGCGCCCAGGGCGCGGGCGCGTGGTGGATGCAGCAGGCTGCCGGCATTGCGGTACAGCGGCAAGAGTGCTGCCAGAATCAGCGCCGCATCGTGGTCGTGAATGCCTTTTTCGTAGCCTTCCCTGTAGCGGGGCGCGGCAAAGCGGGCGATGAGTGCGGCAAGTTCCGCCGGGTCGGTGCTGGCCTTTTGCAGCATCGCCATATCAAGCCCCTCCTGCCCCAGTTCGGCCGCTTGCAGGATGTGTGCGGCCAGATATTCGCCGCGATATACGGCGGCGGATTCTGATTCCAGCGTCACTTCCCAGAAGTCGCGCAGTTCATCCAGCGCGGTATCGGTGAGTGGCTGCATGTAATCGGTGCCGGTCAGATGCACCGCCAGATGGTCGCCGCGCGGCAGCAGGGTGAGGTCGAGTGGCTGGGTGTTGACATTGAAGCGGTGCCGCCCGAGGCGAATGGTGTTGCCGCCGTCCTCGAACAGCTCGGTCTTGTCGCGCAGGGCGCGCACCGCCTGGTCGCGGGCAGATTTCAGGCGCGCGTCGATATCGTCGGCCTTGACCGCATCATGCAGCGCGCGCAGCCGTTCGGAAAGCTCGCGCAGTTTCTGAATCAGCGGGTCGCTGGCAAAAAAGGCGTTCAGCTCATCGGCATTATTGAAGCGCGCGCTGCGCTTGCCGAGTCCTTCAAGAATGCGCTGGGCGGCATCGTGCAGCGATTGCGCACGGCGCTGGCGCTCATCCAGCAGGGTTTGCTTGTGCGCCTGGAAGCTGTCCAAAAGCTCCTCGCGCTTGGCGAGGATGTCGGTGAGGAAGGCTTCGTGTTCGCCGAACTGGCCTTCCAGCTCCTCCAGTTGCAGCAGCAGCCGCGCCAATTGCTCATCGGCGCGCTCGGGGGTGGTGGCAAGCCCCAGCGCACTGGTGATGCTCTGCCCGAACAGTGCAAACTGCGCGCCGAATTGCGCCACGGCTTCGCTGGAGCCGAGTGTCTTGCGGCGCTGCTCGGCGCGTGCGCGCGCCTGGTTGAGCCGCGCATACAGGCCGGAAATCGCCTCCACCACGCGCGTGGTTTGTGTGGCCTCCTGCATCTTCAGGCCGGTCATCAGCTCTGAAAGCATGTCAAGGTCGGCGCCCATCGCGCTCATCGCCGCGATGTGCTCGCCCAGCGCGCGTGCAGTGTCGGCCTGCTGCGCGGCCTCGTCCAGCTGTTGCAGGCGCTCAGCGAACGGTTGCAGGGCTTTCTCACCGGCCAGGAATGCGCCGGTAGCCGCAGCGATGCGTTCATGCGCCTGTTGCAGTGCTGCCGACATTTCATCAATGGCGGCGGTGTCGATATAGCGGTATTCGCGGATGGTGAGCAGATGCCCGCGCTGTGCGCCGAGGGCGTTCAGCGCCTCGACAAATTCCTCCACCCGGCTCCAGGAATCCGGTTGCAGGCGGCTGAGGATGCGGCGCTGCCCGGCGCTGGCTTCACGCATCGCGGTATCGGACTGCTGGCGGATGCTGGCGACTTTCTCGAACTCGTCCAGCACCGCCTCGCCGGTGCTGCTGATTTCGTGCAGCAGGCTGGCAAGGCCGTGGCAGTGCGCATCATCCATCCAGTGATGCAGGTCAAACAGCCGCCGGGTTTGCTCGGTCAAGAGCAGATAACGCTGTGCGGAAACTTCCGGTGTGCTGATTTCGCGCGCCAGGTCATACAGGTTGGAAATGCCGCGTACCAGCTCGGCATTGCCCAGCCGCCCCATGAAGGTATTGCCGGGCGGGGCGGCAGCGGCGAATTCATCGCTGCTGAAGGGGGTTTGCCAGACCTGCATCTGGTGTACCCGGGTGGGGGCATCCGTTTCGGCATGGAACAGCACCATGCGGCCATCGGCAAGCCGCGCGTAGCCGTGGGCAAACACCGGGTTTTGCAGGCTGCGCTGAATCATGTTGTAGACAAACAGTGCGGCCAGCCCGCTTTCGCGCGCGTAGAACACATACAGCACATCCTCGCCATTGGGCGAGCGAATGGCGCGCTTGAACTGCATGCCGGCCATTGCCGCGTCGAAGGCCTTGTAGTCGCCGTTTTGCAGATAGGCGCCGCCGGGGAAGATGATGCCGTGGTCCTCGGGCAGTTGCACGCAGGCCTGGGTGATGGCATCCATGCGCGTGACCTTGCCGGTCAGGCTGTTGTAAACCAGCCCGCGCCACTGGTTTTCGCGGTAGGGCAGTACTTTCAGCAAAATCAGCGAGCCAACCCGGGCAAATTCGATACGGGCATCGTCAATCGACTGGGTGGCATCCTCCACCGGCTCGGAATAGATACCGCTGCCGGTTTCGGTATTGTTTTCCACCTTGATGGTGAGGTCGCCGCGCTGGGTGTCGATGAACAGCGTGTCGAGGATATTGAGATGCGGGAAGCGGCCGCTGATTTCCATGTCGCGGCTGGCGCGCGTCCATTCAAAATCGAAAGCCGCAGGCAGCCCCAGGTCTCGCTCGCCGCGCGCGTCGATATAGCTGACCTCACCGCTTGCGGCAATCGACCAGCGGAACACGCGCATGTCGGTGATTTTCTCGCCAATCTGGAAGGCCGCCAGCAATTTGCCATCGCGCACCACCAGTTGCAGTAGCCGGGCATGCTTGTAGTAGTTGTACAGCTCCTCGAAATCACGCACGAAGGCCGGTTCGGCAAGAAAGCTGCCAGCCATGTCCACCGGCTCGACATCAAAGCCATCTTCCAGCGCCACCAGCCGGTACAGGCCGAAGACATCCTGTAGCGTGGTCTTGTTTTTCAGCCCCAGAAATACATTGAAGCCAAACAGCAGCAAATCGCCCACCTGGACGATATCGCGCCCCACGCAGTTGTGTTCGCTGCGGATGCGGATGCGCCCGGCCAGCGCCATGCGGCTATCGCCAAATTCGGCCAGACGTTCGGCGTTGAGCGTATCGGCGGTCTGCCGCAGGCGCTCGCCCAGCGTATCCAGGCGCTTTTTCAGTACCTCGTAAGCGCCGCCTTCGGCCACGGCCTGGTCGGTGGAGGTGAGGGTGTCAGTTTGCGGATGGGCTTGGCTCATGGCGGGATTGACCGGAATCGGGAGGGCGGCTGGTAAGGCCGGAGGATGCGCGTTCAGGCTTGGCGTGGCGGATGGTTAAGGTCGTGCTTGAGCAGCACAAGACCGGCTCCCAAGAGCATCACGTCCTTGAAGATAAAGCCGTTGAAGCCGAGCTGCGGCATCAGGCTCAGGGTGACAAGGCCGGTGATGATGACCAGCACATCGCCGGTAATGCCAAGGCGCGGCCTGAAGAAGCCCAGAAACAGCGAGATATAGGCCACGCCTTCGACAATGCCGAGCAGATAGCTGGCGCCATGCGCGCCCAGCAGCGGGTACAGGAAGCCAAGCCAGGTTTGCGGCAGCATTTTTTCCAGTGCATCCACTTCAAACTGGAACCATTTGAAAACGCCATAAACCAGGAACACCAGGAATACGCTGGCGCGCAGGATGAAGATGTCGAAGTTCGATTGCCGGAAGGTCTTGATGAGTGTGTTCATGTTTTTGGGGCAAGATGACCAGGGGGTGTTTATCGGTTGGCAGGCGCGGCATCGAGCAGAAGCTGCACCGCCTTGCCTTCAAAGCGTTGTGCCAGCCATGCCTGCATGCGTGCCCTGTCCTTTTCTTCCAGAGCCTGTGGCAGTTGCAGGTTGACCACCACCACGCGCGTGGTGGCGGATTTTTCCGCGCTGCCTTCGCCATCCGTGCTGGCCGCCGGACGCGACCAGGCAATCCCGTCGCTGATGCTGATTTTTTCTGCCTCCGGGTATTGCGCGCGGATTTCTTTCAGCACCGTTTCATGCGTTTGCTGCTCAACCAGCCCGGCGCGCATCGCCTGGATAAAGTCCTGCTGTTCCTTGAGCTGGTTTTGCAAAAGCTGCGAGCTGTTTTTATTGTGAGCCAGCTCCTGCTCCAGCGCCTTGATGTTTTCGGCATTGCCACCGGCATACATGACCTGCACCTTGGCGGCGCTGATGCCCTTGTTTTCAAGCTGCTGCTCAATCGTCCGGGTGATTTTTTCGGCATTGCCGCTGCCGTTGATGATGAGCCTGACCTGCTTGCTCTTGTAGTCGCTGCTGCTGCGCAGCACGAAGAAATCCTGCTGCTGCTGGGCATCCCTGATGGCATTGGCTGCGGTGGTATTGAACAGCTCCTGCTGCACCAGGCGCACCGCCAGATAGCTGCTGGGCGCCATCACCGCGATGACCACGGCGGCAATCACGATGCGGTGCAGCCTGCGCCTGGATTCGGTGACCAGGCCGCGCCGTGGCAGCTTCATCAGCCGGGCAAACAGCAGGGTGGAGAAAGCGATGAATACGCAGTTGATGGAAAACAGGTAAAACGCGCCAAAGAAATACTGCCAGTTGCCATGTGCCAGGCCATAGCCTGCGGTGCACAGCGGCGGCATCAGTGCGGTGGCAATCGCCACGCCGGGCACCACATTGCCGCCTTCCTTGCGGGTGATGGCGACCATGCCGGCGCTGCCGCCGAAAAAGGCGATGAGCACATCCCAGAGCGTTGGCCGGGTGCGCGCCAGCAGCTCGCTTTGCGCCTCTTGCAGCGGAGTCAGCAGGAAATAGAACGTGGCGGTCAGCAGGCTGAGGCCGACAAAAATGCCGATATTGCGCAGTGACAGCCGAATCAGCCCCATGTCACCAACCGCCGCGCCATAACCCATGCCGACAATCGGCCCCATCAGCGGCGAAATCAGCATCGCACCGATGATGACGGCGGTACTGTTGACGTTGAGGCCAATGCTGGCCACCGCGATGGCGAACATCAGCACCCACATATTGGTGCCGGAGACGCGGCAGTTGGCGCGGATGGCCGCATCAATCTTGTCCGGATGCGCCTGGTCGTGATGCAGGTTGAAAATGTCCTGGAGCCGGGTGGTCGGCGTGCTGTTTTCCTGCTTCTGCATGGAATGGCTCGATGTGAGGGTTTGAGGGGTTAGGGATTGGTTTGCCGCTGGGCTTTCAGTACCGTCATGCCGTCAGGGGTTTGCAGCAGCAATGCCCCGTTTTCAATGCGATAGCTGCCGCCATCGACGGCTTGCAGCGCACGACTTAGGCGCTGCTCCAGTTGCGAAATTTCCGGGTCGGCGCAGGCCATCAGGGTGGTGGCCGGGGGTGAGAGGGTCAGCCGGTCCTGCTGTAACTGGTAGCGGCCAAAAATGCGGTTGCAGCCAAGGCTGGCAGAAACCGCACGGTTTTCGTCATCGAACTGGATACGGGCTTCGGGCAGGGCAATGGCGTGCCCGGCGATTTCGGTCAGCCGCCATGAGCCGAGCAGATTCTGGCCAGCTTCTGGCTTGGCCTCGGGGGTGGAGGCACAGCCAGCCAGTAGCAGCGTGGCGAGCAAGGGCAGGGTGAGCTTGCGCATAGGGGTTTTCAGTCTTTGTTGTTGGGGGGGCGCTTGTCCAAGCGGCCTTCAATAAGAGATGCGGGGCGGCAAGCCGGACTTACCACCCCGGTACGGTTTAGCCCTGTCCGCCGGGCAGGGCTTCGGGGCTGACTTTCACGCCCAGATATTTCTGCACCAGCTCCTGCACCAGCGGGCTTTTACCGGCAAAGCCTTCCACTGATTTGCCCAGCGATATGGCACGCGAGAGCGCCTCGAACATGCCGCCTTCGCCGCCGACGAGGTCGATGCGCGCGCCGCGCAGTGCAGTGGCGATGACTTCGGCGTTTTCGCGCGAGATTTCCTTGCCTGCCTCGATTTGCGCCAGCGCCTGCTCCAGGCTGGTTTGCAGCGCCATGCGGTATTCCTCGTGGTTGCGGGCATCGGCGCTCATCTTGTCCATGGCATCGAACTTGGCGGTCAGCCCTTCGGCCTCGGCAGCCATCTTGCGGGCGATGGCCTGTGCCTGGGCATCGCCCATGCGCGCGGTGCCTTCGGCTTCGGCGCTCAGGCGTTCGGCCAGCACGCGGGCATCGGCATGACCCTGCTTGTAGTTGGCTTCGGCCTTGGCTTCGATGACGCGCGCTTCGGCGGCGCCGACCTTTTCGATGGCATTGGCGCTGGCTTCCTGCACCAGTGCTTCGGCAAGGCCGGGGGCGGCCTTCTCGGCCTTGGTGCCTTCGGCCAATGCCTTCTTGGCTTCGGCCTGGCGGCTGGCGGCATCGAACTCGGCCTGTGCCAGCGTGGTCATTTCCAGCGCGCGGTGTTTGGCCGCGGTTTCGGCCGCCTCGGCTGCCTTGATTTCGCGCACCAGCGCCTCTTGTGCGGCGGCTTCGGCTTCCAGCACACGCACCTGCTTGGCGCGGTCGGCAGCGGAGACTTCGCGCACTTCGTTGATGCGTTCTTCTTCCATCGCCACGGTCTTGTCGATGGCGATGCGCTCGCGGGTGATATTGGCCACATCCATCACGCCCTGTTCCACCGCCTTGTCGCGCTCGACCTGTTGCAGCTTGACTTCGCGGTCGGTGGTGACTGCCTCGATGCGGGTGGCGCGGGTGACGCGCTCGGCCTCGATGCCGACCGCACGGCGGCGGTTCTGCTCGGCCACTTCCACCTGACGCTGCATTTCCTGGTCACGAATCTGGATTTTTTCTTCGGTTTCAAGCCGCGCCTGCTCGGCCAGGAGGCGCTGTTCTTCTTTCACCTTTTCGGTCTCGGCCGCTTCGCGCGCCTGGATGGTTTCGATTTCGCGCTTCTGCCGCGCCTCGGCTTCGGCCTGCTGGCGCTCCAGTGCCAGCGTGGCTTCGCGGGTTTCCACGTTTTTCTTGGTGATGGCCAGATGCTCGTTCTGCGCCAGCTCGTTGGTGATGATGTTCTGCGCGGCGGTCAGCTCGGTGATTTTGCGGATGCCTTCGGAGTCGAGAATATTGTTCGGGTCAAGCAGGTGCTTGGGGGTCTGCTCCAGATAGTCGATGGCGACGTCTTCCAGCACATAGCCGTTCAGGTCCTTGCCGATGACCTTGATGATTTCGTCGCGGAACTCCTCGCGCTTTTCAAACAGCTCGATGAACTCGAACTTCTTGCCCACGGTTTTCAGCGCCTCGGAGAACTTGGCATTGAACAGCTCGTCCACGGCATTGCGGTCGGAGGCGCGGTCCACGCCGACCGCCTTGGCGACCTTCAGCACGTCCTCGGTGGTTTCGTTGACGCGCAGGTAATAGGCCACGGTGATATCGGCGCGCATATTGTCGCGGCAAATCAGCCCCTCCTTGCCGCGGCGGTCCACCTGCAGGGTGATGAGGCTGATGCGCATCACTTCGGCCTTGTACAGCACCGGAATGATGAGCGCGCCGGTGAAATGCACCTTGGGCTTGGCGCTCATGTCATTGACAATCAGGGCGGTGCCCTGTTCGACCTTGACATAGAACATCTTGAACACGACGACGATGGCGAGCAGGAAAACGACCAGCCCGACAGCGCCGAGGACAAAGGGAATCAGGTTTTGCAGCGACATGATGTGGCTCCGTGGTGGTATGGCATGGAGGTGAAAGAAATCGGTCAGCGGTTGAACTGGCTTTCGGAAATGACCCGCCAGCTATTGTCAGCCTCGCGGTATTCGATGAGAACCACGCGCTCGCCGCGCGGGTAAACATCCGGCGGCTGGGCGCGCACTTGCAACAGCAGTCCGGCGCCGCCGTCCTCGAAGCTGGCCATGCCGTGCTCGGCATCGACCTCTGGCGTGGTCACCGTGCCGACCTTGCCGAGCAGCGAGGGCGGTGCGGCCGGAACCAGTTTCAGCATGAAGCGGCGCAGCGGGCGCAGCAGCAGCGAGGCCATCAAAATGCCCGGTACGGCGGCCAGCAGCATGGCGAGCGTACCCACAAGCGTGCGTAGCGTGCCGGAAAACAGCCGGTCAAGCAGGTAGAGCTGGAAGAAATACGTGCTTATCCAGGCAAAGAACGCGACAAGCAGCACAACCAGCATCAGCGGCACGCCGCGCAGCCCGAGCCGGGTCAGCATGCCGCCGGCATCGGCCAGCGGGCTCTCGCCCTCCATCCCGGCATCAATATCGAACACCCCCAGCGCAGCCACCAGCCAGTACAGCACGGCCACGGTGAACAGCACGCTCCAGGGCAGGGTGGGAAAGCTCAGGGCGGTGTGCAAAAACGCATTCATGATGTGCTCCTGCGCGGTTTGGCGGGTTTGGATTCTGCCTGCTTTTCGGCGCGGCGCTGCAATTTTTCCAGAACCCTGGCGGTGGCATCTGTAGCGGCGGGCTGCGGGCGGAGTTTGCGCGTGCCAGTCACAGGTTTTTGCGCATTGCGTGCGCGTCTGGCCGAGGCTATCGCGCTTTCCGGCGAAGCGGCTTCACCGGCTTGCCGTTTGGCGACCGTCGCCTGGGCGCGGTGCAGGGTTTCGCTGGCACGCAGGGTGTCGAGCTGGTGCTTCAGGCGGCGCAGCCTGTGCTCGCCCTGCTCGATGACATGCAGCAGTGCTTGCTGCTGCTCGCGCAGGCTTTGTATCGCCGCGCGCTCGTCATTGCGCCGGACTTGCAGGCTGGCAATGCGTGCGGCGATGTGCTCGGCGCGGGATTTGCCGCGCGGGCTTGCCAAGAGCGCCACTGCCTCGGCCTCCAGCGCATGGATTTGTGCATTCAGGGCGCGCTTGCGCTCATCTGCGGTAAACAGCCGCGCCTTGCAGGCATTGGCCTCCTGCTGCCAGTCGTGCAGGGCGCTGTCGATTTCGCGGATGTCTGCATCCAGTTGCCGTTGCGCCAGCTGGCTGCGCAGGTTTTCTTCAAGCACGCCCAGCTCGCTCTGGAAACGCTTGAGCAGGTCTTTGAGGGGGCTCATGCGGCGGCTCCGACAAGAAATTCGGGCTTGAGATATTCCAGCCAGGCCTCGCTGGCATTGATGACGTTATCGGCCAGCGTTTCCACTTCAAACATCAGCGTCTCAAAACGCGAATGCGCATCCAGCGAGCCGAACATGATGTAGCCGGGCACCCCGGCCACCACGTCGATGCCGACCGTGGACAGCGGCAGCAGCTTGTGGGTGCTGAGCACATGGGCATTGAAACGGGCGCTGTCGGCCACCGCATCCAGCGGCCATAACCAGGCCTCGATAATCAGCTGCCCACCACTTTTGGCGATGAATACCGACAAGCCGCCATATTCGTGCATGGTCAGATGCAGGCTGGGGTCGGCGCCTTCCAGCCATTCCACCGTCAGCAGCCCCTCACGGGCAGCGCGGCCGTGACCGAGCAGTTCATGGATACCGGCCAGCGTCAGCGCGGCATCGGCATTGCCGCTACGGCTTGATGCCCGGCCGGGCGCGCGCATGGACTTCTCAATCGCGGCAAGCTCGGCGGTGTATTCGGGCAAAATCCACACGTCTTTTTTCACCAGACCCGCACTGCGCATCCGCTCGCGGTAAGCGCGCTGATGCAGCGTGGACGGACTGGGTGGCATGCTTGCTTTCATGTAAGCAAAGCTATTGCTTACATGAAAGCCTGTCAAGCCCAGGGTTTGGCGAGGCTGAGCTTGACCGCGCGCACGCCGGGCAGGGCGCGCAGGCGGGCGGGCAGTTCCTGGTTGATGACAAGGCCGTGTTCGCTTTTTTTCAGGTCCAGCTCACCGCTGGCGCCGGGCAGTAGCAGTTGCAGGCGCAAGGGCGTTTTGCCGGGGCGATGTGCGTGCAGCAGGGCTTCAAAGGCGGGCATGGGGTTACTCTCGCCAAGCTCAAGGCGCACGGCAAGGCCAAGGGCGTGGGTTTTGCAGACGGCATCAAAATCCCAGCAGCGGCGGGCGCGCAGGCTGAAGCCGCCGGAGAATTCGTCCTCACGCAGGCCGCCTTCCACCACCAGAATGCGGCCAGTGCTGAGCAGTTCGGCATATTCGGTCAGCGGCTCGGAAAAGAAGGCGCATTCAATCCGGCCTCGGCCATCTTCAAGCGTTACGAAGGCCTGTGACTCGCCACGGCGGCGGGCGGCGGTGATTTGCCCGGCGACAATCACGGTTTTTTCTGCGCGCCAGCCGCCTTTTTTGTCGTCCGGGCGCTCGCTCCAGATTTTATCGAGCTGGCTCAGGTCAAAGCCGATAAGCTCGGCAAGCTCCGGGCGGTACGGGTCCATCGGGTGCCCGGAGAGGTAGAACCCCAGGGTTTCGCGTTCGTGCTTGAGTTTTTCGGCCAGTGGCCAGTCATGGGTGGTGGGCAGCTCAATCGCCAGCGCCGGTGCGGAAGGCTCGGCGGCAAACAGCGAGACTTGCCCGGCTTCGCGCTCGCGTGCCAACTGGTCGGTAGCGCGCATCGCTTCCGGTACTTGCAGCAGCAGTGAGGGGCGGTTGGGCGCCAGCGAGTCCAGTGCGCCGGCAAAAATCAGCGATTCCAAGGTGCGGCGGTTGAGTTTGGCCGAGGCGGTGCGCTGGCAGAAGTCGAACAAATCGGCAAATGCGCCGCCCGTCTTGCGGGCTGCGACAATCGCCTCGCAGGCGCCTTGCCCCACGCCCTTGATGGCGCCCAGGCCGTAGCGCAGGGTGCGCTCATCCATCGCCTCGAACATATAGGCCGAGTGGTTGACATCCGGCGGCAGCACGTCCAGCCCCATGACGCGGGCTTCGTCCAGAAAGCCCACTACTTTGTCGGTCTTGTCCATGTCGCTGGAGAGTACCGCGGCCATGAATTCGGCCGGGTAGTGCGCTTTCAGCCAGGCGGTCTGGTAGCTGACCAGGGCATAGGCGGCGGCGTGCGACTTGTTGAAGCCGTAGCCTGCGAATTTTTCCAGAAGGTCGAAGATGGGGCCGGAAACTTTGGGTTCGATGCCGTGGGTGGCCAGGGCGCCGCTTTCGAATTTGGCGCGTTCTTTGGCCATTTCCTCGACCTTTTTCTTGCCCATCGCGCGGCGCAACAGGTCGGCGCCGCCCAGCGAATAACCGGCCAGAATCTGCGCGGTCTGCATCACCTGTTCCTGATACACCACCACGCCATAGGTGGGCGCCAGCACCGGCTCCAGCAGCGGATGCGGATAGACCACTTCGGCGCGGCCATGTTTGCGGTCGATGAAGTCCGGAATCAGGTCCATCGGCCCTGGCCGGTACAGCGAAACCAGGGCAATCAGGTCTTCAAAGCGGTCGGGCAGGGCGTCTTTGAGCAGGCGGCGCATGCCTGAGGATTCAAACTGGAACACCGCCACGGTGTCGCCACGGGCAAACAATTCGTAGGTGGCCTTGTCATCCAGCGGAATCGTGGAGATGTCCAGTGGCCCGGAATTGGGCACTGGCGATTGCAAACCCTTTCCCTGGCCGCTGGCCGCTGGCCGCTGCGCCCTGCTGTTTATCGCCTTCACTGCCCAGTCGATGATGGTCAGGGTGCGCAGGCCGAGAAAGTCGAACTTGACCAGGCCAATGGCCTCCACATCGTCCTTGTCGAACTGGGTCACCGGGTTCTTGCCGCGTCCGCCCTCATCATGTTCGGCAAACAGCGGGCAGAACTCGGCCAGCGGCTCGGGGGCAATCACCACGCCCCCGGCGTGCTTGCCAGCGTTGCGGGTCAGGTCTTCCAGTTGCAGCGCCAGGTCAAGCAGGTCGCGGACTTCTTCGTCATTCTTGTAGCGGGCAATCAGCTCGTCGCTGCGCCAGGCCTCGTCCTTCTGCGATTTTTCGGTGCGTCCCAGTGCATCTTCAAGGCCGATGCCGAGCGTCATCGGAATCAGCTTGGCAACGCCGTCGACCAGGCCGTAAGGATGCCCCTGCACGCGGCCGGTATCGCGCACCACCGCCTTGGCAGCCATGGTGCCGTAAGTGATGATTTGGCTGACGCGCTCGCGGCCATATTTGCGGGCGACGTAATCAATCACCTCGTCGCGGCGGTCCATGCAGAAGTCGATATCGAAGTCCGGCATCGACACGCGCTCGGGGTTCAGGAAACGCTCGAACAGAAGGTCATACGGCAGCGGGTCAAGGTCGGTAATACCCAGCGCCCAGGCCACCAGCGAACCGGCGCCGGAGCCGCGCCCCGGCCCCACCGGAATGCCGTGCTGCTTACCCCAGTTGATGAAGTCGGCGACGATGAGGAAGTAGCCGGGAAAGCCCATCTTGACAATCACGTCCAGCTCGCGCCTCAGGCGCTGGTCGTAGTCCTCACGGCTTTTGCCCGATGCCAGTGGCTGTTTTTCCAGCCGCGCGGCCAGACCCTCGGCGGCCTGCTGGCGAATCCAGCTTTCCAGCGTGTGCTCATCGGGTACCGGGAAGGCGGGCAGGTAATAGGTGCCGAGGTTCAGGGTGAGATTGCAGCGTTCGGCAAGCCGCAGGCTGTTGTCGATGGCATCGGGCAGGTCGGCAAACAGCGTGGACATTTCCTCGGCCGAGCGCAGATATTGCTGCTCGCTGTAATCACGCGGGCGCTTGTCATCATCCAGCACCCGGCCGGAGGCAATGCATACCCGCGCCTCGTGGGCGTCAAAGCCGTCACTGTCGATAAAACGCACCTCGTTGCTGGCCACCAGTGGAATGCCGAGTATGGCGGCGCTGCTGATGGCGAACTGGTTGAAGCCCTCCTCGCCCATGCGCCCGGTGCGGCTGACGGCCAGTGCCAGGCGGTCGCCAAAATGGCCTTGCAAATCACGTAACGCCGCCTGGGCGTGGTCATGGCGACCGGCTTCGGCCAGGCTACCGGCCAGCGATTGCCGTCCGGCGATGGCAATCAGCCCGCCCAAATCTTCCTGCCCGAGCCAGCCGGGGTGCAGGGCTACCCCTTCGCTGCGATGGCCTTCCATCCAGGCGCGGGAAATCAGCCGCGACAGCGCCTTGTAACCGGCGGTATCACGGCATAACAGCGTCAGCCAGTTGACCGGCTCGCCGGGCTGGGCGATGGCGATATCCGCGCCGGCAATCGGCTTGATGCCGGCGGCCTCTGCGGCACGAAAAAATTTCACCAGCGCAAACAGATTGTTGCGGTCAGTCACTGCCAGCGCCGGGATGCCGCGCTGGCGGGCGGCATTAACCAGCTCCTTGATGCGGATGGTGGAGTCGGCCAGCGAGTATTCGCTGTGCAATTGCAGATGGGCGAAGCGGGCGGACATGCTCTGGCGGGACAGCGGCGGGGGGACAGGGTAACAGCGCAGGCGGCAAGCGCAAGGTTTGAACAGGCTCTGACAGCGGCAGCGGGGTCAAGGCCGTACTACTTAGATGTTCAGTCCCGATGTTAGATGGCTCGGAGCAATTCTAAATCGTTCAGGCTGTGAGTCCCACTGTTTGCAGATGAATTCGTAGG
>JAUMYP010000042.1 GCA_030528565.1 Pseudomonadota bacterium
ATGATGAAAATTCTGCGTGAGCAGCCTATCTAAATCCTTAACTTCCTAAGACCCTTGCCAATAATCTGAAGCGAGCTTCCATCAATGGAAGCTCGCTTTGGTGTGCAGCCTGGCTTAGAACGAGAACGCTGCGCTGAGGCGGAAGTTGCGCCCCGGAGATGTCAGGCGTCCCAGGCCTTCCATGCTCATGCCGCCATGGATGGGGGAGTCGGCAAATACGGCATAGGCCAGGCGGTTCCAGGGGGTGTACTCGCGATTAAACAGGTTGTACACGCCGGCATTGATGCGCCAGTGCGCGTTGGGCCGATAATTGGCGGTCAAGTCCACCGTGCTCCAGGCGCTGCTCAGCGGCCGGTTCATTTCTCCGGTAAAGCTGTTGCGCAGTGATGCCAGGTCGCTGGCCTTTTTCGCCATGTTATGGCGCAGATGGGTGCTGATGCTAAGGCGCTGGTTCTGGCTGTTCCAGCGCAGTCCCAGTACGCCGCTGGCCGGGTTGATGCTTTCCAGCGGGCGGCCATCGGCAAACTTGCCGCTGTTGTGCGAGAGCGAGGCCTGCAACAACCAGGCGCTGCCCAGGCGCACCATGCCGCTCATCTCGATGCCGCGGATTTCGGCCTTCAGGCCATTGATGGGGGTGTTGTAGTTATTGCCCTGTTCGGTACGGCAGGTCTGGCGTGGCGGGGCGCCGGTACAGACCCGGTAAGTGATTTCCGGAGTACGCATCACCGTGCCGGTGGTGATGAGGTTGTCATAGGTATCACGGAAGGCGGAAATGCCCCAGCGCGCATTGCGGCTCTGCCAGCGCCAGCCCAGCTCGATATTGAGGCTCTTTTCAGATTCAAGCTCCGGGTTGGAGGCTTGGTTCCAGAAGTACACGGTCTCGCCGGTGGCGACATTGGTGGCTTCGGTGGAGCTCAGCCCCAGATACATATTGCTGGCGCTGGGTGCGCGGAAGCCGCGCCCGGTTTGCAGCCACAGGGTGTTGTGCTCATCCAGCTTCCAGTCCAGCCCGGCGCTCCAGCTCGGGGCAGCAAACTTGGCCGGTACCAGCGCGCCGACGCGGTCGGGGAAGTAGCGCGTGGCGGTGGCGTTGTATTGGTAGCTGTCATAACGTGCGCCCAGCGTCAGCCCCAGACGGTCATCCATGAGACGGATTTGGTCGCGTATATAGACATTCCAGTGGCGGGTATCCAGGTCCGGCAGGCGGCCGCCTTGCAGATAGGGGTCACGGATAACATTGCCGCTGGCTTCATGGAAGCTGCGGAAGTCCACCTGGCCGATTTCGGTTTGCTGCCAGGCCAGGCCGTATACCAGCTGGTGACGCACAGCCTCACCCCAGCGTTTGTCAAAGTCCACGCTGAACTGGTCGCGGGTCTGGTGTGAGGAGCGGTCGTCCAGACGCCAGCAAGGCAGCGGCGAGTTGCAGGCTGTTTGGCGCGGCGACAGGCCAAAGATGCGGGTATGGGCAATATTGTCCGAGTTCATGCGCCCCAGGCGCAGTTCCATGTTGTCGAATACGGCGTTGTTGCCATTCCAGTTCCACTCCAGCCCATAGCGTTGGCGACGCACTTCGTCATCGCCCCAGCGTTCGATGTAGCCCGTATTTGGGCCAAAGCTGCGGCTTAAGTTTTCGATCAGGCTTTCTGCCTGCAGGCGGTCGTAAACCAGGCCAATGCGGTGCGCGGGGCTGAGCACGAAGTCCACCTTGGCAAGAATGCTGCGGCTTTCAAAGCTGAGCGGGTCACGAATGCGGCGGCCAATGCCGATGCGCGCAGGACTGTCGGAATACCAGCCCTGGGTTTCATGGCCGCGGCGCTGGGTATAGACCAGCATTGATTCCACCATGCCGGTACGGTTGGCCAGGGTCAGGCTGCCATTGGCTTCTTGGTTGACATCGGCATAGCCGAGCTTCAGGCCGAAGTAGCTGTCATTGACGCCGGGTTTCAGGTAGTCATGCGGGTCTTTGGTGCGGAACGATACCGAGCCGCCCAGCGCGCCGCTGCCGGCGGTGATGCTGTCAGCGCCCTTGGCGATTTCGATTTGCTTGAGCGTGTCCATATCCGGCGCGCCACGGCCAGCGCGGAAAAAGTCATATAGCTGTGAGGCTGCGCTTTCCACCGATTCGGGCATTTCCATGCCATCAATGCTCATTGATACCCGGTCGCCACTCAGGCCACGGATATTGATGCCGTTATCGCCAAAGCGCTGTCCAAAATCGTTCATTTCAACGCCGGGGATATAGCGGATGGCATCCTCCAGCGAGTTGGCCATTTCTTCTTCAAGCTGGTCGGCATCGACCGTCTGGGTATTTTGGTTGGCGCTCCTGGTTTCGGTGCGCTGGCCTTTGACGGTGATGCGGTCAAGCGAGCTGACTGCGGTATCGGCGCCGGGCGCGGTATCGGCAAAAGCGGCAGGGGAGAGTGCAAGGCAAATGGAAAGCGCGAGCAGGCGGCGCGCAGGAGTCTGAGACATGGGTGTTCTCCAGAGGCAGTTGAAATCGTTTTCTGGCTGCGTTCCGGTGTTTCCGGGCGTGGCTATGGGGAAGGGGAAGTTTTTTCCGGACACGAAAAACCCTTGCAGCTTTGATGCTGCAAGCTGTGTGTCCGGGAAAATCCACTGGCGCGGGCCAGCCGCGCCAGTGGGCAGTGCAGGCTGGGCTTAGCCTTCGGTATTGCGCGCAGGTGCAGGCATGGCCACATCCACGCTGTCCACCTTGCCGTCGTTATTGCGGTCGGTGCGCTTGAACAGGCTCATGCCGGAAGCCAGGTATTCGTCCCAGCGGATTTCATCGTTCTTGTCCTTGTCCAGCACGCCAAAGCGCACCCCGGCCTGACGCAATTCGCGGGTCTTCAAGTCGTGGATGCGAGCATGGATACGCTGGTTGAACTCGGCTTCGTACTCGTGGCGGCTGAGCTTGCCGTCCCGGTTGGCATCGGTGCGCTTGAACTGCTCATCGCGCACTTCGTCGTATTCCTCGCGGGGCAGCGCGCCATCGCTGTTGCGGTCGTACAGCGCCAGCATCCCGCCCTTGGTGTGATTGGTGGGCAGACCAAGCATGCTGCGCGGCGTACCGGCAGGCAGCGCCTCGGGCAGCTTGCCTTCGCTGTAGGCGGCAAAGGCGCGGTTGCCGGATTCGTCGTAACGCTCGCGGCTGATATGGCTTTGCCCCTTGGCCAGCGACTGGAAGCGGCGCTCGGTCATGGTCTGGGTGGCTTCCAGCTCGGGCTTCAGGCGTGCATCAATACGCTGGTCAAACTCGCGCACATATTCCAGCAGGTCGATATGGCCGTTGCGGTCAAAGTCGCTGGCATCAAAACGCTGGCGGCGGAAGGTTTCAAATTCTTCGCGGGTCAGCACGCCGTCCTTGTTGAGGTCATGCGCATTGATGAAGTTCTGCACATTATTGCCGTGACCTGCGAAGGTCGGTGGCGGAGCCGGGGTGTTCGCGGTGTTTTGGGCAACGGCAAGGGCGATGAAAAGCAGGGTATGGGTCATGGTTATTGCGCCAGGGTTCGGAAAGTCAGGGTGTAGGAATGGCTGTATTCGGCAACGCCGGTGGACTCCGGCGCCGGCGTGCGGTGCCGGGTCAGCGCCAGCCAGCGGGTGGCGCGCTCGGAACGGAAGCTGGCATTACCCGCAGCATCGGTGGTGAGCGTGATGACCTGCGGGGTATTGCCGGTATCGGAAACCACTTCGGTGATTTCCACCTTTTGATTGGCCAGCGGTTTGCCATCAAACAGCACGTTGAAGCGGAATTGCTCGCCTACGTACAGGTCGGTGGGGTGGTCGATGGCGACAATTTCCAACCCTTGGCCATGAGCAGCCAATGCGGTGCGGTTGGGGGCGCCCACGGTCAGGTAGGTTTCAGCGCGGGTGACCGACTGGAAATTGCTGATGATTTTTGCGCCTTCGGGGATTTTCACTGCCAGGTCACGGCTGGACTCGCGCTTGCCATTGACTTCCCAAACACGGAACAGCGCGCCATAGCGTTGCCCGGTGCTGAAACGCCAGGTGCCCGGGGTTTTGTCCAGCCGGTGCTCGGCCAGGGTGCGCGCCTTCCATACTTCCACCCGGTCAGGCGCCAGGCGCTTGCCTTCGGGAGAAGTGAGCTGGAACTGGCTGTTGTCGAAGGCCGCCTCGGGGATGAAGAATTTTTCGGCAAACGAGGCTTCCATCGAAACCAGACCGCCATTGCCGGTGATTTCACCCTTGGCGTGCAGATAAGGCGTATGTGCAGAAACAGGCAGGGCGGCCAATGCCAGAAGCAGGCCGACAGTGAGCTTTTTCATGTCGTAAACCCGGTGATGAGCAAATGGATGAGCCGATACCGCGCGATTGAATGGACTGGTGCCGGCGCGGTACGGCGCGGGCGGTAATTTACGACTTGTTAATGAGAATGTCAACGGGAACTATTCTCAATAATCATGTAATTCAGGGAAATGTGATGAATAGCAGCATTTGCGGCGGGCTTCTGTCATGCTTGTAATATGGAAACGAATCCAAAATCCCGTCCGCTGATTGTCGCCATCACTGCCCGTGCGCTGTTTGATATGGAGGACAGTCACAGCTTGTTTGAACGTGAAGGTGTGGCGGCTTTTTGCGCCTATCAGCGTGAGCGCGAGGATGAGCCACTGGCGCCGGGGATTGCTTTTCCCCTGGTGAAAAAATTGCTGGCGCTCAATCCCGACCCGCTGGATGACAATCCGCGTATCGAGGTGATTCTGCTTTCGCGCAATTCCGCTGATACCGGCCTGCGTATCTTTAATTCCTTCCAGCATCATGGCCTGGCCATCCGCCGTGCCACGCTGACTTCCGGGGCACCGGTATGGCCGTATATCAAGCCGTTCGGGGCGCAGCTGTTTCTTTCGGCCAATTCCGAATCGGTACGCAGTGCCCTCGCAGCCGGGATTGGTGCTGCCACTATTTTGCCGGCGCGTGCGCCGGAATCACGGCAGGACCAGTTGCGCATCGCCTTCGATGGGGATGCGGTGATTTTTGGCGATGAAAGCGAGCGGGTTTCGCGCGAGCAGGGGGTGGAAGCCTTTGGCCGCCATGAGCGCGAACGCGCCCATGAGCCGCTTTCCGGAGGGCCATTCCGTGGTTTTTTGCAGGCCTTGCATGATTTGCAGCAGGCTTATCCGGCCGATGAAAACGCGCCGATTCGCACCGCGCTGGTTACGGCACGCTCGGCACCGGCGCATGAGCGGGTGATTCGCACCCTGCGGCAATGGGGCGTGCGTCTGGACGAGGCGCTGTTTCTTGGCGGACGCGACAAGGGCGCGTTCCTGGAGGCCTTCGGCGCAGATATTTTCTTTGACGATAGCCGTCACAATATCGATTCTGCCCGTCGCCATGTCGCCGCCGGGCATGTGCCGCACGGCGTTGCGAATATGGATTAGAACTCAAAATCCAGTGCGGCGCAGAGGTAGTCAACGAACGGGGCAAGTTGCTCAAGGTTCTGGATGATGGTTTCAAGCAGCGATGCGGAGGTTATCTCGGCATTGGCAAGCGGGCGGGAAAACACGAAGCTGCGCTGGCGCAGGTCGTCGATAAAGCGGAAGTCTGCCGGAAAGCCTGCCGGTGGCCTTTTCAGCATGTCCTGGCTGTAACTCTGGAAGTTTTCCCGCAGTGCCGGGGCGTGGGCGGCGCGCGCCCAGCTTTCCGGGTTTTCAAAAATGAACTGGCGGATATGCCGCTGTACCTCGGTGGGGGGATGCCAGAGCCCGGCGGCGATGAAGCTTTCATCCGGTTCAAGATGCAGATAAAACGCAGGTGCGGTGACTTGCCGGCGGCGTTCATGGAAAAGCTGCGCACCCTGCCAGGGTTTGTAGGGCGATTTGTCGCTGGCGTAGCGGGTATCGCGGTAGATGCGGAACAGCGAGCCGCCGACGGGTTTGGGGTCAGCGCGGAAGTGCGGGCTGATGGCCGCAAGCGGCACAATCAGGTCGGCCAATAGCTGCTGGAACGGCTCGCGCACATGGCGCTGGTAGTCGTCCTTGTGTGCCTGGAACCATTCGCGGCGGTTGTTGGCGGCAAGTTTTTGCAGGAATTCCAGGCTCTGGGCAGTGAAATATGGGCGCATTAGCTGATTTCGGCCTCCAGTTCATCGCCAAAGGCGAGCAGGTGCTGGAGCAGGTTCAGGGCGTTTTCGTTGTTTTGCTGTTCGCGGGCAAGCTGTTCGATTTGCGCACGGTATTCATCCAGCGCCGAAGGCGTGCCTGCAAGCAGGCGCTGGCGGCGGAAGTCATACCAGCGAGCCTGTTCTTCAAAATTAAGGGTCTGCGGCCAGTTGCGGGCGCGGTAGCGAAACAGCAGCTCATCCAGGCGTGCATCGCGGAACTGGATGCCGCTATTGGCCAGTTTTTCCGGCGGTGTTGCCCGTACCTGTGCCATCAGCCGTTTGTCATATGGCGAGATGAAGCCGTCATACAGTGCGCCATCGGCATCGCTGGCGGCAAATTCGCGCTTTTGCGCAAATACCTGGCGCATTTTTTCCGCCAGCTCTGCGCCGTGCTGGCGCAGGGTCTTGGCGCGTGCTTGTACAAGCTCAGGGTCGATGGCAAGGCGCTCGAAATCCGGTGCGCGCAGATGGGCAAAGTCCACCAGCATCGGGCAGCGGTTGGCATGGATTTCCTTGAGCGCGATGCGTTCTTGCCCTTCAGGCAGCGCCTCGCGCGGGGTATAGAGCCGTTCGGCAATGGTTTCGGCAGGCAGGCTGAGCAGCGGCGCGATGTCCTGCATCAAGTCGAAGGCAATCACCCGGCTGTCGATATACGGGTGCTGCGCCAGCACGATGACCGGCGCGGCGCACAGGCGGCTGGCGGCAAAGCGTTGCGACACATGCAGTAGCAGCGGCATGGCCAGCGGATTCAGCAGTTGCAGCATGCGGCGTTTGTCGCGCGCGCCAAGCGCGTAGTCCCAGAGCTTGGGCTGGGCGTTTTTCAGCCGTCGGGCAAGGCCAATCAGTGCGCGCACATCCGAGAGCGCCTCGTGCGCCATGCCTTCGCGCAGGCCATTGTCCTCGGCCAGATGCTCCAGTTTGAAGCTGGTGCCCTGTCCATCCTCGCGGCTGCGCCAGACGATGCCGTCCGGGCGCAACGCATGCGCCAGCCGCACTACGTCCAGCAAGTCCCAGCGTGAGTTGCCATTGCGCCATTCGCGCTCATAGGCATCGTGAAAATTGCGGTACAGGCCGAAGCGGATGAATTCGTCGTCAAAGCGCAGCGAGTTATAGCCCAGCGTGCAGGTGCCGGGGCGCGCCATCTCATCCATGATGCGCGCCATCGCCTCGGCCTCCAGCAGCCCGTCGCGGCGCGCCTGCTGCGGCAGGATATGGGTAATCAGCGTGGCCTCGGGCGAGGGCAGGAAATCAGGGGCAGGCTGGATGAAAAAATCGACGGGCTCCTCGATGATGTCGAGGTTTTCATCGGTACGAATCGCCGCGAACTGGGCAATGCGGCTGCTGCGCGCATCAGCACCAAAGGTTTCCAGGTCGTAGAACAGAAAGGAGTTGCTCATCGGGCTTCCAGTGGCGGCAGGCGTGTGCGGATTTGCGTATCCAGCCAGTCCCAGTCCACGGCATCGAGTGTGCCGATATGCTGCGTGGCTTCGACCAGCAGCTCGCGCTGTATGCGGCCGCGTTGTTGGGCAAGGGCATAGGGCAGGCGGGTGAAGCTCACCATGCTGTAGCGCGGAATGAAATGCGCGGGGTAGCGGCGCGCCAGCTCCAGCTCCAGTGCGCGTTGCAGCTGGTAGTCGGCATCATCAACGTGGTCGCGCATTTCCAGATAGTTTTCCAGCGCCATTTGCTGGATAGCCAGGGCATTGGGGGCGCGTTCGGCCTCGAAGGCGGCAAAGGCGTTGGCAAAGTCCTTCACATCCACAGGCAAGTGCGCGGCCAGCGCCACGCAGTCTTCAAAGGCGCAGTTCATGCCCTGGCCGTGGAATGGCACCATGGCATGGGCGGCATCGCCGAGCAATACGGCCTGACCCTGCAGATGCCAGCGTTCCAGGTACAGCGTGCCGAGGATGCCCACCGGGTTGCGTTCGAAGTCTTCTGCAAGCCGGGGAATCAGCGGCAGTGCGTCGGGAAAGTCGCGGGCAAACAGGGCGCGGGCATCTGCGCCGTTTTTGATGGTGGCAAAGCTCGGGGCCTGGCCGTCATTGGGCAGAAACAGGGTGACGGTGAAGGTGCGCTCGTCATTGGGCAGGGCGATGCACATATAGCGCCCGCGTGGCCAGATATGCAGGGCATTGGGCTCGATTTGGAACTCGCCATCGAAGCCCGGCGGGATTTCCAGTTCCTTGTAGCCATGCCCGAGCCATTCGGTACGGCTGCCAAGCGGTGCTACTTTTTCCATTTCCGCGCGCAAGCTGGAGCCTGCGCCATCACAGCCAATCAGCGTGTTGAAGGCGTGGCGGCGCTGCGGGTTTTCCGGGGTTCTGAAAACTGCGATACCGGCATCGAAATCCACGCTTTCCAGGCTGTGGTCGAACAGGATGTCCACACCAGCGGCTTCTGCGGCATTAATCAGGGTGAGATTGAGGTCGCCGCGGCTGATGGACCAGATGACTTCGGAATCATCGCGGCCATAGGGTTGCAGATAGGCCGCTTCGCCCAGGGGATGCACCATGCGGCCCCGCATCATCACCGCCTGACTCAGCACCTGTTCGGCAGTGCCGGCGCGCCGTAGTGCATCCAGGCCACGCTCGGTCAGTGCCAGATTGATGGAACGGCCACCGGCATAGCCGTCGATGCGCGGGTCGCCGCGGCGCTCGAATACCTGCACGCGCCAGCCTTGCCGGGCCAGCAGGATGGCCAGCAGTGCCCCGGCCAGCCCGGCGCCAACCAGGGTCAGATGGCGTTGTTCACTGCCCATCCATCCACTCCCGGGTGGTTTGCGCAAAACGCAGCACGTCTTGATGGGTGTTGTACAGCGGCGCTGGCGAAATGCGGATGACATCCGGCTCGCGCCAGTCGCCCAGTACGCCGTGGGCTTGCAGGTAGGCAAACAGGCTGCGTCCGGCATCGCGTCCGGCTTTCACCCGCAGCGATAGCTGTGCGCCGCGCTGGGCTGCATCGCGCGGGGTGAGAATCTCAATGGCATCGGCCAGATGCGCATCAATCAGGGCTTCAAGATAGCCGGTCAGCTGGCGTGATTTCTGCCGCAGTGCCGGCATCCCGGCGCGCTGGAATTGCTCGGCGGCGGCACGCAGCGGCGCCAGCGCCAATACCGGCGGGTTGGAGAGCATCCAGCCATCGGCACCTGCGGACGGGTTGAAGTCCGGCGCCATCAGGAAGCGGGTTGCCGGGTCATTGCCCCACCAGCCTGCCAGACGCGGGCGCCCGGTGCGTGCATGGCGCTCATGCACAAAGCAGCCGGCCACGGCTCCCGGGCCTGAGTTCAGATATTTGTAATGGCACCAGACCGCGAAGTCGGCATCACTCTCATGCAAGCCCAGTGACAGATTGCCGACCGCATGCGCCAGGTCAAAGCCCACCTGTGCGCCGACTTCATGGGCGAGCGCGGCGATACGCGGCAAGTCGAAGGCCTGCCCGGTCAGGTACTGCACCCCGGGCCAGAGCACCAGCGCCAGGCGCACGCCATGTGCGCGGATGGCGTTTTCGATAGCCTCGGCCGAGAACAGATGGCCGGGCAGGTCAGGCTCGACTTCAATCAGGCAGGTATCGGGCGAGAAGCCGTGGAAGCGGATTTGCGATTCCACCGCGTAGCGGTCGGAAGGAAAGCTCCCCTTTTCAATCAGGATGGCATTGCGCTCAGGCGTGGGGGTGTAGAAGCTCGCCATCATCAGGTGCAGGTTTGCGGTCAGCGAGTTCATCGCCACCACTTCCGAAGGCTTGGCGCCGACGATTTCCGCCAGTGGCTCGCGCACCAGTTCGTGATAGCGCATCCACTGCCCGCTACCGTTGAAATGCCCCTCTACCGCCTCACTGGCCCATTTGTGCAGCACTTCTTCCACATGCGCGCGCGCCGCTTTGGGCTGTAGCCCCAGCGAATTGCCGACAAAATACGCCTGCGGCTGGCCTTCATGCTGCGGCAGCAAAAACTCGTCACGGAAATGCCGCAGCGGGCAGGCGGCATCTTGCGCGGTGGCATAGTCGGTGGCGTGAAGATGGGTGTTCATGATGATGCGCTCCAAATATCAGGTGATGTCGGCCGCTGAGTCCGGCGGCGCCTCGTAACGCGCCGGACGCGGGTTGAGCGTGCCACATTGCGTGCAGGTACGCAGGGCAGCACTGCGGTAAAAGGTTTCAAATACCCGGAAAAAGTCCTGCTCGATATCTCTCAGGTGGAAAAATTCCTCATACAGCTTGTGGTTGCAGTGCTGGCAGAACCACATCAACGCATCGTTCTCGTGCGGCAGACGGCGGCGTTCGATGACCAGACCGACCGAGTTTTCCATGCGCTGCGGCGAATGCGGCACACGCGGCGGCAGATAGAACACTTCACCGGCACGGATGGGAATATCGCGCGCCACGCCCTCGTCCTGCACCTTCAGCACCATTTCGCCTTCGAGCTGGTAGAACCACTCCGGGCCTTCTTCCCAGTGGTAGTCGGTACGCGCATTCGGCCCGCCGACAATCATCACGATGAAGTCCTCCTGCACGATGCACTTGTTGCCCACCGGCGGCTTCAAAAGATGACGGTGCTCATCGATCCAGGCTTGCAGATTGAAGGCTGATGGCAGCATCAGTTTTCACTTTCGCCATGCTGCAGGGCGCGTAGTTGTTCGATGGTAGGGGCGGGGTCACGCAGTTTTTGCCCGATTTGCTTTGCCATGTTTTCCAGTTTCTGCCGTTGTTCGGCAAGACTATGGCCACTCATGTGCTTGCGCTGTGATTCATCCAGTGCCGTTGGGTTGACCGGAAACAGATACATGCCATCGGCATCGCCGCGCATCTGTGTGCCATACCACTGTGGTTCGGTATGCGCCATCAGCAGGCGGTCCCAGCTTGCGGCAACTATCCAGCGGTTTTGCGCACTGTCCTCAAGTGTCATTGCCAGGGTCGCCAATGCATGCGCCAAGCGATAGTCCTCCGGAGTATCGCCATGCTGCTGGATGAAGGCTGCATGGCGGTAATCATTGGCCGTGCGCAGCTGCCCTTGTTGCAATATGCGCTTGAGATGCGCGCGGCGCTGGGCATCGCGCTGGCTGAGCGCCTGCCAGTCGATACTGCCCTGATTGCGGTCGGCCTGGTCTTGCGCAAACAGTGCTGCCAGCTCCGGATTGTCAGCAGCCGGACTGTCACTGGCGTAGGCGGCTGCCGGGCAGACGATGAGACACAGTAGCAGGGCAATGGTCTTGACTTTCATCTTGCGTCCTTGGGTGGGCGAAAGGATTGCGGGCAATATGGCCTTGGGCTTATCGGTCTTCCATATCCACCCGGATACGGGCAAGCGCCTGTTGGTAGCGGGTTTCAAGGTCCTGTGTGGAGGTGGCGGCAAGTCCCAGGTCATGGGCACGGCCATCACGCAGACTATAAACCCAGGCATGTACCGCGATTGACTGCCCGCGGCTCCAGGCATCGCGGATGATGGTGGAGCGACAGACATTGACCGCCTGCTCCAGGGCATTGAGTTCACACAGCCGGTCATGCGCCAATTCCCTGCACAGCGGCGTGAGGATTTCCGCATGCCTGGCGGCGACATCATCGACATGGCGAATCCAGTTGTCGGCAAGGCCAATCCGCGCTTTCTCAAGTGATGCCAGCACCCCGCCGCAGCCGTAATGGCCAACTACCAGAATATGCTTGACCCGGAGCACATCCACCGCGTACTGGATGACGGAAAGACAATTGAGGTCGGTATGCACCACCACATTGGCGATATTGCGGTGCACGAACACCTCGCCCGGCGCAAGGCCGATGACCTGGTTGGCTGGCACCCGCGAGTCGGAGCAGCCTATCCATAGATACTCCGGGGTTTGCTGGGTGGAAAGCCGCTGGAAAAAACCGGGGTCTTCGCTCTGGATGCGCTCGGCCCAGAGGCGGTTGTTTTCCAGCAAATGGTCGATATATGTGCTCATCGCTACATTGTCGGCCAGAAAAGCGGAAATTGTGCGATTTGGCTATGATGGATTGTGCTTGGCACAGGCTTTACTGGAGAAATTCATGGCGCTTGCCGTCATTTTGACGATATTGGGTGTTTTGACCGGATTGGCCGGTTCTGCTTTCTTTCGCAAGCCCGGGGTTTCGTTTTGGGTCACGGCGCCTCTTTGGCGTGCGCAACGCTATCTGTATGCACCGGGTGTTGCCCTCTGGTGGTTGGCGCTGGCTATCCTGCTGGCAGCCAATATCGTGCTTTTCAAGGATTTTCCGCGAATTTGACAGCGCGCCAGCGATAAAAACGGCCTTCATCAAGAAGGCCGTTTTTGTTGCCGGGGGCATGTTTTCGCTTACTGACCCAGCTCGAATACCACGGCAAGGCGTATGCGGATGTCGTTTTCGCCGACGGCGATAGGGGTGCTGGCATCAAAGGCTTCGGCCTTGGCGGCGCGGGCGTTCATCATCATCGGGGCGGGCATTCCGGCTAGTTGCTGGCCTTCGTCGATGCTGACAATACGCCGGACTTTCAGGCCCAGCGCCTTGGCATAGTGGTCAGCGCGGCGGCGGGCTTCGGCGAGTGCCAAGGTACGGGCTTCATCGCGGGCTGCTTCTGGCTTGTCCAGCTCGAATGCCGGGCCATGCAGTTCGTTGGCGCCGGCGCGCACCAGAATGTCCATGATGCTGCCCAGTTTTTCCAGCTCGCGCACTTTCACTTGCACGCGGTTATTGGCCTGGAAGCCGCTGAGGCGCGGCGGCTGCTTTTCGCTGTAGTGATATTGCGGGCTGAGGCTGATGCCGCTGGTCTGGATGTCACGCTCGGCAATGCCGGCTCGCTTCAGGGCATCAAGCACTTTGCGCATTTCCTCGGCATTCTGGCGCATGGCGCTTTGCGTATCGGCCGCCTGGGTGCTGACGCCGGTGCCGATGCGGGCAATATCGGGGGCGCGCTGCACATGGCCTTCGGCTTCGATGGCAAGCAGGGTGCCTTGCTGGCTGGCGGGTGTGGGGGCGCTGGAGGAATTGGCAAGTGTCATGGGGGTGGCGAGGGCAAGGCAAAGGGCAAGCAGGGTGGGGCGAAGCTTCATGGGGTGCTCCTGTGGGGTAGGTAAGGCATTGAACGCATGACCAAGCATAACGGGGTTAAATCAAACAGCCTGTATCCGGCCTGCTCGGGTTATCCTGCCTGCATGTCGCTCTATCTTGCCTCCCGTTCCCCCCGTCGTTCTGAACTTCTGGCGCGCCTTGGCGTGGCTTTTGCCACGCTGGATTTGGAGATTCCCGAAATTCGTGCCAGCACGGAAAGCCCGCGTGATTATGTGGCGCGCGTGGCGCGGCAAAAGGCCGAGGCCGCTTTGGCGCAGTTGGCGGGCACGCCGGATGCCTGGGTGCTGGCCGCCGATACCGAGGTGATTTTGGGCGATGAGGTATTTGGCAAGCCTGCCGATGCGGTTGAAGCTGCTGCGATGCTGGCGCGTCTGGCCGGGCGCCGCCATCAGGTGGTGACTACGCTCTGGCTGGTTTCCGCCGGAGCCAGGATGCATGCAGAGTCGGTTTCGGAGGTGACTTTCGCCGCGCTTGCCGATGCGCAGATAGCCGCCTATGTGGCCAGTGGCGAGTGGCAGGGCAAGGCCGGCGGCTATGCCATCCAGGGGCGGGCTGAGGCTTTTGTTACGCGGCTTTGCGGCAGCTACTCCGGGGTGATGGGGCTGCCGCTGCATGAAACCGCCAACCTGTTGCGGCAAGCCGGGGTGCTGGCATGAGCGAGGAAATCCTGGTCAATGTCACTCCGCGCGAAACCCGTGTGGCGGTGGTGGAAAACGGCATGTTGCAGGAGCTGCATATCGAGCGCGGCGGTCATCGCGGCGTGGTCGGCAATATCTACAAGGGCAAGGTGCAGCGGGTGATGCCGGGCATGCAGGCGGCCTTCGTGGACATCGGCCTTGAACGCGCGGCGTTTTTGCATGCCAACGATATTCACCGCCCCAGCGTGGCCGTGGGCAATGACGGGCAGACGGTGGAGGCGGGCGATATGCCCGCCACCCAGGTGCGTCCCATCAGCGAGCTGCTGCGCGAAGGCCAGGACATCGTGGTGCAAGTGCTGAAAGACCCGATTGGCAGCAAGGGCGCGCGGCTGACCACGCAAATCAGCATTCCCTCGCGCTATCTGGTATTGCTGCCGCAATCCAGGGTGATTGGCGTGTCGGCGCGCATCGAGGACGAGTTTGAACGGGCGCGGCTGAAATCGCTGCTTGCCGAGCTGTCGCTGCCCGCGGCGGCAGGCTATATCGTGCGCACCAATGCCGAAGGCGTGCCTTCGGAAGCACTGGCAGAAGATATCGCTTATCTCAGCCGCGCCTGGGCGCTGATTGAGCAGCACTCGCGCGAATCGAAAGTCGGGAGCTGCATTTATGAAGACCTGACCCTGCCGCTGCGCGCGGTGCGCGATTTGATTCGCCGTGACGTGGAAAAAGTGCGGGTGGATTCGCGCGAAACCTTTGAAAAGCTGAAGGCATTTGCCGCGCAATACATGCCGGGTCAGCCTGAAGAGGGCGATGGCCTGGCCGACAAGATTGAGCATTACAGCGGTTCGCGGCCGATATTCGACCTGTACGGGGTGGAGGATGAAATCCAGCGCGCCCTGCAAAAACAGGTGCCGCTGAAGTCCGGCGGCTATCTGGTGATTGACCAAACCGAGGCGATGACCACGGTGGATGTCAATACCGGCAGTTTCCTGGGGCAACGCACGCTGGAAGAAACCGTGTACCGCACCAATCTGGAAGCGGCGCAGGCGCTGGCGCGGCAGCTTAGGCTGCGCAATCTGGGCGGCATCATCATCATCGACTTCATCGACATGCATGATGCCGAGCATCGCCGCCAAGTGCTGCGTACGCTGGAAAAATCGCTGGCCAAGGACCATGCCAAAACCACGGTGTATGACTTCTCGCCGCTGGGGCTGGTGGAAATGACCCGCAAGCGCACCGTGGAAAGCCTGGAGAGGCAGTTGTCGGAAACCTGCGGGCAATGTGGCGGACGCGGCACGGTCAAGACCGCCGAAACCGTTACCTATGAAATTTTCCGGGAAATCACCCGTGCGGTGCGCCAGTTCGATGCCGAGGGGCTTTTGGTGATTGCATCGCCGGGCATCGTCAGCCGCATTACCGAGGAGGAGTCCGTGGCGGTGGCCGAGCTTGAGGAATTTCTGGGCAAGAGCATCCGTTTTCAGGCCGATGAGCAGTATCAGCAGGAGCAATATGATGTGGTGTTGCTTTAGAGCCTGTTCAAAGTCTCTTCTTGGCATCCGTTGCTTCGCAAAGGCGGCAGATGCAAGGCGCAAAGCGCAGGCGGGCTGGTGGCCCGGCGAGCATTTGCAACAGCGCAGATGCCGCCTTTGCGGTGCAACCCATTGGGCAAGGCAGCCCATGCACAGGGGCTTTGTTGCACACCTTGCCAAGACAGCCAGTCTTGGCGGCGGCGTGCGTCTTGCCCCTGCACATGGGGTGCACTTGCGGGTACCGAGAAGAGACTCTGA
>JAUMYP010000043.1 GCA_030528565.1 Pseudomonadota bacterium
GGCCTTGCCAACACCGTACGCGCCTATCTGGACTGTATCGCCAGCGCCACGGGTGCAACCTGAGCTCGTCAGCGCGCACATCAACCCTGATTTGAGCAATGAAAAAACGCCGCCCATAAACCGGGCGGCGTATCAATCCACTCTCTGATTCAAGTGTTCCGCCAATAGCGGGAATTATTCTGCGCAGGCTTCCCCCGCAGGAAATAAATCAATCGCCCTGTACGAAGCCGATTTTTTGCATATCGGCATTCTTGGCAGCAGCCAGCACCTTGGCCAATACCTCATATTCGGCATTGTCATCGGTCTGAATCTGCAACTGCGGTTGATTGGTCGGGTCTTTCTGAACTTCAGCCGACATCATGTTCTGCAGTGCACTGACCGGGGTCAGGGTGTCGTTCCAGTACACCTGATTGGCCGCGTCGATACGCAGTTTGATCGGCTCCGGCGGCTCCACCGGGTTTTCCGGTGCATCCGGCGGACGTGCCTGCGGCAAGTCAATCTTGATTGGATACGACTCGATCGGCATGGTCACCATGAAGATGATGAGCAATACCAACATCACGTCCACCAGCGGGGTGACGTTGATATCCGCCATCGCGCCTTTACCGCCACCTTGTGCAAATGCCATACATGAACTCCTTAGTGCTTCTCGGCAATCGCCACGTAGCCAATATCCAGCATGCCCTGGGACTGGGCGATACGGGTGACTTCATTGATGACGCTGAGTTTGGTGGTACGGTCACCACGCAGATTCAGTTTGGGCTGAGGCTGCAACTGAGCTGCACTGGAAAGCTGGCTTTCAAGCAACTCCTTGGTGATTGGTTGGTCGTTCCAGAATAGATCCCCTTCAGCAGTCACCGATACGGTGATTGGACTGGGACCAGGTCCTGGTTTTTCCTTGGTATCAAGATCCGCACGCGGCAGTTCGACCTGGGTTTTATGGTTCATCAGCGGCGTAGTCACCATGAAAATGATGAGCAATACCAGCATCACGTCCACCAGCGGGGTGACGTTGATATCCGCCATCGCTCCGCCACTGGAATCTCCGCTACTCATTCCCATTTTTCAATTCCTCAAATCGAACTTTTACAGGCAAGGAAGGGGTCGCAATCAGCGACCCGTTTCCCCCATACGCGAACCGGTGGCAAAGAAATCATGCAGGTCGTGCGCAAAGGCATCAAACTTGGCAATGATTTCACTGTTCTGGCGGTTGAAGAAGTTGTAGATGATTACCGCCGGAATAGCCACGAACAGACCGATTGCGGTCATGATAAGTGCTTCACCCACCGGGCCTGCCACGGCAGAAATCGAGGCATCACCGGAAGCACCCATGGCGATCAGTGCGTGGTAAATACCCCACACCGTACCCAAGAGGCCGATAAACGGGGCAGTTGCGCCGACAGTCGCCAACAGAGTCATACCATTCTGCAACTTGGAGCTTTCACGCACCACGGCCTGACGCAGCGCACGATCAACCAGTTCCGAACGGGTCATATTGCCGGTCAGGCGGTCGTCATGGCGCTGATGATGCGCAGCAGCCTTGGCGGCATCCAGGGCGATCTTCGAGAACGGCTCGCCTGCGGGCTGCTCTTCCATGAAACGGATAGCATCCTGGGCGTTCGGCGTCTGCCAGAAAGTACCGACCACACGGTCAGCATTACCGCGCAACTGGGCATACTTCACCGATTTGACGACAAAGTAATAAATCGAGAGAACCGAGAACAGAACCAGAGTCAGAAACACGACCCAGAGCAGCAGATCGAATTGCTGGATCAGGTCCTGAAAACCCATGGCCTTGAAAGCTTCGGCATTGGAGCCGCCGGCGGCGGGCGCGGGAGTTTGCTGCAGCATGACGCTTACCTTTGTTGAGTGGATGTAAAGACCCGAAGGTCAAGAAACGTGGAACTTACTACTTTTGGTGAAACTCAATGAAAAATCAGAGTGTGAAGGCGATTTCAATATAACCCGAGCCATCACCCGAACCTGGACAAAGCTTGGCCCGGCGAACTGCCTGCTGGGCTGCGCGATCCAGGTTACGGTTACCACTGGAACGTTCAACCTTGGCATCGGTAATGGCACCTGAGTTGTTGAACGTGACCAGGATACGCGCCGTCCCCGTCACACCTGCGCGCATTTCTTCACGCGGGTATTGTGGGTTCGGACGGGTACACATGCTGGCAGCCAAATCGCCTGACGGCGGTTGCGGCGGTGCTGGTGGCACGGCCACTGGCGGTGCCGGCGGCTGCGGTGGCGGTGCCGGCGGGTCAGACGCACGATCGGAATACACTGGCGGCTCAACCACGGGCGGCGGAATGACCTGCGGCTGCGGCGGGGTTGGACGCGGCGGCTGCGGGGTCAGCTTGATTTCCTTGGGCGGCTCTTTCGGCGGCGGCGGCGGCGGCGGCGGTGGCGGTGGCGGCTCGATGAAGTTGACGCTTACGCGCTCTTTTTCAGCTTCAGCCTTGGCCGGCGGAGATACTGGAGCCAGCATCAGCAGCAATGCGCCGACATGGACGGCGATGGCCACCGAAATACCGGCAATGCGGGCCCAGCTCAGGCCTTCGTCCTCATCCCTTTCGGGGGTATACACGTAGCGGGCAGTGGTTTCCGTCATGCGCTTGCTCGTTATTGGTTCTATTTGGGCACTTTCGAGCCCGGGAAGTGTTCCCGGCCTTTCGGGCAGGAACCACCTAGCTTATATCAATTCTCAGTTCATGCGCTATACATGAACCTGGTTTTTTCCACTCTATCTTACCCAGCTCTTTCAATATCAATTACTTGAGATTGGCAAGACGGGTCGCTTCATCACGGTTTCTAACGCCTTTCTCCAAAGCTTTCTGGGCAGCTTCGCGGGTTTGTGCTTTTTTGCCCTGCTGGTTGTACACCTTGGCAAGATTGAGCCAGGTTTCCCCATCCTCTGCCAGCGGCGCTGCCAAGGCATAGAACTTGGCTGCTGCATCCAGGTCTTCGTCAAAATAGGCGCGGTTGGCGGTGACCGACCAGGCTTTGGAAAGGTCCGCGTCTTCTGCCAAGATTCCTTTGGCAACCCCTTCTTCAATGACAGCGGCAGCCTCACGCCATTTCTCGTCATTCAAAAGCCCCGAGTACAGTGCGCGATACTCGCGGGCATCGGTTAAAAGGCCACGGCTCTGAGCCTGCTGCAAAAGCGCATTTGCTTCAGCAAATTTGTCAGCCTGTTGATAACTGGCAACAGCATTCATCAAAAGACGCTTGTCGGAGCTATCTGTTTCAAAAAGCTGCCGGAACATGCGGGCGGCTTCTTCGTAACGGCCAGCACTGGAAAGCAGCCCGGCCTTCATGGCCAAGTACTTGCTATCGGTACTGCCTGTCTCAGACAAGAATCGCTCAATGGTGGCAATCGCAGCCGGATACTGCTCGGCCTGTGCCTGGGTGACCGCCAGATTGCTCATCATCCGGTAGTGGCTGTTGTTGTCCAAACCATTGGCATCTAAGGCTGCCTGGAAGTACTGCGCAGCACGCGCCATATCATTCGTTTCGGTCGCCGCCACTGCCGCCATCTGGTAAGCAAAGGACTTTTCGTAGATGTTGCTGGTGCTTTCGGCAAACGGCAGCGCCTTGGCAAGAAGCTCGGGGAACTTGTTTTCTTCGTACAGCTTGCTCAGCGCCTGCAGCTCCCTGACACCTTTCTGACTGGCTTTTTCAGTCGGCTCGGTACGGCTGGCATTGGGAAATTCCGGCTCAGCTTTCTGTTCTTGCTGTTGCTGTTGCTGCTGGCGACGCTCACTACGTTTGCCAGCCAGCTGCGCGTGAGCAGGAGCCACCATCAGGGTGGACAGGGCAAGTGCAACGGAAACCGTAACTGCACGACGAACGCTGGTCATCGGAACTCTCCTGAAGGCGTCAAACCGCCGCTATGGCGGACTGGGATGGATAAAACTAGCAGAACTGAAGCATCATCGACAAATTATTTTTGATGCTATTGCGAAAAATGGCTGCAACTGCTTGATATTCAACCACAATTGGGTCTTTTTCCAGAACCGCGTGCCTGTTCGTATATGGGCATCAAGCCCTCTGCACGTACCCCCATTTCCCGCAACCGTGATTGCGGATCCGGGTGGGTGGACAGCCATTGCGGCATTCGGGCACCCCCGGCAGCAATCATGTTCCGCCACAGTTCAACTGCCTGCCGCGGGTCAAATCCTGCCCGTGCCATCAATTGCTGTCCCACCACATCAGCCTCGCTTTCCTGGGTGCGGTTATTGGGCAGCAAAATCGCCCCCTGGGCAATCATGCCGCCTCCCTGAGTGGCAAAATCACCGACGCTCTGCCCATAAGCTGCGCCAAGCAGCGCACCCAGCAATCCCACCCCCATCTGCGTGCCCAACTGCCGGGTAATGCGCTCATCATGATGGCGCGCCACCACATGGCCGATTTCGTGTGCCACCACCGCTGCCAGTTGGTCCTGGTTTTTTGCCACCTTGAAAATGCCGGTATGGATGCCGACCTTGCCGCCTGGCAGTGCGAAAGCATTGGGGCTGTCATCGCTAAACACGGCGTTTTCCCAAGCGTATTGCCGCCAGTTCTGCGGCAGCTCACGCACGATGCTGTTGACCACGCAGTCCACATAGGCGCGCTCACGCGGATTGTTGCTAAGCGGCTTCCTAGCCTTGAGTTCGGCAAAGGCACCAGCGCCCATTTGCTCAAGTTGCGCTTGAGAAACCGCCCCTACCCGCTGGGTTCGCCCCGTGGGTGAAGTGGTGGTGGCACAAGCGGCAACAGTGATGGACAAAGCACAGGCAAGCAAGCAGGAGTGCAGGCGCATGGGGTGAATTTCGAATGTCGGGGGCACCCTTTTTAGCGCAATCAAGGGAAAATCCCGTCAATTTCCGCTATTGCAACCGCATTCGCTTATTGCCGGTTCATGCGCCTATCCGCACCACACATCTGCAAGAGCCGCGAAATTCGCGGCTCTTGCGGGGTTTGTCAGACATCCAGGTTCGCCACCTTCAGTGCGTTTTCCTCGATGAATTCACGCCGTGGCTCAACCACATCGCCCATCAGGGTGCTGAAGATTTGGTCGGCCGCAACAGCATCTTCAATCTTCACCTGCAGCAAGCGCCGGGTTTCCGGATTGACCGTGGTTTCCCACAATTGTTCCGGGTTCATTTCACCCAAGCCCTTGAAACGCTGAATCTGGCGACCGCGCTTGGCTTCATCCATCAGCCAGGCCTGTGCCTGGGCAAACGAGGCTATCGCCTGCTCACGGTTGCCACGGGTGATTTTTGCGCCTTCACGAATCAAGCCATGCAAAAGGCTGGCAGCTTCACGCAGTGGCCGCAATTCACCCTGCTCAAGAAGTGAAAGCGGCAATATTTGCGTGAGTTCCTCACCCATATGCTGACGGCTAATCACCAAGGCTGCCACCTGACCATCCGCAGCATCCTTGTATGACAAGCGGTAACGCGGCTTGCCAAGGCCAGTCTGGTTCAAACGCTCAACCATACCATTCAGTATGGATTGCTGACTCATGGCTGCCGGGTCGATATCCAGCAAGGCTTCCAGCACGGCGCTGTCGTAACGGTGCGCCAGGCGTGCAATCGCCGCACGGGCACTGGCATAGCCCAGCAGCAGCTTTTCAAGGGCTGCGCCGTCAATCGCCGGCTCGCCTTCGGCAGGAATCAATGCGGCGCCTTCCACCGCATTACCAGCCAAATAGGCATCCAGCGCCGTATCGTCCTTCAAGTACAGCTCATTCTTGCCCTGCTTGATTTTGTACAGTGGCGGCAGGCCGATATAGACATGACCGCGTTCAATCAACTCCGGCATCTGCCGGTAGAAGAAGGTCAGCAGCAGCGTGCGGATATGGCTGCCATCAACGTCGGCGTCGGTCATCAGGATGATGCGGTGATAACGCAGCTTATCCGGGTTGTATTCATCCTTGCCGATGCCGGTACCCAGTGCAGTAATCAGGGTGCCGACTTCGGCGCTGGAAAGCATGCGGTCAAAGCGGGCGCGTTCCACGTTGAGAATCTTGCCCTTGAGTGGCAGGATGGCTTGGGTTTTGCGATTACGGCCTTGCTTGGCCGAGCCGCCTGCCGAATCACCCTCGACGATAAACAGTTCCGAAAGCGCGGGGTCTTTTTCCTGGCAATCGGCCAGTTTCCCCGGCAAGCCGGCGATATCCAGTGCACCCTTGCGACGGGTCAGGTCACGTGCCTTGCGCGCCGCTTCACGCGCCCGCGCCGCATCGACAATCTTGCTGGCAATCGCTCGCGCTTCGCCGGGGTTTTCCTGCAAAAACTCCTCTAAGCGCTCAGCAAAGGTGGACTCCACCACCGGGCGCACTTCCGAGCTGACCAGTTTTTCCTTGGTCTGGCTGGAAAAGCTGGGGTCCGGCACCTTTACCGAAAGCACCGCAATCAGCCCTTCGCGCATATCATCGCCGGTGAAACTGACCTTGGCCTGTTTGGCGATACCGTTTTGTTCAATGTACTGGGTCAGTGTGCGCGTCAGTGCCGCACGGAAGCCCTGCAAATGGGTACCCCCGTCCTTTTGCGGGATATTGTTGGTAAAGCAGAACATGGTTTCCTGATAGGCATCGGTCCATTGCAATGCCACATCGACGGTAATGCCATTGGCTTCGCCGGTCACGGAAATCACATTCGGGTGCAGCGGGGTTTTCAGCTGCGCGAGATGTTCCACAAAGCTGCGGATACCACCTTCGTACTGGAATACCGTGGTTTCACCTTCGCCACGCTCGTCCACCAGCGTGATTTTCACCCCGGAATTGAGAAATGACAGCTCACGCAGACGCCGAGCCAGGATGTCATAGTGAAATTCGATATCGGTAAAGATGTCCGCCGACGGCCAGAAACGCACCACGGTGCCACGCCTCTCGCCCTGCTCGCCCACCCGCTTCAACGGCGCGACGACCTCGCCTAGCCGGAACTCGACCTGGTGATGCCCGCCATCACGCCAGATATCCAGGGTGAGCTTGTCCGATAGCGCATTGACCACCGATACGCCCACGCCATGCAGCCCACCAGAAACCTTGTAGCTATTGTCATCGAACTTGCCGCCTGCATGCAGTACGGTCATGATGACTTCGGCGGCGGAAACCCCTTCTTCCTTGTGGATATCCACCGGAATGCCGCGCCCATTGTCACTGACCGACACCGAACCATCCTGATGAATGGTGACGATGATATTGTCGGCATGCCCGGCCAGGGCTTCGTCCACGGAGTTATCCACCACCTCGAACACCATATGGTGCAGGCCAGTGCCGTCGTGGACATCACCGATATACATGCCAGGGCGCTTGCGCACCGCTTCCAGGCCACGCAAGACAGTAATCTTGCTGGAATCGTAATTGCTGTTGGCTTGACCCTGTTGGGTTTCAGTCGCTTCCGTCATGCGGATGGGAACTCCAGATTGGGCACAAAATGCGCAGGAAGGCGGAATAAAGGCCGCGATTGTAGCATTTCAGCCAATCGCTTGGCCTGGAAGTTGAAAATCAATCGTCTGGCTGGACAATTTGCCCCTGTTCCACGTGAAACATGCGCACATCTCTACCCTGCATTTCTGCGGGCAATTCCACGCCTGTCATGAAAACCTGCGCGCCTGCGGATTCCAGTTCATCCAAAACCCGCGCACGATGCTTGCTGTCAAGCTCGGAAGCAAAATCATCCAGCAACATCAGCGGAGACTCGCCACGAACTGCCTGCAAGTGCCGCGCCTGCGCCAGCAGGCATGTCAATGCCAATAACTTGGCTTGCCCGCGAGAATACGCTTCAGCTTTTGACTTGTTTGAAAAATAAAGCTTCCAGTCAGCGCGATGCGGGCCATTTGTTGTGTAACCCAGCGACAAATCACGCTCACGGCCCAACAGCAAGGCATCTGCCAGCGTCATTTGTTCAATTTTCCAACCTGGCAGAAGTTCAAAAGAAACTTCTCCAAATGCAGGCAATAGCTGCGCACTCACCGACTGCACATACGGCAAAAGCCCGGCAAGATAGTTCCGGCGATACCAAAGCAAAGGTGCAGCCGCTTCTGCAAGCTCTAAATCCCATGAGTCAAGCAGCTCACCTGCTTTCCGTTGTTTCAACAAGGCATTACGCTGTTTCAAGGCGCGCACATAGCGGCGCCAAAGTGCTAGATAGCCTTGTTCCACGTGAAACAACCCCCAATCGAGGAAGCGTCTCCGGTATTCAGCACTGCCAGAAACCAAAACATGGCTATTGGGCTCAAAGATACTGACCGCGAATGTGGCGCATAAGTCTCCGAGTTGGCTGACATCCTCTCCGTTCAACTTCGCCTGCCAGTTTCCTCCTGAATGACGCAAACCCGCCCTATGTATTTGTCCATTTGAATTTTGCCATTCGCAAAAAACCTGTAGCGCATCTGCATTTTCACGAATCAAACCATCCCGAACCCTTCCCCGGAAACTTCTCCCATATCCCAACAGATGCAGGGCTTCCAAAACACTGCTTTTCCCGGCACCGTTGTCGCCTGCCAAAAAATTGAGTTTGGCAACGGGCTGTAATTTCGCCTCCCGAATCGAGCGAATATCACGCAATTCAAACCGGAGAATACGCATTAGAAAAGTCGTTAAACCGTAAAGGCAGACACAAAACCGCCCGGACATGCCGGGCGGTACTGTTCCACGTGAAACATGATTGAACTGTCAAAGCCGCAGTGGCATTACGACATGCCGGCTGCGTTCGTTGCTGGCTTCCTGGACAAGCGCAGAGGAATTGGCATCCCGCATGGAAATGACCACTTTTTCATCGCGCAAGGCGCCCAAGGCATCCAGCAGATAATTGACATTGAAGCCAATTGCCAAACCATCCACAGGGGTTTCGGCTTCCACTTCATCCTGCGCTTCTTCTTGTTCAGGGTTATTGCTCTGCACCTTCAAGAGATTGGGCGATATCTCAACACGGACGCCGCGATATTTTTCATTCGACAGAATCTTGGTGCGGTCCAACGCCGCACGCAAGGCTTCACGGTCAACCGTGATTTTCTTGTCTGCTCCAATCGGGATAACCGCTTCGTAATCTGGGAAGTTGCCATCAATCAACTTGGACGTGAAGGTGACATCATCGCGTTTCAACCGGATATGACTGCGGCCAATTTCCAGGCTGACGTTACGCTCCCCTCCTTCGAGCAAACGCTGCAATTCATGCACCCCTTTGCGAGGGACAATAATCTTGCGTTTTGGCCCGGCTTGTTCCAGTTTGGTTTCACATAGTGCAAGCCGGTGTCCATCGGTCGCGACACAACGCAGGTCTTGTTCACGGAAATCAAACAGCAAACCATTCAGGTAATAACGCACATCTTGTTGCGCCATGGAAAACGCAGTGCGTTCAATCAGCTCCTTGAGCGCCGCTTCTGCAAGCTGTACTTGCTCTGTGGCATCCATTTCTTCGACTGACGGAAAATCCTTGGCAGGCAGGCTCATCAAACTGAAACGGCTTTTTCCGGCTTTGACTTCAACCTTGTCGCCACGTTGTTCGATATGAACTTTGCTGCCATCGGGAAGGGCGCGGACGATATCGAAAAACTTGCGTGCAGGAATCGTGGTTTCGCCGCTTTCTGCCTCTTGGGCTTCACATCGGGAAACCATTTCGACTTCCAGGTCTGTCCCTGTCAGGAAAATTTGGTTGCCTTCTACTTGCACAAGCAGGTTTGAAAGGACAGGCAAGGTCTGCCGCCTTTCAATGACATTGACGACTTGAGAGAGCGATTTGAGTAGAACTTCGCGTTGCAGAGAAAAGCGCATGTGAGGATTCCTTGAGTCTTCAGCCCTACAGCTTTTGATTTATGAATAACTATAAAGCAAGTGGTTGATGTAGTGTTTTGGAAAACAAGAAATTTCTTCGCAACTTGTTGTTTTCCTTATGGAATTTTGGAAATTCCCTTTGCGGGAATTTTACTTGGAATTTGTGGATAACTTGTTCGCTGTTTTCGCTTCAAAAGTTCTCCGCAAGTTTTCCACAAATTTTGCCTGAATTGTTTGCAACTTTTTCATTCGGTGAGCTTTCGAGTCAATTTTTCCCAGTCTTCATGAACAGTTGCATCGGTTTCACGCAAATTGGTGATGACTTTGCAAGCATTCATCACTGTGGAGTGGTCGCGACCAAAGGCTTCACCTATTTCGGGCAAGCTGCGGTCGGTCAATTCCCTGGCAAGCGCCATCGCCATTTGCCGGGCACGGGCAATCGTGCGTTTCCGTGTGTCGGAAAGCAAAACACGCAATTGAAGGCTGTAATGGTCTGCAACGACCTTTTGGATGTTCGGAATATTGATGACGGCTTGTTGTGAGCGAAATAAGTCGCGCAGTGTGTCATTGGCAAATTCCATGGTGATTGGTTGTCCCATCAGATTGGCACGTGCAACCAATGAATTGAGGGCGCCCTCCAGCTCACGGACGTTTGACTGCATGCGCTTTGCCAACATCATTACGACATCTTCAGGGATGGATGTATTGCGCTCTCTTGCTTTGGCCAGGACGATTTGAGCACGAGTTTCAAAGTCGGGCGGGTCAATGGCCACGGCAAGGCCATTGCTCATGCGCGAGCGCAGGCGTGGCTCCAGCTTGTCGATTTCGCGCGGATAGCGGTCGGAAGTCAGGATGATCTGCCGTTTGCTGTCAAACAGGGTATTGAAGGTATGGAAAAATTCTTCCTGTGTGGACGGCTTTTCTGCAAGCAGGTGAACGTCATCAATCAGCAGTGCATCCACTTTGGTGAAGCTGCGTTTGAAGCGGTCGCGCGCCAGCGAGTTTTTATTGGTGTAGTCCTCTTGCAGGGCACGGAAGAAGCGATTGAAAAAATCATCGGCGCGCAGATACAACACACGCGCCTTGGGGTTGTTCTGGCGAATCAGGTTGCCTGCGGCCACCATCAGGTGGGTCTTGCCAAGCCCTGTGCCACCAAAAAGCAGGACAGGGTTGTTTTGCCGGTTGCCGGGGTTCTGGGCTGCCAGAAGTGCGGCTGCGCGCGCCATGGAGTTGCTGCGACCTTCAACAAAATTGTCGAAGGTGAAGTAGTTGTCCAGGTGACTTTCAAAAGGCTCCTCAATCGCATTGGCAGTTACTGGAGATGTCGCTGCTGGGGGGGGTGTTTGACTTGCGACAGCCAAGCTGCCAATTTTCAATTCGACGCTTTCCAAGCCGCCAAGGTGAATGGCTAATTCGCAGATTCTATCCAGATGGTGTTCACGAACTTCTTCGAGAACAAAGGTGTTGGGCGCGAACAAGAACAGGGTGCGGCCCTGTACTCGGGCTTGCAAAGGCTTTAGCCAGCTGTGCAAAGTTTCTGCGGGAATTTCTGCAGAAAGGCGTTCAAGGCAAGTATTCCAGATGTCTGGATTAGCGGACGCAGAAGACATCGTATTCATATAAATTATTGAAAATAAACAAATCAGCGGCACCAGGAGGCGCAACTGCAAGAGTGAAAAGGAGGCACGTCAGATTACCACCCCGACAGTTCTTCGGCATGTTCGGGATGAAATTATCGTGTTTTCATGTTGATCTTTGCAGGGAATTTGAGTAAATTACCTAGTTCTGTTTTCAACTTTGACGGCATTACCATGGCCACCAAGCGTACTTACCAGCCCAGCAACCTGAAGCGCAAGCGCGATCACGGTTTTCGTGCCCGTATGAAGACCGCCGATGGTCGCAAGATCCTGGCTCGCCGCCGCGCCAAGGGCCGCAAGGTCCTGTCCGCCTGATTTTTTGCCGCCGGTAGTTGATGGCCGGTGGGGATCTTGCGGGCTTGGGGATTGCACCTAAGTCTTCTGCGATGAGCAATAGAGCACCTGCCCGTTTTCCAAAAACGGTGCGGGTGCGTTCGCGTGCCCAGTATTCGCGGGTTTTTGAGCAGGCCAGGCGCTATCACCATGCGGCCATGACGCTGCACCGCGCAGTTCTGGACGAAGCCGGAACAGCGCGGCTCGGGCTTGCGGTTTCGCGCAAGGTGGACAAACGCGCAGTGGTGCGCAATCGCATCAAGCGGGTATTGCGTGAAACCTTCCGTCAGCACCTTGTACAACTATTGCCGGGTGATGTGGTGGTGGTGGTCAAGCCTGCGGCTGCCGGGCTTGGCAATGCCGCGCTTGCAGAGGCGTTTTTGACCCTCTTGCTGCGCTCCGGTGCGTTGCCGCAAGTACAAAGCGGCGGCAAAATGCCCGCCAATTTTTATCTCTCACAACCCAGGGCTGGAATTGGCCAGCCGGAAAAGAGCATCTTTTGATGAACCAGTCCCGAGTTTTCCTGTTGATTGCCTGGCTGATGGTGGCCACCCTGCTATGGATGGAGTGGGGTAAGGAGCAGCAAGCTGCGCGCGCACCGGTCGCACCGGTTGCGAGCGTACAGCCGGTGCCGCAGATGGTGCCGGGGCAAGTGCCGCAGGTGGCGGGCAATGTGCCGTCCGCGCCGGGTACGCAGCATACGGCGATGTCGGCAACCACGGCCGCAGGTAACAGCGTAGAAGTGCGTACCGATGTGCTGCATCTGACGCTGAGTGGCGGCAGTGTGGTCGAGGCAGAACTGCTCAAATATCCACAGACCCGTGCGGCTGGCAGCGCCCCGGTCAAGCTGTTCAATGCCGATAACAGCAAGCTTTATAGCGCACAAAGTGGCTGGGTGGGCCAGAATGGCTCGAAAGCGCCGAACCATCTGCAATTCCAGCCCGCAGCGCCGGGCAGGCAATACCTGCTGGGCGAAGGGCAAGACAGTATTTCCATTCCCTTTGTCTGGGAAGACGGTGCCGGACTCAAAATCACCCGCACCTATACCCTCAAGCGCGACAGCTATGTGGTGGAAGTCAGCGACGAGGCGCATAACAGCGGTGAAGCACCGTGGAGTGGTTATATCTACCGGCAGCTGGTGCGCGTGCCGCCGCAGATTGAAGCCAGCATGTTCCATCCCGAGTCTTACAGTTTCAACGGTGCTACCTGGTGGGATGGCGGCTATGAGCGCCGCCCGTTCAAGGACTTTCTGGATGAGGGCAAAATCAACCAGACGGTTGAAGGCGGCTGGCTGGCGATGCTGCAGCACCATTTCTTCACTGCTTGGATTCCGCAGAAAGATCAGTCCGCGTTGTACACCCTGGATCAGCAAGGCGTGCTCTCAGCCATCGCTGCGACCGGGCCGCAGTTCAGCTTGGCGCCGGGACAAAAGGCCCAAACCCATGCCCGCCTTTGGGTGGGTCCAAAACTGGTGGACAAGATTGCCGCTGAAAACGTCAAGGGGCTGGATCGCGCCGTCGATTACAGCCGCTTCTCGGTGTTTGCAGTATTGGGGCAGGGGCTGTTCTGGGTGCTGTCCACGCTGCATGGCTGGATTGGCAACTGGGGCTGGGCGATTATCGGCCTGGTGTGCTTGCTGCGCATTCTGATGTTCCCGCTGTCCAGTGCGCAGTTCAAATCGGCCGCCAAGATGCGCAAATTCCAGCCGCGCCTGCAGCAGCTGAAAGAACGCTATGGCGATGACCGGCAGAAGTTCCAGCAGGCGATGATGGAGCTGTATCGCACCGAGAAAATCAACCCGATGGCCGGCTGCTTGCCGATTATCCCGCAGATGCTGATTTTCATGACGCTGTACTGGGTGCTGTCCGAAGCGGTCGAGTTGCGCCATGCGCCGTGGATTGGCTGGATTCATGACCTGACCGCACGGGATCCGTATTTCATTCTGCCGGCTTTGAACGCCGCCATCATGATAGCCACCCAGCACTTGACGCCGATGGCGCCGGGCATGGATCCGATGCAGCAGCGCATGTTCAAGCTGATGCCGCTGATTTTCGGCGTGATTCTGGCCTTCCTGCCTTCGGGTCTGGTGCTCTATCAGGTTGCCAACGGTGGCCTCAGCCTGCTGCAGCAGTGGTATATGCTGAAGAAGCATGGTGAAGCGCCCGGCAAGGCGAGCTTTATCCCCAAAGACAAGAAGTGAAGCTATCCAGGCCCGCCCAGTGCGGGCTTGGTCTTTTGGAATCTGCATGAAAGCGCAAACCGAAACCATCGTCGCCATTGCCACTGCCGCCGCCGCGGCTGGCGTGGGCATCGTGCGGCTTTCCGGCAGCCGTGCAAGAGACATTGCCGAAAACATCTGCCGCCGTTCGTTGCCGCCACGCCGTGCCTGCTATGCCAGGTTCCACGATGAAGGCGGCGAAGTGCTGGACGATGGCATCGCCATTTTCTTTGCCGCACCGGCGTCTTTCACTGGAGAAGATGTCGCCGAATTGCAGGCGCATGGCAGCCCGGTGGTGCTGCGCCGCTTGCTTGATACCGCCGTGGCAATGGGGGCACGACAGGCAAGACCCGGCGAATTCAGCGAACGCGCTTTTCTGGAAGGCAAACTTGACTTGGCCCAGACCGAAGCCATCGCCGACCTGATTCATGCCAGCAGCGAACAGGCCGCCCGTGCTGCCCGGCGTTCGCTGGATGGTGTCTTCTCGCAGCAGGTGGAGCAATTGGCCGCAAGCCTGATGGCACTGCGGGTACAGGCAGAAGCGGCGATTGATTTTGCCGACGAACCGCTGGATACGCTCTCCGACACTCGCCTTGGGCAGACCCTTGAAGGCATCCGTCAGGCGCTTGCCGAACTGCTGGGGCGCGCCGAAGCCGGGCAACGGCTGCGAGATGGCCTGCATGCGGTGATTGTCGGCCCGCCCAATGCCGGTAAAAGTTCGCTATTGAATGCGTTGGCTGCAAGCGACCGTGCCATCGTCACCGATATCGCCGGTACCACCCGCGATGTGCTGCGCGAAACCGTGCATATCGCCGGTATCGAGCTGACCCTGGTGGATACCGCAGGTTTGCGTGAAACCGAGGATGCCATCGAGCGCGAAGGCATCCGCCGCGCCCGCGAAGAACTGCAACATGCCGACCTTGCCCTGCTGGTGGTGGATGCCCGTGACCCATCACCGGCTGCCGAATTGCAGCGGGAATTGGCGCATGTGCCGCATCGCATCCTGATTCACAACAAAATTGACTTGGGCGATAGTGCAACAGCGGCCGATGGTGTGCTGAAAGTCTCGGCCAAAAACCGCAGCGGCCTGGCCGCGCTTGAAAACGCTATCCGCCATATCGCCGAGCAGGGACTGGATGCAGGCGAAGGCGCGTTCAGCGCCCGCGCCCGCCATGTGCGCGCACTGCATGACTGCGCAGCATGGCTGGCGGCGGCACAGCAGGAAATCGCCGCCTCGCAACCGGAGCTTGCCGCAGAGTCCTTGCGCCTTGCACAAAACGCGCTGGGCGAAATCACCGGCAAAACCCTGCCGGACGATTTGCTGGGTGCGATTTTCAGCACCTTTTGTATTGGCAAGTGACA
>JAUMYP010000044.1 GCA_030528565.1 Pseudomonadota bacterium
CGCAGCAAGCGCCGCCCTTTCCTTTTCGGAGTTTTATTGCATGAACGCTACCCCGCGCCCGCCACTCACCCTGTCCCGCCTGGATGTGGAGCGTCTTGAAACCCTGCTGGAAAAAACCAGCAGCGGGCAGTTCGATACCCGCAACCTGCAAGAAGAGCTGCTGCGCGCCCATGTGGTCGAGCCGCAACAAATGCCTGCGGATGTGGTGTCGATGAACTCCACCATCGTGCTGCGCAATGAAACCAATGGTGATGAGCGCGAAATCACCCTGGTTTATCCCCACGATGCCGACGGCAGCCCCGGCAAGGTTTCGATTCTGGCGCCGGTGGGCAGCGCCCTGATTGGCCTCAAAGTCGGTGACAGCATCGACTGGCCGATGCCCGGCGGGCAGAGCGCCAAGCTGCATGTACTGTCCATCCGCTTCCAGCCTGAAGCCGCTGGCCAATACGACCGCTGAAAATCCATCTGCCATCGCCCATGAGCAACGACCTCTCCCGCCCCGCCTTTCACGGTTTCGAGCAAATCCCGCTGCGCGAATACGCCGAACGCGCCTATCTGGATTACTCCATGTATGTGGTGCTCGACCGTGCCCTGCCCTTCATTGGCGATGGTTTGAAGCCGGTGCAGCGGCGCATCGTCTATGCGATGAGCGAGCTGGGCCTGTCGGCGGCCAGCAAGCACAAAAAATCGGCGCGCACCGTGGGCGATGTCATCGGCAAATACCATCCGCATGGAGACAGCGCCTGTTACGAGGCGCTGGTACTGATGGCGCAGCCATTCTCCTACCGCTACCCGCTGATTGACGGCCAGGGCAATTTCGGCTCCAGTGATGACCCCAAGTCATTCGCCGCCATGCGCTATACCGAGTCGCGCCTGACCCCGATTGCCGAAGTGCTGCTGGGCGAGCTGGCGCAGGGCACGGTGGACTGGGAGGCCAACTTCGACGGCACCCTGGAAGAGCCGGCCTGGCTGCCGGCGCGGCTGCCGCATCTGCTGCTGAACGGCACCACCGGCATTGCCGTGGGCATGGCCACCGACATCCCGCCGCACAATCTGAGCGAAATCGTCAGCGCCTGCATTCGCCTGCTCGATGACCCCGAGGCCAGCGTGGCCGACCTGTGCCAGCACATCCAGGGGCCGGACTATCCCAGCAGCGCAGAAATCATCACCCCGACCAAGGACCTGTTGGCGCTGTATGAAACCGGCAATGGCGCAGTGCGCGCCCGCGCCACCTATATGCGTGAAAACGGCCACATCATCATCACCGCCCTGCCCTATCAGGTATCGCCATCGAAGGTGATTGAGCAAATCGCCACGCAGATGCGCGCCAAGAAACTGCCCTGGCTTGAGGACATCCGCGATGAGTCCGACCATGCCACGCCAGTGCGCATCACCCTGATTCCGCGCAGCAATCGCGTCGATACCGAGCAGTTGATGGGGCATCTGTTTGCCACCACCGACCTTGAAAAAAGCTACCGGGTCAATTTCAACGTGATTGGCCTGGATGGCAGACCGCAGGTGAAAAACCTCAAAGCCTTCCTGGGCGAATGGCTGGCCTTCCGGCAGAACACCGTCACCCGCCGCCTGCAACACCGGCTGCAAAAGGTCGAACGCCGCCTGCACCTGTTGCAGGGCTTGCTGGTTGCCTTCCTGAACCTGGATGAAGTCATCCACATCATCCGCAGCGAGGACGAACCCAAGCCGGTGCTGATGGCGCGTTTTGGCCTCAGCGAAGAACAGGCCGACTATATCCTCGACACCAAGCTGCGGCAGCTCGCTCGGCTTGAAGAAATGAAAATTCGCGCTGAGCAGGACGCACTCGCCAAGGAGCGCGAACAGCTGCTGGCCGTACTTGAGAGCCGCGCCAAACTGAAAAAACTCATCAAGGACGAGCTGCTGGCCGATGCCGCCAAATTTGGCGATGCCCGGCGCTCGCCGCTGGTATCGCGCGCTGCCGCGCAGGCGCTGGCTGAAACCGAACTTCTCGCCAGCGAGCCGGTCACCATCGTGCTCAGCGAAAAAGGCTGGGTACGCGCCGCCAAGGGGCATGATGTGGATGCGGCCAGCCTGTCCTACCGCGAGGGCGACCGCCTGCTGGCCGCCGTACGCGGCCGCAGCAACCAGCAAGTGGCGTTTCTCGATTCTGCCGGACGCAGCTATTCCACCCCGGTGCACACCCTGCCCAGCGCCCGTGGCAATGGCGAGCCGCTGACCGGACGCTTCTCACCCGCTGCTGGCGCCAGTTTCCGGGCGCTGGTCAGCGCCGACAACGATACCCGCCTGCTGCTGGCCTCCAGCGAAGGCTATGGCTTTGTTACCCGCTTTGAAAACCTCACCAGCCGCCAGAAGGCCGGCAAGGCCATGCTCAGCCTGGGCACTGGCGCGCAAGTCCTGCCACCGGCACTGGCACCCAACCCGCAAAGCGACCGCATCGTGGTGGCGACCAGCGCCGGGCATGTACTGGCGTTTGCACTTGCCGAGCTGCCGGAGTTGGACAAAGGCAAAGGTAACAAGCTCATCGACATCCCCAAGGCCAAGCGCGCCACCGAAAAAGTCGTGGCCGTGGCCGTGGTGCCCGAAGGCGGCAAACTGCGCGTACACTCCGGCGCCCGCACCATGACCTTGAGCTGGAGAGAACTGGACGACTACCTCGGCAACCGCGCCAGCCGCGGCGCCCTGCTGCCACGCGGCTGGCAGAAAGTCGATGCACTGCTAGCGGAATAATCAGGTAAAGGCGCAAGGCCTGCCTTGTGTCCTCATCCAGATACACAAACTGCCGGGCTTCAGAACGGTTTGCTCAACCGCCCGGGCAAGCCGCTGATGCGTTCGCTGGGGTGGTCGATGGCGTGGTCAATGGCGGCGCTGCTGCCCCAGATATGCAGGCGCTGTTTGGCGCGGGATATGGCGGTATAGAACCATTGCCGGGTCAGCAGCGGGTGGTCGGGCTGCGGTGGCAGCAATACCGCGACTTCGGCATATTCCGAGCCTTGTGCCTTGTGCACGGTCATGGCGAATGCGCCCTGATGGGGGGGCAGTGCGCCGATATCAATGCTGCGCGCCTGCCCGTCTGCGCTTTCAAACCATACCCTTAGCTGGCCGTTTTCATCGGCCAGACACAGGCCGACATCGCCATTCCACAGGCCGCTGGCGGCATCGTTGCGGGTGATGATGATGCGCCGCCCCGGATACCAGTTTTTCTTCTCTCCCCAGGCGCTGTGGCCGGAATATTGCTGGCGCAGGAATTCCTCAAGCAGCGCGTTCGCGCCCTGCGCGCCGTATTCGCCTTCGCGCAGGGCGCAGAGCAATTGCTGCTGGCGCAGGCTTTGCAATTGCCGGGCGATTTCTGCGTGATTGCCCCGGGCGATGCGCAGCTGTGTGCCGTCCTCTTGCCACTGCCGGGCAATCGTCCTTGCCCAAGCGGCCAGCCGCTCATGCAGTACCGCGCGTGATGGCAGCGGCAGATGCCGGGCCTGAGGCTCGGCCTCTGCCAGCGCGCTGTGGAATGCGCCGCTTTCGCCCTGCCGCACGGCGGCAATCAGCGGCAGCAATGCGCGGTCGGCGCGGAAGCTGTGCTCAAGGCGCACCAAGTTTTTACTGCCCTCGCCCAAGGCCTGCACGATATCGCGCAGTACCGAGCCGGTACCGACCGAATCAAGCTGCTCGGCATCGCCCACCAGAATCAGCCGCGCGCTGGGCGAGAGCGCCTCCAGCAGCGCACGCAGCATGGACAGGTCCAGCATCGAGGCTTCGTCTATCACCAGCACATCCACCGGCAGCGGTTCATCGCCATGCTGTGTCCAGCCGCCGCGCAGGCCGCGGCTGCCCAGCAGGCGGTGCACGGTGCTGGCCTCGGCGTTTTGTACCGCCGCAAGAGCCGCCTGCCACTCCGGCGCAAAGTCCCCGGCGCGTGCCGCGCGCAGGGACTCGGAAATACGCTGTGCGGCCTTGCCGGTAGGTGCAGCCAGACGAATGCGGATATCGCCGCCCCGCGCCTGCCACTGCGCCATCAGCATGCGCAGCACGGTGGTGGTTTTGCCGGTGCCAGGCCCGCCACTCAGCACGAACAGCGACCGGCCGAGCGCGGCCTTGACCGCGGCAAGCTGCGCCGCCACACGCGCATCCTGCGGGTCCGGGAACAGGCGCTCGACATCCGGCAGTTGCGCGGATTCGGCCATGTCGCCAGCTTCTTGCAAGCGTGCAGAAAGCAGCCGGGCCACGGCGACTTCATGCGCGAAATTGCGGCGCAGATAGAACAGCTCGCCCTCCAGCACGAAGGGCTTGCACTCGCCTTCGCCCTGGCTCACCAGCGGCATTCCGGCCAGTGCGCTGCGCAGGGCTTCATCGTCAATTCGCAGCGCACTCTCGCCTGCGGCATCGGCAAGGCTGGCCTCGGCCGCCAGCCGCGCCAGTCGCGCATCGCCGCCATGCGCCAGCACCCAGCGCGCCAGTGCGTACTCCAAAGGCCGCCAGCCATCGCCTGCCATCGGCAACAGCAGCGGCTGGAAATCAAAGTGACTGCCCGCAGGTTTCAGGCGCATGCTGCTTGCTCCTCCTGGCTGATTGCATCACCGGGCAAGGCAGCCTGTACGGCGCTGATAAGCGCATCGTCAAAACGCTGCCGCCAAATGCCCGCGTCCGGTGCAAGCCCCAGCGCCCGCACAAACAGATACCAGCTATCGCCCAGGTGCTTGTCACGGCGGTAACCGGCAAGCCGCTGGTGCAGGTAGCGGTCCAGCGCCACGGTATAGAGCAGCGCCTGAAAGCGGTAATGGCTGTGATTCATGGCCTCCACAAGCGCCGCGCCCTGATAGTCGGCCACCCGATACCCAAGGAAATTGCCTTTGTAGTCGAGCACATGGAAGCGCCCGTCATGACGGAAAACAAGGTCGATTTTGCCGGTCATCAGGCCACGCAACTGCCGCGCATCCTGCGGTATCAGATTCGGCTCGCCGTGCGCGCTGCAAGCCTCGCCCAGCGCCTGTAGCGAGGTATGCGCCAACGCGAAGTGGAATTCCATTTCCGCAAGCAAATCGCTGGCAGGCAGGCTGCCCAGTGCAGGCATGTCCTCGGCAAGCGGCGTGGCAAGTACCGTGTCGATGCGATGCCCCCATTTTTCTGCCAGCAGTGCGCCTTCGCGCTCCCCGGCCCACAAGCCCTGCGCCTGCAAGGACTGGCGCAGCAGCAGCGGCTGTTCCGTCACTGCCTGCCCTACCCGGCGATGTTCGAATATGGCGTGGATGGCATTGCCAATCGCGGTGCCGCGCAGCTGGCCCAAGGCTAGCAGTTGCGGGTGCTCGGGGGCCGCCCCGGGCGCGAATTGTGCGGCTTCGTCGATATGGGCTTCGCCGCCTTCATCGCTGGCGGCATCCGCCTGGCTGCCATCGGCCGCAGGCAGGCCGCGCGTGAGCGTACTGAAGCTATGCCGCGAAGGCAGCGGCGTCCACGGCAACTCCGGCAGCTTGCGGGCGCTCAGCCCAGCCGGCAGCGGGGCGGATGGGAATTGCGGCAGGACGGCATCCACATTCCAGCCATGTCTCCAGGCAATCGCCGGGGTGGCCGCAGCCAGTTCCGCACTGTCCAGTGCTGGCTGGATACGCGAGAGCATCACGTCCAGCGCGGTGCGGGCGGTGCCCTCGGCCGGGTTTGAGCGTTTGCCATCCTGGCAACGCTGCGGCGGCAAGGCATGCACGATGCAGGCATAAATGCTGCGGGTCAACGCCACATACAAAAGGCGGAAACGCTCGTCCTGCAATTCCTGTGCGCTCTGCGCCAATGCAGCCTGGTCGCTGCGCAATTGCCTCTCGCCAGTTTGCGCATCGTGCAGCGCCACCAGGCCGCTTTCATCGCGGCCTTCATGCGCCCACATCAGCGGCAGGAATACCACGGGAAACTCCAGCCCCTTGCTGGCGTGCAGGGTCATCAGTTTGACGCGCGGGGCTTCGGACTCAATACGCAACTCACGCGCTTCACGGGTTTCTTCTTCGCCATCGCCGCCGCCATCGCGCTCGTCTTTGAGCCATGCCAACAGCGCATGCGGCCCCAGTCCGGCATCGGCCTGGGATTGCAGGATTTCGGCCAGATGGCGCAGGTCGGTCAGCACCCTCTCGCCGTTGCTGGCCGCAAGCAGCCTTGCGCCGTGCTGCTTCAGAACCGCATCCACCAGCGCCTGCACGCCACGGCGCTGCCAGAGCGCACGCCATGCATGAAAACGCTGGCCAATCTCTTGCCAGTCCTCCGCGTCCAGCCCGGCGACAGTCTCCAGCGCCATGCCATACAAGGGCGTTGCCAGTGCGGCGCGTATCAGGCTTTGCTTTTCTGCATGCAGCACTGCGTGCAGCAGCACTTGCAGATGCCGTGCGCTATCGCTGGCAAATACATTGCTGCGCGTGGTGGTGACGCAAGGCACGCCGCGCGCCTGCAACAGGGCTTTCATTTTTTCAATCTGCGCCGCCTTGGGCAGCAGCACGGCGATATCTCTGGGGGCCAGCGGCTCAGTGCCAATGCGGTAACGGCCTTCGGCCAGCATTTGGGTGATGTCGTTGGCCGCTGCGGTCAGTGCGCGCAGCTCGCGCTCGCCCTTGCTGTCGGGCGGATTCTCCTCCATCACCATGTGCAGCGCCTGTTCAAGCGGCACGCCATCCATGCAAAAAGGCGTGTCATCACGGCGACTGCTGGCCTCGACTTGTTGATAGGCGATATGCGAGGAATAACCGCCCTCGTCCACATCCAGCGCGCTGCCGCCGCAGGCATAAAACTGATTGATGGCCGCCACCATTGCCCGTGAGGAGCGATGGTTGACGGCAAGGCTGAGCCGCGCATCAGCGGCCACGCTGGCGGCCGCGCGCAGATAGCTGTGGATATCGCCGCCACGGAAGCGGTAAATGGCTTGCTTGGGGTCGCCAATCATCACCATGCGCCCGCGTGGCGCGCCGTCCCTGTCGCGGTAAATGGCATCGAGAATGCCGTATTGCACGCCATCGGTATCCTGGAACTCGTCCACCAGCGCCACCGGCCAGGCCGCGAACAGGGCATCGGCCAGCGGCCGGCTCGCTTGCCCGGCCTCTGCCTGCAAAACCTGGTGCACATGCGCCAGCAGGTCATCAAAACTGCGCTGCTCGCGGCGCCCGGCACCCAGGGCTTTTTGCCGCAAGGCCCAGGCCTGGATACGCTGCCAGAGCTGTTGCTGGCTGTGGCTGATGTGGTTTTGCACCTGTGCCAGCAACTGCGGCAGATGCTCGAAGGCGTCTTTTGTGGCTGCGATTTTTTGCCCAGCCTTGGTGACCGACTTGTCGTAACTGGCCTTGGCCAGCGAATCCATTTCATCCTTGCCCGGCCATGTCGCCCCGCGCGTTTCGATGAAATCGGCCAATTGTCCGAAGCCGCGAATCACACGGGTTTGACGGCCATTGATGCCCGCGCTGGCATTGCGAAACACCTCTGCCAGACGCGCCTCCGGCCAGGCGTCGATTTTCACCTGCGGCACGACCGTGGCCGGTGCCAAAAGCTGGCCGATTTGCTTGCCATCGGGCAGTTTTTTCAGCTGCTGTAGCAGCGCCTGCGGAAACTGCGCATGCAACTCATCAGGCGGGCTTTGCCGCAGAACCCGCTTGAAGTCGGCAGCAATCTCGGCATGCCAGGCATCGCCATCCACCAGCGCATCGCCGGAAAAACGGCTGCCTGCGGCAAACGGATGCTCGCGCAGGATGCGGTTGCACAGGCTGTGCAAGGTCGATACCGGGGCGCTATCCAGCTCGGCCAGCGCAAGTTGCAGGCGGGCGATATCGGCTTTCTGGCGCGCCGCATCCTGCCAGCGCCCGATAAGCCAGTCGGCGGCCGGGTCGTTGTCGGCGGCATGCGTGGGCGCCTGCGCCAGTTCCAGCGCCCAGACAAGACGGGCGCGCAGGCGCTCGGAAAGCTCGCTGGCCGCCGCCTTGGAAAAAGTGGTGACGATGATGTTGCCGGGGCTTGATTTCTCCTCCAGCAACAGGCGCAGATACAGCACGGCAATCGTCCAGGTTTTGCCGGTACCGGCGCTGGCTTCAATCAGGCTGCGCCCGCCCGCCTCCAGTTGCAGGCGGCGCCAGCCGGGCAAACTGTCTTGCTGATTCATGCCTTGGGCTCCATGAAATATTCAAGTTGCCCAGCCAATACGCGGGCAAAATCGCATAGCTCGGCCAAGGCTTGCGAGCCTTCGGCAAAATTCTCATCGCCTGCCAGCAGCCGCGTGTAGCCGGGCGCGTAATCTCGCTCACCATTGCCGCGCACAGGCGCCCAGGCAGCGGCCACGGCACGGGCAATACTGGCTGCATCAGCCCCATCTTTTTGCATCGCCTGCCAGGCCGCCCAGCTGGTGCGCGGAAAATACCGCCGTGGATAAAGCGCCGCATCGCGCCAGGCCGCCAGCAGCCAGGCCAGAGGCGCCTCCAGCCATTCACGTCCAATCTGGCCGCTGCGAAAAAGCGCATCGGCACGGTTCAGTGAAGCCAGCCAGGGGTCTTGCCGCGACCAGCTCAGCGTGCAGTGCAGCGGCTCCGCCTGCGGCAGGCTCAGGCGCGCGGCCAGCCAGTCGATGAAAATCCGGCAGCGCCTGTCAAAGCGCAACTCGGGGTCAAGCCACTGGCCTTTGTCATCCTGTTTGGGGCGCAGCATCGTCAAGAGCTGCCAGCCACCGGAAGGATGCGGCAACAGATTGCGCACTTGCCCAAGCAGCCGCATCTCCCCCTTTTCCAGCGGCACCGCCAGGTCAATCGGCAAACGCTGCTTTTGCATGGCATCGGTCAATGCGCCTTGCTCACGCAGACAGTCGGCCAGATAAAGAACCCGCCCGCGCTCACGCTGCCAGACCGCCTGCCCCAGCTCGCCCACCGGCAGGCGGCCATCCAGCCGCAGCCAGTCGGGCATGACATCGCCGCGCCAGGCCGGGTCGGCCAGCACTTCTTCAAACAGCAGGCGCTGCTCGATGCTGTCCTGCCAGGAAAGCTCCTCATCACCGGGTTCCTCGGCGCGCAGCCGGTCTTCTTCCAGTGCCTCAAGACTCAAGCGCATCCGCCCTGCCAAAAGCTGCCTGGCCGGGTCGCGCCAGTATTCGTGAAGCGCCGAGAGCGAGCATGTTTGCTCCGCCGGGCTTTCAGGCCCTGCTTGCCCCGCCACTATATCGGCAGGCTTTTCATGCAGTTTGGCAAAAGCCGCCTGATAGCTGAAAAACCGCACATCACCGCCATCGAAATAGCGCCGGTCAAACGGCTGCAACGGGTGTTTGACCCGCCACGGCGCGGCTGTTTTCATCGCCTGCGAACAGGCACTATCGGCGCGCTCAAGTACCGCCATCAACTCGGCCAAGGGCGAGGCCGGATTACGCGGCTTGCCGTCCTGCACGCCCTCGCCCAAATAGGAAAGATGCAACTGCTCTCTGGCGGACATCAGCGTTTCCAGAAACAGATAGCGGTCATCATGGCGCTGGTCACGGTCGCCACGGCGGCGCAGGTGCGCCATCAAGTCCAGCCCGCCGTCATCTACGCTGCGCGGAAACTCGCCCTCGTTCAGACCCAGCACGGCGATAAAGCGGAACGGGATAGCGCGCTGCGGCACCATGCCGCTGAAGGTCACCCCGCCCAGCAGGAATGGCTGGCGCTCCGGCACCGCCTGCAAGGCCGCTTGCAGCCAGTCCACCGCCACCCGGAAATGCAGCTGCGGGTCCAGCCCGGCCACCGCTGGCTCGTTGCGCAGCCCGGCAATCACCCGCTTGAGCGCCTGCCAGGCTTCCTGCGCGGCAGCCTCCTGCGCATCCACGCGCAGCAATGCCTCACAAAGCGCATCGAAATACTGCACCCATTCGCTGGCGGTCAGGCAGCTATCGGCCAGCGTCAGCATTTTCCGCACTTGTTGCAGCAACGCATCCAGGGCACCGAGCGTGGCGGCATCACTCGCCCCCAGATGCGCCAGCGGCAGCATTTCCGTGCCATCGGGCAGGTTCAATACTTCAGCCGCATCGCCGCCTGCATCGCTGGCCAGATAGCCGGCAAGCATCCGGTCCATCGCCCAGGCAAAGCCATGTTCGGCGCAGGCGGGCACGCCGAAACTGGCGCGGTGTCCGGCATCCAGCGACCAGGCCACCCGCGACTGCGCAAGATGCTCGGCAAGCCCGGCCAGCGCCTCGGCATCCAGCCCGAAACGCCGCGCCACTTCCGGCAGGCTCAAAATATCCAGCACCTCGTTCACTTCCAGCCGCGAGGCGGGCAGCGAAAGCAGGCGCAAAAACGCGGCAAACAGCGAGTGTGTGGCCGATATTGGCACATCGGCGCTGTGATACGGCAGCCTCTCACCGGGCTTGCCCGGCTCGCCAAACAGCGCCGGAATCAATGGCAGATAGCGGCGCATATCCGGCGCCATCACCAGCATTTGCCCAGGCTCAATGCCATTGGCGCGCGCGGCCAGCATCACATCGTGCAGGATTTCCAGCTCTCGCTGCGGGGTATGCGCCAGATGGATGCGCAGCGAAGCATCCTGATTTTCGCTTGCCACATCAGCGCCCGGCACAAGCAGGGCTTCATCCAGATGCCGGATGCTCTGCTGCAAGCGCATCAGGCGGTTGGGATTTTCGCAGCGTTCCTCATCCTGCCAGTGGCGGATGTCCTCGCGCACCTCGCCTTCAAGCAGGCTGCTGAAAAAATGCTGCCCCAGCCTGCCCCAGCGCGAGAGCAACTCATGCCGCGCAGGCCGCCACCAGTCACCACCTCCGGCCTCGGCAATCAACGCATCTTCCTGCTGCCGCCACAGGCCGGCATGGCCGCCTTCCAACACGCCCCAATAATCACGGCAGGGGTCGGGCAGATACAGTGCCACCAGCGCATGCCGGGCGTAGGCGCGCAAAATGGCGAGTTCCGAAGGCGCAAGATGGCTGGGGCCAAACACATGCAGCGCCGGCAAGGGCTGCCCGGCTCGCACCTGCAACACCTGCTCCAGCCTTGCCAGGAGCTGCGCGCGATGGCTGCCCAGCTGCGCTACTGCGTGCTGCCAAAGCGGCGCCAGAAGCTGCGACTCGTTCACCTGCCACTGCCCGCCCTGCCCCGCCGTGGCATAGCGGTGCTGCCCCTGTCCCCAGGCCTCAAGCCAGTCCGGGCGATACACCAGATAGCGCGAATACAGGCTCGCCAGGCGGTCCGCCAGCTGATAGCGGCGACGCGCACACTCGCCCGCGGGCAGAGCCTCATCCAGAAACGCCGCGATGCGCGGGTCATGCAGTCCCCTGACCTGCGCGGCATCGGCCAGCCACTCATTGAGACTCCAGCGCAGATGCTGGCGCTGCCAGCGCGGCAGGGACACCGCCTGCTCGCCCAGCTGCGCCTGCGCCAGCCGGTCTATCCAGCTTGAAGGCAGCAATACTTCCAGATTGGCAACAATGCCCTGCACGCCCATTTGCCGCGCCAGCGCCCCGGTCAGCCATTGCTTCATGCCCGGGTGCGCGGCCAGCACCGTCTGCGGCTGCAACACATCTTCTGCGGCGGTGGCGGCCAGCAAATCACGCAGCGGCGCCAGCAGGGCCTCCAGCCGCGAAGCGCGGTAAATCACCAGGCCGTGCTCGTCAGCGGCAGGCTCGAAAACAGGCAGTTGGGAAGCGGCATGAGAATTCATGCGCTAAATGATGCCGCAAGCCTGTCGCAAATCCTGCGATTTAAACTGGCCACAGTTTTCAACCCATCACTTGCATGTCATCCCCGCCCGCTATCCGTGATATTGCGCTTTCGGCCCTGGCTCCGCTGATTTGGGGCTCAACCTACTGGGTGACGGTGGCATTTCTGCCCGCCGACCGCCCGTTTACCGCCGCCGTACTGCGCTGCCTGCCCGCAGGCATCTTGCTGCTGCTGTTTGCCCGCCACCTGCCCGCGCGCGGCGAATGGGGACGGCTGACGCTGCTGGCGTTTTTCAATATCGCCTGGTTTCAGGGCATGTTGTTCGTTTCGGCCTACCGCCTGCCGGGCGGCGTGGCTGCCATCCTCACCGCAACGCAAGTCTTGATGGTGTTGGCACTGGGCTGGTTGCTGGGCAAACAAGCCCCTTCGCGCCTGGCCTGGGGCTCGGCCCTCGTGGGGATTGCCGGGGTGGCGCTGCTGATGCTTTCCCCCGAGGCGGCATTCGATGGCATCGGCATTGCCGCGGCGCTTGCAGGCGCCGCCGCTGTGGCATTGGGGCTGCATTTCTCCAAGCACTGGCCAATCCGCCTGCCGGTGCTGGCCTTTACCGGCTGGCAATTGCTGCTGGGCGGCGCCATGTTGCTGCCGATGGCGATACTTACCGAGCCCCTGCCACAGCAATTGACCTGGCGAAATATCGGCGGCTATCTGTATCTATGCCTGTTCGGCTCGGTACTGGCCTATCTGCTGTTCTTCCGTGGCCTGCGTCGCCTGCCCTCTGCCCTGGTCGCTTCCCTCGGCCTGTTAAGCCCGGTCTGCGCTTTCGTGCTCGGCTGGCTGCTGCTTGGTCAAACCCTGGACGGCAAAGGCATCCTCGGCTTTGTACTGATACTTGTGGCCATCACCGGCGTGCAAAGGGCAACGCGCAGTAGCAACTGAAAACCACTGCGCAGCCCTTGCCATCAGCGCCCTTCGCGCAGGGCCTTGAGCAATTTGACACCCGCCCGGCCATCCTGAGGCCAGCCGAGCCTTGCCTGCTCCTTGCCGATGGCTTCGCGGCTGGCTCGCCCCAGCATACCGTCCACCTTGCCGATATCGTGGCCGCGCGCCAGCAGCAGGCGTTGCAGCTCGATGCGCTCATCGCGTCCAAGGCCGGGGTCATCGGTCGGCCAGGCCTGCACCAGCCCCGGCTCACCGCGCAGCGCATTGGCAAGCAGCGCAATCGCCAGTGCATAGCTCTCGGCTGCGTTATAGCTGTAAATGGCATCGTAGTTTTTAAAGACGATAAACGCCGGGCCATTGATGCCCGTCGGCGCCAGTACCGCAGCACGGGTGTCGGCAGGCAGGTCAATCGGTTTGCCGTCCACGCGGGCAATGCCCATCGCCTGCCATTGGCTCAGGGGTTTGCGCTGGGTTCTGCCTGCCAGCGCCATATTGAAGCCGCGCGGCAGGCGCACTTCATAGCCCCAGGGCTGGCCGCTGCGCCAACCCGAGCGCAGCAAGTAATTGGCAGTGGAGCCCAGCGCATCGGGAATGCTGCCGACCAAATCACGGCGGCCATCGCCGTCAAAATCCACGGCGATACGGTTATAGGTAGATGGCATGAACTGGGTATGGCCAAATGCCCCGGCCCAGGAGCCTTGCAAATCCGCCGGCGCCACATCGCCGCGCTGGATGATTTTCAGCACTTCAAACAATTCACTGCGGAAAAATGCCTGACGGCGGCCAAAGCAGGCCAGCGTGCCCAGTGATTGCTGCAACGACCTTTTCCCGAAGTTCTGCCCGTAATCGCTTTCCACCCCCCAGACCGCGACCACGGTAGCCGGGTCAACGCCGTAGCGCGCTTCCACCCGGCGCAGCACATCGGCATGCATGAGCAGCCGTTCGCGGCCTTCGCGTACCCGCCGCGCATCCACCAGCATCGCCAGATAGTCCCAAAGCGGCGTGGAAAACTCCGGCTGGCGGTTCAAAAGCGGCAGCACGCTCATGTCCGGGGTGATGCTCATGGCATGGCGCTCGAACGTCGCCGCACTCACGCCTGCCGCCGCAGCTGCGGGCTTGAGTCCGGCCATGCAGCGCGAGAACTGCGCCGCTTCCTCCGCACTTGCCGCAACCGGCACACTCTGCGCAGCGGCCAGCGGCATCCAACCAGACAGCACGGCAGCGGTGGCGGTCGCTGCGATATGACGGGATAAACGGGACATGGGGCATCCTTGGGCAAACAGCCGCACATCATGCCAGCGATGGCGATACAAGGCCAATGCACCGCCGTCAATTGCATCGCGGCGCCCAGCGGCGCAGACTGCGGATGTGTGCTGTATCCCTCATCACGATGGAGTCCGCCCCATGTCCAAACCACTGCGTTTTGCCACACTCGCCACCCATGCAGGCCGGGAAGATTTTTCTGCGCTATGCGTACACGCCCCGCCCCTGGATTTGTCCACCACCTATCCCTTGCAGGATTTGGCCAGCGGCACGGAGAGTTTCGATGCGCTGGTTGCCGGTGCGGCCAGTGCCAGCAACCCGATTTATGCCCGGCTTTGCAACCCGACTGTAGCGCGCACCGAACGCGCACTAGCACAGCTTGAACAAACCGAAGCCTGTGTCGCTTACGCATCCGGGATGGCCGCCCTGACCGCCGTGCTGCTGGCGCGGGCAGCCCAAGGCCGTCATATGCTGGCGGTGCGTCCGCTGTATGGCACTTCCGACCATCTGCTTTCCAGCGGCCTTCTCGGCATTGAAGTGGAGTTTGTCGAGCCTTGCGAAATCGAAGCGAAAAAGCGCGCGGAAACTTCGCTCATCATCATCGAAACCCCGGCCAATCCAACCCTTGACCTGGTGGATATCGCCGCTGTGGTCAAGGCCGCAGGCGATGTGCCGGTGCTGGTGGATTCCACCTTTGCCACTCCGGTATTGCAATTGCCCGCGCGGCTGGGCGCACGCTTCGTCCTGCACAGCGCCACCAAGTTTCTGGCAGGTCACGGCGATGTCATCGCCGGGGTGGTGTGTTGCGCTGAGGCCGATGCCGCCGCGCTGCGTACGGTGCGCGCCGCTACCGGCGCACTGCTGCATCCGCTGGCGGCCTATCTGCTGCATCGCGGCCTGCCCACGCTAGAGTTGCGGGTACGGCAGGCTGAAGCCAATGCCAAGACACTCGCCGGGCGCCTGGCGCAACATCCCGCCGTCAAGACGCTGCATTATCCGGGGCTTGGCACGGTCAAGAACGCCGCGCTTGCCCAAAGCCAGATGCAAGGCCCGGGCAGCCTGCTGGCCTTCGAGCTGCATGGCGGCTTTGAAGCAGCCAGCCAGGTGATGCGCAAGGTACGCCTGATTACCCCGGCCGTGAGCCTGGGCTCAGTGGACAGCCTGATCCAGCATCCCGCGGGCCTTACCCATCGCGTGGTGGATGAAAAGGTGCAGCAGCAGCATGGCATCACTGCCGGGCTGCTACGGCTGTCTGTCGGCATCGAGCATGTCGATGACCTGTGGCAGGACTTGGCCGCAGCACTGGGCTGAGCTTGTCACCCTGCTGACAGTTCAGCAATTGCACAGCGATAGCGCATGGCAGCAATCCGGTTTTCTGAACGCTGCTTCAAAGCCTCACACCCGCAGCATATACCGCCTGGCACAGCTCGCCGCCCAGCCAGTAGCACAGCTCGGCCGG
>JAUMYP010000071.1 GCA_030528565.1 Pseudomonadota bacterium
CGAGGCCGCCCGCTTCCTGAAAGCCCTGCTCGACGACCTGGCACTGCCGAACTGAGATCCGGGAAGCCGCAAAACAAAACGCCGTGCCAACAAAGACACGGCGTTTTTATTGGCCTCTTATCGCATTACTTGTCTTCGGCAAACTGCGCCAGCGCCCCGGCCAGTGCTTCGTGGCTTTGCCCATCCGCCAACATGAAGTCTTGGCCCAAGCCTTGGGTGTTGCCTGCTTTAAGTGCCGCCACGCACTGCCCCGCCTCTTTGGGTGATTCAAAACCGCGACTTTGCAGCAGCAGCGCATCGCCCTGGGTCAGCTTGAAATAGAACTTGCCGTCTTGTTCGCGGTATTGCTTGAAGGTCGGCGCGGCATTGGTTTTCTCCCGCGTTTTTCCGGTTGCAGAAACCGGCACTGCATTCAGATTGCGCAGCCCCACCGCATCGCGCAGCCTGGCCAGCAACGGCACCGCATAACGCTCACGCAAACGAGCGGCGTTGTCCTGCAGGATGGCTTCAATCTCATCCGGGCGGGCAATCAATGCGTCATATCGCTCGCGCAGCGGCGCGATTTCGGCCTCCATCCGCTGATAGAGGCGCTTTTTGGCTTCGCCCCAGCCAATCCCCTCGGCAAATGCCACACGCATGGCAGCAGTTTCTTCAGCCGTGGCAAAGGCCTGATACAGCTGGAACAATGCCGAGCCTTCGGTGTCTTTCGGCTCACCCGGCGCGCACGAGTCGGTCACGATGGACATGATGAGTTTTTCAAGCTCGGCCGGACGGCAGAACAGCGGGATGGTGTTGTCGTAGCTCTTGGACATCTTGCGGCCATCCAGCCCCGGCAAAGTGGCGACGTTCTCGTCAATCACCGCCTCGGGCAGCACGAAATAATCATCGCCATACACATGGTTGAAGCGTTGGCCGAAATCGCGCGCCATCTCGATATGCTGGATCTGGTCGCGTCCCACCGGCACCTTGTTGGCAGCAAAGACAAGAATATCCGCCGCCATCAGCACCGGGTACATGTACAGCCCGGCATTTACCCCGGCATCATCGTCCTCGCCTTCGGCGCGGTTCTTGTCCACTGCCGCCTTGTAGGCATGGGCGCGGTTGAGCTGCCCCTTGCCTGCCATGCAGGTCAGGAGCCAGGTGAGCTCGGTAATTTCCGGAATATCGCTCTGCCGGTAAAACCAGTTTTTCTCCACATCCAGCCCGCAGGCTAGCCAGGTGGCGGCAATTTCCAGCGTGGAGCGATGCACGCGCGCCGGGTCATGGGTATTGATCAGGCTGTGCAGGTCAGCAAGAAAGTAGAAATTTTCAGCATCTGCTGCCTGGGCACTGGCAAGTGCAGGACGGATAGCACCGGCGTAATTGCCAAGATGCGGCATCCCCGAGGGCTTGATACCAGTCAGGATTCGGGTGCGATGAGAAGACATATGAATCATCTGAATATTGAGATCAGCACGCATTTTATGCGCTTTAAGACGCATGCCTTTCAAGGTCTTTCCCCCCGCGCCTGTTTGAGCACTCTTGCCGTGGACA
>JAUMYP010000009.1 GCA_030528565.1 Pseudomonadota bacterium
GGGCTGCCTTCCATTCGGGGGAGAAAATTGAACCTTCAAAGCGTGGGACTATACAGCTACGTCGATGGCTGCCAGGTGCGCGCCCATGTGTCCACGGCAAGAGTGCTCAAACAGGCGCGGGGGGAAAGACCTTGAAAGGCATGGCTCTAAAGCCTGATTTTCCTGATGCGTAGCTTTGCACTACGCACAACTTGAATGTCTCACTATATTTAGCCATGAAAAACACCCCAAAGGTTGGAGGAATATCCAACTTTTGGGGTGCAGCTCAGTGGCCTGGCCTTTTCTGGGTGCAGCCGATTACTTAATTGATACCATCTGGCGTGGTTTGTGGGCCGCCGATGGTGATGCCACGCTCCGGCGGGTCTTGCGGCGGCCGTGCGCTGTCTTTCTTGACCCAGCCGACCGGCGGTTTGGGTTCGCGTCCGGCCATGATGTCGCGTACTTGTTCGGCATCAATGGTTTCCCATTCCATCAGTGCGCGGGTCATGGTTTCCACCGCTTCGCGGCGTTCTTCAAGAATGCGGCGAGCCACCTGGTATTGCTCGTCCAGAATACGGCGGATTTCTGCATCCACCTTTTGCTGGGTGGCCTCGGAAATGGTCTTGCTATTGAGCCCGTAATTGCTGTCCTGGGCATCGGCATAGACCATGGTGCCGAGTGCGTCGGACATGCCGTACTGGGTGACCATCGCCCGCGCCATCTTGGTGGCGCGCTCGAAATCGTTGGAGGCGCCGGTGGACATTTCGCCCATGAAGATTTCTTCGGCGATACGCCCCCCAAACAGGATGGAGATTTCTTCCAGCATCTTGTCGCGGTAGTGGCTGATGCGGTCATGTTCGGGCAGTTGCCAAGTCAGCCCCAGCGCCCAACCGCGCGGCATGATGGTGACCTTGTGCACCGGGTCGGCCTTGGGCAGCGACATCGCCACCACCGCATGGCCGGATTCGTGATAGGCGGTCATCAGTCGCTCTTCCTCGCGCATCACCATGCTGCGGCGCTCCGGGCCCATGAAGATTTTGTCCTTGGCATCTTCAAAGTCCTGCATGTCCACTGCTTTTTTGTTGCGGCGGGCAGCAAACAGGGCGGCCTCGTTGACCAGGTTGGCAAGGTCGGCGCCGGAGAAGCCCGGCGTGCCGCGTGCCAGCAGGTCGGGCTTGACATCATCACCCAGCGGCACCTTGCGCATATGCACTTTCAGGATTTGCTCGCGGCCCTTGATGTCGGGCAGGCCGACCATTACCTGGCGGTCAAAGCGACCGGGACGCAGCAGCGCCTTGTCGAGTACATCCGGGCGGTTGGTGGCGGCAATCACGATGACGCCTTCGCCGCCTTCAAAGCCGTCCATCTCCACCAGCATCTGGTTCAGGGTTTGCTCGCGCTCGTCATTGCCGCCGCCCATGCCGGCGCCGCGATGGCGGCCGACCGCATCGATTTCATCGATGAAGATGATGCAGGGGGCGTGCTTCTTGGCCTGCTCGAACATGTCGCGCACGCGCGAAGCCCCCACGCCGACGAACATTTCCACAAAGTCCGAGCCGGAGATGGAGAAGAACGGCACCTTGGCTTCACCGGCAATCGCCTTGGCCAGCAGGGTTTTGCCGGTACCCGGCGGGCCGACCATCAGCACGCCGCGCGGAATCTTGCCGCCGAGCTTCTGGAAGCGTGAAGGGTCGCGCAGGAATTCGACCAGCTCGGCCACTTCCTCCTTGGCCTCGTCGCAGCCGGCCACATCGGCAAATGTCACCTTGGTCTGGTCTTCGGTGAGCATCTTGGCGCGCGATTTGCCAAAGCTCATCGCCCCTTTGGCACCGCCCTGCTGCATCTGCCGCATCATGAAGAACCAGAAGCCGATGATGAGCGCAATCGGCAGCAGGTTGAGCAGGATGCTGAGCAGGATGCTGCGCCCGGAAGACGGTGCGGCCTGCACCACTTCCACCTTGCGGCTCAAAAGGTCATCCATCATCTTGTCATCGCGCGGTGCCACGGTAGTGCCGGTGGTATTGTCCTTGCGCTCGAAGGTGATGCTGCGGCCATCCTCGGCGATGCTCACCTTGCGAACCCGGTCGTTGTAAACCGTATCCATAAACTCCGAATACGCCACCGCGCCGCCACTGCCAGCGGCACCCTGGCGCGGGCCAAAGCTCTGGAACAGCATCATCAGCACGATGGCGACGGTGACCCAGAGCAGGGTATTTTTCATCAGGTCTTTCATGGAGCCTCCGGGCCTTACTTCATCTGCGCCAGCTTGCCCTGAGCCAGCGCATACACTTCATTGGAACGGCGGCGCGAGGCCGCCGGCTTGCGGATGGCCACCTTGGCATAACGGCGGCGCAGCTCGCGGACATAATCATCAAAGCCCACGCCCTGAAACAGTTTTATCAGGAATGTGCCACCAATGCGCAGATGGTCGTCGGCAAAAGCCATCGCCAGTTCAGAAAGGTACATCGCCCGCGCCTGGTCGACCGCATCCACCCCACTCATATTGGGGGCCATATCGGACAAAACAAGGTCTACCGCGTCAGCGCCGAGCATTTGCTGCAACTGCGCCAGCACTTCGGCCTCGCGGAAATCGCCGTGCAGAAACTCGACTCCGGCCAGCGACGACATTTCCAGGATGTCCGAGGCAATCACCCGCCCCGTGTCGCCAAGCTGCTGCCGCACCCATTGCGACCAGCCCCCCGGCGCCGCGCCCAGGTCCACCACCACCATGCCGGGCTTCAGCAGCCGGTCGCGCTCGACCAGCTCCTCCAGCTTGAACGCCGCCCGCGAGCGCAAGCCCGCAGCCTGCGCCTTTTTGACGTAAGGGTCGGAGAAATGTTCGCGGAGCCAGCGATGACTGGATTTGCTTCTTGCCATGACAACAGGTCTTTATCGTTCTGCGCATGATACCCTGCCCGCCCCCCTTGCCATTCACGCTTCACTGATGAGTACCGAACTTTCTTCTGCCCAAATCCGTTACCTGCGCGGCGAAGCCCATGACCTCAAACCCTTGTTGCAGGTAGGCGGCAAGGGGCTGGGCGCGGGTTTGCTTGCCGAGCTTGAGCAGTTGCTGGAAGACCATGAACTCATCAAGGTAAAGGTGGCCGCTGCCGACCGCGAAAGCCGTGATGCGATGATTGCTGAAATGGTCGCGCAAGTGGGCGCGGCACTGGTGCAGCGCATCGGCCATACCGCCGTGCTGTACCGCGCCTCGAAAGAAAAACGCCGCATCGTACTGCCGCGCAGCTGATATGCATCTGGTCGAAGAAAAGCCGGATTTCGAGTTTTTCCTGCGCGGCGCAGCTGGCCATTACGCCCTGGTCAATGAACAGCGGCTGCAAGCCAGTTTCATCCTCACCCCGCAGCAACTCATTGAAAACTGGCAGGTCAGGCAGGCTACGGAATTGGATGCCACGGCCATGGCCAGCCTCATCGCCCTGCAACCGGAGGTGGTGATTCTCGGCACTGGTGATAGCCAGGCATTTCCGCCCTCTGAAGCCCTGGCCGCCTGTTTGTCACGCGGCATCGGCATTGAATGCATGTCCAATGCCGCCGCTGCCCGCACCTTCAACGTATTGGCCGGTGAAGGCCGCCATGTGGTAGCCGGGTTCATTTTGCAAACTGCTTGAATAGCGGCAAATCCCGCCGCAGTGCAACATGAAAAAGGCTTGTCGGCACTTTCAGTAATCGTTAAGGTGCAGTCATGCGCTGCCATGCGGGCAGCCGCATCGGGGAATGGCGCTCCGCCCAGCCTCGCCAATAAAACATGCCCCTCCCCGGAAGCTGTCCATGTGTGAAACCGCCTTGCCTGACAACGAACCTGCTCCCCGGCTTTGGCAGGCACTCCTGCCGCTGTTGCTATTGGCCGGCATGCTGGGAATGGCGGTCTTCCTGTTCAAGGACAATAGCTCCCAGGGCCCCAACCAAATCGCACTGATACTGGCCTCGATGGTCGCGGCGCTGATTGGGCTTGCCAATGGCCAGCGCTGGCAGGACATTCAGGACGGCATGGTGCAAGGCATTTCACTGGCCATCGTGCCGATTCTCATCCTGCTGGCAGTAGGCGCCCTGATTGGTGCCTGGATGCTCTCCGGCACCGTGCCGACGCTGATTGTGTACGGCCTGAAGCTGATGCATCCGAGCTATTTCTACCCGGCCGCCTGCCTGGTCTGTGCAATGGTGGCGCTCGCCATCGGCAGTAGCTGGACGGTCGCTGGCACATTGGGCGTGGCACTGATTGGCGTTGCCCAGGGTCTGGGCATGTCGCCTGCGATTACCGCCGGTGCAGTGATTTCCGGTGCGTATTTTGGCGACAAAATCTCGCCACTTTCCGAAACCACCAATCTCGCGCCGGCGGCGGTGGAGTCGGAGCTGTTTGCGCATATCCGCCACATGCTGTGGACCACCATTCCAAGCCTGCTGCTGGCGCTGGTTCTGTTCACCGTTGTCGGCCTCTCTGCCAATACCCACAGCAATGGCATTTCATTTGGCGAATTGCCCGATATCTTGCGCGCCAACTTCAATATCGGCCCGCATTTGCTCATCCCGCTGGCCGTCGTGGTCATACTGGCCATGAAAAAAATGCCCGCCTATCCGGCCATCCTGATTGGCGCCCTGACCGGCCTGCTATTTGCCGCCCTGTTCCAGACCGAAGCCATGCTGCAAATGGGCAGCGCCGAGGGACGCCCGCAGTGGTTAGCGATGCTAGCAGGCGGCTGGAAGGTAATGGCCGATGGCTTCAGCATCGAAACCGGCAACGCCGCTGCCGATGATTTGGTCAGCCGTGGCGGCATGGCTTCGATGCTTTCCACCATTTGGCTGATTGTCTGTGCGATGGGCTTTGGCGCTGTCATGGAGCGCACCGGCCTTTTGCAGCGCCTGATTCGGATGGTACTGAAACTAGCGCGCAGCACCGGCGCGCTGGTGGCCACCACCATTGCGACTGCCTTTGGCATCAATCTTGTTTCTGCCGACCAATACATGTCCATCGTGCTGACCGGACGGCTCTACCGTGAGGAGTACGAGCACCGTGGCCTTGCGCCGGTCAATCTCTCCCGCGCGCTGGAAGATGGCGGCACCCTGACCTCGCCGCTGGTGCCCTGGAATACCTGCGGCGCCTATATGGCCGCCACGCTCGGCGTCGCCACGCTGGATTATTTGCCGTATGTATTTTTCAACCTTTTGAATCCGCTGGTTGCCATTGTCATGGCCTATGCCGGATTCAAGATTCTGCGTATCGCCCCGGTTGTCGCCACAAAGCATTCCTGACCCTGTAACCCCCAGCACAAAGAGTCCAAAACGATGGAAAACCGCTCAATTCACGGCATGTGGTCCTCGCGCCTGATGTTCATCCTGGCCGCCACTGGCTCGGCGGTCGGGCTGGGCAATATCTGGCGATTTCCGTACATCACCTCGGATAACGGCGGCGGCGCATTCGTGCTGGTGTATCTGCTGTGCATCGCCATCGTCGGGCTGCCCATCCTGATTGGTGAAGTGCTGATTGGCCGGCACGGCAGGCTCAGCCCTATCAACTCGCTGCGCAAAATCATCAAGGAAAGCAATAGCTCCCCGGGATGGGTTGGCCTGGGCTGGATGGGCATCCTTGCCGGCATCCTGATTCTGAGCTTTTATTCGGTGGTCGCAGGCTGGACGCTGAATTACAGCTGGATTTACTTCAAGCAACTGTTCAGCAGCACGCCCATCATCACTGACCCCTCTGCCACCTTCACCGGCATGCTGGGCAATGCCGGCGAGCTGACGTTCTGGCACAGCCTGTTCATGCTGCTGACCGTGGCCGTGGTGGCGCTGGGCGTTGAAAAGGGTCTGGAACGCGCCGTGCGCTGGCTGATGCCGGCATTGTTCCTGCTGCTGATTGCCCTGGTGGTGTACGGCATCACCACCGGCTTTGCCGGACAGGCCGCCGAGTTCCTGTTCAAGCCGGACTTTTCCAAAATCACTCCCAAGGTGCTGCTCGCCGCCATGGGGCAGGCGTTCTTCACCCTGAGCCTTGGCATGTGCACGATGATGGCCTATGGCGCCTATCTGCCGCGCGAGGGTGTATCCATCCCCGGCTCCGGAGTCGCCGTGGCCCTGACCGATACCGGCGTGGCGCTCCTGGCCGGCATGGCCATCTTCCCCATTGTGCTGAACTACGGCATCAACCCCGCAGGCGGCGGCCCCGGCCTTATCTTTACTTCGCTGCCGCTGGCCTTCAATGAAATGCCATTGGGCACCCCATATGGCCTGCTGTTCTTCGGACTGCTGTCGGTGGCCGCCTGGACTTCTTCCATCTCGCTGCTGGAGCCGGGCACCGCATGGCTGGTGGAACGCTTTGGCGTGGGCAGCCGCAAACGCGCTGCGCTGATGCTGAGCGCGCTGTCATGGCTGCTTGGCCTGATGTCGGTGCTGTCCTTCAATCACTGGTCGCATATCAAGATTCTGGGGCGCGATGTGATGAGCTTTATCGAGTTCATCTCCAGTGACCTGATGCTGCCGCTCGGCGGGCTTCTGATTGCGCTGTTTGTCGGCTGGTCGGTCAGGCAGGCCATCTTGCGTAAAGAATTGCCGGAAATGTCCCCGGGGCTGTTCAATATCTGGCTGTGGGTGGTGCGCATCCTGGCGCCGGCCCTGGTGTTGCTGGTGCTGCTGCGCGCGCTGGAGCCTGCTTTGAAGTCTTTGGCCGGGATGGTGCGCGTATTATTCATTTGACCCCTGACTACCGCGCGAGCCAACGCCTCTTGCCACACCGGCAGGAGGCGTTTTTTCATCTGTCCGGCCGATATTGTTTGTAAACTTGCCGCATGAATACCCCCCTCCCCTACAACAGCATCCGCGTGGCCGAGCTTGCCGAGGTTTTGGCAAGCCATGTCCGTGAACTGGGCGAAGCCGGATGGACCCCGGCCACCAGCAGCAATTTCTCCATGCGCGTGGACGATAAACACGCGCTAATCACCGTGTCCGGCCGCGACAAGCGCAAGCTCAGCGCCGATGACCTGATGGTGATTGACCTGGAAGGGCAGCCGGTCGGCAACAGCCTGCGCCCTTCGGCCGAAACCCTGCTGCATACCCAGCTATATCGCCGCTTTGCCGAAGTCGGCTGCGTGCTGCATACCCATTCGCTCAGCCAAACCGTGGCCTCACGCTTCTTTGCCCGGCAAGGCCATATCGAATTCCGCGATTACGAGCTACAAAAAGCCTTCCACGGCAACAGCACCCATGAAGATGTCATGCGCGTACCAGTCTTTGCCAACACCCAGCACATGCCGACCCTGGCCGCACAAGTGGAGGCTGCCCTGGATGCCGCCCCCATGTGGGGCTATCTGATTGAAGGCCACGGCCTGTATGCCTGGGGACGCGACATCCATGAAGCCCGCCGCCACCTGGATGCCTTTGAATTTTTGCTTCAGTGTGAACTGAAACTGATGGAGCTTGCCCGATGAGCCGACTGCGCATTTTCAACGATAACGACCCGTCCACTATCCTCAAGCACAGCCAGCAACACGCCGAAATCGCTGCCGAACTGGCTCGCGTGGGGGTCGTGTTCGAGCAATGGCAGGCCAATGCGCCGGTCAAGGCCGGTGACAGCCCGGAGGCCATCATGGCTGCCTACCGCAACGATATCGACCGGCTGGTGGCAGCAAACGGCTTCAACAGCGTCGATGTGGTCAGCATCGCCCCGGATAACCCCAAGCGCGAAGAAATGCGCGCCAAATTCCTGGAAGAACACACCCACAAGGAAGGCGAAGTGCGCTTCTTCGTCGATGGCAGCGGCCTGTTTTCGCTGCATATCGGCAACCAGGTGTATGAAGTATTGTGCGAGAAAGGCGATTTGATTTCCGTCCCCGATGGCACCACCCACTGGTTCGACATGGGCCCCGCCCCCAGTTTTGTCGCCATCCGCTTCTTCACCAATCCCGATGGCTGGGTGGGCAACTTCACCGGCAGCGATATTGCCCAGCGATTCCCCCGCTACGAATAATCCCATCCCACGCCTTGTGCAATCGCAACGAGAAACAACCCGATGAAGCAAGCGCCGATTGACCCGGCAAGCGCACAAGCGCGGATTGATGCCATCCAGAAACGCTATCGTGAATGGACGCAGCTCGTTCCCGCACTGGAAGCTGCACAGCAGGACTGGCAACGCGGCATCGAAATCATGCGCGAACTCGCCCATTTCTATTTTGAGGGCGAGTACATGCGCTACCACGAGGCCATTGAAAACGGGCTGGATGTCAACCTGCATACCGAGGGCGAATACAGCGTAATGAGTGAAGACGCCCTGTGGAATGCCTTTCACGAGCAGCACAGCCTGGCCTGGCAACGCCTGCGCTCGGCCATCGCCGTGCTCGATAGCGATGCCCGGCAAGACGGTCAAACGGCCAGCCCCGCAAACCAATAACGCACACACCATGACGCGCACCATCCTGACTGATATCGAAGGCACCACCGGCAGCATTTCCTTTGTCAAAGACGTGCTGTTTCCGTATGCCCGCGCCGCCCTGCCCGGCTTCATTGCCACCCATCAGCATGAGCCGCAGGTACGCGCCCTGCTGGAAGAAGTCGGCAACGAACTTGGCATTGCCTACGATGACCCCACCATTGCCGGAACCCTGCAAAGCTGGATTGACCAGGACCGCAAACACACCGTGCTGAAAGCCCTGCAAGGCATGATTTGGCAAGCCGGTTACCGCGATGGCGAATTCACCGCACATATCTATCCGGACGTGGCACCCGCCCTGCGCCAATGGCGCGCCGCCGGACACCGCCTGGCGGTATATTCATCCGGCTCGGTGCCCGCACAGCAACTGTTTTTCGGCCACTCCGATGCCGGCGACCTGCTGCCATTGTTCGATGCGTTTTTCGATACCCGGGTCGGACACAAACGCGAGCCTGAAAGTTACCAGCGCATCGCTGCGGAGCTGGGCGTAGCTGCCGATAACATCCTGTTTCTCTCCGATGTGGTGGAGGAACTGGATGCCGCCCGCGAAACCGGGATGCACACCTGCCTTGTTGACCGCCTGAACGACTACCCCACCCCGCGCGATAACAACACCAGCAACGGCCACCGGCGCGTCGAAAGTTTCGCAGAAATCACGCTGTAATTAGCAGCCGGTCAACGCAAACCAGCCCGCCATTTTTTGGCGGGCTTTGTTGTAGAGCCTGTTCATCAGCCCATATCAGCCCATGCCGGGCAAAGGCAGCCCCCGCAGGGCGTAAAACCCGGCGCGGAACTCGGCAAAACGGTTTTGCTCGATAGCCGCGCGCATCTGCGCCATCAGGCGCTGGTAGTAGCGCAGGTTGTGCAGGGTGCCGAGCATCGGCGCGAGCATTTCGTTGCAGCGGTCAAGGTGGCGCAGATAGCTGCGCGAGAAGCCATTGGCGCAGGCATAACAGTCGCAGCCAGGCTCAATCGGCGCCAGGTCGTGCTCGTATTTGGCATTGCGGATGCGTACCGTGCCGCTAGCGGTGAAGAAGTGGCCATTGCGGGCATTGCGGGTGGGCATCACGCAGTCGAACATGTCCACGCCGCGCGCGACCGCTTCCACCAGGTCTTCGGGACGCCCCACGCCCATCAGATAGCGGGGTTTGTCTTCGGGTAGTTGTGGCGCGGTGTGGTCAAGCATGGCATTGCGCTCTTGCTCGGTTTCGCCTACCGCCAGCCCGCCAATGGCATAGCCGTCAAAGCCAATCGCCCTCAAACCTTCTGCCGAGCGACTGCGCAGTTCGTGATGCACGCCGCCCTGGACGATGCCGAACAAGGCCGCGTCATTGCCTTCATGGGCGCGCTTGCTGCGTTCAGCCCAGCGCAGGGACAGCTCCATCGAGCAACGGACAACATCGACACTGACCGGGGCGCCATCGACCTGCACCGGCGGGCATTCGTCGAAAATCATCACGATATCGCTGCCCAGCACTTTCTGGATGTGCATCGACTCCTCGGGGCCGAGAAACACCTTGCGACCATCGGTGGGCGCGGCAAAGGTCACGCCCTGCTCCGTAATCTTGCGCCGGTGCGCCAGCGAGAACACCTGGAAACCGCCCGAGTCGGTCAGAATCGGCCCCTGCCATTTGCCAAAGCCATGCAGGCCGCCATGCGCCCGGATGACTTCAAGGCCGGGGCGCAGGTACAAGTGAAAGGTATTGCCGAGGATGATTTCTGCGCCCAGCTCGCGGATTTGTTCGGGAAAAACCCCTTTCACCGCGCCATACGTCCCCACCGGCATGAAAGCCGGGGTTTCCACGGTGCCGCGTGGGAAGGCAAGACGGCCACGGCGGGCAGCGCCATCGCGGCCAAGAAGCTGAAAAGACATGCGTGACATGGGCTGCATTATCGCATTGGCGAATACTGAATGGCCGGGCTTAGAGCCTGTTCAAGGTCTCTTCTCGGTACCCGCAAGTGCAGCCCATGTGCAGGGGCAAGACGCACGCCGCCGCCAAGACTGGCTGTCTTGGCAAGGTGTGCAACAAAGCCCCTGTGCATGGGCTGCCTTGCCCAATGGGTTGCACCGCAAAGGCGGCATCTGCGCTGTTGCAAATGCTCGCCGGGCCACCAGCCCGCCTGCGCTTTGCGCCTTGCATCTGCCGCCTTTGCGAAGCAACGGATGCCAAGAAGAGACTTTGAACAGGCTCTTACAACCGGGCTTAAAATGCAGGCATGTCTGAAAAAACCTCCAAATCCCGCCTTGCCCAGCTATTCCTGACCGGCCTTCTGACCTTGTTGCCGTTGTGGCTGACCTGGATTGTGCTGCGCTTTGTATTCGTGCTGATGTCCGATATCAGTCGCCCCTGGGTCAAGCCGATTCTGCTGGGACTGGCGCAAGCCTCACCCGCCACGCTGGGCTGGCTGGCTGCGCCCTGGGTGCAGGCGGCGGTTGCCCTGCTGGGCACGGCGCTGGTGATTCTGCTGGTCGGCGTGCTCGCCCGGCAGGTTATCGGCCAGCGGCTGCTGCGCTGGTTCGAGGGCTTTATCGCCCGCATCCCGCTGGCCAATACCATTTACGGCAGCGCCCGCAAACTGCTGGACATCCTGCAAAAATCCCCCGACGGCACGCAGCGGGTGGTGCTGATTGACTTTCCCAGCCCGGAAATGAAGGCCGTGGGTTTTGTCACCAAAGTCATCCGCGAAGCGGGCACTGGCCGCGAGCTGGCGGCTGTTTATGTGCCAACCACGCCGAACCCGACTTCCGGCTATCTGGAAATCGTGCCGGTTGAAAAAATCACCCCGACCGACTGGAGCGTGGACGAGGCGATGAGTTTCATTATTTCCGGCGGCGCGGTATCGCGCGATGAAATCCCGTTTTCCCGAAAGCAATGACGTCATGGCAGGCTACAGCCCGCCATGAAGCCCCTGTCAAATGCCCGGGCGACGCTGTGGCTTGCGGGCAGCCTGCTTGCCCTGACTGCGAGCGCCTTGCGGCTTACCCTCGCCTTCACGACGCGGCTTTTGTGGCCTGCGCTGGCCTTGCGGACGGCCGCGGCCAGGTTTGGGCAGATGGCCTTCCAGGCGCAATGGCTTTTCCGGCTCAAAACCACGCACGGTCTTGATTTCGATTTCGGTTTTCAAAAGTCGCTGGATTTGCCGTAGCAACGCCGCTTCTTCCTGCGCCACCAATGAAATCGCCTCGCCCTGCACGCCATTGCGGCCGGTACGGCCAATACGATGCACATAGTCTTCGGCCACCATCGGCAAGTCGTGATTGATGACCAATGGCAGCGCCGGAATATCCAGCCCGCGCGCTGCCACATCGGTCGCCACCAAGATGCGCATCTTGCCGGACTTGAATGCATCCAGCGCCTTCTGCCGCGCCGCCTGGCTCTTGTTGCCGTGGATGGCAAGAGCCGGAAGTCCGGCTTTTTCCAGCTGCTCGGCAAGGCGGTTGCAGCCATGCTTGGTCTTGCCAAACACCAGCACGCGCTCGGTATGACGGGCAGCCAGAATATCCACCAAAAGGTCACGCTTTTTGTTGCCGTCCACCGGATGCACGCGATGGACGATGGTATCGGCCACGGCATTCTGCGCCGCCACCTGCACTTCTACCGGCGACTTCAGATAGTCCATCGCCAAGGCCTTGATGCGCGGCTCGAAGGTGGCCGAGAACAGCAGTGACTGACGCTCAACCGGCACCCGCGCCAGAATGCGCTTGATGGCGGGCAAAAAGCCCATGTCCAGCATCCGGTCAGCCTCGTCCAGCACCAGCACTTCCACCGCATCGAGCTTGGCCGTGCCACGCTCAAGATGGTCAATCAGGCGCCCGGGGCAAGCTACCAGCACATCCACGCCACGCTTAAGATTGTCCACCTGCGGCTGCATGCCAACACCGCCAAACAGCAGGGTGATGTTCAGACGCAAATGACGGGCATAGGTTTTCAGGTTGTCCGCCACCTGCACGGCCAACTCACGGGTCGGCACCAGTACCAATGCGCGCGGTTTGCGTGGGCCCTTGGCCGGGGTTTGCCCGGCCAGACGCTGCAACATCGGCAAGCCAAACGCAGCCGTCTTGCCGGTGCCGGTCTGCGCCCCGCCCAGCAGGTCGTGGCCTGCCAGTACCTGCGGGATGGCCTGTTGCTGGATGGGGGTGGGCGCGCTGTAACCGGCTTCGGCCAGGGCACGCAACAAGGCGGGCGAAAGCCCGAGCGATTCAAAACTCATGGAAACTCCAGTATGGATACAGAAAAATCTGTATGTTTGAAACCCGGAGCTTTCCTGCCGCGCTGCGAGATCCTGTAATGAGACACGCCCGATGGGCATGGCGGCGCAGGCAAGGTGTGCGGGGAATGTGCCTGCCTTGGGCGAGAGCGACAAACTTGAGGAAAACGAACCTAACCTGCGCGAGCGCCGCCATGATACGGCAAATGGCAAGCGCATTTGTCGCCAAAACTGAATGAGCTCATTGGCGCCGCCATATCCAGCGGCACCATTGATGGACTTATAGCCTGTTCACGGTCTCTTACATCTGATTACAGCGGCTTTGGCGGAAAGCCCGCTTCTTGCAGAGCCGCCATGATCTGCGCCTTGTCGGCGCCTGTTTGCACGCGGATTTGGCGCGCGCCCAAATCCGCCTCAACAACGGCTTTGCCATCCACCGCTGCGATGGCCTTTTCGATGCTGCGCACGCAGGCAGCGCAGCTCATGTCATCAATCTGGAAGCGCATGCTTTTCTCCATGGTGTTGTGGGGCGCCAGTTTAATCGCTGGACAAGGCCTATCATTAGCCCAATCCGAACCGATACAGGCCAAAACCCGATGACGCCCCGCTTGCTTGCCCTCTTGCTGCTGATGACCCCGCTACCCGTATTGGCTTTGGAAGAAGTCGAATTTGACCGTCCCGGTATCGGTTTTGGCAGCACTGCCCTGCCTGCCGGAAAAATGACCTGGGAACAGGGGCTGCCCAACTTCAGCCGCGATGACAACAGCCGCAGCCTGGGCAGTGACGGCCTGCTGCGTATCGGCCTTGGGCGCGGTTTTGAAGTGCAGCTGGGCAGCGTCCTCTGGCAGCGGCTCAGCGTGCGTGAAAATGGCCGCCAGCAACGCTGGCAAGGCGCCGGTGACAGCCATATCAGCCTGAAATATGCCTCGCCCAATAACCGCGATGCCTTTGCCTGGGCACTGATGCTTACCCGCAACCAGCCCACCGGGCGCGAGCCGCTGGCAAGCGCCGCGACTGCTCACGAAATCGGCTTCAGTGCTGCACACGCCCCTTCCGATACGCAAAGCCTTGCCTTGTTTGCCAGCCTCAGCCGAGACGACAAAGACAGTGGCTGGCTGCTCTCGCCCAGCTACAGCCACGCCCTTAATGCGCGCACCTGGGTTTATGTCGAGGGCGGCATTGGCCGGGGTCGCCAGCATATGCGCGCCCTTGGCACCGGCATCACCTGGATGCTCAGCCCGCGCGTGCAACTGGATGCATCCATCCTGCGCGGGCTTGATAGCCGTACCGAGGATTGGCAGGGCGGCCTCGGGATTGCCATCGCCCTGAATTGAATCTGGCAAAGTTGCGCTACCCGATCCCCGTACCGGGCAGCGCAACCCCAGCATTACAGCATCGGCAGTTTCAGACCCTGCTCGTGCGCGCACTCACAGGCGATGTCATAACCGGCATCGGCATGACGCATCACCCCGGTGCCGGGGTCGTTCCACAGCACGCGGGCGATGCGCTTGTCAGCGGCCTCGCTGCCATCGCAGACAATCACCACGCCTGAGTGCTGCGAAAAGCCCATGCCCACGCCACCGCCGTGGTGCAGGCTGACCCAGGTGGCGCCACCGGCCACGTTCAGCATGGCGTTGAGCAGCGGCCAGTCGGACACGGCATCGGAGCCATCCAGCATGCTTTCGGTTTCGCGGTTGGGGCTTGAAACACTGCCCGAATCCAGATGGTCGCGGCCAATCACAATCGGCGCTTTCAATTCGCCATTGCGCACCATTTCGTTGAAGGCCAGACCCAGCTTGTGACGCAGCCCCAGGCCGACCCAGCAGATACGCGCCGGCAGCCCCTGGAAGCTGATGCGCTCGCGCGCCATGTCCAGCCAGCGGTGCAGATGGGCATCATCGGCAATCAGCTCCTTGACCTTGGCATCGGTCTTGTAGATGTCCTCCGGGTCGCCGGAAAGTGCCACCCAGCGGAACGGGCCGATGCCACGGCAGAACAGCGGGCGCACATAAGCCGGGACAAAGCCGGGGAAATCAAAGGCATTTTTGCAGCCCACATCGAAGGCCATCTGGCGGATGTTGTTGCCGTAATCCACCGTCGGGATACCCTGCGCATGGAAAGCCAGCATCGCCTCGACATGCACGCGCATCGACTGCTTGGCCGCATCGCGCACCTTCTCCGGATTGGCTTTTTGCTCGGCCTCCCACTGCGCCACCGTCCAGCCGATGGGCAGATAGCCATGCACCGGGTCATGGGCGCTGGTCTGGTCGGTGACGCAATCGGGCTTGACGCCGCGACGCACCAGTTCGGGCAGGATTTCCGCCGCATTGCCAAGCAGCGCAATGGATTTGGCCTCGCCTGCGGCGGTGTATTTGGCGATCCGCGCCAGCGCATCATCCAGATTGTCGGCCTGCTCATCGACATAGCGGGTACGCAGGCGGAAGTCGATGCTGGACTGGCGGCACTCAATATTGAGGCTGCACGCCCCGGCCAGCGAGGCCGCCAGGGGCTGCGCGCCGCCCATGCCGCCCAAGCCCGCAGTCAGAATCCATTTGCCGGTCAGGTTTCCGCCATAATGCTGGCGCCCCATTTCCACAAAGGTTTCATAAGTGCCCTGCACGATGCCCTGGCTGCCGATGTAAATCCAGCTACCGGCAGTCATCTGCCCGTACATCATCAGCCCCTTCTTGTCGAGCTCGTTGAAATGTTCCCAATTGGCCCAGTGCGGCACCAGATTGGAGTTGGCAATCAGCACGCGCGGCGCATCCGGATGGGTGGGGAACACGCCCACCGGCTTGCCGGACTGCACCAGCAAGGTTTCATCATCACCCAGCGTTTTCAGCGTTTCCAGGATGCAGTCGTAGCTCGCCCAGTCACGCGCAGCGCGGCCAATGCCGCCATACACCACCAGGTCTTCCGGGCGTTCAGCGACTTCCGCATCCAGATTGTTCTGCAACATGCGGAACGGCGCCTCGGTCAGCCAGCTTTTGCAGGAAAGCTCGGCACCGCGCGGGGCGCGAATCTTGCGGGAAGGGTCATGGCGGTTGGATACGGACATGGCTTGGCCTCATGAAAATGAAGCCGCCATTATCGCAGCCTGTGCGCATCAGACTCAAAGCCCGGGAAACATCAGTGGATAGCTGGGTCCAGCTTGCGCAGGGCATCGAGCAAATCAAGGGCGCCAGTACGCTCAATGTCTTCGCGGCTATAGCTGCGCCCTGCCAGCATTACGCAATCGTTCTTGTCCGTGTTTTGGCTATCGCGGCGCTGGCGCGCTGTACGCATCCTCTGGATACGCGAGCCGGTATGACGCAAGCAATGAACAGAGGCATCCGGCTGTCTCTGTGCAGGCGCAGATGGCTGCGCATCCACTGTCCCCACCATCTTCTCCTGCGGCGCTCCGGCCAGTGCCAGTGGCGCCAGTACAAGGCTGGCAAGCAAAACCTGTATCTGCTTTTTCATCATTGGCTCCAGTGTCATCAACGAGTCTGCACTTTAACTAGCCCGCCCGGGACAAGCGCGCTTCTTTGCGTCTTTGCTTCAGCCATTATTTTGACTTCTATCGACTATCCACATAAAGAAGCCCACTAAAATCGGGTTTATGAATAGCAAAATGCGCTCTTGCCTGCTTGCACTGACGCTGGCCCTAACTTCGGCTGCCTGCTCGCATCACCCGGTTCAAACAAAAACAGGAAATCAGCCCACGCTGTTACTGATTTCCATTGATGGGCTGCGCCCGCAGGATATCAACGCCGAGGACATGCCAAACCTGTGGCAACTTGCCGAAACAGGCGTGCGTGGCGAAGGCATGCGGCCTGCCTACCCTTCGCTGACCTTCCCCAACCACTACACTCTGGTCACCGGACTGCCGCCAGACAAGCATGGCATCGTCCATAACAGCATGCATGATGCTGAACTGGGCGAATTCCGGTTGAATTTGCGCAAGGCGGTGCAAGATCGCCGCTGGTGGGGCGGTGAGCCGGTCTGGGTCAGCGCCGAAAAAGCCGGACTGCGCACTGCGACCCTGTACTGGCCAGGCAGTGAAGCTGCCATTGGCGACATCCAGCCACGCACCTGGCTGCTTTTCAATAGTGGTACCCATGCACGATGGCGCGCCGACAAAGTCGCCGACTGGCTGACTGCGCCCGCCCGCCAGCGTCCGGCATTTGCCACCCTGTACTTTGACAAGGTCGATCACGCCTCGCATAGCCACGGCCCAAACTCCAGCCAAGCACGCACCGAGCGTCGTAACAGTGATGCGGCCATCGGCCATTTGCTCGCGCGCCTGCGCGACCACAAACAACTGGATGACATCAATATCGTCGTGGTTTCCGATCACGGCTTTAGCGAAGTCCCACCAGGCCAGGCGATTGCCGTGACTGCAATGGTGCCGCCTGACTGGGTAGATGTCATTTCAACCGGCCAGGTGGTGGGCTTTGCACTCAAGCCTGCTACCCGCCCGCAAGCCGAGCAGCGCCTGCTTGGGCGCCATGAGCATTACCAGTGCTGGCGCAAAAGCGAGCTGCCCGAACGCTGGGCCTATGGCCAGAATCCGCGTGTACCGGAAATCATCTGCCAGATGGATGAAGGCTGGGATGCCCTGACCGACGAAAAATTTGAAACGCGCAAGAACAACCCAAGGATGCGCGGCTCGCATGGCTATGACCCTGCATTGCCATCAATGCACGCCAGCTTCATCGCCCATGGACCGGCGTTCCGCCCCGGCACCACCCTGCCAGTATTCGACAATGTGGATGTCTATCCGTTATTGATGAGATTAATCGGCCTGCCGGAAGCCGCCAATGACGGGAATGTACGCACTTTCGATGCAGTGCTGCAGGACTGAAAACATATGAAGCCAAACCCGTCGGCTTGGCTTTAGTTTTGGTAACTCCAAGCCCAGCCGGACCAAATCCTGGAGGATTGGGTCATGAAGCATTACCCTGAGTACGGCACCAGAAATCGGGTTTAGCCCCATCAAACGCAATGGCTGCGTGAAGCCATGCCCATCCCGGCTCGTGGCCAGGTTCCGCTCATGCGGCAGATTCAGCGAGGGCACCTGTATTACACCGATTCAGCCCACAGCAACGATTCCATGCTTGAATGGAACCTCTGAATTGTCCGGCGGCGCCTTAACCACTACACTGCGCCTCTTGGTTTGTTCTCAGATACCTCCCCATGCTGCTGACCCTGCTCAAAGCCAAAATCCATCGCGCCAGCGTCACCCATGCCGAGCTGCATTACGAGGGAAGCTGCGCCATTGACAGCCATCTGCTGGAGCTTTCCGGCATTCTGGAAAACGAGCGCGTGGAGATTTACAACATCAATAACGGTGAGCGTTTTGCCACCTATGCCATTCGCGCCGAAGCCGGTAGCGGCATCATTTCGGTCAATGGAGCCGCGGCGCACAAGGCCAGCCCCGGTGATTTGGTCATCATCTGTGCCTATGGCCAGTGCGATGCGGCAGAGGCGGTGAAGCACACCCCAAAACTGGTGTATGTGGACCAGCACAACCGCATGACCCATAGCAACGACGCCATCCCCGTACAGGCTGCCTGAGTCCTCATGTACAGCGATTTGGCATTGGAAGCCACAAGACTTAAAGCGGTTTCTTTACAGCAGCTCATGCAGCAAGACCCGCAGCGGGCGCAAGATTTTGCCCTGCGCGTGGGGCCTGTGTATGCCAATTTTGCGCGCCAGCATTATGACCGGCAGGCACTGGATGCGCTTTTCAAGCTGGCGGCGGACAAAGAACTTGCGCAGGCCATGCGCCGTCTGGTGGATGGCGAGAAGGTCAATATCAGCGAGAACCGCGCGGCTCTGCATACTGCCCTGCGCGGGGATGTTTCCGGGGCGGCGCAAGCGCAGGCTGCATATCGGCAGGCACAGGCGGCGCTTGCCCGGATGCAGGCATTGGTGGCCGCCATTCATGCCGATACACGCATCAGCGATGTCGTGAGCATTGGGATTGGAGGCTCTGACCTGGGGCCGCGCATGGTGGTCGATGCCTTGCAGCAAGCGCATGGCAGGCTGCGGGTGCATTTTGTTTCCAATATCGATGCTATGGCCATCAGCCGGGTGCTGGCTGGCTTGAAGCCGGAACGCACGCTGGGCATTGTCATTTCCAAAAGTTTTGGCACCCAGGAAACCTTGCTGAACGGCCGCATTCTGCGTGACTGGCTGGGAAACGATGCGCGTCTGTATGCGGTCACAGCCAATCAGCAGCGTGCTGGCGATGAGTTTGGTATCGCGCCCGAGCGCATCCTGCCGATGTGGGACTGGGTCGGCGGGCGTTATTCGCTATGGTCGGCGGTGGGCTTGCCGATAGCCCTGGCGCTTGGGATGCCGGCTTTTCTTGAGCTGCTCAAGGGGGCATCGGCTTTTGATGCGCATGTACTTGGCGCGCCGGTTGCCGAGAATCTGGCGATGCGTCATGCGCTGACTGCCATCTGGAACCGGCAGGCGATGGGCGCTACCACCCAGGCAGTGATGCCCTATGACCAGCGGTTGGTGCTGATGCCGGCCTATTTGCAGCAGCTCACCATGGAAAGCCTGGGCAAATGCGTGCGTTGTGATGGCCAGCCGGTAGAGGGCAATACTTCGCCGGTATGGTGGGGTGGGGTAGGCAGTGATTGCCAGCACAGTTTTTTCCAGGCCCTGCACCAGGGCAGCGAAATCGTGCCTTGCGATTTTATTGGCGTGGTTTGCCCCGGCCACGGTTTTGATAAGAACCATCAATTGCTGCTTTCCAACCTGCTGGCACAAAGCCAGGCGCTGGCCAATGGCAAGGCCTGCACTGACCCCCATCGCGCTTATCCCGGCGGGCGTCCCAGTACGCTGCTATTACTGGACAGGCTGGACGCCTTTGCGCTGGGTCATCTGCTGGCGCTGTACGAGCACAGCGTGTATTTGCAGGCAGTGCTATGGGGCATCAATGCCTTTGACCAGTTTGGCGTGGAGCTGGGCAAGCAAGTCGCCACTGCCCTGCTTCCGGCCTTGCGCGGTGAATCGCTGGCAGAAGATGCGGTAACGGCGGCGCTGATTGAGCAGATTCGGAGAATTGATAGCTGAAAGCTATTGATTGAAGAAAAATAATCAATTTCCTATTTTGATTGTCTGGCGCTATCGTGGCTGCACTTACCACCAAGGAGCCACGCCATGAGCGAGAGCCAAAACAACAAGGGCCAATGCCCGGTCACCCATCTCACCATGAACAATGGTGCGCCCGTCCCCAATAACCAGGACAGCCTCACCGCCGGCCCGCGCGGCCCGCTGCTCGCGCAAGACCTGTGGCTGAATGAAAAGCTCGCCAACTTTGTGCGCGAAGTCATCCCCGAGCGCCGCATGCACGCCAAAGGCTCGGGTGCCTTCGGTACCTTCACCGTCACCAACGACATCACCAAGTACACCCGCGCGGCCATCTTCAGCAAGGTCGGCAAGAAGACCGAAATGTTCGCCCGCTTCACCACCGTGGCTGGCGAGCGCGGCGCGGCCGATGCCGAGCGCGACATCCGCGGCTTTGCGCTGAAGTTCTACACCGAAGAAGGCAACTGGGACATGGTGGGCAACAACACCCCGGTGTTCTTCCTGCGTGACCCGCGCAAGTTCCCCGACCTCAACAAGGCGGTCAAGCGCGACCCGCGCACCAATATGCGCTCGGCCACCAACAACTGGGATTTCTGGACGCTGCTGCCCGAGGCCTTCCACCAGGTCACCATCGTCATGAGCGACCGCGGCATCCCCGCCAGCTATCGCCATATGCACGGCTTTGGCAGCCACACCTACAGCTTCTGGAACGAAGCCGGCGAGCGTTTCTGGGTGAAGTTCCACTTCCTGACCCAGCAAGGCATCAAGAATCTCAGCAACGAAGAAGCCGCCAAAATCATCGGTGATGACCGCGAAAGCCACCAGAAAGACCTGTACGAGGCCATCGAGCGCGGCGACTTCCCGAAATGGAAGATGTATGTGCAGGTGATGCCGGAGGCCGATGCCGAGAAGGTGCCGTATCACCCGTTTGACCTCACCAAGGTCTGGCCGAAGAAGGACTATCCGCTGATTGAAGTGGGCGAGTTCGAACTGAACAAGAACCCGGAAAACTTCTTTGCCGATGTCGAGCAGTCGGCGTTTGCTCCCAGCAACCTGGTGCCGGGCATCGGTGCCTCGCCCGACCGCATGCTGCAAGCACGCCTGTTCAACTACGCCGATGCACAGCGTTATCGCCTGGGCGTGAACCACCAGCAGATTCCGGTCAATGCACCGCGCTGCCCGGTACACAGCAATGCCCGTGACGGCTATGGCCGCGTCGATGGCAACTACGGCAGCACCCTGCATTACGAGCCCAACAGTTTCAAACAATGGCAGGAGCAACCGCAGTACGCCGAGCCGCCGCTGCGCATCTCCGGCGATGCCCAGCACTGGAGCTTCCGCGAGGACGATGCCGACTACTTCAGCCAGCCGCGTGCGCTGTTCAATCTGATGAGCGCCGAGCAGAAGCAGGTGCTGTTTGACAACACCGCCGCCGCGATGGGCGATGCACTGGACTTCATCAAGTACCGCCACATCCGCAACTGCCATGCCTGCGACCCGGCTTACGGTGAAGGCGTCGCCAAGGCACTGGGCCTGACAGTGGCCGATGCACTGGCCGCCCGCGACAGCGACCCGGCCAAGGGCAATCCTGGCCTGCTGTAATCACAAGGGGCAAGTATCAAGCCCCCGTCTTGACCTGATACCCCGGCGTTCCCCATGGACGCCGGGGTTTTTCTTGGGCAATTCCTAGCCTTTCCGGAACAGAACGGGTCTGATGCTTTGATTCGAGATCTGCTTAAGAGCCTGCTCAAGGTCTCAGCAGCAGAAGTACCAAGAAGGCCAAGTGGATGAACTGCAAGCTGGTGTTGAGCTTGCGCTCGCAGTTCTTCCACAGTCTTCTGTTTTTCTCCAGCCAGGCAAAACTGCGCTCGACGATCCAGCGTTTTGGCATGACTTTGAAGGTATGCAGCTCGCTGCGTCTGGCTATCTGCACCGTCACATGCTCGCCCAGAGTGCTCCGCACTCCCTGCGCGAAGCGCTTGCCCGTGTAGCCGCTGTCACATAGCAGGGCTTGCATCCGGCTCAAACGGCACTTGCGGCGTGCAAGCGCGGCCAATGCCCCCTTGCGGTCGGTAACATTGGTGGTGGTCACTGCAATGGCATGGGGTAAGCCCAGGCTATCGACTGCGATGTGCCGCTTGATGCCCGATACCTTCTTGCCTGCGTCATATTGCAGCGGATAGCCAGGACTTCAAGGGTGCAAACAAAAAAAGCGACTTGGGACATGTCCACAAGCCGCTGATTTTGTTGGTGTTTTTGGTCGGGGTAGCCGGATTCGAACCGACGACCACTTGTCCCCCAGACTTGCGGCATGACAGTCGCAATCCTTTGTTTCCAAAAGGATTTGCCAAGAAAATTGGAGTGCCAAAAACGCATATTTCGCACCAATGAAATCAACTGGTTACAGTGCAATAGGGAGAACGGTTATCCATCAAGACGCCAAATCGGCAGGTACAGCATCGGTGGACTGATACGCCATGCTGAACTACGCATCAGTGGATAGCCGGAGTACGCGAACGCCCAAGCCACCAGTTCGCTACAGAACCAGCGCTCAGCGTCTTGAACACGGCTGGAACGCAGGCCGTACCCGAGCAGCCCGAGCCAGTCGTAGGGCTTACCCCGCTGCGAGCGCGCCGCTGCGATCACCGCGTCTGCGACAGGGCACGGCACATTGACATACTCATGCCGCTTGCTCTCTGCCAGCATGTCGGCCAACGGACGCTCAATCACACCGCGCATTTGTGCCTCGATGACGGTGCCGTCCGGGGTCACGATGCCGCAGTGGCTCCAGCGGCTGCCCAAAATCAGGCGCAGTAGACGGCTGCCGACCTTGTCGCTGCGAGTGAACACCAGCGTCACCGTGCTCATGGGTGATATACCTCGTGCGGTTCGATGGGCGCGTCGAGGATTTCCAACGCTCGCTCCTGCGTCAGCACCCCTAGCGCTACAAACTGCATCACGCCAGCCCGCGTCTCCGGGCGCTGCGGGTTCACGAACGTCGCTTTTGCGGCGCGTTCGACGTTAACCTGGACGGCGAGCGCAGTCGCCACCTGCTCCGGTGTCATGCCGGGCGTCACCATTGCTTTCTGCTTGACCGCGATGCGCTCCGGCAAGGTGAACCGCATATCGAAGGCGTAGTTCGACAGAAACGGGCCATCGCCGTCTGGGTTGTTATGCGCCGGTGGCTGCGGTTCGGGCAGCTCTGGCACTTCGGGCGGTGGAGGCGTGAACACCGCACCGTCGTAGCTCCAACCGATACCGGGCTGCGGGTCAAGATCGGTGATGTCCACGCCCTCGGGCCATGTGTCCTCGACCGTGATGACGTTCGTAACCAGTCCATCGCCAATCAGTGCGTAGATACGGGTCATTCGGCAGCCTCCCACCAAGTGACGATGCAGATGCCTGCCGAGCCGCCAGACATATTCGAATCCATAACTCCAAAACCACCTTGTCCTGTGTTTTTTGGAGTGTTGAACGCGTTCGTAATAAGGCCGTTTAGCGTGTTTGCGTCTCCTCCAGCCCCATACCCATCAACACCTGCACCGCGCGTCCGTACTAAAACGCCGGCTCTACGCACGACACCTACGCCGCGAGTAACGCCATCAGTGCGCCCGTACAAAATAAAGTCACGCGCGCCGCCTTTAGCCGACAGCATGTTTCCGAAGTGCGAGTCCCCGCCTTTTTCTCCGTTTAGGTGGCGGTACCTGTAATTACTGCCACCGGCTTCACTATATGTACTTGTACCACCTGCGCCGATCACGACGCTCTGCGTAGCTGTCACGCCCGATAAATGCCGTTTAACGACCTCTCCGCCGTCGCCGCCGTAGTAAGTGCCAGCCGCAAGCAGATCGCTATACGTCGCACTATCAGGGCCGTGCACATACGCCGTGCCGCCTGAGCCCCCCCCCACCAGCAGCACCTCACAATGCCCGCCCTGGGCAATCATGCCCGGCGGCGGTGTGAACGTGCCACTGGTCGTAAAAATCTGCTGCTTCTGTACCTGCATACCGCCGCCTCCGATTCGTATCCAGCCGCTGTTGTCGCTGTTACGCACATGCAGCCCCATCGGGTGCGAGGTACGCACCCAGACCGCGCCTGCGCCAATCGCGCCGGGGTCGGCGTCTCCTGTCACCAACCGGGCGCTGTTCCCCGAATCCCAAATCTGCCGCCACGGGTGGAACGTGGTCGCAATCCTGTTTCGGACGTACAAGCTGTTGTGGTGCCACGGCGACGCCAGTTGCCAGCCAAAGCTTGCTCCGGCGTTTGATAGCATTTGTGTCCAGTCTGACACTGGCGTGTTGCTCTGACCGGCATGGATGATTGAACCGGCTGCTATCCCCGCGTCATCAGCGTTGCTTGGTAACCAGCCATTGATGGGGGAGCCATCCTTGACGACCAAACGGCCAGAGAGCTTATGATGGATAGCCTTGATGTCAGCCCCGATGGTCTGCGCCAGCGCAATCAACCGATCGCTTAGCGTCGCCATACCCCCTCCTTACTGCTTGGCAGCCGTGTAGGTTTGCACAAGGTCGTGGTCAGGGTTGCCAATCTCCGGCGCGCCAAATGCGCCGATGTTCGAGCGCGCTTGCTGTTTCTGCGTGTCGTTCAATACCTGCGCTTGGTCATATCGCACCCGGTTGCCAACCTCGGCTGCAATCGTGGCCGCAAAGTTCGGATCGTTATTCAGCGCCTGTGCCAGCTCATTGAGCGTGTCCAGAGCTGCGCCCGCACCATTGACCAGTTCGTTCTTCAAAGCGACTTTGGCTACCTCGATGGTGTCGTGGATTTTGTCTGCCGACCAGGTCTTGCTGATGTTGCCATCGCCAGCACTGTCGTCAATCAGTGCAGTGGAGCCAGACAGGCTCGACATGGTGCTGTACAGCTCGTTGATGGCGGCGACCAGGCTGGCCTTGGCCGTCGTCGAGAGTGACGACAGGTCGCCATCTGCCAGCTTCAGGGCCTTGATGTCAGCCCCAATGGCCTGCGCCAGTGCAATCAGTCGTTGTTCCAAAGTCATGTCAGTGTTTTCCCGTGTTGGTGTCAGGTCTTGGCAAGGATGTAGTAGGCCAGCGGGTCGGGCGTCAGGTCATCCGGGACATACAGCCCGTCATCTGAGCCTCGCCGCAAGCGGTTATCGGTATCGGTGGAGATTCGGGCGCTCACAACTGGCCGCCTCGGGTCGGCCAAGTCAATCTGCACGCCTACGCCCCCCACCACCGCTTGAATAGGCGCCGCATCTCGTGCACGTTGCTCGGTGAAATACAGATTTGCGCCTTCCTTAAGCCCGGTTGTGCTTGCATCCGCAAGGTCTGCATTGACAATGGGCGATGCACTCCATGCTGTTCCGCTTTTGCGCACAAAGCCATCGCCACTCAAGTGTTCTACGGCCTGCACGTTGTCCGGTACTTCTTGCAGCGAGCGCCAATACACTGCGCCATCAATGCCGCCGCCATCGCCACTGCCCGCAAAATCCGAAGCCTGCACCAGCTCGCCATTCGGCCAGCGCAGGTTCTGCCCCAGCACCGCGCCCTCGGTGGCATCAATGTCCACCACCACATAGCCATTGGGTTTACCCCAGAGCTGGACGCGGGATTTCTTCATTACTCGCCCCGGTCAGCACGAATCACGGCCTGAAGCCCCCGGACTTGGGCATCACACTCGGCGGCAGCTCGAACAATTCGCGCCGCACTTTCTGCTCTGTCTGTGACTCCTGCATCAGGCTCGCCGGTGGTGGCGGCAACGGTGGGCACACTTGGACTTGCCGGACAGCCTTGCCAGCGCTCGCGCAGCCGGACAGCACCAGTGCGCAAATCGGCAGCCAGCTTTTCAGCGCGTTGTTCTGCATCCTGTTTCTCCGTTTCGTATCTCTGCGCCACCACTTCCAGCGCCAGCGCATACTCATGCGACGCGGCCAGCGCCGCCTCCAGCGCATCTCGTTCGGCTTGCAGTTCCTGCATCTGCGCCTCTGCGGCTTCCTGTTTTGCCACCGCACTTGCTGCCTGCCCGCGATACCACAACAGGCCAATCACGGCGGCCAGTAGCAGGGCCAGCAGGGCTTTAATGGCTGCTGTCATCATCATGGGTATGTTCTTCATGCGGCGGCACTTCAATACCGTGGTGCCGCATTTCAGTTTCCAGCTTGTACACCCGCATCCGCAGCCGATTCATTTTTTCCTCGGCCACAAGGCGCTTGTTGAACTCCTCATGCAGCCGAGATTCCAGCGTGCGAATGCGCTCCTCTTGCGAAGACAATCGCTCACCCAATTGCTTGTAAAGCTCCGTGAGCGCCTTGCCTTCGCTGCTGAAAAATCGTCGCCAAGCCATCTGGCCGATAACACTGACAATCCCGCCAGCGGCCATGAATGTTGCGTTTTCAGCCATCGCGCCAGCCTCCTCAATCATTTCACCACCTCCAATGCTTGCGCATACAGCCGCCCCCAGGTGTGCCGATGCGGCTTGCCTGGTCGCCAGTTGCGGATGTAGTAATCCCACGCGCCCTGCTCATCGCCCAGCTTGGGCAACGGCTGCGGGTCGGTCAGCAGCAACAGCCGGGCAAAACGGGCTGCAAGAATGTCGTCATGCTCAAGCTGCGCATATGCCGCGTCATAGGTCGCCGGGATACCTGCGGCCTGGCAGGCCTGCACTGCACGCGCACGGCTGGCCGGATGCGTCATCACCCCGCGCACCCCGCCGCCTTTTTCAAACTGCCAAAAGCCACGGGCAGGGCCACGCACTTGGCGGCGATGGGCAAAGCGTGACTCTTGTAGGCCAATAGCCAGCAGCATCACCCGCGCCTCGATACTGTCCGGCCAGCCCTTCAGTGCAGGTGCCAACACATGCGCCTGCACCTGCTGTAACGTCAATGGAGTAGGAAGTTGCCTGTTCATGCCCAGCACTATTACAAGACTGGGAGAACAATCAATCCCTGCTGCTTGCCCACTCATCCACCGCTTTCTCCCAGCGCTGGTTGAACAGCTTGTCAACCGGGGCTACTGGCGCATCTGCTCTCGCTCCCGCATGCGTGCCGACTGCGTGGCTGCACGGGTCAGCTTGTTGCGCTCCCTGTAAAGCTGCTCAAGCTCGGCATTCTTCTCATCGCCGTTCATCGTGCGGCTGGCGTATATCTCCGCCTCGCGCTTGCGCATGTCGGCCAGCTTTGTGCCCTGCCGGTTCAGCTCGCGCACGCCTGCGTGCATGAAGCCTGCCTTGGCGCGGGTCGAACGCTCACGCCTGCCCAGCAGCCAGGCATATTTGCGCTCAATCCGCGCCGCCGCTTCGTGGTCGCCCTCCTCCAGCAGCGTCTTTACCCGGCCAGACTGTTTGCGCGCCTGGTCGCGCAGCTCGTAGAAATCCCCCGTCCAACGGGTATTGGCATCCATGCCATCCCCCCGGTACAGCGCGCCGATGGCCGGCATGTCGCGCAAGCGCGTGGCCGGACGTTCCGGGGCATCCGTCGCTGCACGCACCAGCGCATCGGCAGTGCGCAACACATACATGCCCATGCTGCCAAAATAGCCCCGCACCAAGTGCTCGATGCGCTTGGGTGAAATGCCGCCATCGCCATCATCACCGGCCATAGCCTTGCTGAGCAGGATGGCCGTCTCGGAACTGCGCGGCGTTTTGCGCTCGGACGGCACCTTGTGCTGCTCAAAGGCGCTTTCGATATTGCGCCCCATGAAAATGTTGTAGTTGAAGAATTGCTCAACCATCGGCCTGGCCATCTGCGGAACCGGGTTCAGCGCCAACGTATCGCTCGCACCGCGCCATGCTGCTTTGAGCGTCTGCTTCGGGTGGTCGCCACGCTTGCCATCACTCACCTGATACATCAGCGCCGCCAGACTGCGCTCCACTGCCGTGCCCGCAAACAGGCCAATTTCAAACGGTTTGGGGATGCGGATATGAAACCGTGTGCCCGGCTTGATATGCCAATACATATCCTTGTCCCAGCCATTCAGGTTTTCCCATTCCTCCTCGTATTCCGTCATGTTCCAGAAGTACAGTACCGCCGTGAACAGCGCGATGGAGGCTAGGCGTGCAGCCACCATCTTGCGCCGCTCCTTGCCGGTCGCCATGCGAAACAGGCGGTAGTTGCCCTGCAGGCGGGCATTCAAGAACGGCAACGTGCGGATGGCCCATTGCAACACCACGCCATCGCCGTGCAGACCAAAGTCCAAAAAGTCCTTGGCCTCAAATGCGGCTTCCAGCTTGGAGCCGCCCGCATTCAGGCGATTGCGCGCCAAGCTGATGCGGCTGCCCATTTCCGTCGATTCGGTCAACGCCCGGTACATATCCCAGACTCGCTTGGGGTTGATAAGCGTATGCACCACCTTGTCAATCATGGACTCGGGCACGCCATGCTTTTGCAGTGCCCGGCGCGTTGCCCGCTGGGTGGCATCAAAGTCACCCTGATGGAAAACCCCATCGCGGAAGTAACTGCCAGCCATCATCAGGTCTTGCGCCAGCTCGCTCTCCTTCAGGCTCTCCGCCGCCCCGCGCAACGTGTCATACATCGGAATGAAGCGCTCACGCGCAGTGGCCGCCGCTTCGCCCGTGTCACGCATCAAGTTACGCGCCAAAAAGCTCGGGTCCATCGTTGCGCCCGCCGTCAGCACGCGCTTGAACCAGCCCATGACTTTTATCACGCCGTGCATCTGCAATTCCTCCATCGCGGTGATGGAGCGCAGCACCAGCGGGTCGGCTACCTCGTAGTACTCCGGCTTGCCATCGCGCATCACCCGCACCACGTTGTCGCCAGTGGGCGCTGTCATCGCCAGCATCCGCGCCATGCCATTCAGTGCCGCCCTGGGCATGGCATCAATGGCGGCCTGCGATACACCATTGTTCAGCAAGTGCTGGCGCACCTCGTTGGCAGGCACCAGCACCTTGCCTACACTCGGCGACAACTTGGTGAAATACGCATCACCCAACTGGTCAACCGCCAACAGCATGGCGCGATTCTTCATGCCTGAATCAATCAGCCGGGTGAAGTTCTGCATGATATTGGCCAGCGGGTCACGCAGCGCCGCCTCACCTCCCTTCAGTTGCTTGATGCCCGCCGTCTGATTTTCCAAGCCCTTCTTGGTGCCTGCGCCGTAGTCGCCCTCCCGATAGAACGGAATGTATTCGGCGTGATCCCACATCGCCCGCATCTGCGGGTTGACAGTACCAGTTTGCTCGGCCAAGTCCAGAATGGCGTTCTTCAAGCGCAGGTAGTCTCTGGCAGCCTGGTCAAAGGCCGCTTCATTGCCATCACGCAACGAAAGCCCTGCGGCAATATCCGCATCGCTCATCAGGTTCTCACGGCCTTGGCTTTTCAACAGCTGCGCACGGCGCGCCACCATCCAGCCCAGAAAGCCATTCAAGTTGTCCTTTACCGGCGCCAGCGCATCCAGCAAGCCCGGGATGCTCCGGTCAATCTCCAACACCCCATCCTTCAGTCTGGGCGCGCCAAAGCGCAGCACAGCCTCCATCGTGGATGCGATATTCAACATGCGCGCCGCTACATACGGGTCGTTTTCCAGGTCGATATTGCCGGTCTTGTTCACCGCATCCTTCAGACCGTAGTAACGGTCAAGCCCCCATTGCGCCGCACGCTCCTTCATACGGGTCATGTCCGGCACTCGCTCAGCCACCCAATCCCTGGCCTTCTGCCAAGTACTGCGCATATCCGCAGCCAGCCCGGCTTTTGCCATGAAGGCTTCTTGCTCCGGCGTGAGCGCCACAGTGCTCTTCCGCGAGAACATCGCCTCGTCGCGCTCGGCGCGGTACTTGACAAGGTCGCGCTCGGTCTTCAGACTCTTATTGAAGCCTCTTAGCTCAACGCCGCTACCGGGGAATTGGACCCCGGAGCCTGCGTAAAAGCTGGAGGCTTTTTTCTGGTCGATATACAGCGGTTTCATGTCGCCACGTTCAACCATCGCCCGCAGTGGCATCGTGCCCGTATCTTTGGCGTAAGCCGTCAAGGCAAGGTGCGCATCTTTTCCCCCACGCCCCCCAGTTCCCATCCCCTCCGGCTTCAAAGCAATCACAACCGCTTTGCCACCAATCTTCTCCGGGCCAATCAGGGTCAGATGTCCATCACGCTGGCGCTCAAACATGGCTGCCGGGTTGTCAATCCATTCCGGCACTTGTTTCCACTGCTCGGCAGTCAGCGGGTGAACCTCGCTACCACGCACAACGGCGTGCCGCTCCATCAGCATGACGGGAAGGCTTTCATACCCCGTGATGGTGAGCGCGTCCGCCTCGTCCAGCATCTTCACGCCGGGCTGCTGGGGTTTTGCCCCCGCAAACAGCGCATCAATCCGCGCCTCATAGGCTGCCTTGGTTTGCGCCTTGCGGCTATACATCGCATCCACATCGGCGCTGCCAGTGTTGCCGCGTTCCGGCAGCGCATCCAGTACCGCAGCCAACTTGTCGCGGAAAGCTTCCACGTCTTGCAGGTATTGGTTGCTGCCCTGGTCGCGCCAGCCTTGGGTCAGGGTGTTGAGGAAGTCCAAGAACGCCCGAGCCACGCGCCGGAACAGGCCGCGATTGCGCTCAGCCAGCCGCTGCAAAAACGCCGGGTCGGTTAGCGCGTCGGATACGGCGGCAGCGGTGAGTTCTTCCGCCACAATATCCATGTCATGCCAGCGTGGCTCCTTCTCTCTCTTGAGCCGCTGTTGGTAGCCGGACAAGTCGCCTTGGCGCGCCACCTCGTCCGCCAACTCCCAGTACAGGTCTGGATTGCTCTTGCGCAGGTTGTGCAGCCACTCATGGGCTGCGGTCAGCGTGACCGGGTATTGGTTGTTCTCGTTGACGTAAGCAGTTCCGTCACCAAAAGTTACACCATTGAAATCATCTACTTCTGGCGTGAGATTTCGGAAAAGAACGATTCGCGTTCCTGTGGCGTCATGGAATCTATCCAGTGCATGACGGAGAGCGTCAGGCAGCGCCTCGGCACGAACCTCTCGGATTCGCAAGTGGCCGGGGTGTCCTTCTCGGTCTCGCCAGCGGTTGATACCCCGCTCAAGTCGGTCACTGTCTGCGGTTTGCTCTGCCGGCAATCCTCTTGGGACACCGTTTTCATTGCCTGGTTGTTGCTCATCTCGGTTGCTCCTTTTCGGCTCCGATTGTGCCTTGACTGCATCCTCGATATCTACCTCCGCCGGGCGCGGGTCTGCACTCACCGCGTGCGGGTGGTCACGGTGCTGCATGACTGTGGTAGAGTTCTTTTGCGGCTCGGCCACCGGCTCTGCGGGAGGCGCAGAGTCAGCGCGAACATCGCCGCCAGTCCTCCCGATGTTCGCTGCCGAGCCTTCAACATCAGGCACATAAGCTGTCATCAGCCATTTCTTCGCCTTCCCGTCCCAATCCAGGCGAACAACTGCCCGCCCATCATCAGACGTCAGGACGATGCGATTTTTCCCAGAGCGCCCTGAATCTTTCGACAGGCTCTCGATAAAACCCTGCAAGTCAGAAAGTACCTCGGGATGCTTCTTGGCAATCTTGGCTAGACCAAAACCGTTTTCGTAATTCTTCGCTGCATCGCCTTCCTTGCCCCATACAAGGTCGATATCCCCTACTTCAGGGTGATGCAACGCAGCTTCCGCTTCGCCAGTCCGCTGCTGAGCAAGATGCTCAATAGCACCCTGTGCGTCATGGCGGAACTGCCGGAAGATGGGGCCAAACGAACCTACCTCTGCTTGCCCATCAGTTGCCTCCAATTCCACATCATTTGGGACGGCTTGGGACGGTTCAATGCTCTGCATCTGCGCCACACTGGCCGCACGCGAGCGGTCACGGTTTTGCATGGTGACAGGGCGCTCGTCACTTTGACCCATCTGGCTATGCTTAACCAGCGCCTCACCCCGAAACCCTTGCGGCGCTTCGGTTTTAACCTGACCAGTAAGCAAACTCCCCGCCGCCACTGGGGTTTCCGGGTTGCTTTCCGGCTGCCGGGAAAGCACATCCCCGGCCAGCATTTCACCCAGCAGGGCTGCATCCAGCTTCGGTGCTTGCTGGGCAAAGTCCACGCCTGCCAGCGCATCACCAATGCGCGTGGCATCCAGTACCGGCGGAGCCGCATCAAACACCGTACCTGCTGCCAGTTGGTCGCCCAAGCCCTGCGGCATCGGATTGGCTGCCAATTTTGCCCTGCCTCTTTGCGGCAGGTTGCGCATCAGCAGCGCATCAATGTCGCTGGCATCCTCCGGCACAATGCCGGGGTCTTTTTGTACGGGTTGCGGCATGGACGGCACATGGCGGATTTCTTCCCGCACCACGTCGCGCCCGGCCAGTTCCTCACCCAAAGTCAGCAACTCATTGCGCAGCGTGTCGCTGGGTTTGGCCGACTCTGGCGGGCCAGCTTGCAAAGTTTCAACTGCGCCACCGGCTGCCCCCGGCATGGCCTCCAGGCCAAAGCCAAGCACGAAGTTCTTGCCTGCATCAGCCAATAGCGGCTTGTCGGTGTAGTGGTTCTTCACCGCGCCATCTGCCACTTCGCTCAGGCCGCCCTGCAAGCCTTCACCCAAGAAGCCGCGCCCTGCGCCACGCAGCACAGCCGTGCTGCCTGCACTGGCCGCAGCACTACGCGCCGCCCCACTGGCAATGCGCTCAAGCGTCATAGCATTCGACCCCAGTGCCTTGGGGATAAGCGTGTTTGCGGCCGCAGACAGACCAAACGCATTGCTGGCACGGCGGCTGGCTTCCGCTGCCGTTATCTCGCCACGCTGTACGCGCCCCGCAAGGTCTTGCTGCACCTCATTGGCATTCATGCCGCCGGCCAGTACCGCGCCTCCAAGCACCTTGGCCGTTGCGCCACCCGGCGTTGCCAGCGTGGCAAATTGCCCTGCCTGTTCCAGCGCAAGACTCAAACCAAACGACGGGTTGCTCAACAAATAATGCGCTGCGCTTATCGCACCATCAGTCGCATCAAATTCGGCGCGCTGTGCAGCCAGTTTGTCGGATTGCCCGGCTTGTGATGCCCTGACCCCCTCGCTCATCGCCTTGCCAAATCCGGGCAAGCCAATGGCTGACTCAATCTGCTCGGCAGATACGGTGGGCAAAAGCCAGCCATCTGAAGTGCCTTGCGCCGCATATTGCGCCTGCATCAAGCCATTCACATAGTTGGCCGGAACAGACAGCAAGCCTGCCGCCATGCTTGGCAGCGCCCCCACCACATTGAGTGCAGACTGTTTGAGCGATGCCCGGTTATCGCTGGCAAACTCATCGTGCGTACGCGCAATATCGCCCGACTTCGCCCCCATTACGCTGCCATACATCCCGCGCGGGTTCGTCGGTATTTGGCTGTAATCCACGCGCGGGTCTATCGAATCACCCACGCGCGTAACCGCATCATGACTACGCGAGCGTGTCAGGTTCTGTGCACGCGCCTGATACTCCGGCGACCCCAGCGCCGCAAGCGGACTGGGGCGCGGGATGCGCGGGCCATTGAGAAACGGATTGCCGCCTTGTACGCGCGGGCCTTTCAGGAAGGGGTTTTCATTGCTCATGGCCGCACTGTGCTACAGCCGCGAGAGCAATCAATCCCCTGAAGAACTCTGCTTAGTCTTCGTCTTTTTTGCGCCGTTGTCGCGCTGTGGCAATGCCGTAGCCACCGGATGCCCCGGCAGCCAGCAAGATAATGGCCTTGGCAAGCTCAAGCGCCAAGTCTTTTGCACCGTAAACGGTTACACCAAAAATAAGCAAACCCACAAGAAAAAACAGCCACAAAACCATCTTCTGCTGGTCTTTCTTTTCATTCCTGCGACACTCGCGCGCATGCTCTCGGTCTTTGGCTTGGGCTGCCAAGGCCTCCTTGCTGAAAGCAAAAGCGTTCTCATCCTTCTGCTTCTCAAGCTCAACCTCCTGAGCCCGAACCACCAGCTCCCGAGTTTGGTTTTCAAGAATCTGCTCTACCAGCGGCAGCGGCAATTGACTGCTCTGATTCTCGTCTTTGCTCATGCCGGGAACGCCCTGTAAACCGGGGATTTATAGCGCACAAGGATGCCACCAAAACCATGCTCGCCCAGTTTGGGAGGCACAGGCTTGGCATCCTTGATTCTGGCTTTCTCCTCAGCCGTGAGACTCATGTACTGCTTGGGCGTCAGCACTTCCTCACGGATGGACAGGGTGTCAATGACAAAAGCGTTTCGAGTACTCATAAAGGTCATCAGCGCCTATGCGCCTACCTAGTAGGACAAGGTAGGACAAGATGTTACACAAATTGTTTCACGCCTGCGCACCCGGCTGAGCAGGGACTGACCTCACAACCCCGCCGCTGCCGGGTTAATACCCTGCCGTCCCAATTGCTCGCGCAGCCATGCCGGGTCAATGCCTTGCGCCAGAGCCTCCTTTGCCTGCTGAATCTTCTGGGCAACGCCGCCTGTCGGATACACCGCATGACCCGCTTGGGTATTGGCAGGTGTGGGCGTCTCATGCGGCACAATTAGCTGCTCACCCGCCTGGGATTGGCGCATCACTTCCAGTCGCTGCTGGTATGACAGCGGCTTGCCCATCATCTTTTCGAATGACTCAATAAACACCGAGGCTTCTGCTGTGCGGTTCTCTGCCTCAATGTTTCTTGCAGGCATGTTACGGGTCAGATACGCATTCAAGCTGCCGCCATTGTCTCGCTGCCACTGCAAGAAATTCAGCCATGCGTCGCGGTCAAAGTATTCCTCGGTATATCCAGACGCATCTTTTCTTTCCCGAGTAAAGGCACGCTTGATATCAGCGTCACTGGGCGCGCCACTCACGCCACCCGGGTTCCATTGCCCGGCCATCTTGGCTTCGTGTTCATTGGTGCGAATCCCCATATCGGCATACCGCTGCGCTGCCAGTGCTCGGTCGGCCTGCATCTGCGTGCCTAGCCGTGCTTCACGCGCCTGATTCAAGCGGATAGTGGAATAACCAATATCTGTAGGCTTGACCTCGCCACCACCTTCCCTGAAGCGGTTGGCAATCAACATATTGCCGTCCACCCCTGCCAGCGCCTGCGGGCCGTTGGCAACGCCCAGCATATGGGCATTACCTGCCGTCCAATCGCCCGCCAGGGCTGATTGCATGGCTGCATCACGCGCAGCGCGCTCCTGCATTTGCAGGGCTGCGCCGAAATATTGGCGCGGGTCAATCCCGGCGCGCCCGAATCCGGCCAGTCGCTCGGCCACCTCCGGCGCAAAGCCAGCGGCAGCAATGGAGTCGCCCAAGCCTTGCAGCCCCTGGGTTTTCATGATGTCCTGCTGCAACGCTTGGTCGCGTCGGCCAATGTCGATGTTTTCCACCATCCGCCGCCGGTAGGCTTCTTCCGCACCGCGCTTGTCGCCAAAGATGAGTGCCGCGATATTCGCACCCAGCTGCCGTGCATCAGAGCCATCGCCAATCCGGTTCCAGTTGCTTGCCATCATGCACCTCCATAAAGCTGGCCGCGCTTGCGATACCCAAGCGTTCCAAAAGTCCCGCCGCCTTGGGCATAGTCAGTGTCATACAAGCCACTGAACTCCCCGCCGGGCAATGTGCCAAACGTGCCGCCTGCGGCCTGCGCAGCAGCCTGTCCCCAGCCACTGCTAGCCATCGCGCCAGCGGCGCCACCCAGTAGCCCAGCCCCCAGGTCAATCCACGGGTTCCGGCGCACGCCGCGCATGCGCAGCTCGCCGATATAGCGGTCAGAATCCGACAGCAAGCCCACGCGGCCAATCTCGCTGCCCAACCTGCCAAAGCGGATGCCTTCGTTTTGCCGCTGGCGCAGCGGCGCATCAATGCGGCTCATGATGTCCGCCGTGCGCTCGCCGGTCTGTTGCACCTGTCCCGCTGCTGCGGCCGCATCCTGGGCAAAACGCTCGGAGATTGCCCCCACCTGCCCCAGCCCTTGCATGGCATTGCCCTGCGTCCGGCGCAGTTGCTCAACGTACTGGTCAAGCGACGCCTTGCGCTCAGCTTCCGGGTTCGATTGCTGCTGCTCAAGGACAGCCTGATTCACCAACGCATCAGCCTCACGCTGCCGCTGGCCTTGCATTGCCAGTTGCCGCGCCAGTTCGTTGTCCTGTTTGCGCATCGTACGCATGGTGTTGTAGTGGCTTGCGCCTGCCGCCACGGCACTCATTGCCAGCGGCACCATTGCTGCTGCGCCCATTACGGCCTACCTCCCGAGAATCCACTGAAAATCCACTGCGACGGGCCATAGCGCTGCGTGTAATTGCTATCCGCGCGCCGCCGCTCCTTCGCTTCCTCACTTCGTCGCCTTATGTCACCAACTCCGCCGAACAGGTCGCCAAGCCCCTGCAACTGCGCGGCAGACTGCGCACCATCCAGCGAAGCGCGCATGGCACTGGCTGCCTGCGTGGCGGCATTGGTGGCCGACAGCCCCGACTGCGCCAAGCTGGTCAGACTCAAGCGCGCCTGCTCATCGCGCCCGCGCAGGTCGGCAATTGCCCCCTGCGTGCGACGCTCGGCATCCAGCACCCCACGCTGATAGTCCTCGCCCAGGTTGCGGGTGGCATCCACTTGCCGACTGCCGCCGGTCAGGCCAGAGCGTGCCAGCGCAAAGGTCAGGTCACGGTCAGCACTGGCTTTCTGCCGGTTCAAGTCTTGCAGATAGAAGTCGCGCATCGCGCCGCCAAAATCGGCAATCTGCTTCTGCCGCTCCGGCGAATCGAATATCTGGTTGATACTCGCCGTGGTTTGGTTGATTTGTGCCTGACGGCGGCGCTCGTTTTCTTCTGCCTGCCGTGCAGCATTATTACGGCTCGTGCCCATATCAGTCTCCTTGCACGCGGCTATAGCACGCCACGTCCTGCCCTTGGCGGCCAAACTGCCGCCAGATACCTTCAGGCTGCATGCCCAGCCCGCGCTCATACCACTGGCAGGCCGCCGTGCGGCTCGCCAATGCCGTTGTCTGCAAGCGCCGTACGCCCGCATCCATCAGCGCATCAGCCAGCGGCTGGCCTTGGTGATGCTGCGCCAATGTGTCCGCCATGCATCTTCACTGCCGACCATCCAGGACTGCATCACGCCCTCGCCGACCGACTCCCAGCCACCGCATACCAACGGCAAGCCAGCACTGTCCACCAGCGTGTAGCACGGTCCGGTCTTGTTCAAAAAGAACAGCGGCAGCCGGTCAGGCTCAATGTCATAGAACGCCTGCAACTGCTCGCGCTCATCCTCGCGCATGCGCTCGCACAGATAGAACACATCCTGTGGTCGCAGCGGCACAACATGGGCAGGGCAACGGGTCATCAGCTTGTCACTCGGAAATGGGAAAAGTGCAGGTTCAGCGCCTCCCAGCCGGTTCGCTCCACATCGTTGCCCTGATAGGTCAGGCGCACGGCAATGGATGGCGCGGCCAGCGGCATCGGCAGCAATTGTCCTGGCACCGAATCAGCAATCAACTCCCATGCTGGCGTCCACCGCCCGCCGTTGGTCTGGTCATAGCCAAACTCAATGCGCGCCTGCCCGGTGCCGATGATGTCAAAACCCTGCATCATCTTGGTGACGCCCATCTGGCCGAAGTCCAGCCACGGCCACTGGATGAACCACTCGAACGGCGTACCAGCATCACTCTCCCTACTCATGTCCAGGCGGCTTACCGTGTCGCCATGGCGCAGATACAGATGCTCGCCTTTGATGCACCAGTCATCCACACGCCACGGGAACTCGTAACGCGTCCACGCCCCGGCCTGTCCCATGCGGTTCATGGTGTACACAAAGAAGCGCCCCTTGCTGGCCGTGCCTCCCTTGAACCCCAACCAATACTGTCCGGCATTGGGGTTGTATAGCCCAAACGGCTCGGCGCCATCGGCCAGCGCCGCATCGAGCGCGGCCTGAACCATCGGGTCAACGGGCTGCCCCACATCACCCGCCTGCAAATTGGTTGCGCCTGCGGCCACCCCCAGCGTCCGCACCCCCAGCTGAGTCAACACGAACAAGTCATTGCTCACCGGCGCAATCGCCTTGTGATGCTGGCTACCAATCGGAAACGCATCCAGGAGCGCCATCAGCGCCGGGTCTTCATCCACCTGCCACACCTGGCTGCCCTGCACATTCATCGCCACCAGATTGCCGCGATACAGCCCCATCGCCTCAATCGGGTTTGCGCCATAGAGCTGCAAGCCAGACGGCAAGAACCCGGCATTGTCTGGGCTGGACCAGTCCAGCGGATTAGCTGTAGCACTAAATGGAATAATGTCCCCATCGGCCGCAAACACCTTGCTGGCGGCAATCACCACAGTTTTGGATTGCGGACACTTGGGGTCGATGACTTGGCGCGAGGTTGCCACCCATGAAATAGTGTTGTCCGCCACCGATGCACCTATATCGGTTGGCCAGACAGGCTCGGTGTCACCTGATACCAGCAGCGGGATAGCCTTCCAGACAATCCGGGAAATCCGCACTGCTTCCCAGATGACTTCGTTATCAGTCACCTGTTGCCCAAGCTGAGGCGGCCATGCAGGCTCTGCAGTGGCGCTACGCCCTGTTTTCGGCTGCACCGCACGATACATCAGCCCTTCCATGGGTTGAGGCGCTGCCAGATTCCAACTGAAGGCGTCCACCCACACTGGCTGCCCGCTGCCCGTGCGCCATAGATTCGCGCCAATGCGCACCGACTTCGTCCCCGCAGGCGCGGATGCCGTCACACTTGAGCGTGCAAACCCATTGCCGGATTTGATTTGATTGCCCTGGAACTCCCGAATCTGGCTGTTGTTCGCATCATAAAAGCGCAGGAATACCGAGCCACCTGCGTGATTTTTGCTGGAGGCTCCCTGATTGATCCAGCACGTTGCCGTAATGCTGGCACCAGGCTCACAGGGTGCATAGGCCGTTGCTTCGATGCCCCCACTGATATTGCGTCCGCCTCCCAGCATTACCGCCTTGCTGCCAAGGAAAACGGACTGCTCAGAAATCTGCATCTCCGAGCGCGTGACCGCCCACCCCGTCAACCCATCATCAAACTGCGGATTAGCTATGCCTGTCTGCGCTGCTGCCGGTCGCGTGCGCGGCAAAACGACCGCTCCCGGCGGATACAAATGCCCTGGCTGCCAGACTGGAATGCTCATGCGATGCTCACCGGAGGGGATTGTTCACGATTGCCGCCACCTCCTCCTGCATAGCGGGGCGGCACGCCGGTAGCGGGTGAACTGTGATTGCCGATGCTGGCAGCAGCGGCATCCGCTTCCTCAATGGTCACTGCATCCGTCTCCGTTGCCCATGCAGGCTCCTGATTACCAGTGCGCGCAGGATTTCCATACACCTCAACCGCTTCGTATTTGTAGCCATTCCCCGTAGTCGGCTCCACCACATCGCCCTGCTGCACATCCATCCCCGGAGCCCACAACTTCCCCGGCACACCAAGACGAGTCGCGCGATACACGTAGCCAGTCGGTATGGTCGGGTGCACCACCTGCCCCAGCCTGTAAACCTTGCTCGGTTGCCAATACTCCAGCTCGCCGCCTTCGCCCTCCAGCCAGTAATGCGCAATCAAGCCGTCATCCCATTCGGCCACCACATACGGGTAGCCCAGGAAAGGCTCGGCAAAATGCAGTCGCTTCAGCTTTGCCTCTTTATTAGGCTGCGTCAGCACCGACATGGTGTAGCCCGGTGGCAGATTGTCCATGTGCTGGTCACTGAACACATGCAGCTTGCCCCGGTAGGCCATCAAACCAATGGTGCCGGGAGGCAAAGTTGCATCCGTCACCGTGCCGGGGCGCGGGCGTACCGAGCCACTGGCGGTCACATAACAGTTCACCGCGTCATACAGGCTTTCCGGATTTGCTCCTCCCTTGACACGCATCCGGTTGATACCAATGCGCCCAGAAGTCAACGCCACCGCCACCATTACAGCCCCTCCCGCATAAAACCCGGCCAACCATCAGGCACAGCCACACGCGTACCCGGCACATAACGCCGCGTGTGATGGGCACCAGCAGTCAGGTTCTTGATATGCGCCAGCGCATCACGCTCGTAGTTCTCCGCGTCGCGCTGTTCAAAGTGCGCCTTCGCCCGCGAAAGTGCATGCAAAAGCACGGCTTCGTCGTCGATTGTGCAACGGTCATCATCTTCGACCAGCGGCAGCAAGCCAAAGTCACCCTTCACCCGGAGCCGCCACGGCCTGTCGTCTGGCGCAGGCCAGACCTCGATGCATTGGCGAATCTCATAACGGTACGGCGTGCCGCGTTGGCCAGCCCGCTGGTAGCTCTCCGGCGGTATTCCGCAGGTCAGCGAGCGCCAGTTGTTGTCGCCCTCGGACACGCCCACCCACGACAACATGCGCGGGTCCAACTTGCGCGGGCAGTCGTCGTTGTTGCCATCCACGTCATAGAGCCGCTGGCCTGCCTCCATCTGCCAAGTGAAAAACCGCTCGGTGCGCAGCACAGGATAGGCGCGGTACAGAAACGCCTGCGACTCACGCAAAAAGCTGTCAACCTGCTTGCGAATACCTGGCGGGCTGCGCTTGGCATAGTCCGTCAGCATCTGCTCTGCCTTCTTCAAGTACAGCTCTGCATCCGGCTGACCATAATGCCCCTTAGCCGATGCCAGTGCCAGGGCAAATACCAGAGGCGCATCCAGCGTGCTCTCATCTGCATCATCAGCCATGCGCGCCGGCAAGGGCTGTCCGCCATTGCCAAGTTCAAGCCTGCGCCAAAGCACCTGCTCTGCCTCGGTAATAAATTGGTTCAGCAGCTCCGTCATCCCTGGCGGCGGGTCGCTCACCTGCGCGGCAAACCCAAGCCGTACCAACAGGTCACGGCGCAAGCTCGCAAGCGTGCGGTGCTCTGCATCCGTTATCGGGTCGGGCATCCCAAGCCTGCTAAACATCACCTGGCGCAGCTCGGCCAAGGTGCGCGACGGGTTGGGGTCGTCACACTGGCAGTTGAAATTTACTGGCTGACAAACCTCCTCATCAGCAGGGACAATCCACCCAATCCCGCCTCCCGTAGAATATCCGTCATACGAATATTGGTAAGTCGTGCCAGTGAAGCTTATAAAAAACTCACTACCAATAATATTTTCCACGGGGATACTGAACTTAGAAGGCGCATCTTCATAAGCCTTGACACTTATTCCAGATGAGCCAAAACGAAGCTCTCCGTTCCCCTTATCAACTATCTCCGGTGTACTCGTCTCACCCACATAAAATATGCCTGCGACATAATCACCTGGCATCATGGACACATCTGATTTTAGATAAAGATAATCATTGCTATATGTACCCTCACCTATCTCCTGATTTAAATTCCACTGCTTTCTTTCGCTATTCCATTGACTCTCCTGCTCCCAAAGCTCCGGATGCAGTAACAAATTCCGCGCCATCTCAATGCTCCAAAAAACAAAGGCCGGGTAACTCCGGCCTTTGAGTTGCTTCAAGCCTGGGCCGCAGGCTCGGCTTTCGCTTTCTTCGGTGCCTTGCCCACTCCATCCCGGATCACCGCCTGCGGCTCATCCGTTGCGGGCTGCGGCGCAACACCGGCCAGCTGCGCAATTTGCGCCGCCCCCATCGGATAGACGCGGTGCAGCACACCCAGCTCGCGGCGGTCGTATTTGCGCTGCAAGCGCAGCCACTCATTGCCGGGGTTGAAGTCCTCGGGCGCATCCACTTCACGCTCCCCCAGAACCTCAACCCTGTCCTCGCCATGCTCGTTGCGCAGCGCGGGCAACTCATGCGCCCACACCACCACAGGAATGGCCAGCACCGCATCCTTGTGCACCAGTGCAGTTACTTCGGTCAGCTTCATGCGTCTGTCCCTCCTTAGGCGATGCTCAACACCGCATTGGCGTTGCGCTTGTTGCAGGTGAAACGGTACTTGCTGGTCATCGCCCAATAATGGACATAGCGGTCGTACACACGCGGCGGCTTGCGACGCACCATCCAGTGCCCCTTCAGCGGCTTGAGCTTGATGGTGTTCAGGTTCAGGAAGTACGCACGCTTGGCGCGTTCGCCACCGCTGGTGCCCGCTTCCTCGTCCAGCAGGTCAAGCGTCGGGTCCCATACCACCTCAATGCCGTTGAAATACAGTCCAGTGGTGGACGCATCCTGGGTGATGCCACCACGCTGCGGCACCACAATCTGGCGCGCATTGATGGCATTGGCATCCGCCTTGTAGGCATCGTAGAACTTGCTACCCACAAAGATATGCGTCGGATACTGGCCGCCGCGCAGGCCGCACTGCCGCCAGATGGCCTCCATCTCCGCCGTCAGCGTGCCCGCCGTACCAGTGTTGATATTGGTGCTGGCATGGTTGCGCCAGTAGGCCGCCGTGGCCGCATTGATGCCGCCATAAGTGCCCGTATTCGGGGTCAGCGAAATCATCGCGGCAAGCCCAGCTACCGCGTCTGCATCCTGCGTTCCGTCCTGGTACAACTCGCGGGCAAAGGCGTTCTGGATGCCAAGCTTCAGGGTTTCAAAATTTTCCTTCATCAGGTCGGTCAGGCGCACCTTCTCGTCGGCGCTCGGCACCGCATCCGCGTTGTTGTCAGTCAGGGTGATGCCGTTAGCCGCCAACGTGTCCTCGTCCACGCCAAAGCCATCGTGGAAGTTTGCCCAAGGAAATTTGGCCTGGCGCACGGTGTCCTTCTTGCCATAGGTCACTTGCTCATCGCCAAAATAGTTCTGGTAGCTGGAGCTGTTGCCGATACGGATTTGCTCGACTTCGTACTGGTTGCCGCCGACGGTGTCCTTCTTGCGCTGCATCAGCGCCGAATACAGCGGCAGGGCATGGTTCACCTGGTCAACAGGTTCGTTTTTCAGAAAGTAATCGAGCTGGTAATTCGCGCCCGTTTCAAGCTGTTGCGTGGTAAAAGGCATAGCCGTTTCCTCAGAAAAGAATGGGGTGTTTTCCATCCGCTCCGAGGGGCGTGAATCCTCTTACACGCTACCGGCGATGAACCCGGCTCACATCTGTAGCGGGGCTGCGTGATATGCAGCCAGTGGCAACTATCACACAATCTAAGTTTCAATCAATCCCCGCTTGTGATAACTTGACGGTGCGAATCGCCAGCCCCAGCGGGTTACAAATAAGGGGCAACCACCCCCGGTCACTGTTGCTGCAGTGCCGGGGGTTAAATTTTTAGCGGCCGCGTGCGTAGGCTTGCAGCCCCATCTCCAGTGCTTCTTCCGGGCTGCTTGCTGTCTTGTTCAGCGTGCCCGCACCACTGCCGGCCGGACGCAGCGGCACCGCCCCCACGCGCGGCTTGGGTGGCGCCAGTTGCACCGCCTGATAAGCCAGCAAGAACTCTTGCGCCCAAGCGTTTGGCGGCACGCTGTCACGGCGCTTGATGAAGTCCGCCTTGGCCTGCTCCACCTTCTGTTCAAACTGCGGGTCTTGCGCGGCCAGGCGCGCACCCAGCTGATTGAGTTCTTCCACGGCTTGCGCGGCTGCCACCTCGTACTGCTGTTGTGCCTGCTGCTCGCGCTGGCTCACCTGCTGCTGGTGCTGCTGGGTCAGCGCCTGCATATTGCGCTGCTGGGCAATCTCGCGGGCATACGCTTCCGGCAACTCGCCACTGGCAACCGCTTCGCGCAGGTCATCATGCTTGGCCAGCACATCCCCGCTCCGGCCAATCTTGCCGTCCAGCCATTCCAGCTCCTTCGCCAGCGCATCACGCAACTGCGCCAGCTCGGCAGGGCCACCACGGTTCACCGCGTGCAGATAGCCCATCACGCTGCTGTATTGCTCCGGCGTTGCGCCCGTGGCTTCGATATGCCCCAGCATCTCGTCGTAGCGTTCTGCCTTCTGCGTGGCTGCCGTCAATTGCCCTTCCAGCTCGCTCACCCGGCCATGCAACTCAACAAAGCGCGCCCGGCTCTTTTCCTTGGTCAAGCCGAGCTGGGTGGCCTCATCCTCAGCGCTCAGCTTTTCCGGCTCACCTTCGGTTTCGGTGGCCTCAGCCTTCGGCGCTTCTTCAGCGGCAGCTTCGGCGGACACCTCCTCCGCTGGCGTTTCCTCATCCGGCTTTTCAGTTACGGCTTCGATACCTGCATCCAGTGCGGCCAGTGCTTCGGCCTCCGGGTTCACTTCTGCCGGAGTTTCCGGCGCCTCGTTCTGCTGCGTGTCGTTCAGGGTTTCGTTTTCAATACTCACGGCATTTGCTCCATTACTGCTTCCAGGGTTGCCGGGGGCTGCCCGGCGGGTTCTTCAACTTGCGGCATGCCAGGTGCGGCAACACCGCCACCGGGCGCGCCGCCCTGCATCGCTTGGCCTTCGTGCTGCGGGATGAACCGGCCTACGTCCACGCGGTCGCCTGCCTTCTCGAAGGTGGCCTCCACCAGCGCTTCAATCTTGTCGGCAATCTCCGACGGGCTTGAACCGCGCAACTGACCCACCTGCATGATGGCCTGCTGCAGCAACGGCAACCCGGCCTGCCATGCCTCGCGCTCCGCGCGCGTGTTCGGCTTGCCGCTGGAGCCAGCACGGATGTCTACGTCTACCAGGTCATCCAGTTCCTCCAGCGCATCCATTTGCGGCCAGACGGCATCTGGCCCAGCCAACGGGCGCACATCATCAGCATCCAGCTTCTGCACTGCCGTCAACGCGGTGTAACGGGCAATGTCGCCCAGCCATTCTTCCAGTGCATCGCGCATCGAACCGGTACGCGACTGGAAGCCGCCCTGCTGAATCTCGGCTTCGGTGGCGGTCTTGGCGGTTTCCACGCTGCCGCGTAGCGCCTCCTGCACGCCCCACACCCGGTCAATGTCAGCCAGAATCATGCTGGTGTCGTACATCGCCGGGTCAATCCCGCTTACCGGCTTGGGTGCAAACAGCTCGCCCACTGGCCGGCCAGATGCCGTCTTGATGCCGATGAACTCTTGCCGCGCATTGTTGGCCAGCTTGGTCGCATAGCTCGGCGCCAACTCACCCTCATCAAACAGCACGCCCGGATAGCTGCGGCGGCGCATCTCGGCCAGCGCACTGCGCGTGCGGTTGTACTCGTTCGCCAGCTTCCAGCTGCGTGCCACCAGCGATTCCGGCGCTCGCTCGCCATCGACTTCGAGGAAGGCCAGGGCGAAATACGGATAGAACCGCCCACTCATCACATTCGGCGGGGTCGGCTCATCCAACCAGAAATCCAGCCCTTCCGCCGTGCGGTACACCAGCCCGTCGTCAAGTGACCACTTTTCCCACACGCAGATGAAATCATTGTCACTGCGCTGCCCACTGGTCACGCTGTCACCGGCTACAAATTGGTCGGCCTCGTGCTGCCCCACGTCATTCTCCGGTGCAGCATGCTCGCGCTTGGGCGTGCGACGCTGCCACCGGGTCGCCCGGCGCAGCTTGTCGATGGGCACGTCCGGCCAGCGCACCGCAGCATCGTGCAGTGTCATGAAAATGCGCTCAGCCACCCACGGCGCGTCTTGGTATTCCATCAATGAAACACCGGGCGCGACTTGCAGGTTTTCGGTGGAGACAAAATCAATCGCCAAGCCGCGTGCCACTACGCGCTCAGCACGCTCACGCAGCCCGGCCATCTGCTGCTCAATCGCCAGCTTGCGGCCTTCCAGCTCTCCCGCATTGGCCGGGTCGTCCAACTCGTCGATTTGCCGGGCAATCCATCGCAGGTTGTCTTGCAGGTCATTGAGCTGCTGCTGTACCACCGGGTCGCGCTGCGTGCGCTCCTGCCAGCTCACCTTCACCCAGCCGATGCCGGTGGTCAGCACCGAACGCACCGCACGACGCGCCTGGCGCTTCAGTCGGGCACGCTTCCAGAGTTTGCTCACCACCACCTCAATTGTCTGGGCAAACAGCGCCCGCTCAATGCGCACCTGCCGACGCTGCGCCTGCTGTTGCTGGTACAGCGCCATTGCCTGCTCGTATTCGGCCATGGCTTGCTGGTATTCGGCCTGCTCGGCCGCCAATTGCGAACCGGCAGCAAAAGCGGCCTGCTGCAAGTCGCCGCCACCTGCCGCCAATGCCTGCACCGGATTGTCCATCAGCCCCTGCAACCCGGCAGGCGGTTGCGGTGGCTGGGGCGGCTGCTCCTTCGGCGCCTCCACCAGCTGCGCGGGCATCACGTCCACATCCGGGTCACGGCTGTAGATGAACGACACCATCGTGTCGATGTTCGCGCCCAGGATGTTGGTCGAGACCTCAAACCCGCTGTCGCCGCGCGCATAACGGCGGTCTTTGGCAATCTGCTCACGCACGGCCTTGTCAAACTCGCGCGCCGCCTCACGCTCACTGTGCCATGCCTGCACCTGCTGGCGCACTGCACGTTCTTTCTGTTTCTCGGCTTCACCCGCCAAGTCGGCCACGGCCAGCCCTTCGTCCAGCGCCGTCATTGCGTCGTTCATTGATAATACCCCTTGGAAATCGTGGTTTCTTTCTCGGCTGCGAACAGCCACTCGCGCGTAAACGGCTTGATGCCGGGCTTGCGCTCCGGCGGCTTCTCGGTCAGGTCACGCTCACCCAGCGCCAGATAGCGGAACGCATCCGCCGCGTGGCTCGTCCAGTCATGCAGCGGTCGGTCGCGGAAGGTGCGCAGCTTGTCGCTCCACTCACGCTGATAGTTGCGCAGCGCGTCAAGGCCGCGCTCGCATCTCGTTGCATCAAACCGACAGCGCGGCAGCAGGCGACGCACCGCCTGAATGCCATCATCCACGCTGGTGCGCGGCAGCACCCGCGCATGGATGCCGTGCTCATTGCGCAACACGTCTACCCGGCGGCGGCCTGTGCCCAGCTCGCTCACATCGGCGTCATGCGGCAACGTGTGCCCGGCGTAGCTGTAGCCGCGCTCACGCAGCCTGGCCGCATACCAGTCCAGCCCCACGCCAGAGCTTTCCAGATAGTCGATGACCCGCAGTTCGCCGCCGCTCATCTGATAAAACCAGATGGCCGTGCTGTCGCCAATGCCCAAGTCCCACGCCGTGAACACCGGCAGGCCCGGGTCATGCGGCACGCTGCCAACCCGCCCTTCTTGTTCGGCCGTGTTGAGCCAGTCCGCGTAGTACGCGCCCGGGATGGCCGCATCAAAGCTGCACTCGTATTCCTGCGCAATGACCGCCCGGGCTTCCATTTCGCCACGCTCGGCGGTCAGCTCGGCCAGCTCCTGCTCGATGACCCGTGCCGGTATTGCCCGGGTCTTGCTTACAGGTAAGACCTCGCCATACCACTCGTCATTGCTCCGCGCGAAATCCATCATGCGCTGAAAGTGGTTGCGACCACGCGGCGTACTGATGAACAGCGCCCAGCCGCCATTCTCGGCCAGAATCGGACGCAGCATCGCCCAGGCCTGCGGATCAGCCAGCGCGTACTCGGAAAACACCACGCCCACCGGCGGCGAGCCGACAAGACTGTTGTAGTTGTCGCTCCCCACCACCTGCCACGTCGCGCCATTTTTGAATCGGATGAACATATCCGTCTCGCGCTTGTCGGCAATGATTTCCGGCGGGAAGGCGTCGTCGATACGCCTGCGCCCTGTGACCGGGTTCACCGCATCCCAGATGGCTTTGCGCGCCTGATTGGCCTGCGGCAGCATGTGCCAGTACGGCCCGACCCGCTGCATCGCAGCGCATGCCGTCCAGTGCAGGCAAAGCTCGTCTTTGCCCGCGCGTCGATGCCAAGCCAGCGCCAGGCGCTTCACTCCGCGCTCAAGCGCGCCCCAAGCGCCCAGCTGATACGGACGCGGCCGCCAGCCGTTGGCCGGAAGTGTGATGGCCGTCACTCGCCGACCTCCGTGAACCGCTGCACGATGACCTGCAACGGCCCGCCATCGGTGCCGGACAGCTCGGTACGCGCCAGCTTGGGGACGTGGTAATCCAGCAACTTGGCAAAACATTCCAGCGCTGCTTTCGCGCCGTCCTCTTGCTCGATTGCATCGAGCCACCGCTCCAGTTTGTCGGCATTGCCATCCACAAAGCGGGCGATGGCCTCACGTGCGTTTTTCGTCGCCTTGTTGGGCACACCTTTGACGCGCCCCTTGCCTGCATTCGGCGGTCGCTTTTTCGCAGCAGCTTGCAGCACTTTGCTGTTTTTGGCGGACTTATCACTCATATCGCAGACGTTGCCTCATCTCGTGGAACAATCAATCCCCCATCTCGCCCCCACTGGTCAGCAAGCATCCGCTCAACGAGGTGTGCGTCCATATCGTTTGCGATGCGGAACACGCTGATTTGCCCGCGCCGCGTGTAGCAGCCGACCAGATGTTCCGGGTACATGCGCTGCCATCGCGGCAGGCTCATCTGGTTGTCGTGCAGCACCCGTGCCCGAAAGCAGTCGTCGATGAATAGCCACGCGGCGCACTTGTGCACTGTCCAGATGTTTTCCATGCGCGCCAATACGGCATGAGCGGCCGGCATCACATTGAGCGGATCGACCACCGCCACCACGGGCGGCACTGCCGGGCGATGATGGGGGCATTTCACTCAGCCAGCTCCTTTACCTTGACCACCAGCCGCCCATCGCCTTCGGGCGGCATCCAGCAGATGCGCAGGTCTTGGGTCTGGGAATCGTCCAGCCAGAACCCGGCATGGGTCAGGGCGTCCTCGGTGGCTTTGAGCAGGTTGGAGAGGTCGCGCTTGCGCTTGCGTGCGGGCGGGGTGGCTTCTACCGTCACGGCCAGCGCCCCGGCCACAGGCGGCCTTCCAGGGCGCTGCGCGGCCATGGCTGCCTTAACCGCCGCGCGGAAGCGCTTGACTGGCTCGGCGAGGTACACCCGGCCTTGGCCGTGGCGCCAATTGGCATTGGCGCTGGGCGGGTATGGCAGCAGCAGGACATGGGTCGCCATCAGCCATGCCCTCCAGTCTTATTCGGCAAAATCGTCAACAAATCGTCAGCACTTCGTTTGACGATTTTTCCCGCTCGTAAGTTATTGATATATATAAATAAAAAAAAGAAAAAACTATAAATATGAAAATCGTCAGCAGGCGTAATCTCCCCCTGCAACCTCCCGGGAGAGATTGGGGCTGTTGACGATTTTCTTTTTTGGCCTAAAACCCTTGTGTGGCAAGGGTTATAACCGTCAGCAGAAGGTGCTGACGATTTTTGACGATTATTCCATTTCATCGTCGACCTCCCATTCCATCGGGCGCCATGCCTGGCGCTTCTTGCCTCGCGTCGTGGGAAACTCAACGAGTTGGGTCAGCCCGTCCTGGGCGAGCGAATCCAAGATACTCCTGCGCTGGCGTGGTTCAAGCCCTGCAAAGAGGCGACAATGCCTTGCAATTTCTCGCTCTGTCTTGCCGCGCTCGCCGCCCGCCATGATGCAGTCCAGCACCACCTGCCGCCACTCGGCGAATTTGGTGCCGTGCATATTGCGGCGCACGGCCTCAATCATCTGCTGTGTGTAGTGGCGCACATAGGCAATCGCCCAGTCGGCATGTCGCTGGCGGATGATGGGGCCCATCGGGTCTTCGCTCATAGCGAGGATAAGCGACAGACGCAGGGCTTTCTCGTTGCTGCGGCCTTCCAGTTCGGCCAGCCCTTCGTCTTCCAAGGCTTCCATGGCGGCTACGCAATCGGCGGCATAGGCGGCAAAGCTACTCTCGGCCCCGGCATCAAAGCTCACCACGCGCGGCAGGGGCGGCATGTCCGCCCCCAGCTCCACGCCGGACAGGTTGCCGTTGCCCACGCCCGCCCGGGCGGCGCTGCACCATTCTACAAAGCTGCCGGGGATGGTGATTTCTCCGGCGGGCTGCGCCACTTGGCGGGGCAGATGGCTTTCCACCACGATGAATCGGTTCAGGAACCCGCCCTCGATGGCGGATTCGCCGAGACTCCCATAGAACGTCTTGGGCGTGGTCATGCCCAGCAGCGACAGCGCCGGGTGCTTGACCACCAGCGCGGCCATTTCTTTGCGGGCTTGCGCCCCGGCGCTCAGGGTGGAGTAGGCCCGTGGCCGCATCTCGCCGCCCAACTGCCCCCAGGCGCTGATAAGCGAGGTCACGGCCTCGCGGCGGTGGAAGTTGCCCTCGCTGTTGGCGCTGCCCAGCAGCGCGCCCAGCTCGTCAATCAGCGCGACATGGCTGGGCTGATGCAGCAGTGCCGACACCACCGAGCTGGCCGAGCTGTAGCCCTCAGGGCCAATCAGGTGTCCAAGGTTGGCGGCGCTCAGCGCATGCTGGATGATGGTACGGGCATGCTCCTTGCCACTGGAGGACTTGCCCACGTTGACAAAGTACATGCTCGGCCAGTTGTTGCGCGTGGTGCGCACATGGCGCCCAAGCACGGTGGCGCCCAGGGCCAGCGCAGCTTGCACGGCGAACTGCGGCTGCGGTTGCGGCGCGGTTTCGTTGGCCAGGCGCACGATGTCGCCCAGCACGCCGGGCAGCGCCAGCAACTCAGACGGCACATTGTCCAGTTGCGGCAGCTTGGGCAGCGGCGCGGCCTGCTCCACCGGCACCGCTACCACCCTGGCCGGGTTCTGCCAGCCACGGTCTTGTGCCCAAGTGAAGATGCTCTCAACATGCACGCCGCCGCCAGCGCGGAAGCTGCCCCATTTCAGCAGGCACTGCCCCGGCTTGTACTTGTCCGAGTTGCGCGACCAGGTATCCCACAGATTGAACGCCTCCGGGGCCTCCGTGCTGTGCAGCGCTTGGCCGACCTGAATCCAGACGTGGTAATCATCTGCCGGGATGTGCAGCAGCGCATCGTGCAGGTCTGCCAGCCGCTGCGGCGAGAGGTAGCCACCACCACTGATGGAAGGCCCAGCGCCAATACGCGGTGCAGGCTCAACCATCCAGCTCGGGATGGGCGCAATCGCCTGGCCGTCCAGCGGGTCGGACGAGCCTTCCCATGTGTAACCCTCGCCGCTGATATGCCGCGAAGGCTCGACCACAATCAAACCGCCAGTGCTTTTGATGTCGATGCCCTTGCCTGGGCTGCGCACGCGCTCACCAGCAAACCGCAACAGATAGTGGCTGCCACCGCCGCCGGTAATCGCCATGGCAGTGTCCGGCAGGCGACCATTTATCTCTTGCAGTTGCTCCAGCGTGGTGTCGCCACCATTGCGCGGGTCCACGTCCACGGCAATGAATCCGCTCGGCTCACCGGTGGCGATACCGATGTTTGCATCGGGCGCGCGGTTAAACCAGTCGCGGATGCGTGATTCTTCGCGGCTTGCGTCATGCACGCCACGCGGTGCCAGTTGCGAGTGCGGGTGTTTGCCAGCACTCGGGCAATCGGCCTTGCCGCACTGGCAGCGGCCATTGCTGATACCCCACAGCGGCACAACAGCCCACCCGAGGCGTGCGTATTTGATGGCGTAGTCCAGCACCGAACCGGGCATTACCCCAGGCGTTGGATGCTGAATCTGGCCTGCTCGATCCATTCTCATAGTCCCCTCTCATTCATGGGCGCCACGCATGCAGACCGCACTCGACGGCACCTCTCAGCCAAACAGCCTGCATGTCGCGGCATGGAAAAGCGGCGCCCTGCCCTGCGGTACGATGCAGCTTCCACACGACACGCCCACAAGGAGGGCACCATGAGCAACAAAACATTTCCTGAACTGGCAACGGACATCCTGATTGCAGCTATCCCTGCAATGGCAGAGAAGCACCGCCAGCAGTGCCGACCGGAAGAGTTCGCGGAAGAGCTTGGACAGGCGTTCAAGGTGATTTACCGCCATGTTCAAGAGGCGTACCACACGAAGGACAACTGAACGCCTCCCGCGCCAGCTTGTCAGCACGCGCCAGATGCTCAGCAGCCCAGTCCATACGGACAGCGCCGTTATTCATCTGCGCAATCCGCAGTGCAAGGTCAACAATGGCCTTGCGCCTGCGCCGGATACGAAATGCCAAAACGGCGCGAGAAAACACGTTCATTTCAAACCCTCCCTCACGTTCCCGCCGATTCCCTCGGCTTTCAAAAGGCCCTGCATTACCGTGGCCTTGCGCATTTCAGCGAGTGCCCAGTCATGCAGGATTCCACGGACGATTTCCGCGTGTTGTTCCCCGGTCACACGGTGCCGGGCTTCAATCACGCACCAGGTTTCAGCGGTCACTTTTGCCCGCAGGTCTTTGAGTGGCGCAGTCATTCAGCAGCCCCCCAACAAAGCGCCTGCCTGCCGATAGGATGGGAGTACCACCCCACCACCACTACCGGAGACAGACGTGTACGAAGAACAAAAGACCCGCAACGAACTCGCCAGGCTCAATGCGGAGCTGCAAGCCCAACGCAGCGCACTTGTGATGATTGCCAGGGTCATCATTTCAACGCTCCCCAGCGACGCAGCGCTGCCCGTGGCACTGGCGAACGCCAGCGGCTACCAAGGTCCTTCCAAAGAGCAGCAAGCCCTTGCCGCGCTCGCCAAAGCCATCCTTTCTGCCGACGCAGCGCCCGGAACCGCTTGAGCAGCCGCACCCGCTTGGCAAGGCGAAGTGCCTGCCAATGCTTCCAGTACGCATCGGCATCAAGGCGCGCCTCCACGGCTTCACGGTCTTGCACAATCAGCCCGCTTTCCGGGCAGCGGAACGGCGCAAGCGCTGCCGGATACGGCAGACCATTGCGCACCGCATGGCGTTCTGCGCGGCTCATGCGACTGGCTCCTTCTCCCTCTGCTCGCCCTCGGGCGCAGGGCCGAAGATGTCAGGGCGGAGGTCGTGGCGGCTGATACCAAAAAGGGACTCAATTGAAAGCGTCAGCCGCGGCGATACCGGACGACTACCTTTTCGCCACTGGGACACTGTTGGAGGCTTCACCTGGAGGCGAGCCGCAAGCGCAGACACACCACCAGCAGCATCAATCGCAAGCTCAATCTTGTTCATGACACCAATTATAGGCATTGCCTAGATTTCATTTCAAGGCATTGCCTACATAGATTTCTATCAAGGAGCATTAGGCAATGCTTACAGGTCAGGCTCTAGGCGATGCGCTCGCCGTCGCTATCGAAAAGAAAGGCGTGTCCAAAGCCGATGTCGCGCGAGCCTTCGGTATCAAGGGACCGTCTGTTTACGACTGGATAAACCATGGCCGAATCGGAAAGCAGCACCTAGGTAAGCTTGTGGCCTACTTCGCTGATGTTGTCGCGCCATCTCATTGGGGCATCACAGATGCCACCCCATTTCCAATCCCAGTCGCAGAATCTGCGACAGACAGCGGTTATCGTGTTGCCCTCTTGGACGCGGAGGCGGCAATGGGGGACGGCATTGTTAACAATGATTACCCGGATGTGGTGCGGGAGATAGATTTCGACCCGGCCTATATCCGCGCCCTGCTGGGCTTCGTGCCCAAGCCTGGCCGCCTACGGCTTGTCACTGGCCGCGGCGACAGCATGCTGCCCACCATCCTGCCGGGCGACGTGGTGCTGGTCGATACTGGCTGCGATGTGTTCGACGGCGACGGCCTCTACCTCATCAACACTGGCCACGGCCAGCAAATCAAGCGCTTGCAAGACCGGGGCGCAGCCGTCTATGTAGTGAGCGACAACCCGGCCTACGAATCATTCCCGGCACCGGACGAAACCACCATCGGCGGGAAAATCTACCTCCGTAACCGCCTCGACAGGCTGGGGTAAATATTGGGAACCGCAATGGACGCACTTGCACCTACTCAAAGACTTTCGCCCTTACTTGAACTCGCCAAGCAAATATTGCTAGAGAACAGAAAAGCGCTTCATGTCAACGACATAGCTGCCCTGGCTGTGCAGTCCAACCGAAACATGCAGCTTCCTGCCGAGGAGCTTGCATCCAAACTTTCGTCTGCTCTGGCTGCCAATGTAAAAACCCAATCTCCAACCTTTGCCAAGCCCAAGAACAAGAATGGCAGTGCCAAGAAAGGTGTCTATCGGCTCCGCAATACCGCACTCCCACCTCCTCCAAAAACGCCCGAGCCACCGACGATCAGCACCAACTTTATTGGAAAGGCTGGGGAGCATGCGGCGATGTCAGAGCTTTTGTTCTGGGGGTATAACGCATCACTGATGTCAGTGGATGAAGGCATTGATATTGTGGCCTCCAAGCACGGCCACTACTTCCATATTCAAGTCAAATCTTCAGCAGAAACGCAAAGCGGAAAGTTCCAGTTCAAAGTTCGAGCTACCGCTTTCAATAAGCACAACACAATTAATACATTCTATTTTTTCATCATGCGCCGTCAGCGCGGCTTTGACTATGTGGTGTTACCAAGCAGTCACATAGCTCACCTTATTAAAGATGGAATCATCTCTGGAGGATCCGACTATTCCATCACCATCAGCAGTGATGACAAGCGCCGCCACTTCAGCCTGAACGGTAGCAACATCAGCATGTATGCTAACCACGTTTCCTTATGAGCAAACAAAGTGGCAAGCGAATGTGCAAAATTTGCAGGCAGCGTCGCGAGCTGAAGTTTGTTACCGGGAATATAGCTGTTTGCAGACATTGCATTACCCTGTTAAACCGTGTACCCGTTTCCCCACAGCAGGCAATCTTGAATCTGAAAACCAGGTGCATAACAGAGCATCAATCAGCCCTGCGTCAAAAGCTTGCAGATGCAAGTCATGAGGAAAAAGAGCAACTAAGACAGCGCCTTGCTGACATTAACAGCGAGGCAGACAGTGTTTTCCCAACATGGCTAAACGCCAAACTTCTTGACAAAAAAGACCGAGCAAGAGAGCTGAAAGTTATCCGAGCCTACCGCCGAGGCATGATCACATGGAAGCCTGGCTTCATATCAATGCCCGATGATTGGTTCGATATAGCGGACAAAATAAAAAAGCGTGACAACTGGATGTGTGGGCTATGCGGCCAACAAGAAGCACCGCAATTTATTCGCGTCCATCATATTGTTCAGCCCAGCAATAGCGGCACGAACAAGCCAGCGAACCTTGTTTCCCTTTGCTTCAAGTGCTTTAAATCCCAGCACTCCAATAGCATTCCTGAAGAACATGAAATATTTGGGCAGAAAAATCTGACCGACAGGCCAGAAAGAATATCGCCCTCACCACAGGTAGCGCCTTCAAAAGCACTTACTTCAGAAAATCCGCACACTGTTAAACCAAATCATAAGCCACTTCTGATAGCCGCAATGACAATACTGGTCAGTGTCCTTCTCATAATCCTGATGGATCGCCTTGTAGGATAGTCATGACGCGAATCCTCTCAATCCTACTCACCCTCCTCCCCGCCCTCGCGCTGGCTCATGGCGGCAGGACAGATGCCAATGGCTGCCACACCGACCGGCGCACGGGCACCTACCACTGCCACGGCAGCCGTACCTACTCAGCCCCTCGGCAATCCGGTTCATCCCCGCTGGCGCGGGGAACGCTTGCCCGTGCATCAGGCAGCAGCAGCTACTACCCCAACTGCGCCAGCGTCCGCGCTGCGGGTATCCGCACCCCCATCAACCGCAGCCACCCCGCCTACGGCGCTCACCTTGACCGCGACGGTGATGGCTGGGCGTGCGAGCCGAGGCCGCGTAGGAGATAGGTGGCAAAAAGCCCGGCATATTTTGTGCCGGTCTTTCTTTTACGCCCAAGAAATATTGAACTGATAGTACCCTGGCAGATAGTTATCCCAAGAGCACTCAAACCCTTCTGCTCTCAGCTCTTCACAAAGACTGTCTGCTTCATCTTCGGTAAGCCTATTTCTGGCAAACGCAAAGACTACATCATCCTTTTTCATGGATGCATGCAAACGAATCGCCGAGACCGCCATTTTTCTTGCCTCACTCAGCCCAGTTGCGGCTTTACCGCTAATCGCACGCGCTTCTTCAGCAGTTATTTCAATCGTTTTCATACTCAACCCTTACGCAACCTTCTTTTCTCGCTCAAGGAACGCATCCACCGCACTGGTGGCTCCACTTTGCTGGAACTCCATCAGACTATCTTCCTGTTCACGCCGTATCGCGCGCAGCTCCGATACAGCAAATCGCATCAACAAATCTCGCACCATCGGCTGATAGCCAACACCATGATGCGAAGCAATATCCTTCAAGGTATCCACCAACGCATTCGGCAAACGCATCGTCACAAGCCGCATGTTGGTTGCAGCATCCAGCCTTGCACTTGCCCCCTTGGCAACGCGAGCATGCTCGGGCGAAGCACCAAGCGCCCCCGTCTCCCATAGCTCGTTACGAGCTTCATCAATCTCATTCATTGCTACATCTCCAGTTAGGGCGCGGCATCACCGCACAATTGCCGATATGCCTCCAGTTGTGATGCACTCGGCTCAAAGCAAGTTTTCAAATGGATGCGCCCATCGCGTTCGACGTAGCACACTTTGAGCACCCGCCCATGATTGTTTTCCGAAATAAAGAACAGCGTCGGCGGGTCAGTCCTATGCTCTTCACGCACGTCCTCAAAGACCTCGCCTATACGGTTCCAAAAACATTCCACGACATCCTTCGGGCTTACACCATGCTTGGCCTGTAGCTTGGCTTTAATTTTGTCGGAGATAACTAGCTCCATACAGCCTCCATTGTCGGAAGCTGTAGCGTATTTACATATCAAGCCAAAGTCAATAAACAACTGGCATGAGCTGTATTTACAGTTCACCCAGCCCCGCCCAGCGGGGCTTGTTCATGCCAGATTGGGGAGCCAGCCTTTGATGAAGTTGCAGGCCGCCACATCATCCCCCGTTACCTCACGTGCCTTGCTCGTTGCTTGCAGCAATAGATGCGTCATCGCTTCGGCGGCAACCGCTTCTGCATCTTGCCGCGCATCAATCACGCACTTACGACCCGGAAACGCCAAGAATATCTGCCTGCAAAGCTCAAGCGTCGCCTCTGTCTCAAAGGCATTGGGCATATCACCACGCGCACGGATGCGCGCCAAGCCATCGGCAGGCGGCAAATCAAGCAGAATCAATACATCAGGCACTGGCGCAAAGCTATTGGCCGCCAACAACTCAGCTTCATCAACCCCCGCCGCACCCTGATAGGCCACCATGGAAGGGTAGTAGCGGTCAAGAATCACACACTCGCCACGCGCAAGCGCCGGGGCAATCAGTTGCTCTACATGCTCCCGCCGGTCTTTCAACAGATACTCCACTTCTTCGGCCGGAGATAACCGCCCTTGCCCGGCGGATTCCCGCAAACGCATACCCCATACGCCCTGCGTAGGCTCTTTACTGCATAGCACTGGCACACCCTGCGCTGCCAAGTCGGCACGCAGCCGCGCGGCAAGCGTCGTTTTGCCCGCCCCATCAATGCCTTCAATGGCGACCAGCAGGCCGCCCGGTATGCGTTTGTCCATGCCAATACTTTAACCCAAACCGATAGCCTGCCTTCGCGCAGGGCTTTTTCATGCCTGCATCTCGACGACAACTGCTTGAATCTAAAGGAGTTGCTTCGGGGAAATGTTGAAAGATGAAGAAAACTAGGCATTGCCTATTGACAGCCTCATAGGCAATGCCTACGATATTTCCCATCGCCACACGGCAATGGGAGAGCAACATGGCAACGCACAGCGAGTTCCGCGCCTGGCACAGCAAAGCCCGCGCAGCACGCAATCACAACAGCAGCATCAGCATCGGCAAGTTCTGCGGCTATGGCATCGCCGAGCGCGCCAAGCCGGAAGTGGTCGGCAGCTTCCACGGTTACGAGCTGCCCTTCATCGACCTTGACCCGCTGATCTGGATGGCGCACAACCGCCGCAATGCAGCGGACTACCTGGCTCGCAAGCGTGGCAAAAGCACCCCGCATAACCCTTGCCCCAGCCGTGGCGAGTACGACTTTCATCGCTGGCGCGCCTGCCAGCCATGCGCGGGCATGGCTCGCCTGCGAATGGTCGAGTCCGCCATCCGCTTTGACGGCGCGCTCCGCAGTGTGCTTTCGCCTTGGTTGCTCGCCGCATGAAAGCCATCAACGTCACCGTCCGCATGCGCGATGGCAGCCGCATCACCTACGGCTGCATCGCCCCCACCACCTTCGCCGCTTGCATGGCCGCCTATCGCCGCTTCTGGGGGCAGGTCGCCAGCGCCAAGGCCAAGCCCATCCACCCGCAACACAGACCCGCATGAGTTACGACCACACCCCCAACCCCGTCGGAGCCAAGCGGCTCCGGCCTGAAGCCCTCGATGAGCGCAAATCCAAACCACACCAACCCGAACCCAACCACGAGCACACCCATGAACACACCCGCCCAACCCACCGCGATTGACCACGCCGCCCACGCCCTCGCGCTCGCCAAGCAACAGGAAGAAGCTGCCAAGGCTGCCCGCATCCGGGCTGAAGAAGTGCTGATTCAACTGGTCGGCGCCAAGCCCGAAGGTACCACCCGATGCGAGACCGCGTACTTCAAGGTCACCACCACCGGCAAGCTCACCCGCAAGCTCGATGAAAAAGCCTATGCCGCACTGGCAGGTGACATTCCCGATGCCATTCGCGCCCGGTTGATTCGCGTCAAGCATGACCTGGTGCTGTCCGAACTGCGCCACCTGCAAAGCAACGAGCCGGAGCTGTATGCCCGCATCGCCCCGGCCATCACCGTCACTCCGGCCAAAACCGCCGTCACCGTGGAGACCCTGTAATGGCTATCTCGCTCGCAAGCATCTCTAAATCTCACGCCACCCGTCCGCCCATCATGCTGATTCATGGCGGCCCCGGTGTGGGCAAGACCACCTTTGCCGCCGGCGCAGAAAACCCCGTCTTCATCCGCACCGAGGACGGCCTGGGCGCGCTGGAGGTCTCCACCTTCCCGCTGATGCACAGCTTCGCCGAAGTCCTGGAAGCTCTGCAGGTGCTCTACACCGAGCAGCACCCGCATAACTGGGTTGTCATTGACTCGCTGTCCGCACTGGAGCCGCTGATCTGGCAGGCCGTAGCCAAGGCCGAAGGCAAGCGCAACATCGAAGACCTGGGCTACGGCAAGGGCTACACCATCGCGCTCGACTACTGGCGGCAACTGTTCGACGCGCTCACCGCGCTGGCCACCGACAAGGGCATTGGCAGCCTGCTGATTGCGCATACCGACATCACCCGCTACGAAGCCCCGGACGTGGAAGCCTACGACCGCGCCCAGATCAAGCTGCACAAGCGCGCATTCCAGCTCGCCTTCGAACGCTGCGACATCATCGGCTATGCCGCCCAGCGCGTGTTCCTGCGCAAAGACGGCGACGGTTTCAAAGAACGCAAGATCGCCACCGGCGACGGCTCCCGCCTGCTGCACCTGGCCGAGAAGCCCGCCTTCATCGCCAAGAACCGCTACCGCCTGCCTGAAACCCTGCCCTTTGCCTGGCCGGATTTCAGCGCCGCCCTCTCTGCATCCCTCAATCCTGCGGCGACTGCCGCGCAACCCAAGGAGTAATCCCCATGGCATACCTCGGCCAAAGCTATAACCTCGCCGCCATTGACCCGCAACGCGACTTCGGCGCCATCCCGTCCGGCGAGTACCTCGTCATGATTGTGGACAGCGACATGAAGGCCACCAAGGCGGGCACCGGCCAATATCTGGAACTCACCCACGAGATTCTGGAAGGCCCCTACAAAGGCCAGAAACTCTGGGCGCGGCTCAACCTCATCAACCCCAACCAGCAGGCGGTCAGCATCGCGCAAAGCCAGCTGTCGGCCATCGGTCATGCCATCAATGTGCTGAACCCCAGCGATTCGCAGGAGCTGCACAACCGCCCGATGGTGGTGCGCGTCGAGTTCGTCAAGGCTGACGGCGAGCGCACCCAGCGCGACAGCAATGAAATCAAGGCATGGAAGCGCTACGACGGCGCTGCCCAGATGCCAGCCGCTGCCGCACCGCAACCGCAAGCCCAGGCCGCCGCCCCGGCGCAAGCGGCGCCTGCCGCCGCCCAAAACGGCCTGCCTCCGTGGCAGCGCAACCAAGCCGCCTGACCCCTCACGCAGCCACGCCGGGTAACTCCCATCCGCTCATTGCCAGCCTGGCGTGGCTGCATCTCACCCTGGAGCACATCATGAGCGAAACCAACACCCCCGATACCCAAGCCCCCGATTTTGTCGAGTTCACCGCCTCCACGCTCAAAACCGAGCTGATGGCCATCACCCTGGACGAGCTGAAGGCCGCTGTCGATGTCTGGCATCTGGTGCCGGAACGAGAGCAAGATGAAGCGATTAATCGCATTGAGCGCCGGGTACACGATGCTGTTGTCCAAACCATCCGCCTGATTTCCGGGCATGGCTTCACCCGCATCCCGGCATCCATCGAATCCATCACCATCAAGGATGGCATCAAACTGGCTGCCACTGTCAGCCGCACCGATGCTGCGCGCCATGACCTGATTGATGCGCAAGGCAGCATCATCACTTTGGTCATTGCCGACCTTTCCGAGTTCACCGATAGCCCGCACAGCCACGCAGCCGACCCGGATCAGGGCGAGCTGCGCCTGGAAAAGCAGGTGGGCGACATCCTCAAGCGCGCAGCCGATGACAGTCGCACGCTTGGTGACAACGGCCAGCAAGAGGCTGCCTGACATGGCCACCCTTCCACGCCCGCAAAGCCCCACCGTAGCGGCGATTTTCGCCAGCTACGAAGCCCGCGCCGAAGCGCCCCGTCCGCATCTGGGCGCATCAGTCATCGGCCAGTCCTGCACCCGGCAGCTCTGGTATGGCTTCCGCTGGTGCACGCAAGAAGCCTTCTCCGGTCGCATGCTACGCCTGTTCGAGCGCGGCCAGCGCGAAGAAGAAGTCTTTGCCCGCGAGCTGCGTGCCGTGGGCGTGGAAGTCCATACCCTTGACCCCCGCACCGGAGCGCAATTCCGCTTCTCAGTACTGGGCGGCCACGTCGGCGGCAGCATGGATGCCGCCCTGCTCGGCATCCACGAAGCCCCCGCCACCTGGCATGTCGGCGAGTTCAAAACCCACAACGCCAAGAGCTTTGCCGCCCTGCAAGCCAAGGGCGTGCAGGGCGCCAAGCCTGCCCACTACGCGCAGATGCAGCTGTACATGCACTGGTCGGGCATGCAGCGCGCCTTCTATCTGGCCGTCAATAAGGATACCGACGACCTCTATGCCGAGCGCGTGCGCTACAGCCGCGACACTGCCTCTGCCCTGGAGGGCAAAGCCCAGCAGGTTGTGCAAAGCGACGAGCCGCCATTCCGTATCAGCCAAGACCCCGCCTGGTACGAATGCAAACTCTGCCCGGCGCACGCCCTCTGCCACGGCAACAAACTCCCCGCGCCTAACTGCCGCAACTGCCTGCACGCCACGCCCGAGATGGACGGCAACGCCCGCTGGTCATGCGCCCTGCATCGCCGTGACCTGGACACCGCCACCCAGACCAAGGGCTGCGATGACCATCGCTATATCCCGGCCTTGGTGAACTTCGCCGAACAGGAGGACGCCTGCCCCGTCGGCAACTGGGTGGAATACCGCATCCACGATGGCCGCCGCTTCCGCAACGGCAGCCCGGAAACCGGCGGCTACAGCAGCGCCGAATTGCACGCCGCCCCCCCAGCCATGATTGATACCCCGGAAGCCAACTACTTCCGCCAGCAGGGCGCGCAGTTTGTGCCGCCCGCCCCCTTCGAGCCCGCCCCGAAAAACCCGGACATCACCTACCGCTGGCGTATCTACAACAACGGTCGCCACCTGGGCTGCTACCTGCACGGCAAGTGGCAGCACTGGCTGGGCAAAGGGCACCCTGATTACGACACCGCCGTGGCCGAAGCTGATGCGGCACTGGAGCAAGCCGCATGAGCTTCAACCTCCGCCCCTACCAGCGCGCCGCGATTGATTGCCTCTACAACCACATGCGCATGCACGACGATAACCCGGCCGTGGTAGTGCCCACCGGTGGGGGCAAGACCGTCGTCATGGCCGAACTCATCCGCGACGTGCTCACCCGCTGGCCGGGCACCCGCATCGCCGTGGTCGCGCACGTCAAGGAACTGGTCGAGCAGAACGCCGACAAGCTCAAACGCTACTGGCCGGAAGCACGCATCGGCATCTATGCCGCCAGTCTCAAGCGCCGCGACCGCTTCGAGCCGGTCATCTTCGCCAGCATCCAGAGCGTGTACAACCGCGCGATGCAGCTGGGCAGGTTCGACCTGGTGCTTGTGGACGAAGCCCACCGCATCCCGATTCGCGGCGAAGGCATGTACCGGCAATTCATCGCCGACTGCCAGCGCGCCAATCCAGACTTGCGCGTGATTGGCCTCACCGCCACCCCGTACCGGCTGGGCACTGGCCCTGTGACTGGCCCGGACTACATCTTGAACAGCATCGCTTATGAAGCCAGCGTCAAAGACCTTATCGAGCAGGGCTACCTGTGCAAGCTGGTCAGCAAGGGCGGCGCTGCCCGCGCCGACCTCTCCAGCGTGCATGTGCGTGGCGGCGAGTATGTCGCCAGCGAACTGGAGGCCGCCGTCAATCGCACCGAGCTGGTGGAATCCGCCGTGGACGAAATGCTGGCCTACTGCCAAGACCGCCGCGCATGGATTGTGTTCTGCGCGTCCGTGGCACACGCGGCAACTGTCAAGGATTGCTTGACAGTTCGCGGCATCAGCGCCGCCGTGGTCGAGGGCAATACCCCGCTGCCGGAGCGCGAGGCCACCATTGCCCGCTTCCAGCGCGGCGAGCTGCGCGCTCTGGTCAACGTCAATGTGCTGTCGGAAGGCTTCGACGCCCCGCATGTGGATGCCGTCATCCTGCTGCGCCCCACCAAAAGCCCCGGCCTGTATTACCAGCAAGTCGGGCGTGGCTTGCGCCTGCACCCCAGCAAGCAGGACTGCCTGGTGCTGGACTTTGCAGGCAACATCCTGGAGCACGGCCCCATCGACGCTATCCGCGTCGAGAAGCCGAAGAAGCGCGGCGACAAGGCCAAGGTGGTGACCGCGCCGACCAAGCAATGCCCGGCCTGCGCCGAGCTGATTCTGGCCTCGCTCATCCGCTGCCCGGAATGCGAGTTCGAGTTCCCGCGCGTGCTGGCAAGGCACGACCGCACCGCCAGCGATGCGCCCATCCTATCCAACGAACAGCGCCAGGCGCTGACCCAGACCTTCCGCGTCAACGCCGTGCGCTACGCCCTGCACGAAAAGCCCGGCGGCATTCCCAGCTTGCGCGTGGAATACCAGTCTGGCCTGCGCACCTTCAAGGAATGGATATGCCTGGAACATGGCGGCCCCATCCGCGCCCGCGCCGTGGCGTGGTGGAAAGCCCGCATGCCTGCCCACCTGATGGACGACCCCGGCAACTACCTCGTTCCGCGCACCATCGACAACGCCCTGAACTACGTCCACCACCTGCGCCAGCCCACCCATATCCACGTATTTGAAGGCGGCAAATACCCTGAGATTGTCCACCATGAATTTGACGAACCCGACCCCGGCACAGAAAGCGGAAATGATTCTGATATTGCAAAACGCGCTGGCGATTATCCAGGCGCTGCCGGAGAACCGCGACTGCCGGGGGTGCATTCACTTTGATAACAGAAGCGCCAACTGCCTGAAGTGGCGCGCCCAAGTCCCAGCCGAAGCCCAACCGAAGGGCTGCGAAAACTGGGAGCCAGATATTCCATTTTGAGAGACCGATATGAATAAACACCCTCACGCCGAAAGCATCGCCCGCTTTGCCCGCGATGCCGCCGAAACAGACAAACCATGGGAACGCTGGCAAGCGTCCAGCGACGGGCAAACATGGCGGAATCTATACGCCATGCCCTCGTGGGAGCCGAATCTTTATTACCGCAGGAAGGAGAACCAATAATGCCCGCACACATTCACGCAGAACATATGCTCCAGTACGCGCAGGATGCGATGTGGACTAACACGCCATGGGAATTGTGGGAGTGGCGGAGAGCAAACTCCAATGAGCTTTGGGATGAGTTGGAAGCAAATCCAACATGGTGTGAATACAACGAATATCGCCGCAAACCTCGCACCATCAATATCAATGGGCACGAGGTGCCAGAGCCGGTGCGCTGCCCTCTAAACATCGGCACTGAATACTGGTCTCCACACATCAGCTCAGGCGCACTTACAAATAGTGCCGTTTGGACAGAACACGAATTTGATTACACAAGACTGCGAAGCGGAGTTATACACCAAACATGCGGAGCCGCCGAGTTACACGCTCGCGCCCTGTTGAGTTTCACAACAAAGCAGGAGTCGGGTGATGAGTAATAAACACACGCCGGGGCCGTGGGTCTACCGCGAATATGGCGGGATGTGCGGGACAAATATTTTTGTTGTCGAGCGGCCTTCCCGCGAACCTATATGCACGCTCCCTGACAATCGCTACAACGGTTTTGCTGGCGAGGCCAACGCCCGCCTCATCGCCGCAGCGCCGGATATGCGCGCCCTGCTGCTGCAAATCCACACCGAGTTGTCCCACACCGCGAGCGCTGATGCAGACCCGGAAAACTGGGAGGGCTACACCCTGCATCGAATTGAAAAGCTGCTGTGGCCGCAAGGCAAAGGAAGTGACCAATGAGCACCCGCTACTACATCCTCACCGTAAGCGACGACGAATTTCCTGTACCGTCCAAAGAAATCGGCGAGGAAATCATTGCTGAAGCACTGAAAAAAATTGATTTCCTCCATATCGCCAGAACGATAGATACCCCTATCCATGACGTAATCCCGAAAATCATCGAAGAGCAAGGCGAAGAAATCACCGCATGGCGACCCGATGAACTGGAAGCATCCAGAGCCAGCCTCAAGCATTTCCTTGGCGTGACGTGGGGTGAGAAATGAAAGAGCGCCCCATCATCTTCAAAGCCGAAGAGGTGCGCGCCATCCTCGACCCCTGCTGCGGCGGCCGCATGATGTGGTTTGACCGCGCCGACCCGCGCGTGATTTTCGGCGATTGCCGCAGCGAAACCATCACCGTCACCGACCGCTCGCATGGGCGCGTTGACGGAACGCGCACGCTGCGCATTGAGCCGGATACCCTGATGGACTTCCGAGCTATGCCCTACGCTGACAACAGCTTTGCACTGGTCGCCTTTGACCCGCCTCACCTCGTGAGCGCAGGCAAGAAAAGCTGGCTGGCAGCCAAGTACGGCAAGCTGTCTGAAAACTGGCGCGAAGACCTGCGCCGGGGCTTTGCCGAGTGCTTCCGCGTACTGAAGCCAGAAGGTGTGCTGGTGTTCAAGTGGAACGAAACGCAAGTGCCGCTGAAAGAAGTGCTTGCGCTTACGCCAGAAAAGCCGCTGTTTGGCCAGCAGACCGGGCGCGGGATGAGAACGCATTGGCTTGTTTTCATGAAAGAAACCGGCGAACACATCGCACTAGAGACAATTAATTATGAAACTGGTCGACTATAAAAAGTTCGCAGACACCACGTTCTCCAAGGACAGCCGCCCGCATGACATCACCCTCCAGCGATGGTTGCGCGAGGGTAAATTGCCCGGTCGCAAAATCGGTGGCAACTGGTATGTCGATGTCCACGCATTTGTAGCGGCTAATGACCCACTGGTTGAACGAGTGCTGGCCGGAGAATCCTGACCATGACACCCAGAAAACGCGCTCGCCACCGTGCCGGGTGGCCGGACAATCTTTACCCAAACAGAGATGGCTACAAATATCGCCACCCCATCACCCGAAAGGAAACATGGATGGGCATGGATAAGGCCAAGGCATTTGCTGCTGCCAAAAAGCTCAATGCTCTGTTAACCCAAAGCAACGATTTGGTGGGTCGGGTTATCGGTGGCCGGCATACCGTGGCCGATGCAATCCGCATCTTTCGCACAGACGACATGCCCGGTCGTGGCTGGGCAGAAAAGACAGCTGCCTGGTATGCGGTATTCATTGCCCGCATCGAGTCCGACATTGGCAAGCGCGAACTGGAGTGCCTGACCGTTAAAGATTGCGCCGAATATATCCGCACTGTCACCGAGTCTGCACGAAGCCGCCAGACCTACCGTCTTGTGCTTGGCTGGATATTGGCCTGTGCATTGCAAGAGGGCTGGATTGACAGCAACCCGGCGGAGCAAACACGCAAGTTTGCTCACTCACGCAAACGTGAACGCCTGACCGTTGAGACATATCAGCGCATCCATGCAGCTGCCCCAGCATGGCTGCAAAACGCCATGGACTTATCGCTGCTTACCCTGCTACGCCGCGAGGATGTGGCTGCTGCCCAGTTCAAAGATGTCCGCGACGGCGCCCTCTGGGTGGTGCCCCAAAAGACCGAAAGCAGCACCAGTGTGCGGCTGCGCATCAGCATGACACCTACACTCCAAGCCTTGATTACCCGCTGCCGGGATAACGTGGTATCGCCCTATCTGATTCACCGTATACCGGCCAAGGCCAGGCCAAGGGAAATGCGCGCCGCACACCGTGAACACCATACCCAAGTCTTGCCAGAACAAATCACCCGTGCCTTTGCTGATGTGCGTGACAGCTTGGGCATAACAGGCGATAGCCCGCCCACCTTCCATGAAATCCGCAGCTTGGGTGGCGCGCTATTGATAAGCGAAGCCGGATGGACAAAGCAGCAGGTGCAGGCGCTGATGGGACACGGCAGCATCAACATGACCGAGGTATATCTGGACGGTCACGACCTGCCCTGGACGGAAGTTGCGCCGGGCCTCACCCTCAAACGATAGGGTGTAAATAGGGTGGAGATAGGGTGTAAACAAAAAAAGCGACTTGGGACGCATCCACAAGTCGCTGATTTTGCTGGTGTTTTTGGTCGGGGTAGCCGGATTCGAACCGACGACCACTTGTCCCCCAGACAAGTGCGCTACCAGGCTGCGCTATACCCCGGAAAGGCCGGACATTATAGCCGAAGTTCGGCTCAACGCTGCAACAATTGCAAAACTTCTTCCAGCTCCTGCCGCATCTGGCGAATCAGCTCGACCGGAAGCGCCGCTTCCTGCCTGCCCTCGCCGCTTTCAAGTCGCTGTCTGGCGCCGCCAATGGTATAGCCCTGCTCGTACAGCAAGCTGCGAATCTGGCGGATTTTCAGGACATCATGGCGCTGATAGTAGCGACGGTTGCCACGGCGCTTGTCCGGTGAGAGGCTGGGGAATTCAGTCTCCCAGTAGCGCAACACATGCGGCTTGACATCGCATAGCTCGCTGACTTCACCGATGGTGAAGTAGCGTTTGGCCGGAATCGGCGGAAGCTCTTTGTTACTACCTGGGTCCAGCATAGGCTTCCACTCTCTCCTTCAGTTTCTGACCCGGACGGAATGTCACCACGGTACGGGCGCTGATTGGGACTTCTTCACCCGTTTTGGGGTTGCGCCCCGGACGCGGACTCTTGCGGCGCAAGTCAAAATTGCCAAAGCCCGAAAGTTTGACCTGGCGGCCAGAGGCCAGCCCGTCGCTCAGGGTTTCAAAAAACGCATCAACAAACTCTTTTGCCTCGCGCTTGTTGAGGCCGACTTGCTCGAACAACTGTTCGGCCATTTCTGCTTTAGTCAGTGCCATGCCTGCTTATTCCCTGATTTTGACGCCATGTTCTCTGCCCAGCGCGCTGATGACCGCTGCCATGCTCGCATCCACGTCCGAGTCGGTGAGAGTGCGCGATTCTTCCTGCAAAATCAAGCCTATGGCAAGGCTCTTGAAGCCCGGCTCCACGCCTTTGCCGCGATATACATCAAACAGCCGCAATTCGCGCAACAACACGCCTGCGGCCTGATGCACGGTGTCGGCAAGCTGCTGCCATGGCAGTGCCTCCGGCACCAGCAGTGCCAGGTCACGGCGCACCGAGGGGAACCGCGATGTGGTTTCGGCCTGCGACGCGCCACGCCGGGCGATGGCCGCCAGGTCCAGCTCAAAGCCCAGCACGGCGCTATCCAGCCCCAGGGCGGACAGCAGGCGCGGATGCAGCTCGCCCAGCCAGCCGATGCATTCGCCATCGCGGTACACATCAGCCGAGCGCCCCGGATGTCCGAAGCCCTGCGTGCTGCGGCGGAACTCAAGGCGCGCACCGGACAGGGCTGCCAGCGACTGCAAATCGCCCTTCAGGTCATGAAAGTCCACGGCACGGCCTGGCTCGCCCCATTGCTCGGCGCTGGCGCTGCCACAGACCACGGCAGCGATGCGCGGGGTTTCCAGCGGCGCCGCCCCCTCCTCTCCGGCGCGGGCAAACACCCGCCCCAGCTCGAACAGCCGCACGCGGCTTTGCTGGCGCTGCACATTGCGCGCCAATGCTGCGGTCAAACCCGGCAGCAGCATCGGCCGCATCACCCCCAGCTCGGCGCTCAGCGGATTGGCAAGCGCGATACCGCCTTCGATGCCCCATTTCTCAAGCAATGCCGCATCGACAAAGGCATAGTTGATGGCTTCCTGACAGTCACGTGCCAGCAACTGGCGACGCAGCCCGGCATCGCTCACGCGCGTGGCATCTGCTGCCATGACCCGTGCAGCACCGGCCGGCAGTTTCACCGGGATGCGCTCATAGCCATGGATGCGGGCGATTTCTTCAATCAGGTCTTCTTCCAGGGCGATATCAAAGCGCCGCGCTGGCGGGGTGATGCGCCAACCGTCTGCGGCAGTGTCCACAGCAAAACCCAGCGCGTGCATGATGCGCGCGACTTCTGCATCCTCCACCTCGATACCCAGCACCCGGGCAATGCGCGCACGGCGCAGCAACAGGGTGGCGGGCCTTGGCAAATCCGCTTCGTGCACGGCTTCCACTACCGGCCCGGCGCTGCCGCCTGCAATCTCCAGAATCAAGGCGGTGGCGCGCTCAATCGCCGCGCGCGGCAATTCCGGGTCCACGCCGCGCTCAAAGCGGTGCGCCGCATCGGTATGCAGGCCGAGCTTGCGGCTGCGGCCAATGATGGCGGCGGGGGCAAAATGCGCAGCCTCCAGAAACACATTGCCGGTCGCTTCGGTCACGCGGCTGTCAAAGCCGCCCATCACGCCTGCCAGCGCCACCGGGCGGTCAGCATCGGTAATCAGCAGGAAGTTTTCATCGAGCAGCACATCGCGGCCATCCAGCAATTTCAGCGACTCACCCGCGCGCGCATGGCGCACCGATATCGAGCCTTGCAGCAGGTCGCGGTCAAAGGCGTGCATCGGCTGCCCCAGCTCCAGCATCACGTACTGGGTGACATCCACCAGGAAACTCAGCGGACGGATACCGCTGCGACGCAGGCGTTCGGCCATCCACAGCGGGGTTTTCGCCGCGCCATTCACGCCTTCAATCACCCGCCCAAGGTAACGCGGCGCATCCGCACCGGCGGCCAGCGTCACTTCCAGCTTGGCCGTGCTGTGTGCAGGCACCGCAGGGATTTCAAAATGGCTGACTTCGCTGCCGGTGGCGGCCGCCACGTCAAAGGCGATACCGCGAATACCGAAGCAGTCGGCGCGGTTCGGGGTGAGTTTGAGTTCGATGCTGCTATCGGGCAGCCCCAGGTATTCGGCAATTGGCATGCCGACTGGCGCGTCTTCGGGCAGTTCCATCAGGCCACTGGCATCGGCATCCAGCCCCAGCTCCCTGGCCGAGCACAGCATGCCGTTCGACTCCACGCCACGCAGTTTGGCCGCCTTGATTTTGATATCGCCCAGTTGCGCGCCCAGCATTGCCAGCGGCGCTTTCAAACCCGCGCGGGCATTGGGCGCGCCGCACACGATTTGCAGGCGGCCATGCGCGCCCGCATCCACCTCGCACACTTGCAGGCGGTCGGCCTCCGGGTGTTTGACGGCGCTGACAATCTGCGCCACCACCACATGTTCCAGCCCTTCGCCCAATACGGTGAACTCTTCCACTTCCAGACCAATCGCGGTCAGCGCAGCGGCCAGTTGCTCACGGCTGGCATCGGTGCGGATATGTTCGCGCAGCCAGTTTTCAGAGAATTTCATGATGCTCTTTCACCTTCAGGCGTAACGGCGCAAAAAGCGCACATCGTTTTCAAAGAAGCTGCGCAGGTCATCCACGCCCTCACGCAACATCGCAAAGCGTTCCACGCCCAGGCCGAAGGCAAAGCCGGTGTAACGCTCCGGGTCGATGCCGACATTTTTGAGCACATTCGGATGCACCATGCCGCAACCCAATACTTCCAGCCAGCGCAGGCTGCCATCGGCCTGCTGCCAAGCGATATCCACCTCGGCCGAAGGCTCGGTAAAGGGGAAGTAGCTGGGACGGAAGCGCATTTCAAAATCGCGCCCGAAAAACGCGCGCACGAACTCGGCCAGCGTGCCCTTGAGGTCGGCAAAGCTGGCGTGCTCATCCACCAGCAGCCCCTCCACCTGGTGGAACATCGGCGTATGCGTCTGGTCCGAATCACTGCGATACACCTTGCCGGCGGCAATCATGCGCAGCGGCGGCCTGCCGCCTGATTGCAGGTGTTGCAGCATGTAGCGGATTTGCACACCCGAGGTATGCGTGCGCAGCAGGCGGCCATCGGCAAAATAAAAGGTATCGTGCATGGCGCGCGCCGGATGGTGCGGCGGAAAATTCAGCGCCTCGAAATTGTGCCAGTCGTCCTCGATTTCCGGCCCTTCGGCCAGCTCGTAACCAAGGCGCGCAAAAATATCGCTGATGCGCTCCAGGGTGCGGCTCACCGGATGCAGCGTGCCAACGCTTGCCCGACGCCCCGGCAGGGTGATGTCGATGGACTCGGCAGCCAGCCGCGCATCCAGGGCTGCGCTTTCCAGCAACTGACGGCGTTCGGCCAGCGCGCGGGTGATGGCATCACGCGCCTGGTTGATGGTTTCACCCGCCGCTTTGCGCGCGTCCGGCGGCAGGCTGCCCAGGGTTTTCAGCAGCGCCGTCAGGCTGCCGGATTTGCCCAGCAGCGAAACCCGCAGGGCTTCGAGCACATCCAGTTCATCGGCAGCGGCAATCGCGGCCAGGGCTTCAGATTGCAGGGTATGGATTTCCGTCATCGACACAGACCCGAAAAACAAAAAGAAAACGGGGAAGGACCTGCGCCCTTCCCCGTCGGTTGCGACTTGCCGGCAGTCCGCGCACGGGGCACGGAGCCGCAATCAGGCAGCAAGGGCGCCCTTGGCCTTTTCCACCAGTGCGGCAAAACCGGCTGCATCGTGCACGGCGATATCGGCCAGCACTTTGCGGTCCAGGGTGATACCGGCCTTCATGAGGCCGTTCATGAAACGGCTGTAGGACAGGCCATTGGCGCGCGCACCAGCATTGATACGGGCAATCCACAGGCTGCGGAACTGGCGCTTCTTCAGCTTGCGGCCGATATAGGCGTACTGCTGCGCCTTGGTGACCGCCTGCTTGGCTACGCGGAACACCTTGCGGCGGGCGTTGTAATAGCCCTTGGCCTGGCTGATGATTTTCTTGTGACGACGGCGTGCGGTCACGCCACGTTTGACTCGTGCCATGTTTCAGTTCTCCTCTGGCTCAGGCGTAGGGCAATTGGCGCTTGATGCGGCCTGCATCTTCAGCGCGCACATAATGCGGCTGACGCAGATCGCGTTTGCGCTTGGTGGCCTTCTTGGTGAGGATGTGGCTGCGGTTGGCGCTGCCACGCTTGAACTTGCCGCTGGCGGTCTTGGTGAACCGCTTGCCGGCAGCACGATGCGACTTAATCTTGGGCATGGTGATGTCCTGTCTTTGGTTGTATGACTATCCAAGGCGGCAACGCATGCACGCTGCCCTTTCCATCCTGCCCTGAACGGTGTGTGGCCTGCAAAGCTGCAAGCGGGTCCAATCTCCCGACATGGCGGGAAGCGGCGCAGTATGCCG
>JAUMYP010000045.1 GCA_030528565.1 Pseudomonadota bacterium
GCGACCTCGCCGCTGCCGGGACGCGAATTATGCACACCCGAAGCCCCTTTGCAAATACTTTTTTGCAAAAATATGAAAATTTACTGGAAACGTGACGTGAATCACGGTTTTTTTGCCCCTGAACCTGGCAGCCACAAAGCAAAACGGCCCGGATTGCTCCGGGCCGTCTGGGGTTGCCGCTGTCATTTCATCAGGCGGCGAACAATGCCTTCATTTTTTTCAGGGCATTGACTTCAATCTGGCGGATACGCTCGGCACTGACGCCGTATTCATCGGCCAGTTCCTGCAAGGTCACCTTGCTGCCCTCGTCCAGCCAGCGGCGGCGGATGATGTCGCGGCTTCTGGCATCCAGATTTGCCATGCTCTCACGCAGCAAGGCCAGTTGATGGTCTTCGCTGTCGGCGCGCTCGTAGGCCTCGGAGGGGTCTTCTTCGGAAGCGGCGAGATAGGCCACCGGGGAAGCCGGTGCGTGTTCATCGTCTTCGCCTTCCGGGGCATCAAAGCCGATATCGCGGCCAGACAGGCGCGCTTCCATTTCCAGCACTTCCGATTCTGGCACGTTCAAATCCCGCGCCACGGCGCTGACTTCTTCGGCATTCATCCAGCCCAGGCGGGTCTTGCTCTTGCGCAGGTTGAAGAACAGTTTGCGCTGCGCCTTGGTGGTGGCCACCTTGACGATACGCCAGTTCTTAATGATGAAGTCGTGCATTTCGGCACGAATCCAGTGCACCGCAAAGCTCACCAGACGCACACCCATGTCCGGGTCGAAACGCTTGACGGCTTTCATCAGGCCGACATTGCCTTCCTGGATGAGGTCGCCCAGTTGCAGGCCGTAGCCGTTATAGCCGCGCGCCACATGCACCACAAAGCGCAGGTGGGAAAGAATCAGGTTTTGTGCCGCGCCCAGGTCGTTTTCATCACGCAGGCGACGTGCATAGTCTTGCTCTTCTTCAACTGTCAGCACCGGAATCTGGTGAACCGCGCTGATGTAAGACTCCAGCGAGCCCAGTGCGCTGGGCACCGGCAGGTTGTTGGGAATCAAACTTGTTGTTGCTGTATGTGTATTCATGCACGCGATTCTAGCAGAGCCCATGCGTGTGCCTTGTGCTCAAGGAGCAGGTCTTTTTGTTCCATTCATGCAACACTGGCATCCGCTTGCGCCGGGAGCTGCCAGTCAATCGCTGTCATGCCGCGGTGCAGCAGATATTCGTTGCTGCGCGAAAAATGCCGGCAGCCAAAAAAGCCGCGATGTGCTGACAGCGGCGAAGGATGCGGCGCGCGCAGCACGCAGTGGCGGCGGCCATCCAGCACCCTGCCCTTGGCCTGGGCATGGCTGCCCCAGAGCAGGAATACCAGCCCCTCGCGCTCGCGGTTCAGGACATCAATCACATGGTCGGTAAAGCCCTCCCAGCCACGGCTCTGGTGGCTGCCGGCATGTCCGGCTTCCACGGTCAGCACGGCATTGAGCAGCAGCACGCCCTGTCTTGCCCAGTGCATCAGATAGCCATGATTGGGGCGCTGAAAGCCGGTATCGGTTTCCAGTTCCTTGTAGATATTGAGCAGCGAAGGCGGCGGGGCAACACCGGGCAATACCGAAAAGCACAGCCCATGCGCCTGTCCAGCGCCGTGATATGGGTCTTGCCCGAGTATCACGACTTTGACGGCATCAAACGGGGTGGCCTCGAAGGCGGCAAATATCTGCGCGGCAGGCGGGTAAATCCGTGCGCCCTGTTGCTTGCGCTGGCGCAGGAAGGCCGACAATGCCTGCATGTCCTCGCGCTCGAACCATGCCCCTACCCGCGCTTTCCAGGAAGGCTCCAGGCGCACATCGCGGCCAGCACTCATGCCCTCACCGCTTGTTTTTCAGGCAGGGCACAAAGACGCAACTGGAACAATGCCTTGGTGAGTAACAATCGCTCCTCGATAGGCTTGAGCACCAGGTCATTGGCACCGGCGCGCAACAGCTCGCTCTGGTTTTCGGCATTTTCATCTCCGGTCATCAACAGCACCGGCAACTGCCGTTTGCCCAGGCGCAGGCGCTGGCGGACATGCTCAAGCACATCCTTGCCGGTCAAATCGCCCAGCAAGTACAGGTCGGTCAGCAGCAAGTCGCAGCCGGGCGCGCCGGTTTCGGCGATGCGTGCATCCAGCCACTCAATCGCGGCCTCGGCACTGGTGACATGCGTGACCTCCAGCCCATGCAGCTGCAACATCTTGCGGGTGGCATGCGCCACCACGCGGCTGTCTTCGGCATACAAGATATGCGCCCCGGCAATCGGCTCCGGATGCACAAAGCCGCGAATGAAGGCGGCCAGCGCCCCCATCCCCAGGGATTTGTCGAAATAGTCGGTGACTTCTTCGCTCAAGGTGCGCGCCTCAAGACGCGCCTGCGCCTCGCCCGATACCACAATCACCGGCACATAGCTTTGCCCGGCAGATTCGCGCACCGCTGTCGCTACGGCCAGGCCATCGCCATCAGGCAAGGCCAGCGATGTGGTAACCAGGTCAAATATGCCTGTGGACAGCACGCGGCGCGCATCGGCCACGCTTTCAGCCTGCTGCAAGTGGGCATTGGGCAGTTCTTTGGCAAGCACATCGCAGATGATTTTGCGCACCAGCCTGGAGCCATCGACCACCAGCACGCGCGGCGCATCGCTCACTACATGGCGCAAATCGTGGCATTTCTCACTCATGCGTTTCAGCACTCCGGTCGGGTCTGGCGCAGAAAGTGCCCGGTCACGATGCCCGCGCCCAGCCAGCCCAGCAGACCGGCTGCTGCCATCACCACCAGCACCTGCCACAGCGTCAGCCCCTGCAAGGCAAACTGGCTGCCGTAGCTTGCGGCAAGTTTTGCCAGCGGCTGCGACAGATAGTGATGCGCCAGGGCCAGCAGCGCCAGCGCCAAGGCGCCCGCGGCCAGGCCATACCAGGCGCCCAGATACAGGAACGGGCGACGAATGAAGCCGTCGGTAGCGCCCAGCAATTGCAGTACGCCGATTTCTTCCTTGCGCGACTGGATATCCAGGCGCACGGTATTGCCCACCACCAGCAGGGCGCCTGCGCCCAGCAGTATCGCCAGCACCCAGGCCAGACGCTCGCCAAAGGCTAGCCACTGGTCGAGGCGCTCACGCCAAAGCGCATCGTGCTGCACCAGGTCTGTTTCCGGCAATGCTTGCAGGCGTCCGGCAAGCGCCGCCCCGTCATTGGCCGGTGTCAGGATGAAAAGATGCGGCAGCGGGTTATCCTCAAGCTGGTCGATGGCATCCCCCAGCGCCGGGTTCTGCCGCAGGCGCTGCAAGCCCTCATCCGGGGTACGCCATTCCAGCGCGGCCACATCCGGCCAGGTGCGCAGCTCATCGGCCAGCGCCGCCACCCGTGTGGCATCGGTGTCCTGTTTCAAAAACACGCTGAGCGCGCGCGCCTGCTGCACATTGCCGGCAAAGCGTTCGACATTGCCCAGCACCAGCGCCAGCCCCAGTGGCAATGACAGCGCCACCGCCATCACGCCGATGGTCAGCAAGGTCGCCCAGGGCTTGCGCAAGGCGCGCCCGAGGCTGGCGCTCAGGCTGTAGAGGTGTTGCTCAAGCCAGGCATTGATAGCCGTTGGCGGTGTGCGCTGCGGCGTGTTCATTCGGCCAAATCCTCCGGCGCGATATCGTCCACCAGCCGCCCGCGGTCGAGCACCAGTACCCGCTTTCTCATGCGCTTGACCAGGGCCAGGTCATGGCTGGCTACCAGCACACTGGTACCGCGCTGTGGCAGCTCGGCAAACAGCGCCATGATTTCTTCGGCCAGCGTCGGGTCAAGATTGCCGGTCGGCTCATCCGCCACCAGAAGGCGCGGCTCGCCCACCAGGGCGCGGGCAATGCCTACGCGCTGTTGCTCGCCTGCCGAAAGCTGGCCCGGCAGCGCATTTTCGCGCCCGGCAAGCCCCAGCCGCGCCAGCATGGCGCGCGCGCGCCTGCCGATTTCTTCGCGGCGCAGGCCGCGCAGAATCAGCGGCAGTGAGACGTTTTCCAGCACGCTTCGGTCAGCCAGCAGCAGGTGATTCTGGTACACCACGCCCACATCGCGGCGGTGTAGCGCCACCTGCCGGCCACGTACTTTCAGCAGGTTTTTTTCCTGAAACAGTACCGCGCCCCGGCTGGGACGCTCGGCCAGCTGGATGAGTTTGAGCAGGGTGCTTTTGCCTGCGCCGGAGTGGCCGGTGATGAACAGCATTTCACCTTCTGCCACGGCAAAGCTCACTTCCACAAGCGCATCCTGCCCGCCTGCATAGCGTTTGCTCACATTGTCGAAGCGAAGGATGCTCATGCAGAAAGTATAGTCGCCTGTGCTCAGCTGCCGGACGAAAACAGCGATTTGATGGCGCGCACTATCCGCGTCAACAACGACGCAGGTTGCTGCACCTTGGCAGGCCTGGAGACAGCCGAATCAGGTGCACTTGTGGCTGTTTCTGCCCTGCCTTGACCCGGTTTGCGACGACGGCGGCGACGTTTGCGCGCCGGATTTTCGCCTTCGGTCGCGGCTGCCCTGCCCTCATCCGCTTGCAGTGGCCGTGGTTTGCGCTCGCCCTGCGGCTCGCCTGCATGCTGCCGGTCGCGCTCACTCTGCGCCTGCGCCCCGGCCTCGCCATTGCGCCCACCACGGCGGCGGTTGCGGTTGCGGCTGCGACCACCGCTGCGCTTGGCCTCATCGGCAACGCGTTGCTCGCGGGCCTCCTTGAAAATTTCGCCAATGCTCTCGCCCGTTTCCCCTGCCGGACGCTCGGGACGCGGCAGGGCGGTGAGCAATTCCTGCGTGACCGGCTCGGAAGGGATTTTCTGCTCGATATAGGCCTCGATATCCGGCAGGCTCATCGCATAGCGTTCGCAGGCGAAGCTGATGGCATCGCCCTCCGCCCCCAGCCGCGCGGTGCGGCCAATGCGGTGCACATAGTCCTCGGCATCGAACGGCAGGTCGTAGTTATAGACATGGCTGACGCCATCAATATGCAGGCCGCGTGCGGCTACATCGGTGGCGACCAGGATTTCCAGTTGCCCCTGCTGGAAGCGGCGCAGCAAGGTTTCGCGCTTTTTCTGTGGCACATCGCCGGAGAGCACGCCGACGCGATAACCGGCTTTTTCCAGTGCCCGCGCCACCCTCTCGACAAATGCCTTGGTATTGACGAACACCATGGTGCGCGCGCCCTCGCTACGCGAGAGCAGCCCCAGAAGCAGCGGCAGTTTTTCTTCGTCAGCCGGGTAATAGAGCTTTTGCCGCACCCGTGCGGCGGTGATGGTTTCGGCTTCCACCACCAGCTTTTCCGGCTCGTTCATATGTTCATAGGCCAGCTCCAGCACGCGGTGGCTGAGCGTGGCCGAAAACAGCAAAGTCTGGCGCGCGGTGCGGGCGGGCATGCGCCGCAGCAGGAAGCGCAAGTCCTTGATAAAGCCAAGGTCAAACATGCGGTCGGCTTCATCCAGGATGCACATCTCGCAGGCATGCAGGCTGACCACCTTGTGCTGCTTGACGTAATCAATCAGCCGCCCCGGCGTGGCGATGATGATGTCCACGCCGCTTTGCAGTTGCGCGCGCTGCTTGTCGTAATCCACGCCGCCATAAATCAGCGCGAATTTCAGCCCCAGGTCGGAAGCGAACTTCATCGCATCCTTGTGAATCTGGATAGCCAGCTCGCGGGTAGGCGCCAGAATCAGCGCGCGCGGGTCTTCGGGATTCTTCTCGGCCAGCGCCGGACGCGACAGCAGGCGGTTGATGGCGGCCACCAGAAACGCCAGCGTCTTGCCAGTGCCGGTCTGCGCCTGTCCGGCCACATCGCGTCCTGCCAGCGCCACCGGCAGGGTCATGGCCTGAATCGGCGTGCAACGCATGAAGCCTGCTTTTTCCAGCCCGGCCAGCAATGCCGGATGCAGGTCAAGTGTTGAAAAAGAGATGTCGGTCAGGGGTTTTTCGGACATGGGTTCAATCTGCGCCAGCCAATGCGCTGGCTTGCATGGAAAAGGCTCGCACCGCAGACTTGCTTGCCGAGTGCTGCGGGGGCGAGGCGACAACTTGAAACTGCCACCGGGGCACCCCAGTTTAACAACTTCTGCCCAATTCCCGAGGAACCCCCATGAGCGATAACGTCATTCACGCCACTGATGCCGACTTCAACCAGCATGTGCTGGAATCGGATGTGCCGGTACTGGTGGACTTCTGGGCGCCCTGGTGCGGCCCCTGCCGGATGATTGCCCCGGCGCTGGACCAGCTGGCCGACGAATACGCAGGCCGCGCCAAAATCGTCAAGGTGAATGTGGACGAAAACCAGGCCACCGCACTGAAATACCAGGTACGCTCGATTCCGCTGCTGCTGGTGTTCAAAAACGGCCAGGTCGAAGCCACCCAGGTCGGCGCCGTGGGCAAGCCGCAACTGGCCAGCCTGATTGACAAGGCGCTTTGATTTTCAGCACTCCCCCGGGCGGCGCATGAAGCGCCGCCTTTTGTTTGCATTCACGCCGGCGCTTGCATCCGCCTGGCTGCGATGCTAATTTCTGCCCGCGTTTGGCGCACCTGGCTCTGTCCGACTGCTTACGCCGACGCTTCCCGAACTTTTCAAGACCACGAGCCCCGATGTTGATGCCGGGCGCTCGACCGCGAGGATTCCCCGCTTGTCCGACGACACCACTACTCCGCCGCCCGCGCCCAAGCGCCGTGGCCGTCCGCCCAAGGCTCGCCCTGCCGCCGACAGCGCCCAGGCCAGCCTGATTGTTGAAATTGAACCCGCAGCCACGCCGGCACCGGCAGAATCTGCGCCTGCGCCGCATGCCGCGCCAGCAACTGAAACAGCCCCGCCTGCACCTGTAACATCGCCGTCCGAGCACAGCAGCGCAACGGCGCCTGCAAGTGATGCAGGTCATAGCGGCGAGGCCGCAGCTGCGCCGCAAGCCCCCTCACCCTATGGCGAAGGCCAGTCACAGCCGCGCGAATTCCGCAATAACCGCCGCGAGCGTTTCAAAAACCGTCGCGACCGCCAGCGTTACCGCGATGGCTATCCCGAAGATGGCCCGCAGGAGCCGTTCGTACCGCGCCCGCATCCGCAAGTGCCAGAAGGCTTTCCGACCTACTCGCTATCCGACTTGAAGCGCATGCCCGCGCCGAAACTGCTGGATATTGCCGAGCAATTGCAGATTACCGACGGCGTGGCGCGCGCCCGCAAGCAGGACATCATCTTTGCGCTGCTGAAAGTGCTGGCGCGCCACGGCGAAGGCGTGGCTGCCGATGGCGTGCTGGAAATCCTCTCCGACGGCTTCGGATTTTTGCGCGCCGCAGAGGCCAGCTATCTGGCCGGCCCCGACGATGTTTACATCTCGCCCAGCCAAATCCGCCGCTTCAACCTGCGCACCGGCGACCATATCGCTGGCCGCATCCGCTGGCCGAAGGATGGCGAACGCTATTTCGCACTGAACATCCTCGACACCATCAACGGCGAGCCGCTGGAAGCCTCCAAAAACAAAACCCTGTTTGAGAACCTGACACCGCTGTTCCCGCGCAAACGCTTCCGCCTGGAGCGCGGCGATGGCAGCAGCGAGGACATCACCGGCCGCATCCTGGATTTGATGGCGCCGCAGGGCAAAGGCCAACGCAGCCTGATTGTTTCGCCGCCCAAGGCCGGTAAAACCATGATGATGCAGCAGATTGCCACGGCCATCACCACCAACCACCCGGAAGTGCATCTGATTGTGCTGCTGATTGACGAGCGCCCGGAAGAAGTCACCGAAATGCAGCGCACCGTGCGCGGCGAAGTGATTAGCTCCACCTTCGATGAACCGGCCGCCCGTCATGTGCAGGTGGCGGAAATGGTCATCGAACGCGCCAAACGCCTGGTCGAACACAAAAAGGACGTGGTGATTCTGCTCGACTCCATCACCCGCCTGGCGCGCGCCTATAACAATGTGCTGCCCAGCTCCGGCAAGGTGCTGACCGGCGGCGTCGATGCCAATGCCATGCACCGCCCCAAGCGTTTCTTCGGCGCCGCGCGCAATGTCGAAGAAGGCGGCAGCCTCACCATCATCGCCACCGCGCTGGTGGATACCGGCAGCGCCATGGACAAGGTGATTTACGAGGAATTCAAGGGCACCGGCAACAGCGAAATCCACCTTGACCGCCGCATCACCGAAAAACGCGTGTACCCGGCCATCGGCGTGAATCTCTCCGGCACCCGCCGCGAGGACTTGCTGATTGAACCGGAACTGCTGCAAAAAATCTGGATTCTGCGCAAACTGCTGCACCCGATGGACGAAATCGCCGCGATGGAATTTTTGCTCGACAAAATGAAGCAGACCAAATCCAACGACGAATTCTTTACCTCGATGAAACGCTAAACCGGCAAACCCCGCCCACCAAGCGGGGTTTGTTGTTTTGAAGCCGCGCTTGCCCTGGCAAGCAGGAAGTCTGACTTGCGACTGCTCGATAGCCGCAAATACCTGCTGCTTATTTGCGTTCGCGCAGCAGGCTGGCAACGGATACGCCGTGGTTGCCGCTGCCACCAAACTCGGCCGCCACATCGACCAGGCCGCGCATCATGGCGATTTCGCGCGGGCTGCGTCCCAGCTGGTCGCGCATATTGGGGTCGGCGCCAAAGCGCAGCAGGCAGCGGATGACATTCGGCAGGCCATGCAGTGCGGCCAGATGCAATGCGCCAAAGCCGCGCGGGTCGCGGGCGGCCAGATTGACGCCCCGCCCCAGGAGATATTCCACCCCGGCCAGCACCACGCTTTCATTGCAGGCGGCGCCCGGCTCTGCACGGCAGCCCAGCAGGAATAGCAGCGGGGTAACCCCCAGATGGGTGCCAGCATCCGGCGCGGCGCCTGCGCTCAACAATACATTCAGCAGATTGCGTACCCGGTTGGCATCGTTTGCGGCAAAGCCGTAAAGCGCGGCGCAATGGATGGGCAAAAGCCCCTCGCCATCGCCGCTGTCAATACGCGCACCGGCAGCAATCAGGCGGCTGGCGATATCCGGCAGCCCCAGTGCCGATGCCAGCATCAGCACGGTGGCTCCGCCAGAGAGGGGGCGCTCAAAATCCGCGCCAGCAGCCAGCAAGCGTTCCACCACGGCAAGATGGCGGCGGCTGACTGCCGCCGAGAGTGCAGTCGCCCCCGTGCTTGCCGGGATATCGGGACTGGCTCCGGCGGCCAGCAAATAGGCCACGGCCTGCACATGCCCGCTGCCTGCGGCGCGCAGCAGGGCGGTACAGCCCTGGGCATCCTGGCTGTCCACGGCAAAGCCCAGCGCCAGCAGGCGGCCAATGGCGGCCACATCGCCCTGCATGGCAGCGGCGGGCAGGTCGCTGGCACGCAGGCGACGCCCCGGATGCGGCCAGCCACGCCAGTCCAGCCATTCGGCCAGTTGACGATGCCCGGCTGACAGGGCGATGCCTTGTGCGGTTTGTCCATCGGCCGCGCGCAATGCCGGTTGCGCCCCGGCGGCCAGCAGTGATTGCACGGCGTCATCGCGTCCCAGGGCTGCGGCCAGATGCAGGGCGGTCATGCCGCGCGCATCGGCGCGGTTGGGGTCGGCACCGGCGGCCAGCAGCGCATTGATGAGCCGCATCCAGCCCAGCCGAATCGCCAGGGCCAGCGGAGTTTGCCTCTCGGCAGCGGGCGCGAAGGCATCCGCGCCCCGCGCCAGCAAGGCCAGTGCCAGCGGCTCGCCATGGGCAGCCTCCAGCCGCGCGCTTTGCGCGGCCAGCAGATAGCGGGCAAGGCCGCCACGGCCTGTGGGCTGCGCGCCTGCCTTAAGTTGCTCATCCAGCGCCTGGCGTGCAGCCGGGTCGGCGGCGGCATCAAGCAGCAGGAATAGCGCGGTTTGCGCATCCGTATTGCGGGCTTCGATATTGGCGCCCAGTTTGCATAGCGCCCCGACCTGCGCCGGGCGGCGCTGCACGGCCTCCAGTAGCGCACGGTCAAGCTCCTGGCGCTCAAGCAGGCCGGTCACTTTGCCTACGGTTTCATCATCACCGGCATCCAGGGCGTCAGCCAGAAGTTGCAGTGGTGGACGCACAACCTCGCCCTCGCCCTGGGCAAAACTGGCAGGCAGCGGGTAGTCCGGGTCGATGGCGGCAACCAGGGTCCAGCGGCCTTCGGCCACTGCCATGTCCAGTGCGCCCCGCCCGGTGGCATCCAGACGGAAGGTGTCAATGCCCGACTCCCGCAGCCATGTGGCAAGCGCTGGGCTGGCCTTGCCGTTTTCGATGGCGCGAATCAGCGCATCGCGGCCTTCCGGGTCGGTATTGTTCACATCCGCACCGGCAGCCAGCAGGATTTCCAGCACCATTTGATGACCACCGGCTGCCGCCAGTAGCCAGGCATTCAGCCCTTCATCATCCGCCAGCAGCGGGTCGGCACCGGCGGCCAGCAGGGTTTTGACGATTTGCCCATGTCCGGCCTGCGCCGCCTGCTGCAAGGCCGTGCGCCCCTGCCGGCCACGCGCATCCACGGCCGCCTTTTGCCGCAGCAAAAATTCAACGCCTGCCGGGTCGTCGTCATCACTTGCCGCAGCCGCCAGCAATACCGGCTCGCCGCCCAGCGGCCAGGGTTTGGCGCCACGCTCGGCCAGGAATTTCAGCATCCGCCAGTTGCCGGCCAGCGCCGCCTGCGCCAATGGCGACTGTCCGGCATGGTTGAGCGCATCCAGCGAGGCACCGGCATCCAGCAGCAGCGCCGCCACACTGGGGTCGGTACTGCGTGCGGCATGGTGCAGCGGCGTGCAGCCTTCATCATCGGCTTCCGCCGGGTTGGCGCCATTGGCAAGCAAGGTCATGACCGCTTCCGGGCGACCATGCCAGCTATCGCGGGTGGCAGCCAGCAGCGGGCTGGGCTTGCCCGCCGTACCGGCAACCGATACGCCACGGGCAATCAGCTCGCGCAACAGGCGCAGGTCGGGCAGTACCGCCGCCAATTGCAGCAAGGTGCGCTGGTCGCGGTCTTCTGCCGGTGGCAGCGCCCCGGGGTCAGCGCCTGCTGCCAGCAATGCCAGAGCGCTCTCAACCCGGCCACCGCGCGCGGCGGCATACAGTTCGGCAGCTGTCGGCACAGGTTTTGGTTTTTCCGCCTCGCCCACGGATAGCGGCTGCGCGAGTTTTTCTGCCGGGGCATCGGCAACGGCCTGATATTCGTCCCAAAGGCTTTCCAGTGCGACCGGCTCGGCGTTTTTCAGGGTTTTTTGCCCCTGTAGCTGGCTGCTACGCGGCCGCCGCGCCTGCCGCAGCCATAGCGTCAGCGGCAGGGCGGCCAGCAAGACTGCACATAGCCAGCGGGTCGCACCTGTCATCAGGCCGGGCACGGCCAGCAGCACCGGCAAAGCGGCAAGCAGTGCGGCCGGTGTCGCTGTTTTCAGCCCCTGCCAAGCCAGCGGCTCCTGCTGCGCCGTGCTTTGCCAGTTATCCAGCGGTTCAATCTCGCCCGCCACAAAACGCCGCCACAACGGCCAGCGCCGCCACAGCGCCAGCAGCAAAAAGCCAAAGCCGGCCGACAATGCCAGCGCCGCCCACAGGCTGCCGCTTTGCCCCAGCCGCAGCGCAGGCCAGAGCAGCAACAGCAGTGCAAGGCCGAAGCTGGTTGCCAGCGTTTTGCCCAGCGCCAGCGCGGCAGGCCGGGTCATGGATTGCGCATTGCCTGCCAGTGTCAGCCAAAATCCGGCCAACGCCAGCGGCAGGGCCAGCCATCCGGCTATCGCCGTAATCAGCCATACCGGGATGGCCAGCAGCAAACCAAGCGTCTGTTTGTTGGTGATGTTCTCAGGCATCCGTACCCCAGTCATCGCACATCGGGTCTTGCGCCGCAGAGGGCGGAAATTGCAGATGGAAGCCGCGGCTGGCCAGATTTTCCAGTACCTGACGCGGGTTTTCGCGCGCCAGCTTGCGCTCGGGCGTCAGCGCCACTTCCAGAACGAAATGCAGCGCCCCGAGCTGGCTGCGCAGCGGCCCGGGCAGGCGGTCAAAATCATCACGGGCAGCCAGATAGACATAGGTATCGGCGCGCCTGGAGCTTTTATAGACGTAAGCGTGCATGGCAAAACGCGGAAAAATAATCACCGATTGTGCGGGAAAGCGCCGCCCCGGAAAAGATGCAAAAGCCTGAACAACTGTTAGGCTTGTCGCCCCTTAAGCCGATATTGCCATCATGCGCTTGCTCCGTTCTGCCCCGCTTGCCCTTGCCCTTGTTGCTGGCCTTGCCCATGCCCAGCCCCAACCTGCGCTGACGCTGGAAACCATCATGGCCGACCCGGACTGGATTGGGAATGGCGTGGAAGCGGCCTGGTGGCGCTGGGACGGGCAGAGCATCGAGTTCCAGCAAAAACGCGCTGGCAGCAATATCCGCGACAACTTCCGCATTGCCGCCCGCGGCGGCCAGGCGACGGCGCTGGCCGATGGCGCGCGCGCCGACCTGGATGCGGCCGATGCCGCCTATAGCCCCGACCGCCAGCGCACGGCATTTGTGCGTCATGGCGATGTATTCGTGCGCGATTTGCGCAGCGGCGCACTGACGCAGCTGACCCGTGACCTGGCCCGTGCCGGGCGCGTGCAATGGAGCCAGGACGGCGCGCTGGTTTGGCAGCAGGGCGCGGACTGGTACCGCTGGGATGGCCGCATGGTGAGCCTGGCTGCCGCGCCGCGCGCCAGTGACGCACCGGGCAAGCCGCCCAAGGCCGATGAATTGCGCGAACGGCAACTGCGGCTGATTGACACCCTGCGCGAAGAACGCGAACGCCGCGATGCCGTGCGCGAACAAAATCAGGCCTGGCAAGCCGCGGATGCCAGCCGCGCCCCGGCGGCGATTCATCTGGGCGCGGATGTGGACATCGAAGACAGTGCGCTCTCACCCGATGGCCGCTGGCTGCTGGTCATCACCCGCGCCAAGAACGCCGATGCCGGCCAGCGCGGGCAGATGCCGAAATACGTCACCGAATCGGGCTACGAAGAATTTGAAACGGTGCGCACCCGCGTGGGCCGCAACCCGCCGGTTCCGCACCGGCTGTGGCTGGCGGAAGTCGCCACCGGCGCATTGCGCGAAGTGAAGTTCGACAACCTGCCCGGCATCCATCAGGACCCGCTGGCCGAGCTGCGCAGCGCCGCAGGCAAAGAGCCGCTGAAAGGCGCGCGCCCGGTACGGCTGATGAGCCAGGGGCGCGGCGCAGAACCGGCGATTATCTGGAGCGCCGATTCGGCACAGGTGGCGCTGGCAGTGCGCGCCATCGACAACAAGGACCGCTGGCTGGCCACGCTCGACCTTGACAAAGCCGCCCTGGTGCCACGCCACCGCCTGCACGATGCGGCGTGGATTAACTGGGATTTCAACGATTTTGGCTGGCTGCCAGACAACCGCACCCTGTGGTTCCTGTCCGAAGAAAGCGGCTACTCGCATCTGTACACCCAGCGCGGCAGCGGCAAGCCCACGCGCCTGACCCAGGGGCAGTGGGAAGTCTCCAGCGTGGAACTTTCCCGCGATGGCCAGGCTTTCCACTTCCGCTGCAACCGCAACTGGCCGGGCGATTACGAGCTGTGCAGCGTGCCGGTGACTGGCGGTGCGGTACGTGAAATCACCGCACTCGATGGCGTGGAAAGCTTCAGCCAGTCGCCCGACGGACGGCAATTCCTGCTGCGCTGGTCGGCCAGCTACACCCCGCCGCAACTGGCGGTCATCGGCGCCGACGGCCAAAACCTCAAGCGCCTGACCGATACCCGCAGCGCCGACTTCCGCAAGTTCGACTTCATCCAGCCCGAATACGTGCGCATCCCCTCCAGGCATGGCGCGGGCGAGGTCTGGGGCAAGTTCTACGGCCCTGCCCGGCCGGAGGCGGGCAAGCAGTATCCCATCGTATTGTTTGTGCATGGCGCAGGCTATTTGCAGAACGTGCACGCGGGCTATCCCAATTACTTCCGCGAGCAGATGTTCCATAACCTGCTGGTGCAGCATGGCTATATCGTGCTGGATTTGGATTTCCGCGCATCTTCCGGCTATGGCCGCGACTGGCGCACCGCCATCTACCGGCATATGGGCAAGCCCGAGCTTGAAGATTACCTGGACGGCATCGACTGGCTGGTGGCCAACAAGCAGGGCGCGCGCGAGAAAGTCGGCATCTACGGCGGCAGCTATGGCGGCTTCATGACCTTCATGGCCCTGTTCCAGCGCCCGGACGTGTTCAAGGCCGGCGCCGCCCTGCGTCCGGTGACCGACTGGTCGCAATACAACCACGGCTATACCAGCAATATCCTCAACACCCCGGACATCGACCCGGAGGCCTATCGCCGTTCCTCACCGCTGGAGTTTGCCGACCGCCTGCAAGGCCACCTGCTCATCAGCCACGGCATGATTGACGACAACGTGTTCTACCGCGACTCGGTGATGCTGGCGCAGCGCCTGATTGAACTGCGCAAGCACAACTGGGAACTGGCCAGCTACCCGATGGAGCGCCACGGCTATGTCCATGCCGCCAGCTGGTACGACCAATACCGCCGCATCTTCGAGCTGTTCGAGCGCAGTTTGAAGTAATCTTCACCCCACCGCCCCGGCACTGACCGGGGCTTTCTTCACCAGAAACTCCCCGCCTCATGCCTGCCCTGCCTGCCTTTCTGCGTCCACGCCTCTCTGCCAATACCCTGATGCTCATTACCGC
>JAUMYP010000046.1 GCA_030528565.1 Pseudomonadota bacterium
GTGGAATTGGTGGAGCTTAAGGGGACAGAGCAAAGACCTTGAAAGGCATGGTTCTGAGAGCCTGTTCAGGATTTTATGATGCGTGTAGTGGGACATGCGCTAGAAAACCTATCCCAGCGACATCAGCCGTGAGCAGTGTGAGCAGATTCTTCCGATTTTGGAGTAGCACGTAGCGCGCCAGACTACGCACCGTGGATTTTTACGAAGTGTTCTGCGTAGTGTCGTACCTGCTACGCACTGGCTGTTTCCCGAACTGGCGAACAGTATGTCCGGTACTTTGCGCCCACTTCGTGGGCGGCCAGGGTGAAAGCCACAATGCCATAAACCCGGTGGACAAGCCGCCGGAAGATTGTCTACCTTCCTGAGACCTTGAACAGGCTCTGAGGCAGGATTTTGGCAGGCTCTGTCATCTATTTATTCGCAGAGTCACCTGGTGCAGCACTCAACGGATGATGGCTCCCGCGTGGCGGGCTGCAGGTGGTTGATAAACTGGCGACTTGCAAATTCGGCCATGTAAATCTGGGGCTTGGCTGAAGCTATCAAGGGCGTGTGCCAGAGGTGGGGTGTAACCGTAGGTGATGTCATTTTTACCTGGACTGGCTCCGGTACTGGCAGTGTCACGGATGAGTTTCGGTGCGCGCGTGTTTTCTTTCGGCCGGTCAAGAAAACTGACCGCCTAAGTGGCTGGAGCAGGATGCGGATGTTATTGGTTACAGCTGTCTTGCGTTGCAGCCAATCGCGGCTGTTCACTTCCTGCCCTGTACGCGGATACGGGCTTTTGCTGATTTTTCGATGAAACCGCAGGTAACAAAAAACCCCTGAATCTTCAGGGGTTCAGGCTTAACTGGTGGCCGGGGAGGGAATCGAACCCCCGACACGGGGATTTTCAATCCCCTGCTCTACCAACTGAGCTACCCGGCCAGTGCGAGCTGCGCATTCTACGTAGGGATTTCCAAAATGACAAGCTTTTTGGCAAATCTTTGTATTGGGCGATGCATTTAGCCTTCCGGGGTGTAGCCAGCGGGTTTTTCCGCGCCATCGCCAAACAGGAATTTGTCCATTTCCTTCTCCAGAAAGGCGCGGTGTTCGGGATTCATCGGTGAGAGCCGGTTTTCGTTGATGAGCATGGTTTGGTGGGCAAGCCAGGCGGCCCATGCGGTCTTGCCGATATGGGCAAACACGCGCTTGCCCATTTCGCCCGGCCAGGGGATGAAGTCCAGCCCTTCGGTTTGGCGTTGCTCGCGTTGGCAGAAAACGGTTCGGCTCATGCTGTGGGTTCCTGTTCTATCAGTTTGCGTACCGGGGCGGGGATGCCAAGGGCGGTGAGTTCTTCGCGGCTTGCCCAGCGCAGGGCGTCATTGTCGCCCACGCCGGCAAGCGGGGCGAGTGCCTGCATTGAAAACGGCTGGATTTGCAGCCGGAAATGCGTGAACACATGCCCGATGACGGGGAGTGGGGTTGCTGTGGCGCCATCGGCCAGGCGTGCGTATTGCCGGGCGATGCGATTGAGTGCATCGCTATCGTCCGCTTCCGGCAGTGACCACAGCGATGGCCAAACGCCGCTGGGTGGGCGGCGCATGAGCAGGGTGCGGCCTGCGGCATCGCGCAGCCAGAGCATCTGTGTTTGCCGGAGGGGAATGGTTTTTTTCGGGCGTGGCGCAGGCAGGCTGGCCGTGCGGCCGGTGTTTTTTGCAACGCAAATATCGGCAAACGGGCAATGCAGGCAATGTGGGCGGCTGCGGCTGCACAGGGTGGCGCCCAGGTCCATTTGCGCCTGGGTGTAGTCGGCCATGCGCGCAGGGGCTGCGGGCAGTGAAGCCCAGGCCAGTTGCCAGAGTTGTTTTTCGACCGCAGGCAATCCCGGCCAGCCGTCGATGCCATGCAGGCGGCTCAAAACACGCTTCACATTGCCATCGAGAATCGGGTAGGGCGCGTTCCAGGCCTGCGCCAGAATCGCGCCAGCGGTGCTGCGGCCAATGCCGGGCAGGGCGAGCAGGGCATCGAAGTCTTGTGGCAGTTCGCCCTCATGCTGCGCCATGCACTGCTGCGCCGCAGCGTGCAGATTGCGGGCGCGGCTGTAATAGCCTAGCCCCGACCAGAGCGAGAGCACCTGGTCGGGATGTGCTGCGGCCAGGCTAGGCAAATCGGGCAGGGCGGCGACAAAACGCTGGAAATACGGGATAACCGTCGCCACTTGCGTTTGCTGCAACATGATTTCCGAAAGCCAGACCCGGTATGGCGTGCGCGCTTGCATCCACGGCAGGTCATGGCGGCCATGCTGCCCGAACCAGGCAATCAGGCGCTCGGCAAATACCCGGCAGATATGTTCGCTGTGGCTTTGCTTCATGGCGACAGGCCGGGGTCTTCGATGTCGATTTCAACGCCTTCCAGCACGGCGCCTTGCACAAGCATGCGTGGAGTTGTGACTTTGCCCTGCAATGGCGGTAGTGGCGAGCTGTGCGTGTCTTGCGCCAGCCAGGCGAGTAATTGCCGGATACGCAGCCGCACATCTGCCCGGCTGTCATCGCGGCGCAGCTGCAAATCAAGTGGTGCGGAAAAATCGGTATTGCCCTGATAGCCGATGGCAAACGGCAGCGGCGAGCGTGATGCATCCAGCGGTGCGGGCAGGGCAGGCCATGATGACGGCCAATGGGGCAGCGCGCCCTGCAAGGCCAGGTGCAGGTTTTCATCCAGCGCCAAACGGCCATGGGCGCTGAAATCGGGGATGGGCGCCTGGCCGCGAATGGCGATAGCAAGCGGCTCGGCGGTCAGCGCGCCGGATGTCCAGTGCAGTCTGCCGTAAGCGCCCAATGCCAGTGCCAGCGGTGGGGCGTCTTTGGGCAGGTAGCGCGATGCCGCCGATAGCCGGGTGCGGGCAAGCGTGATGCTCCCGTCTTGCCAGTGCAGTAGGCTGCGCAGCCGGATTCGTGCGGGCAGTCGCCAGAGTGCATCGGCAATCTCAAGCTGGCCGGAAACGCCAAGGCCGGTGGGCAGGGCGGCCTTGGCCAGCGCCAGATTCAGGTCAAATGACAGGGTGCTGCCGCCAGTAAGGTAGCGGCCTTGCAGATGTGTGTGCAGCGGCGCATCAGGCGCGAAGTGCGGGATATCGGCATGCAGGTTTTCCACACGCCAGCCTTCGCCCTGCACGCTGCCATTTTGGATGCCAAGGCCGCGCAGCAGGGTAGGCAGGCGGGTTTCAGCCGTGCTGGCCGGGCGGCTTTGCTGCCAGCTTTGCAGGGCGAGGAGGTCAAGGCTCGGGGCATCAAGCTCGATGCGTTCGATGTCGAGCAACCGCCCGCGGCGCTTCAGGGTTTGCCACGGCACCGCCAGATGCACGCGGCGCGCCTGAAATACGGGCTTGGCGCTGCCCGCTGCGCGGGCGCTGACATCGCTGAGGCTTATATAAGGGGTGGAGCCCAGGCTGTAGCGCGCAGCGGCGGCCTGGATTTCAAGGCCGGTGGCTGCGCCCAGTTGTTTCAAAGCAATATCAGCCAGTATGGATGGCCGCAGCACCAGTAGCGCGCCCGGCAGCAAGGCCAGCAGTAGCAGCGCAATCAGGATTGCGCGCCGGCGACGGCGCTGCGGTTTGGGCGTATCCGCAGCTTGAGCCGATGGGCTCACTGGCCGAGCGATTCCGGCAGCAGCGCATCGACAAAGGCTTCGGGGTCGAATACGCGCAGGTCTTCCGGGCGCTCGCCAATACCGGCGTAGCGGATGGGAATGCCAAACTCGCGCGCCAGCGCAAACACCACGCCGCCCTTGGCGGTGCCGTCCAGTTTGGTGACCACAAGCCCGGTGACCGGCACCTTGGCATTGAAAGCGCGTAGTTGCGAAATCGCGTTCTGCCCGGTGGTGCCGTCAATCACCATCAGCACCTCGTGCGGGATGTCCGTGCCATGTTTGCCGAGTACGCGCACGATTTTGCCAAGCTCGTCCATCAGCCCGCCCTGGGTGTGCAGGCGGCCTGCGGTATCGGCAATCAGGATGCTGCTGCCGCGCGCCCTGGCAGAAGAATAGGCATCGAATGCTACCGCAGCAGCATCGGCATCCTGTCCCTGCGCCACCACATGCACGCCATTGCGCTCGCCCCAGGCCTGCAACTGCGCCACGGCAGCGGCGCGGAAGGTATCACCCGCCGCCAGCATGATTTGATGACCATCCTGGCTGAAACGGCGCGCCAGCTTGCCGATGGTGGTGGTCTTGCCCACGCCATTGACGCCGATGGTCAGGATGACGAACGGGCGCGCATTGCGGTCGATTTGCAGCGGTTTGGCAACCGGGCGCAACATCGCAATCAGGTCTTCGCGCAGTGCCGCCAGCAGCGCGGCGGCATCGGCAAACTCGCGGCGACTCATGCGCGTGCGCAGGTCTTCCAGCAGCGTGGTGGTGGCCTTGATGCCGACATCGGCGGTCAGCAGCGCGGTTTCGATTTCTTCCAGCAGGCTTTCATCGAGCTTGGGGTTGCGCGAGAACAGCCCGCCCAAGCTCCTGGCAAAGCTGCTGCCCTTGAGCCGTTCGCGCCAGCCGATTTTGCCAGCGGGTGCCGCCGGTGCGGCATGGGCATAGTCCGGGTCGTCGCTGCTGTCTGTCTCCGCCAGCGGCGCAGGCTCCGGCGGCAGCGCCGGGACTGTGGCCTCCGGCGCTGCCGGGGCGGGTGTGGGCGGAACAAATGGAATATCGCTGAGCACCGGCTCTGCCGTTACCGGCGGAGACACGGGTTGTTCGACGGGTTTTTCGCTTTCAGCAGGCTTTTTGCGCCAGAACCAGTTAACCATGTGAGGTCGGTTGTCGGAAAATACGCGCATGGTAGCACCGGGCATCACTTCCTTATGAGTAAATCTCGTTCTTCTTCGGCCAAAGGGGCGGGTGCCGTGCGCATCATCGCCGGGCGCTGGCGCGGCAGCCGCCTGACGGTGGCCGATGCGCCGGGCTTGCGGCCGACTTCCGACCGGCTGCGCGAAACCCTGTTCAACTGGCTGATGCCGTACTTGCCGGGGGCGGCGGTGCTGGATGCCTTTGCCGGAACCGGCGCACTGGGGCTGGAAGCCGCTTCGCGCGGCGCGGCGCAAGTCGTGCTGATGGAGCGTGAGCCGCGCCTTGCGCAGAACCTGCGCCAGCAACTGGACAGGCTAGAAGGCGCGCATGCGGTAGTCAGCGTGTTGCAGGGCGATACGCTCAGCCTGTTGCCGACCCTGGCGCAGCAGGGGCAGCGATTCGACATCGCCTTTGTTGACCCGCCATTTGCCGAAAACCTGTGGGAGAGGGTTTTGCCGCAGTTGCTGCCGCTGATGAATGCCGGTGCGATGCTATATGTGGAAATGCCGCAGCGCGCGGTAGCGCCGCTGTTGCCGCAGGACTGGCAGTTGCACCGCGAGCTGGGCACCCGCGAAGTCATTGGCAGGCTCTATCGCCGTGACTGAAGGCCGCTGCTACACTCCACTTCCAATTCCCTTGATGAACCGTCCATGAAGTCCTCCCGCCAGCGGATTGCCGTCTATCCCGGAACCTTCGACCCGATTACCTCCGGGCATGTGGACCTTGTGCATCGCGCAGCGCCCCTGTTCGAGCGACTGGTGGTGGGGGTGGCGCAAAGCGCGGGCAAAGGCCCGGCATTCACGCTTGAACGCCGTGTCGGGCTTGCCCGCGAGGCGCTGGCGGATGTGCCGAATGTGGAGGTGCGCGGTTTTGATACCCTGCTGGCGCATTTCGTGCGCGAGCTGGGCGCCGGGGTGCTGATTCGCGGCCTGCGCGCAGTATCGGACTTTGAATACGAGTTCCAGCTCGCCAGCATGAACCGGCATCTGATTCCCGAGGTGGAAACCCTGTTCCTGACCCCCGCCGAAAAATACGGCTTCATTTCTTCTTCGCTGGTGCGCGAGATATCCCGCTTGGGCGGCGATGTCTCCGCCTTTGTGCCGCCAGCAGTGGCCGCCGCGCTGCAGGCCGATTCAAGGCAGCGTCATGTTCAACCGCAATAAACGGAAAACACCATGAAAACTACCAACCGCCTGCTCCTCGCTGCCTGTCTGGCCGCCCTGTCTGTTAGCGCCTGCAAAAAGGAAGAAGCTGCTCCTGTGGAAGCTGCACCTGCACAAGTGGTCGTGCCTGCCGGTGAAGACCGCATGGAATGGCAGGCTTATCTGGGTTCGATTGCCGAAGCCAATATGGACGGCATCACCAATTCGCCGTATGCCTATTTCCTGCCCGCTGCCAGCAGCGAAGACTTCCAGGGCGAATACGAGCGCCTGCTGGAGCGCGTGCAGATGGATATTTCGCGCGGCATCGTCGGCGGCAATATGCTGATGTTCGGCTCGCCGCATTCTTCTGCCACGCAACTGGCTGACCTGGTGGTCGAAGGCTTCAAGGAAACCAAGCCCAACACCATGAAGGACGTGAAAGTGGTGTTTGTCGGCAATTCCGCTGACAAGGACCGCGTGGCCGAGGCCGTGACCCCGGCCGGCGTGAACTACATCTTTGTTTCCACCGCCAAGTAAGCGGTGCCTGATGCGCCTGCCCGCATGCCACGGCCTGCGGGCGGGTGCATGCGATGTCCATGTCACTCAAGATTCTTGAAACCTGCATCAACTGCGATGTCTGCGAGCCTGCCTGCCCGAATCAGGCCATCAGCCAGGGCGAGGACATCTATCTGATTGACCCGGCGCTGTGTACCGAATGCGTCGGCCATTTCGACGAGCCGCAGTGCATGATGGTCTGCCCGGTGGAGTGCATCGAGCACGACCCCGAGCATGTTGAAACCGAGGCCGAGCTGCTCGCCAAGCTGCATCGCCTGGAGAATGCCGCATGAAAAAATCCGCCGTTTTCTGGCAGCGCCTGTGGGGCGCTGCGCTTGTCTGTGTGCTGCTGGGCAGCGTCCAGGCGCGGGAAGTGCCGCAAACCCTGCCGCAGGGGGCGGCGATTGCCTCGGCACACCAGTTGGCGACCGAGGCGGGCTTTGAAATGCTGGCCAGGGGCGGCAATGCCTTTGACGCGGCAGTGGCGGTTTCGGCCACGCTCTCGGTGGTAGAGCCCATCAGCTCCGGGCTGGGCGGCGGCGGCTTCTTTTTGCTGCACGAAGCCAAAACCGGGCGTGAAGTCTTTATTGATGCCCGCGAAAGCGCGCCGGAGGCCGCCACGCAGGCGGTCTATCTGGACGCGCAGGGCAATTTCAACCGCGACCACGCCACCAACGGCCCGTGGGCTGCGGGCATTCCCGGCCTGCCTGCGGCGCTGGTACACATGGCGGAAAACTATGGCCGCCTGCCGCTGAAAGAATCGCTGCAACCGGCCATTCGCGTGGCGCATCAGGGCTTCCCGGTGTATCGCCGCCTGTTGCGCGGCTATGCCGAGCGCCGTGCGGTGATGGAACGCTATCCCGGCACCCGTGCAGTGTTCAGCCCCAATGGCCGGCCATTGGCCGAGGGTGAAATCCTGCGCCAGCAGGATTTGGCCAAGACCCTGGAGCGTCTGGCCGAGCAGGGCTTTGACGGCTTTTATCGCGGCCTGACCGCACGCCGCATCTTGCAGGGGGTGAAGCAGGAAGGCGGGAACTGGACGGCGCAGGAGCTGGCCAGCTATCAGGTCAAGGAGCGCGAGCCAATCCGTTTTACCTGGCGCGGCTGGCAAATCGTCACCGCACCGCCACCCTCATCCGGTGGCATTGCCCTGGCGCAGATGCTGCAAATACTCTCGCCCTGGGACTTGCGCAGCATGGACGAGGCCCGGCGTACCCATTTGATTGTCGAGGCGATGCGCCGCGCCTATCACGACCGCACTTTTTATCTGGGCGACCCGGATTTTGTGCATATCCCGCAAAAGACCCTGCTCTCGCCGTACTACGCCGCCGGGCTGCGCAGCACCATCCACCCGGACAAGGCCACGCCCAGCGTGCTGCTGCCCGGTGAGCCGACCCCGTTCGACGAGCACCCGGAAACCACGCATTTTTCCATCATCGATGCCGAGGGCAACCGCGTGGCCGGGACGCAAACGGTCAACCTGCTGTTTGGCTCGGGGCTGATTCCGCCAGGCACCGGGGTGCTGCTCAACAACGAGATGGACGATTTTGCGCTGAAGCCCGGCACCCCGAACGCCTTTGGCGTAATGGGCTATGCGGCCAATGCGCCCGCACCCGGCAAGCGTATGCTGAGCTCAATGACACCGACCTTCATGGAATCGGCCGACAAGGTGGCGGTGCTCGGCACCCCTGGTGGCAGCCGCATCATCACCATGGTGCTGCTCGGCATTCTCGGCGTTGATGCCGGACTCGATGCACAGCAAGTCACCGCCCTGCCGCGTTTCCATCACCAGTGGCTGCCCGATGCCATCGGCACGGAAAAAGGCGCACTGCCTGCCGAAGTGGTGGCCAGGCTGCGGGAAAAAGGCCATACCGTCATCGTGCCGGGCGAAGTGCAGGGGCAGCGTTCCTCCGATGCCTGGGGCAATATGCAGGTGGTGGAGTACGACAAGCGCAATGGCAACCTGGGCGCAGGCAGCGACCCGCGCAACCCGGTCGGCAAGGGCGAAGTGCGCCGCAGCAGCGTGCCGGTGAGGATTGCCGGGCCATGAAACTCTGGTCGATTCTTGGCAATTCGCAAAAGCTCGATGGCGGGGCGATGTTCGGCAATGCGCCGCGCGCGCTGTGGGAAAAATGGCTGCCCGCGGACGAACTCAACCGCGTGCCGCTGGCCTGTCGCGCCCTGCTCGCCAGCGGCCTGAACGGCAAAACCGTATTGTTTGAAACCGGCATCGGCGCATTTTTCGAACCGAAAATGCGCGAGCGTTATGGCGTGCAAGAAGCCCATCATGTGCTGCTGGATTCTTTGCAGGCCGCAGGCTTTAGCCATCAGGACATCGACGTGGTGGTGCTTTCGCATCTGCATTTCGACCACGCAGGCGGCCTGCTGGCGCCTTGGGCAGAAGGTGCTGTGCCCGAACTTTTATTCCCCAATGCTCGGTATCTGGTCAGCCGTGGCTGCTGGCAGCGCGCACTTGAGCCACATCCGCGCGACCGTGCCAGCTTCATTCCCGGCCTTACCGATTTATTGCAAGCCAGCGGCCGGCTGGAGATTGTCGAAGGCGAGCACTCGCAAGCCCTGGGACAAGCGGTGCGTTTCCATTACAGCGACGGCCACACGCCGGGGCTGATGCTGGCGGAAATCCTGGGGCCTGAAGTGGCTGGCGAGCATCGCGGCGGCATCCTGTTTTGCGCCGACCTGATTCCCGGCAAACCCTGGGTGCATGTGCCCATCACCATGGGCTATGACCGCAATGCCGAGCTTTTAATCGACGAAAAGCAGCGCCTGCTTGAAGACCTGCTGCAACGCGAAGTGCGCCTTTATTTCACCCACGACCCGCACTGCGCCATGGCAAGCCTTGCCCGCGACGAACGCGGCCGCTTCAGCACACGGGATGAAGCGGCCTCGCTTTGCGCTGTTGCCTTCAGTCAGTATTCATAACGCAGGCCGAACAAGTAGCTGCGGCCGAAGTCCTCCAGCTCCAGTACCCGGCTGCGTTCGCCCTGGAAGCGAACTTGTCGGCTGCTGCTGATGTTGTTGACTTCGGCAAATACTCGGAAGTTCTTGTTGAAGGCGTAGCTGGCACTGAAATCCAGGCTGGAGCGTCCGCCCCAGTACACGTTCAAGTCCGGGGCCTGGATATTGAATTCCTGGATGTACTGGCTGCGGCGGTTCCATGAAAGCCGGGCATTGATGCCGTATTTTTCGTAGGAAAGCGCCAGGTTGTAGTTGTGCCGCGAGGTTCCGGGCAGCTCGGTCTTGCCGCCTGCAAAGGGGAGTTCCGCACTGGACTTGGACCAGGTGTAATTGCCGTAGATGCCCAGGCCGTTCCACGGGGCGGGCAGTTGGTCGAAGTTTTGTTGCCAGGCCAGTTCAAGGCCGTGGACGCGGCCATTGCTGCCGTTTTCCGGGCGGGTGATGCGTACCGTGCCGCCGCCGGGCAGGGCTTCGGTGCGGTTGGCCACGAACAGCGGGTGATGGATGCGCTTGTAGAACAGCCCGGCGCTCAACAGGCCCAGCGGCTGCAGGTAGTGCTCGAATGACACATCAAGATTATGTGCGTAGGCAGCCTTGACGCCCGGGTTGCCTTCGCTGACGGGGTCGGTTTCCAGTTCGCCACTGGTGCGATACGGTGCCGTGTGACGGAAGTCCGGGCGGTTGATGCCGGTGGAGTAGGCCGCGCGCAGGATGCTGTTGTCGGCAAATTCGTAGCGCAGATGCAGGCTGGGCAGGAAATGCCGGTTTGTATGCTTGACTTGGCGCGGCTGGCTTTCGAGCGTGTCGGTATTGAACTCCAGCGCTTCGCCCGTGCTGTGGGTGATTTCATGACGCAGGCCGGCAATCATGCTGAGCCTGTCCCAGCTGGCATCAAGGCGCAGATAGGCGGCATAGACATCTTCGCTGGCGCGGTAGTCGCCGGTCAGCGATTCGGCAACAAGCCGTTGATGCTGGCTGCTTTGCGTCAGTGCTGGTGCATGACGCTGGAAGATGTCACGGCAAAAGCGCCGTCCGATAAGGAAATAATCAAAGTTGTTGGACAGGCCCAGGTTGCTGCACAGCATGCCCGACATGCTGATGCCGAGCGCGGCAAAATCTGTCGTACTTGCATTGCGGTAGCGTTCGTCATCGAAAGATTTGTCACGCAGGCGTGCACGCAAGCCAAACTGGATGTCGCCATGCGTGCCAAACCACTCATGCGCGCGCGTGAAATCCACCCGCAGGCCGGTTTCACTTTCCTTGCCGTATTCGGAGCGGTCGTTCAAACGGCGGAAGACAAACCATGCTTCTGGCACATTCACGCCAGTGGCCGGTGCATCGGTGCGTCCCTGGATGGCCCATACCGGAAAGTCATGGTTGCTGTAGTCATACTGCATTTGCGGACGCACGCCGGAGCGGAAGATGTATTGCCTGCGCGGCCTGGCAGTTTTCTCGGCCATGCTGCGCGACGCCTGCCAGTTGACTTTCCACTCGTCCAGCCAATGCTCGCCACTGAGGTTGAAGGTCTTGATGGATTTGTTATAGGTGCGCTCGCGCAGTTCCTTGTTGAAAGTGGCGCGTACTTCGCCTTGAGTCTGCGTGGCGTTGCTGCTGTGGCGATCCATGCCGATGACCAGGCTGTCACGGAATTCATGGTCTTTGAAATGTGCATGGGATGCGGTCAGCGACAGTGAGTGGTTCTGGTTGATGCGCCAGTCCAGACGGCCATTGAGGCCAGTGCGGGTACGGATGCCCTCGTAGTCCTTGATTTGCACTTCTTCTGGCAGGATGCGGCCTGAATTATTGTCGTGGAAATACACCGTTTCCACATTGTCGGTAAAGCGCCCCTGCTTGCTGTAAGAGGCGGAAATCAGTGCCCCGAAATTGTTTTCCTGCCCGAAACGGTGCCCGAAGCTGGCCGATGCGCGCTGGTTGTCGCCACTGCCCAATTGGTATTTGCCACCGGCGAGCGAGGCACGCAATGTGGTGCCGTCGCGGTCCAGGGCACTTTGGGTGCGGATATTGATATTGCCGGCGATGGCATCGCCATCCATGTCCGGGGTAATGGCCTTGGTGACTTCCAGCGCGGAAATCACGTCCGAGGGAATGGTGTCCAGCTCCACGCCACGGCTGCCGGCATTCGGGTTGGCCAGCTGCGCGCCGTCGATGGTGACGGTGGTGAACTCCTTGGGTGCCCCGCGCACGCTGACATAGCGGCCTTCGCCCTGGTCACGCTCGATGGAAACGCCGGGGATGCGCTGGGTGGACTCGGCGATATTGTTGTCCGGGAACTGGCCAAGCAAGTCGGCAGACACCACATTCACCAGGTTGCTGCTGCTGCGCTGCTGGTTGAGCGCCAGCGCCTGTGCATCACGTTGACCACGCACAACCACGGCATCCAGATTCTCGGGGTTTTGCGCATTGCTGTGCAGCACGATGACAGTTTCGTGACTGCCGCTTGCTTCAATATGCAGCGGCGCCGAATACGGCTGATAGCCCAGAAAATCCACATGCAAGGTATGCCTGCCTGCGGGCAGGTTGTAAAGACGGAAACGGCCGGAGGCATCCGTGCGTGTCTGCCGTCCGGCGATGCTGATGACGGCGCCTTCCAGCGATACGCCACGGCCTGATTCCTTCACTTGCCCTGTCAGGGCATGGTCGGCAGCCAGTGCTTCGGCTGAGGCATATGTTGATGCGTCAGCACGGGCGGTGCCGGGCAGGGTGAGGACGGATGCAATCGCCAATGCGATGGCCGTATGTTCGAGTTTCATTGAGGCTCCAAAGACTTGAAAGGCACGCAATCACTGCGCTATGCGAGCGCGCCGAAACTGGCGCCGGAAAAGTCTTGGAGATATTTGTTACCGCTTCATGATGATTTCAGGAAATTTAATGCAGCCACTGTCATCTGGGTGCGCTTTCAATGACATGCGCTTGCAATATTGGCAATGAAGAATTGCCGACATTCCCGAGTGCCAAGCCGCACTCGGTTTTTATTGCAAAGGAAAATTGGAATGAAGTCTCCTGTTCGCGTTTTTTCGCTGGTTATGGCCAGCTTGTGGGCTACCGGCATTTTGTTGACGGCGCCGGTGTTTTCGCAGCATCCGGGTGAGAACGAGCCGAATCTGCTGGTGCCCGAGGACAGCCACTACTATCAGGCAAGCGTGATGCCCGACCGTATCGTGGCAACACCTGCGCAAAACCCGGCACGCGGCTTTGCGGTCAATTGGCGCACCCGGCAGGGCGTGGATGCGCCTCTGCTTGAAATCGTCAAGGCCGGTGACTCGCCGGATGTGGGCGTGCCAAGACAGATAAGAGCCCTCACCCGCACACTCGGCAGCGGCGCACAGGCGGCGAACTATCACCGTGCGGATATTGATGGTCTTGAGCCGGATAGCCTGTACATGTTCCGGGTGGCAGGCGCAGGCACCTGGAGTGGCTGGCGGCAATTGCGCACCTTGGCCGAGTCCCGTGAAAAGCCGTTGGCCCTGCTGTATCTGGGCGATACCCAGAACAAGAATCTCAGCCATGTGAGCCGGGTCATGCGCGAGGCGATGCGGCATGCACCCGATGCCACGCTGGCGCTGCATGCCGGGGATTTGGTCAGCAGCGCGGTCAATGACAACGAATGGGGCGAGTGGTTCGAGGCGATGGGGGACATGCCTGCGGTGATGATGCTGGCACCGGCCATCGGCAATCACGAATACTGGCAGGAATTTGAAGACACCCCGCAAGAGCGGCGCGTGCTGGGAGAGCACTGGCGACATCTGTTTGCCTTGCCCGGCAATGGCGCAGCGCATGAACATGCCCGCGATACCACTTACTGGTTTGATGCCAATGGCGTGCGCATGGTGGTATTGGACGGCACTTCCGCACTCGATTTGGGCAGCATGGAGGCACAGGCGCAGTGGCTGGACAAGGTGCTGGCAGACAGCCGCCAGCCGTGGAACATGGTGATGATTCACCAGCCGATGTTCTCGCCGCGCGGGCGTGGCGGCAGCGACAAACTGCGCCAGCGGCTGTTGCCGGTATTGGAAAAGCACCGCGTGGACTTGGTGCTGCAAGGCCATGACCATACCTATGGCCGCCGCAGCGGTGAACAACCGGGACAGACCCTGCCGCAGTACATCGTCTCGGTGGCCGGACCCAAGCAATACCGCGTGACGGATGAAGCCCGCCGCAGCATGCATCCGGTGGCGGAAGACACGCAGTTGTTCCAGGTGATCCGCATTGCCGAGGGGCGTCTGCACTATCAGGCGCGTACCGCCACCGGGCGGCTGTATGACAGCTTTGAAATCCTGCGCAGCACCGATGGCCGCAAGCATCTCAATGAAATCACCCAAGGGCGTATCCCCGAGCGTGACTGCCATCACCGAGCAGGAACACTTGCCGGGCGAAAAGACCGCTGCTGGGAGTGATGGGGCCATGTCCAAAATGTTTGCACTGTTGCTGGCGCTGGGAACTTGCAGCGCCCTTGCTGACCAATCGGCTCCGATTCATCCGTTCAGCGCCGCACAGCCGGAAAACGCCCCGCAAGAAGCGCGTGTGGTGGTGGAAATCCCGGCAGGGAGCTTCAGCAAGTATGAAATCGGCGCAGAAGACGGCCTGCTGCATGTGGACAGGTTCCTGTCCATGCCGATGGCATACCCGGCCAATTACGGCTCGATGCCGCGAACTCTCGCCGGTGATGGCGATCCGCTGGATGCGCTGGTGCTGACCCGTGCGCCGCTGCATCCGGGCAGCGTGATTCGCTTCCGCCCGATTGCGGTGTTGAGGATGGTGGACAAAGGTGAGATGGATGAAAAAATCATCGGCGTGCCGGTGGACAAAGTGGATGCCAGCTACAGCCATATCCACGACATCGCCGACCTTGCCCCGCTGGAGCGCCAGCGTATCGAGGCTTTTTTCCGCTATTACAAGCAATTGCCGGAAGAGAGCAAAGCCGATGTGGAACTGCATGGCTGGGGTAATGCCGCCGAGGCACGGCGATTGATTGCCGCGGCTATCAGAGTCTTTGAACAGGCTCTCAGAAACGGCGCAAAGTAACAGGGCAAAATTTTTCGCTCGTTGCGCCGCAAGACAAGTTACGGCATACTGCGCCGCTTCCCGCCATGTCGGGAGATTGGACCCGCTTGCAGCTTT
>JAUMYP010000047.1:0-8921 GCA_030528565.1 Pseudomonadota bacterium
TGGTGGAGCTTAAGGGGACAGAGCAAAGACCTTGAAAGGCATGGCTCTTACACCATCAAATTTCCTGCATATCAAAATCGTCCTTGCTCACCCCGCAATCCGGGCAGGTCCAGCTCTCGGGAATGTCCTGCCAGCGGGTGCCGGGGGCGATACCATCCTCCGGCAGCCCTTCTGCCTCGTCATAGATGAAACCGCAGACCACACACATCCAGATGCGGAACGGGGCAGAGATGGCAGGGCTTTCGGACATGACGCAGGCATTCATTTGCAGGAAGATGGTGCATTTTCACATGCCCAAGCCGTGTTGACATGACTGATTTCTACCGTCACGGGTTATACCTGATTACGCCCGATACTGACGACAGCTACCAACTACTGCGGCAGGTGGCTCGGGTGCTGCCGTTTGCCGCCTGCCTGCAATATCGCAACAAACGCGCCGATGACGTGCGCCGTCTGGCCGAGGCCGCCGCCCTGCGCGAACTGAGCAAGATGCACGGGGTGTGTTTCATCGTCAATGACGATGTCTGGCTGGCGCATGAGGTCGCTGCCGATGGCGTGCATCTGGGAGAGACCGACGGCTCGCTGCAAACGGCACGCGAATGGCTGGGCGAAAGCGCCATTGTCGGCATCAGCTGCTATGACGATACCGAACGCGCGCGCGCGGCCGCCGCGCAAGGGGCGGACTATGTGGCCTTTGGCGCAGTATTTGCTTCTGCCACCAAGCCCGGCGCGCGAGCCGCCCCGCTAACATTGTTTGCCGATGCTGCGGACATTCGCGTGCCAAAGGTAGCGATTGGCGGCATTACGCCGGACAATGCGCATCAGGTTGTCGCCGCCGGCGCCGACATGATTGCCGTGATTGGCGGCGTATTCGCTGCCGACAACCCCGTTGATGCTGCGCAGCGTTGCGCGGCTGTTTTTGACTGACAAGAGAAGCCCGAAATGAACCATGCCCGTTCCCATGACCTGTTCACCCGCGCCAGGACGCTGATGCCCGGCGGGGTCAATTCGCCAGTACGGGCGTTCAAGTCCGTTGGCGGCGAGCCGTTCTTCACCGAGCGCGCTGAAGGCGCCTATCTGTTTGATGCCGATGGCAACCGTTATATCGACTATGTCGGCTCCTGGGGGCCGATGATTGTGGGACACAATCACCCGAAAGTGCTGGATGCGGTGATTGATGCCGCCAGGCGCGGGCTGTCGTTTGGCACGCCCAACCCCCTTGAAGTCACCATGGCCGAACGCATTGCGGAGCTGGTGCCAAGCTGCGAAATGGTGCGCATGGTGAACTCCGGCACCGAGGCCACGCTCTCGGCCATCCGGCTGGCACGCGGCGCTACCGGCCGCAGTCGCATCGTCAAGTTCGAAGGTTGCTATCACGGCCATGGCGACAGTTTTCTGGTGAAGGCCGGCAGCGGCGCACTGACCTTTGGCATACCGACTTCGCCGGGCGTGCCCAAAGCCCTGGCCGACCTCACCCTCACCCTGCCCTACAACGATTTTGAGGCCGCCACGGCGCTGTTTGACGAACATGGCGCGGATATTGCCGGGCTCATCATCGAGCCGGTCGTCGGCAATGCCAACTGCCTGCCGCCACGGGACGGTTACTTGCAACACCTGCGCAAGCTGTGCAGCCAGCATGGCGCGCTGCTGATTTTTGATGAAGTGATGACTGGCTTCCGCGTGGCACTGGGCGGGGCGCAGGCGCGCTATGGGGTAACGCCAGACCTCACCACCTTCGGCAAAATCATCGGCGGCGGCATGCCGGTCGGCGCCTATGGCGGCCGCCGCGAACTGATGGAGCAGATTGCACCGGCCGGGCCGATTTATCAGGCCGGTACGCTTTCGGGCAACCCGGTGGCGATGGCTGCCGGTCTTGCCATGCTTGAGCTGATTGCCGAGCCAGGCTTTTATCCGGCACTGGAAGCCAAGACCCATGCCCTGTGCGATGGCCTGGAAGCCGCCGCGCGCGAGGCCGGGGTGCCGTTCTCCACGCAGCGCGCAGGCGGCATGTTCGGCCTGTTCTTCAATGCCGAAAAAGTCGATACCTATGCCGGCGCGGTGGCCAGCGACACGGGCGCTTTCAACCGCTTCTTCCATGCCATGCTGGCGCGTGGCGTGTATCTGGCCCCATCGGCATTTGAAGCCGGGTTTGTATCATCGGCACATGATGATGCACTGATTGCCGCCACCATTGCGGCCGCACGGCAAGCCTTTGCAGATATTTGAGCGCCATGCAAACCGACGAGCACGACAACCGCAATCCGCAGGTGCGGGAGAATATTTTCGAACGCACCCACTATCCGGCCAGCCGCGAGGGCTGGCGTTACCGGTTGTTCCGGCTGTTCTTCCACCACGACAATCGTGAAGAACGCAATTTTGACCTGGCGCTGATTCTGACCATTCTCGCCAGCGTCATCGTGGTGATGCTCGACAGCGTGCCCGGCATCAAGGCGCGCTGGCATGAGCCCTTGTATATCGCCGAATGGGTATTCACCCTGTTGTTCACCGCCGAATACCTGGCCCGGCTATGGGTGGTGCGCAAGCCACTGCGCTATGCCACCAGTTTTTTTGGCGTGATTGACCTTCTGGCAATCCTGCCGACTTTTCTCTCGCTGCTGTTTCCGGCCAGCGCCTCGCTGGCGGTGGTGCGCATCTTCCGGCTGCTGCGCATCTTCCGCATCCTGAAGCTGGTGAAGTATTCCAGCGAGGCCGGGGTATTGATTGAGTCGCTACTGCGCAGCCGTCGCAAGATTTTCCTCTTTATCACCACCATCCTGACCATCACCGTCATCTTCGGCGCATTGATGTATGTGCTAGAAGGCCCCGAACACGGTTTCACCAGCATCCCCACCGGCATGTACTGGGCGGTGGTGACCATGGCGACGGTCGGCTATGGCGATATTTCTCCCGGCACGCCAGTGGGGCGCTTCCTGACCTCTGCCCTCATCATCATCGGTTATAGCATCATTGCCGTGCCCACCGGCCTGTATGGCGCCGAGCTGATGAAAACCCTAAGCGGTAAAAACCGCCGCATCGTGCGCTGTACCGAATGCAGCCTGACCGACCATGAAGCCGATGCCTGGCACTGCCGCCGCTGCGGCATGAGCCTGCCACAGCCTGATAACGAAGACCCGGTTCCCTGAGCGCCTGTTCACACCCTCCGTGGAAAACGGCAGCACAAGGAGAAACCTTGAACAGGCCCTAACATGAATTGAGATGCAGTTGCGTTAAAAATTGATAATCACTATCATTCGCGCACTTTAAATTCCAGGCTGTCCCCGGCCGCGACTGGCAACGGGGCGGTCATTTTTGTCATCTTGAGAATGCGACCATGAAAAAAACACGTTCCCTGCGCCTTGCGCCGCTATCGGCTGCGCTGATTACCGCTATCGCCATGCCGGCACTGGCTGATACCACCCCCGCCACCGCAGCAGACACCGGCGATGCCCGCCTGCTGGACTCGGTGCGCATCATCGCCAACCCGGAAGACCCGCAGACCACCATGGGCTCGGCTTACGAGCTGAACCAGAAGCAGTTGCAGAAGTTCAATTCCGCCAATGCCAATGATGTGCTGCGCACCGTGCCGGGCGTGTACACCCGCGAAGAAAGCGGCATGGGACAGTTCCCGCGCATCGGCATCCGCGCCTCCAGCACCGGCCGCAGCGACCGCATTTCGGTACTGGTCGATGGCCTGCCGGCGGCGATGGCGCCGTATGCCAATACCTCGGCTTATTTCTTCCCCAATATCGCACGCATGGAAACGGTGGAAGTGCTTAAAGGCCCGGAAATCCTGCTGCACGGCCCGCATACCACCTCGGGCGTGGTGAACATGGTCAGCACCCAGATTCCCGAAGGCAGCGCCGGTATGGTGAATGCGGAAATCGGCTCGTTCGGCACCCGCAAAATCCACGCCCATTACGGCCAGACCCAGGGGCAGTGGGGCTGGCTCTTGGAAACCTATCAGGCGCAGAGCGATGGCTTCCACCAGATTGACCGCCACAAGGGCGATGCCGGCTATGACATCAACGAATTCAACGGCAAGCTGCGCTGGAGCAGCGCCGAAGGGGCAACTTATCCGCAGATGCTGGAGCTGGCGCTGAACTACGACCGCGAAGTGCTGAATGTCAGCTACCTGGGCCTGACCGATGCCGACTTCCGCGCCAATCCGAACCGCCGCTATGGCCTCAGCGCACTTGAGCGCATGGACCGCGGCCGCAAGGCAGCCAGCCTGCGCCACCAGATTGACTTTGGCAGCGCCACCCGCCTGTCCAGCGCCATCTACTGGAATGACACCTACCGCTATTACAACCGCCTGAACCAAATCAACGGCGTGGGTCTTGGCGGCGTGACCAGCATCATCAATGAAGGCAAGAGCAATGCCGCCCTGTTCCAGGGCATTCTCAATGGCAGCGCCAATACCACCCATGCCAATGGCGTGCGCTATGGTCATAACCATCCCTCGTTCAAGACCTTCGGCGTGCAGAGCGAGCTCAGCCACCGCTTTGGCGATGCCGTGGAGCACGAGCTGATTGTCGGCACGCGCTGGGAGAAGGACCGCACCTTCAATGCCGACAAGGGCATCAGCAACAGCTTCTACCAGCAGGTCAACGGGAGCCTGGCCTACCAGCGCACTGCCAGTGCCGCCCACCAGGAAGGCGATGCCAAGGCCTGGTCGCTGTGGGCTGCTGACCGCATCAAGTTCGGTAGCTGGTATCTGATGCCGGTGCTGCGCCATGAAAACATCCGCACCCGCGACAATCTGGCCAAGAATGCCACCCCGGCACAAATCGCCGCGCGCAACCAGAACCGCCTGAAGAAGACCACCTTCGGTCTCGGTGCCAACTACGCCATCAACGACGAGTGGACCGTGCTCGGCGGCATCCATCAGGGCTTTGCGCCTCCCGGCAGCCGTTCGGTCAATGGCACCCGTGGCGAGGAAAGCACCAACTATGAAGGCGGTGTGCGCTGGCGCAGCAATGGCTGGGGCGTGGATGCCATCGGCTTCCTGACCAATTACCGCAACTCGATGCGCACCTGCCTGGTCGCCAACCCCTGCCCGGGCGGCATTGTCACCGGCACCCAGCAGACCGGCCGCAAGAAGGTCTATGGTCTGGAACTGGGCGCCTTCGGCACGCTGCTGGAAAACGACAAGCTGCGCATGCCGCTGCGGGTGGCCTACACCCTGACCGACGGCAAGTACACCAGTGATTCGGATACCCGCTCGGTGCTGAAGAACGACGTCATCGAATACACCCCGAAGAACGTCGCCACCGTGCAACTGGGCGTTGAAACCAGCAATGGCTGGAACAGCTATCTGGCACTGAACTACCAGAGCCGCGCCTGGACGGCCAGCAATGCCCGCCGCCCCGGCGTGGACAGCCGCTTCCTGCAAACCGACAGCCTGTTCACGGTGAACTTCACCACCGGCTATGCCCTGACCGAAAACGCCGAGGTCTATGCCCGGGTGAACAACGTATTCAACCAGCAGCGCATCACCCACCGCGGCGCTGACGGCGCCCGTGGCAATGCACCGCGTGAATACACCCTGGGTCTGCGCGTCAAGTTCTGATGACTTGACAGCCAAAACCAGGCAAAACAAAGAGCCGGTCAATTACGACCGGCTCTTTGTTTTCGAGCTTACGGCTCAAGAAACAAATCGTTCAGCAGCGGCTGGCTCGGGTCAACGGCATAGTCCCTGAAATTACGCACCCCGGCCTGGTACAGCACTTCTTCATCAATAAAGAACTGCCCGTTGGTTTCGCTGGCCGCCCGGGTGAGGATGGCGTGGGCAGCATCGGCGACGATTTCCGGTTTGCGGCAGCGTTCGATTTGCACGCCGGGAATCATGTTCAGCGCATCGGTGGCGATGATGGTGCGCGGCCACAGCGCGTTGACGGCAATCCCCTGCCCGGCCAGTTCTGCGGCCAGCCCCAGGGTGACCAAGCTCATGCCCATCTTCGCCAGCGTATAGGCGGTATGCGGCGCCCACCACTTGGGGTCGAGCGAGGGCGGCGGCGCCAGCGTCAGGATATGCGGATTGCTTGATGAGCGCAGATGCGGCAGGCAGGCCTGGGCGCAGAGAAAGCTGCCACGGGCATTGACCTGGTTCATCAGGTCGTAGCGTTTCATTGGCGTATCCATCACCCCCGCCAGCCAGATGGCACTGGCGTTATTGACCAGGACATCAATCCAGCCAAAGGCATCCACGGTGGCGGCCACTGCCGCTTTGACCTGGTCTTCGTCACGGATATCGCATTTGATGGCAAGCGCATTGCCGCCTGCGGCGCGGACTTCTTCGGCCACGCTGTGAATGGTGCCGGGCAGGCGCGGATTGGGCACGCCGGATTTGGCGACGATGGCGATATTGGCGCCATCGCGCGCCGCACGCAGGGCGATGGCACGGCCAATGCCGCGCGAGGCGCCGGTGATGAACAAGGTCTTGCCCGAGAGTGTGCTCACGATGATTCCCCAAACAGAAGATGAGCCGATTATAGGTTTGCCGTGACAAACACCTGCCATGAAATGAACAAATGGCCGGCAGCGGCTGCTGAACATGAATATACGCCACCTATAATTCCGGCATGTCTGAATGGTTTGACCAAATCGTTTTGTGGATTGGCGATAACCCCGCAGCGGCGGCAGTTATCGCGTTTCTTATCGCCTTCTGTGATGCCCTGGCAGTGGTCGGCATTCTTATCCCGGCCTTCCCGCTGCTGTTTGCCGTCGGCACCCTGATTGGCCTGGGTCATGCCAATGGCCCGCTGCTGGTGGGCTGCGCCGCAGCCGGCGCGTTTCTGGGCGATGCGCTCAGTTACTGGATTGGCCACCGCTGGGGACCGCAAATGCGCAGTTTGTGGCTGTTCCGGCGCTACCCGCAATTCCTTGACCGCAGCGAGCGCATGTTCCACCGCCACGGCGCGATGAGCATCCTGATTGCGCGCTATGTCGGCGCCGTACGCCCGTTTGTACCGGCCATTGCCGGCATGCTGCGCATGCCGTTTTCCCGCTATGCCCCGGCCAGCCTGGTGGCCTGCATCAGCTGGGCGGCGCTGTTTCTGGCGCCGGGCTGGATTTTCGGCAAATCCTATGATGCCGTCGCCGCCGTGGCCGACAAACTGGCACTGGTGCTGATTGCCATCGCCGCCCTCATTGCACTGGCCTGGGCCGGGGTCATCTATACCTCGCGCTGGTTTGCAGGCCATGCCGATGGCCTTTTGCAGCGCCTGCTGGCCTGGTCGCGCGCCCATCCCCGGCTCGGCCAGTTCACCGGCTATCTGGTTGACCCCAACCGTCCGCAATCGACCTCGCTGCTGATGCTGTTTGCCGCCCTGGTCGGGCTGCTGTGGATTACCGTGGTCGGCGCCGTGGCGCTGCTCGCCAACGGCGGCCCACTCGGCATCGACCATCGCCTGTATGAGGCGATGTTTGCCCTGCGCACCCCGCTGGCCGACAACCTGATGGCCGCACTGGCACGGCTTGGCGATATCCAGGTGCTGGCGCCGGCCCTGCTGGCCGGGCTGGGCTGGCTGCTGTGGCGCAAACGCTGGCAGGCCGCCCTGCACTGGAGCGCCGCGCTGCTGTTTGGCTGGCTGGCAAGCGAAATACTGAAATTCATCATCAATATTCCACGCCCGCCCACCGCGCCAGAGGGTTTTGGCTTTCCCTCGGTCAGCATCGTCATGCTGACCATCAGCTTCGGCTTTTTTGCCGTGCTCATCGCCCGCGAATGGCCGGGACGGCGGCGTATCTGGCCCTACCTGCTGGGCACTGTGCTGACCGCACTGGTGGCCTTCGCCCGCCTTTACCTGGGCGCACACTGGCTGAGCGATGTCATCAGCGGCATCGTGTTCGGCCTGCTATGGGTACTGGTATTGGGCATCGCCTACCGCAGCCATGTGGCGCGCTCTTTCTGGATGCGCCCCCTGGCCATCATCTTCTATAGCGTATTCGTGCTGGCTGCACTCTGGCACGCCCCACGCGATACCCAAACCTGGCTGGAGGATTTTTCTCCGCCACCGCCCGCCCATAGCATGAGCCGCGCCACCTGGTGGGAGGATGGCTGGCAGCAATTGCCCGCGACCCGCAATGCCCGCGGCGATGCCATCCGCTGGCCGCTGGACGTGCAAATCGCAGGCTCGCTGGTGCCGGTGCAGACCGCGCTGGAAGTCGCTGGCTGGCGGGTCAAACCGCAGGCCGGCTGGATGGATGTGCTGGGGCTGCTGGACAGCGACACCCCCTCCAGCGAACAGCCGATACTGCCTGCCGCACTGGAAGCCCATCCCGAAGCCTTGCTGCTGGTGCGTGAAATCGACGATGGCCGCCGCCGCCAGGTGCTGCGCCTGTGGCCTGCCCCGGTTCGCTTGCAGGACGACACGCCACTGTGGATTGGCACCACCCAGACCATGACCCCACACCGGGTCATGGGCGTGGCCACCCTGTGGCTGCCGGTAGACGACCACGGCGAAGCCTATCGCGCCACCCGCGAGGCACTGGCCGACATCCACGCACAGCGTGAAGGCCAAAGCCATGCCCATGTCCCGGTATTGCGGCTGCAAACTGCGCGCAAACAATAAGCGCCTCTCAGACACAAGCTCCAGCAACCAAACATAAGCCCTCTGTCAATTCAAACAGGGGCCCGTTATGGAGAGCACCAGGCCCCGCAACTCCGTTATTTCCGCCACAGCTTGCTGACATATTCCAGGGCGCGGCGGCGGTTGCCGGGCTGAGTCAATGCCGAGCACATGGCCGCCCAGCGTTCGGCAAAATCACCCGTCACCAGTGCCTGCCGCATCCGTGCCGCACCGGCGTACATGCGCTGGAGCCGCCGGGCATTTGCCACCATGGCAGCATCCGGATTGGGTAGCTGTGCCAGGCAATGCGCCAAATCATCGGCGGTGCCCTGCAAGAAGGCCGCAGTGCGC
>JAUMYP010000047.1:9021-13851 GCA_030528565.1 Pseudomonadota bacterium
GTGCGCCGCAACCAGATGCGTTTGAGTTCTCTGGCATCTTCCACTTCGCGGGCGAACAGGCGGTGACTGATACTGCCGCTGTGCTGGCGGTAGCGCACCAGCTTTTCCGGCAGGTTGCGGCAATCACCGAGCAGGCAGGCGCGCAGGGTCAGGGCATTGTCTTCCACCATGCCGCGCAGCGGCCCAAAACGGCTGAATACCTCGCGGCGGAACGATAACGCTGCGCCCAGCAGGGTATGGAGGGCGCGCGAATGTGCCAGATGGTGCAGGTCAAAATGCAGCATTTCGGTCTTGAAGTCGATGCTGACCGGCCGGTCTTCACCGTCCACCGCCTCAAAATCCGTACCGATTGCCATGGTTTGCGGGTGTGCGGCATAGGCGGCCAGGAGTTTTTCCACCCGGTCGGGGGCAGAAACATCATCGCCTGCCATCATCACCACGATATCGCCGCTGGCCTGCGGCAATACTGCATTGCAGGAGCCGACCACGCCCAGGTTCTGCGGCTGCTTGAGCAGCAAGTCAATGCGGTGATGTCCCTGATAGCCCTGTAGCCGTTCGGCGATGCGCTCGAAGGTGCCATCATCGCCGGCATCATTGGAAATCAGGAGCTGGCAGGGCACGGTCTGTGCCAGCACGCCATCCAGCGCCGCGTCCACCCACTGGCGGTCGCGGTAACTGAGAAAGACGATGCTGGCCGTCAACACTTCAGCCGCCTTTTGCATGGCGGCTGGCGCGAATCTGCGCATCCACCGCGGCAATCGCGGTCATATTGACTACCCGGCGCGGGGTGGCGGCAGCGGTCAGGATATGCGCGGGCTTGTCCAGCCCCATCAGGATGGGGCCTACCGCCACGCCGCCGGTGGCCACGCGAATCAGGTTGTAACCGATATTGGCCGCATCAAGGTTGGGCATCACCATCAGGTTGGCGCGCCCCTTGAGCGCGGTGCCGGGGAAGATGCGCTGGCGCAGGGCTTCGTCCCAGGCGGTATCGGCCATCATTTCGCCGTCGATTTCCATCTTCGGCGCGCGCTCGATAATCAGCTCGCGGGCGCGGCGCATTTTGTGGGCTGAAGGGTTGTTATGGCTGCCGAAATTGCTGTGCGAGAGCAGCGCCACTTTCGGCTCGATACCAAACATTTTCAGGCGCAGGTTGGCCTGCAAGGTGCATTCGGCAATCTGCTCGGCAGTGGGGTCAACCTGCACATGGGTATCGGCAAAGAACCACACGCCGTGGTCGTTGATAACGCCGGTCATCGCCGAAGTGCAGTGCGCTCCCGGCTCCAGGTCGAATACCGTGCGCAGATAGCCCAGCTTCTTGTGATAGCGGCCAACGATGCCGCAAATCAGCGCATCGGCTTCGCCGCGTTCCACCATCAAGGCCGCGACGATGGTTGGGCGCGAGCGAATCAGGCTCTTGGCCGCGTCCACGGTGATGCCATTGCGTGCATTGCGCTGGTGATAGTGCTGCCAGTAATCGTCAAAACGCGGGTCGGCATGGATATCGACCAGCTCATAGTCCCTGCCCGCCTGCAGCCGCAGGCCGAGTTTGGCGATGCGCCGTTCAATCACGTCCGGGCGGCCAATCAGCACCGGGAAGGCCAGCTTTTCATCCACCACGTTCTGCACCGCGCGCAGCACGGTGTATTCCTCGCCTTCGGCGTACACCACGCGCTTGAGGTCGGCGCGGGCGCGCTCGTACAGCGGCTTCATCATCAGGCCGGACTTGTGGATGAACTGCCCCAGCTTTTCACGGTAGGCATTCATGTCGGCAATCGGCCGCGAGGCCACCCCCGAGTCCATCGCCGCCTGCGCCACGGCAGGCGCAATCACGGTAATCAGGCGCGGGTCGAATGGGCGCGGAATCAGGTATTCGGCACCAAAGGTGGGGATGTCATTGCCATAGGCATTGCCAAGGTCACTGGCTTCCTTGCGCGCCAGCTCGGCAATGGCGCGTACGCAGGCGAGCTTCATCGCTTCGTTGATTTCCGTGGCACCGGCATCCAGCGCACCACGGAAGATATAGGGGAAGCACAGCGCATTATTGACCTGGTTGGGATAGTCGCTGCGGCCAGTGGCGATAATCGCGTCATCGCGCACCGCCTTGGCATCTTCGGGCAGGATTTCCGGGTACGGGTTGGCCAGCGCCAGGATGATGGGGCGCGCCGCCATCTTCGCCACCATCTCCGGCTTGAGGATGCCGCCTGCCGAAAGGCCCAGGAAGATATCCGCGCCTTCGACGATTTCTTCCAGCGAGCGCGCTGCGGTGTCATTGGCATAGCGCGCCTTGTCCGGGTCGAGGTTGGGGCGGCCCTTGTAAATCACGCCCTCGCGGTCGAAGGCGGTGATGTTCTCGCGCCTGACCCCCAGCGCCACCAGCATGTCCAGACAAGCAATACCCGCCGCGCCTGCGCCAGTGGTGGCGATTTTCACGTCCCCGATGTTCTTGCCGGCCACTTCCAGCGCGTTCAGCACCGCCGAGCCGACGATAATCGCCGTGCCGTGCTGGTCATCGTGGAATACCGGGATTTTCATGCGCTCACGCAGCTTGCGCTCGACGATGAAGCATTCCGGCGCCTTGATGTCTTCCAGATTGATGCCGCCAAAGGTCGGCTCCAGACTGGCGATGATGTCCACCAGCTTGTCCGGGTCGCGCTCGTCGATTTCGATATCGAACACGTCCACACCGGCAAACTTTTTGAACAAAACGCCCTTGCCTTCCATCACCGGCTTGCCCGCCAGGGGGCCGATATCGCCAAGGCCCAGTACCGCCGTGCCATTGGTAATCACCGCCACCAGATTGCCGCGCGCGGTCATTTCGCTGGCCGCAGCCACATCCTCGACAATCGCCTCACAGGCATAGGCCACGCCCGGCGAGTAAGCCAGCGACAGGTCGCGCTGAGTCACCATCGGCTTGGTGGCGCTGATTTTGATTTTGCCGGGCGGAAACTGGCGGTGATATTCAAGGGCGGCGGTTTTCAGGTCTTCCTGCGACATCGGGCGTTCCAAACTTGGGGTGGAATGGCCGATGATTGTAGCCGGGCTTTCTGCCGAATCGGGCGACAATTTCCATACTTGCCAGTCCGGCAGCCTGCCCCCATCACAGCCTGCACACCCCTATATCGCCATGAACAATTCCCCCAAAACCGCCTTCGTGACCGGTGCATCTTCCGGCTTTGGTCGCGCCATCGCCCAGCGCCTGTTGAATGAAGGTTGGCGCCTCATCATCAGCGCCCGCCGCCGTGAACGGCTGGAGGCACTGGCCGCAGCGTTTCCCGGGCGCTGCCACGTGGCCTGTTTCGACATCCGCGACAGCGCCGCCATCGACGCGGCACTTGCCGATTTGCCAGAGAACTTTGCCAATATCGACCTGCTGGTCAACAACGCCGGGCTGGCGCTGGGCACCGCCCCGGCGCAACAGGCCGACCTTGCGCAGTGGCGGCAGATGATTGACACCAATATCACCGGACTCATCACCCTCACCCACGCATTGCTGCCGCGCCTTGTCGCAAGCTGCGGGCTTATCATCAATATCAGCTCGATTGCCGCGCGCTACCCCTACCCCGGCGGCAATGTCTATGGCGGCAGCAAAGCCTTTGTCAGCCAGTTCTCACTGGGCCTGCGCAGCGACCTGCACGGCACCGGCGTGCGCGTGACCAGCATTGAGCCTGGCATGGCGGAAACCGAATTCACCCTGGTACGCACCGGCGGCAACCAGGCCGCCAGCGATGCCCTGTATGCCGGTGCCAGCCCCATCCGTGCCGAGGACATTGCCGAGCAAGTCGCATGGATTGCCAACCTGCCCGCGCACCTCAACATCAACCGCATCGAAACCATGCCAGTCAACCAGAGCTTTGCCGGGTTTCAGGTGCATCGGCAGGATTGAGCATTTTCCTTGCAAACAGGTAATAGCCTGATGTAAAATTCGCTCACCACTCATCCCTTGGCATGTCATTTAGTTGATTTCGGCTTGGGACGAAAAAACCGCCCTAGGGCGGTTTTTTCATGCCCGCAGGAGCATGACACTTATGGAAGCATCCAAGCCTACTGCTGTTTTTGTTGACGGCTATAACTTGTATTACGGTCGTATCCGTGGCACACCATACAAGTGGTTGGATTTACTCAAACTGTTCGATGCGTTGCTCAATGAGCAAGACCCGTCGGCTCGTCTTGCCAAACTAAATTATTTCACTGCCCCTGCACTTGGAAGGTTTGCGACTCATGGCAAAGCATCTCCCTGTGCACAACACGATTACCACCGCGCCTTGGCTGCCACACATCCAGAACGGTTTTCCCTCATTTTGGGCAAACACAGTTTCGATAAAAATGGCACATTGCTGCCACGGTTTGTTGAGAGCACCCCCTATGACCGCAACAACCGAGTCAGAGTATGGAAGCTGGAAGAAAAGCAAACGGATGTCAACTTGGCGCTTTCAATGTACAGAGCAGCAAGGTCTGGCAAGTTTCACCAACTTGTTGTCTGTTCCAACGACAGCGATGTTGCACCTGCACTAGAGGCATTGAGGGAAGACTTCCCGGATTTGACTCTTGGTGTAGTTATGCCTCGCAGACCGCCTGCAACAAGCGGTGCTAACCACCGTGCTGCCAGCGCCTCTCTGGACAAATACTCTCACTGGACCCGGCGCCATCTTTTTGACGATGAGCTGAGCAAGGCTCAACTTCCTGACATCATTCCTACGTCCAAAAAGCCGCTCCGCAAGCCGGGGCACTGGTAGTTGTGCAGGCTTTATGAGCAGCGAAATTAAAGCGGGGCGTCGTCCAGATAGGTATAGGCGCTCAGCCCTGATTCCAGTGCCGCATTGAAGCGTTCGG